>DATKTO010000001.1:0-132597 GCA_035531075.1 Gallionellaceae bacterium
GGACTTCAACTCAGATGGCTAAATTACTGGCCGAGTGCAAGTTGCGTCCATGTTCTGGTTACGGGTGCTCCGTAATGCAGCCCGCCATCCTGGCTCAGTTCTAAAGTTACTGTACCCGAGGCTGTGCCTGGACTCGGATCGGTACTTACTACCGTCACTCTGAGCTTGGTAGAATTAGCGCCGGTAATTTCAACCTGTCCGCTGCGCGGATAGGAATCGAGATAATTTCTAACCAACGGCATGATGGTATGGAAGTCGAAACCGGCCAGGATCACATCGCTTGCAAATGAGTAGTCCACCGTATCGCTATAGCCATGAGTCCCAGTGTTGTCATAGCTGGAGGTGAACGCGAAGTTGCTGAGAGTTTCATATTTCGAAGCAACCTTAATATTAAAACTTGTTCCAGTAATACTGTCCTTGCGAGAGACCGAGCCGATTCCTGTTGCCGCAATATCGAATCCACCATAGATGCCGGCCGAAGTGGAAGCATTTGCGACCGTGAAATTAAAGGTGAACCTGGCGGATATGCTGGTCGGTGTGCCGGTGCTTGGTAATCTATTCAAATTGGACAGCGCTATCGTGCCGTTGGCAGTCGTGCCACTTAGTACGCAATTATTGAATGAAATCGTGAAATAGGTATAAGGCGTTGTTGAAGATCCGTCGGTGTCCAAAGTGAAGTTGCCGCTATCACAGGCAGTGGTTGAAATTACAGCACCTGCAACAGTCAGCGGTGAATTTTGATGCTCGGCGATTTTCTGAAAGGCAAAATCAGACCATTGGCTCATTAGCCGCTCGTTTGTCGGTGTGGTAGATGTCTGCACGCCGCCGACATAAGCCATATTGCTTCCTGCCAGGTTTTGGGTGGCGGACTTGACCGCAGAATTGGCAATGGTGGATTGATTGCTTGAGGTAATCGATACTTTTGCCGCGGTGGATGTTGTAGCGCCTGAAGAGCTCGTAGTCGAAGAGCCGCCACCACAACCAGCCAATGCACTAATTGCCAATATTAAATATAGCTGATAATTTTGTTTTCATATCATGATCCCCTGAAAAATTTTTTTGCAAAAAACTGCGAGTAATGCCAAATCAAATATCAAATTGTTCTGCTTAAAATTATTATTGGCTTGACGAGTTGATTTGGAGATTGCTAAATTCACCCTCCTAAAGTAGGGCGATTATACCTTGTTCCTGGCGGGGTCAGGCTGCGCTGTCTCTTTATTGTGATTAATTTATAATATATTGATATTATTGAATTATTATTGCGTGATTCAATCGTAAATCCAGTGATTGCCCGCCCCGTTCCACGCAATGCAACCATCAGCCCTGCGATGTTTTTTTGCTCATCATGCAGCACTTCATACAGCGCGGAAGAATCACATTTCAATCGGTGATTTACGTGGTCATCCGCTTCGACAAACAGGCATTTCCCTGCTGCCGACGGTTCTGCCTCAAGCTGTTTGGCGAGCAATTGCCGCAGTTGTTGCATCATGAGTTGAGCCTGAAATTCGGCGCGCTGCCTGGCCTGCGCTTCCATCGCCTGCTGGTAATAGGCGCGAGCTGCTTCCTGTTGCGCGCCCCGCGCCTGCATCGAGAATGGGTTGCTGTTTCGCGCTTGTCCCGGGAAGGGTGAGGCGATAGCGCCGGGGAATGCCACCCCTTCAACTGTTTCTGTCACCGGAGCGGGTTGTGCAATAACTGGCACCGTGGTCAGAGCTTGCGGTGATTTTTTGATGTTTGCCTGGTCAACATCAAAAGGTGCGAGGCTGGTAGTAGTAAGTATCTGCTTGCTGTATTTGGCCGGTGGGTGGGGGCGAGCGGGTGGAGCAAAGCTCACCTCCAATTTTTCAGATTTTGCTTTTTCGGGCTTGCTCGCATTAATCTGCAACAATAAGCTGAAGGAAAAAAACACGAGCAAATGCAGCAACATGGAAAGACCAGCGCTTAACTTTAATCTGTTGTTAAGCAGCATTGCAGCTAATTGTTTTTTCATTCGCTTAACCAAAAAATAAGGGCGCTTTATGCGCCCCTATTTTATTGCAACTTTAATACTAAATGTAAGGCTTAGGGATACGCTGATCAAGTCGTCATCCCCGCAAAGGCGGGGATCCAGCTCTTTGATTTACTGGGTTCCCGCCTTCGCGGGAACGACAAAATGGACTTAATCAGTGTTTCCTTAGTACTGCTTTACGCCGTGTATGACACGGGGTGCAGGAGCGGGACTCAAAACGAGTTTTGTACCGATTTTGGATGTTGGATCGATCCATTGATCTGCTGAAGGCAACTTTGTCACACTGATAGGCTGATCCAGGCCCAGAACCGTGCAAATACCAACCGGCACTTTGGACAGGCGTAGTTCCTTTTCCAGGGCTTTGACCAGGAACTGTGTTCCTTTCGCAACATACCCAGCATCAGTAATATCACCCTGACTGATTTCTGCTGTCACGATTCCTGCTGCGCCAAAAGGAATGCTGTACTGGGCTGTCCAGTACTGTTTATCCCAGGGCGTTATCGTGGTCGAGCAAGCAGTGTCGTAAGTGGTACCAGCCAAACATGTCGCAGTAGCAGTAGCAGCAGTTAGAACAGCGGAATACACGCAATCGCCGTTGTTTCTCATGTCTACGCACTTAGAAGGTATGCCCCATAAATTGCCGAAGTCATTATATTGCAGCGAAATGGTGGTTCCGGCTGCAGTGCCATATTTGGTGGTGTTGGGAACTGTAAAACTCACCGGCAAGGGTGGATAAAATTTGACTGTCGTTGGTGGAGTCGTTGTATTGTCGATCAGGAAGCCCATTTGATTCCACGAATTATTGCTGGTCTCCCAGGTGTAATAGGAATAACTGGTGATGCCCGGCTGATCGGCAAGCAAATCCACATCGGAAGAGCTGTAGCATGTTCCTACGGGACAGCCTTTTACCCCGGCAATGTAAGCCATATCGTTGCCGGTGATCAGGCGGCCACTATATATGCCATTGTAAGTGGTTTGAATCACGGGGCTGCCTGCACTGGGTGCGCCGCCAACAGGTGTGCCCTCCAGCATGTTTCCGCTTGACGGATCCAGAGAGTAGCTTGCGTTGGCCAGCGTGGCATACAGGATAGGAACGTAGGTACTGTAGTTATAGCTGGGGAAGGAAAATTGCGGAACAGTATAAGTAGGCGTTGCAGAATTTAAATCGGCGTTATAGGCGCTGATCGATGCGACAGTCGGGCAGTCGCTGATGCATTTGAGACCACCGGCTCCATTAATCGCCGCATAATCCTTCGGATAAATGACATCCTGCGTCTGGGTAATGACCCGAATATTGCTGTGATCCTGAGCCATGTTCAGCGTCGCAAAATCGCTATATTTGATATTGAACGATCCGCCTATCGCCTCAGACCAGCCGCTTAATCCCATCAAGTTCGCGTCGGCTGCAACCAATGAAGCATTGTCTACGGGAATTGGCGGGGATAGTTTCACCAGATCGTTAGAGCCGGTAGTCGGATTAATTACATATTGTTGAGCGACAAAAAACTGTTGCGCAGTATTATCCCAGTAGATCATATAAGACTGATATTGAGTCATTGCTGGCCCACCGCCTGTAGCTAAAACGTTGGCATACGGGTAATACCAAATCGGCAATTTATGCAATTCGCTTAATTTCTTGAAATTGGTGGAGTACTTGGTGAGCTTGCCTCCGGCCTGCAGCAGCGTGTAATTCTTTTTGCTGGGCGGGTAAGTGTCATAGCTTATCTGGGACAGGGTTGCACCTGAAGGCACGGCAACCGGCATCCACAACCCCCAGTAGCCAATGTAGCCGCTGGAGGTAACATTGCTTGCGTCGGTGTATTCAATCGGGAAGCCGGATTGATGATTTAACCGTGCGCCAGTAGTGGCGTCATACAAGCCGTAGCGCCAAACGGACTCTTCCGCGTATTTGTCTGCACGATTAAAACATTGGGCGGGATTTATCCCGTCATCACGGTAAAAATAATCGGGGCTATGTGCAAACACAATGGCTGACGTGTTCACCGTTGACTACGGAAACTTTGGAGGGCGTCGCAACCCCGGTCACCGTGCCGCCAGAGTTGGCGCTGGATGAAGAACCTCCACCACTGCAGCCTGCAAACAGAACAGTGAATGCAGTCAGGCCCATGCACAATTTCACCAGCACGGATGGTTTGATTGAGGTTTTCATGGTGTTGCTCCCTATCTTATTGATTTTTTGAAATCATTTTAGAGGCGCAAGACCCGGGATTGCATGTTTTAAGTTTTTTTAATTGATCGAAAACTACTGTAAAACCCTTATGTTGTCAATGTTAACTGGGTAGGGTCAGGTTGTGCAGACTGTGGACACGGGTGGGTTTAAGCAATTAAAAAAGCCGGTTTATTGCGCATTGAATAATGAATAAAAAGGGGGCGCTGTTATGCGCCCCCTTTTTACTTAAAGTAAAACAGCCTAACTTAGTACATTTTTACACCTTGAATCACCCGTGGTGCTGGCACTGTGGTGAATGTGGGTGCTGGGCCAACGAGTGACGTTGGGTCTTGCCAATCAGCTACTGCGGGCAAAGTAGATGATGCACCAACAGTTAATGTAGAGCAGTTTCCGATCGGTACATTAGCCAGGCGCACTTCCTTGTCCAATGCCTTGACCAGATAGCTCGTGCCAGCAGCGGTTACGCTAGAGCCTGCAGGAATCGAGAACTGTGGTGTCCAGCGCTGATTCTGGGGAGATGTGCCACCAACTCCAAAATTGCATTTTGCGTTGGAAGTAATATCGATACAAGTGCTTGGGATACCCCATAGATCGCCGAACCCGCCATATTGCAGGGTGACATTGGCTCCAGCAAAAGTGCCATAGGGGAGTTTGTTTACCAGGTCGGTGTTGGCGGGTACAGTGAAGCTGACATTCAATGGGGCATCAAATGGAACTGGATTGCCTGATAAATCATTTAGCACAGCGAGTTGGTTCCAGTTATTACCCCCGGTTTCCCAAATATAATAAGTGGTCAATTGATCATAGTCTTGCGGGAGGTAAGTGTTTGCAACCCCACCTCTTACCGATACAGCAGCATCAAGATCAGCTTTAACTGCCAAGCGTCCGCTCTGTATTCCCCAGTTGTTGTTTCCATAATTGCCTGTGGTTGCGGATGAAGATGATGCTGTGCTGGTGACTTGGGCGTTTAGAGCATCTTTCAAATTGCCTGATGTTGAATCCAGGGTGTAAGTGTAGGGTGCTCGCCCAGTACCAAAATTCCAGCCTGTTGTGCTGGAAGCGTATGGCAATACTGTTGCTAGTGCGCCATTTGCATTGGATAAGGTTATATCAGCGCTAGTTGGGCAATTTAAGATGCACACTAGACCAGTACTAAATGTTGCGGATGGGAATCCGTTGATGCCCTTGGGATAAACGATATCCTGAATATGTGTGACTACTACAGTCGTGTGACTCAATGCCGAGATAGCGGTTTGGTTAATTGCAAAATCACCTCCCAGCATCTGCGACCAGCCATAAAGCCCCCAAGGCGCTGCGGTCTGCATGTTTGCGATGGTCATGGTGATGGGAGCAATGTAGGTTTTGATGCTGTAGTTGTTAGTGGGATCTTGTTCGCCGGTGACTACAAACCCACCAGTGCCTGTTGCAGCAGTTTTATCCCCGGACACTTCATATCCTATTCCATTGCCGGCAGTTACAACACTTGCAACGGTAACTTGTGGCCAGAACATGAACTTGATTTTGTCCAAATCATCCAGCTGCTTGGAGACTTTTGTGTACTTGGTCAGTTTCCCGCCCGTTTGAAGCAGGGTGTAGTCTGCTTGGGCGGAGGCTCCTCCGCTGTAATTTACTTTAGATACAGGTTTTGTTGTATCGACCGTGGTTGGTGTCCATAAGCCCCAGTAACCAACGTAACCGTTCATCTTGGTTTGAGTTGTCTGGTCGGTATACAAGATAGGGAAACCTGATGCACGGTTGATGCGATCACCCGTACTCGAATCGTAAAGACCATAGCTCCACACGGATTCTGCTGCCTGCAAAGGATCGCGGCTGAAACATTGGGGGTTTGTGCCGCCTGCGCCTGTACGCAGGAAGTAGGCTGAGTTGTAAGCAAAATCGAACGATGCTGACTGATACGGATTGCTATTAAAAGTTTGTACATATCTTAACGAACCGCTACCTGCTGTATTGTTCGCTGCATTTAGTTGTAACTGCAAAGTTTCTGCGTAGGTTCCGCCGCCGCCACTCCCGCTGCCGTCTTGGTAAAAGGCCAATCCGTTAGCCGTGGAACTGATGAAACCCTTGCCACTACGAGATGTGCCACTTTCAACGTAATCCATACGGAAGCGTCCATATGGATCCCCTGTAGCTGGTGCTTGAGTAGCAGAGAGATAGGCTTTGATGTTGCTGCTTTGCTGGGGTTGATCAATCCAAACCTTGACGTTCATAGGGGAGGTGGAATCGGTGCGCGCTGAATTCACCACTGCTGGCTCATAGTTTGAGCCGGAATTGCTGCTACCTCCTCTTCCACCGCCATCATTGGGGCTGCAAACTTTACTATCGATCAACGCGATGTAATTACCTGAATTCACCATTTCTGCTGGATCCATTGCACCCATGCTGCAGAGGATGTTGTTGAGTTGTGCCATTGCCTGGCTTGTCTGGTCTTGCACGTAGATATTGGTCGAGTCGTTGATGTAGGCTGAGCCAGCTGCTGGCGCAGCCATAACATAAGCTGGAAAGGCTGGCAGGGTGGCAATCGCCAGCCTGAGCAGGAAGCAATAGAATTTTTCATGATACGCTCCTTGGCGTGTTGTAATTAGTTGGTATTAACGACGGAGACTTTGGAGGGGGTGGCTACTCCTGTTACCGTGCCACCGCCAGCGCTGCTGGACGATGATCCGCCGCCACTGCAACCCGCGATCAGCAAGGTGAAGGCGGTTAAGCCTATGCCCAGTTTCACAATTGTTAAGAGTGTATGTTTGATTTTCATGATGATATTCCCTGTATGTTATTGGTATGTAAAGAATAAGTGCATAATTGCGACAGCCCGGGAGTCGGCCTTATGTTTGTTTCTGCTGGCATAAAGCTTCATGGCGAGCAATAGGTAAAATCCCTATTTGTGGTTCAAAGTTACTAGGAATATTTTCCAAAGTCAAAGAAATTCTCCCTGAACGGTATGTCAAGTCCTGGCGCGAAAAAAAGCGAGGTAGGCTCGTTATGCAACGTAATGATTATATTCATAATTTTATGATTAATGCGTCTGGTGTCAGGTGTATTACCAGGGGGGCGCATTTGCGATGTTTGTCTCCAGTAGAGGGCGCTTCTGCAGCAAAATGTATCGTTTGCCTTGTTGCGCTGCGCTGTACGTTATAATGAAACTTGAAGCTATTGATCCGGCCAAGTGAAGTTTGAATTCAGAAACTCCATCAGATCAAAAACATGTCATTCCCGCGCAGGCGGGAATCCAGTTGATTAAAGAGTAGTCGCGCAGCGCATCAATATTGAGGTGTTGACCGCTTCGCAGATGAGATTATCTTGCTGGATTCCCGCCTGCGCGGGAATGACGCGGCTAATGAATTATTTGGGTTGGCGTATTGCAGGACAGCAAGCCGGGGAAAATATTAATGGAACGGCAGATCCTTATCATTCAAATTTCATTATGTAAATTCAGAGAGTTTTCAATATGACAACAGTTTTTAAAGCACCTGCAAAATTTTCACGCGGTTTTACGCTGATCGAAATCATGATCGTGATCGTAATCATCGGCATCCTCGGCGCCTTTATCGTGCCGAGGATAATGGGGCGGCCGGATGAGGCGCGCATTGTCGCGGCGAAGCAGGATATTGCATCCATCTCGCAGGCGCTGAAGCTGTACCGCCTGGACAATATGCGCTACCCCACCACCGAGCAGGGTTTGCAGGCACTGGTGAAGAAGCCTGCAATTCCGCCCGAGGCGACGAACTGGAAAAGCAACGGTTATCTGGAGCGTTTGCCGAATGATCCGTGGAAGCATCCGTATCAGTATTTGCAGCCCGGCCTGCATGGTGAGTTTGATGTGATGAGCCTGGGTGCGGACGGTGCGCCCGGCGGCGAAGGGAACGATGCCGATATCGGGTCGTGGGAGCTGTAGAGCCAAGTAATTGAATGTCGAACTCCATTCTAGTTCAAGGCAATAATTTTGTAGGGTGCGTTCCAGGCACCATGGTGCGCACGGCGCACCCTACGGCAGGTGCACCGGGTGGAACGGTTGTTACGCTCCCCTCATGTCAGCGCGGCTTTACGCTGATCGAGCTGCTGGTGGTGCTGGTGGTGATGGGGGTGGCGATGGGCCTGGTGATGGTGCAGTTGATGCCGGACCGCAATGCACCCCTGCGTGAAGAGGCGGCAAGGCTGGCGCTGCTGCTGGAGAATGCCGGTCTGGAGGCGCGTGCCAGCGGGCGCTCCCTGGCGTGGTCGGGCGAACAAAATAGTTATCGTTTTTTTAGCAAGAATAGCTATGGCGACTGGGTGCGTATCGTTGATGACTCCTCGTTTCGCCCGCGTACGCTGCCGGAGGGGGTAAATGTCGGCGAGGTCAGCGTTGAAGAGCAGCCGCTCAAGCAGGGTGAGTTTGTGTTGCTGAGCGCCAATTCATTTGCAGTGCCGTTTCAAATTCGTTTGACCAGTGAATTTGGTAGTGCCAGCGTGACGGGCAAAAGCACGGGCGATGTTGTCTATTCGCTGGAGGAGCGGCAGCCCGGAAATTCCGCACCCTGAGCCGGGTTGAAATACCCCTGCTTGAATTCCCACCGCTACTGGGCGGCTCCTTGCAGCGCATTAACAATCTGCACATGCACCCCTAAATCTGCGACAATTCGCAATCTTTATGCCGTAAGGCAGCTTTTCCCTATTGTGGGGCGCTGAATGAAGTTTAAGGAAACGCTGATTGCGTAGGTGCCGATCATGGTTCGACAAGCTCACCACGAACGGGATCATATTGTTACCGCGAACAGGATCATATAGTTACCACGAACAGGATCATATAGTTACCACGAACAGGAGCATATAGTTACCACGAGCGGGATCATATCGTTACCACGAGGGGGAGCATCTCGTTACCACGAACGGGACCATATCTCTACCGTTCGTCCTGAGCTTGTCGAAGGACTTGTTCAGTGCTTCCTTAATAATTAATTTCGGCATAGCATCGCCCTGCGGTCAATATGAACCTGCACTGAAATTTGAGGGTTTTGGCGTTTCGTATGTTTGTTTCGGTTTTTGCTGTTTTTTCAATTAGTTTCAATTAGGGAGTAGTAATGAAGTTTAATTTTCCCATCATCATTATCGACGAAGACTTTCGCGCAGAAAATGCCAGCGGCCTGGGCATACGCGCGCTGGCTGATGCCATCCAGAAAGAAGGGATCGAAGTGCTCGGTGTGACCAGTTATGGTGATCTGTCTTCGTTCGCGCAGCAGCAAAGCCGCGCGTCAGCCTTTTTGTTGTCGATTGATGATGAGGAATTCGGCTCTGGCAGCGAGGCGGACACTGAAATCGCGCTGAAGACCCTGCGCGCTTTTGTTGCAGAGATACGCCACAAGAATGCGGAAATCCCGATTTATCTGTATGGCGAAACGCGCACCTCGCGCCACATTCCCAACGATATTCTGCGCGAGCTGCATGGCTTTATTCACATGCATGAAGATACGCCTGAGTTCGTGGCGCGCCACATTATCCGCGAGGCCAAATCCTACCTCGATTCGCTGGCGCCGCCGTTTTTCCGCGCGCTGGTGGGCTATGCGCAGGACGGCTCCTATTCCTGGCACTGCCCCGGCCACTCCGGCGGCGTGGCCTTCCTGAAGTCGCCGGTTGGGCGCATGTTCCACCAGTTCTTTGGCGAAAACATGCTGCGCGCCGACGTGTGCAATGCGGTGGACGAACTCGGCCAGCTGCTCGATCACACCGGACCGGTGGCGGCATCCGAGCTCAATGCGGCGCGCATCTTCAGTTCGGATCATCTGTATTTTGTCACCAACGGTACCTCCACCTCCAACAAGATCGTGTGGCACTCCACCGTGGCGCCGGATGACATCGTGGTGGTGGACCGCAACTGCCACAAATCCATCCTGCACGCGATCATCATGACCGGTGCGGTGCCGGTGTTCATGACGCCATCGCGCAACCACTACGGCATTATCGGCCCGATTGCGCTCGACGAATTCAAGATGGAAACCATCCAGCGCAAGATCGACGCGAATCCGTTTATCAAGAACAAGAAACAGAAGCCGCGCATTCTCACCATCACGCAAAGTACTTACGATGGCGTGCTGTATAACGTCGAGACCATCAAGGAAATGCTGGACGGTAAAATCGACACACTGCATTTCGACGAGGCATGGCTGCCGCATGCGACTTTCCATGAGTTCTACAAGGATATGCATGCGATAGGACCGAACCGCGCGCGCACCAAGGAGTCGATGATTTTCTCCACCCAGTCCACGCACAAGCTGCTGGCCGGCTTGTCGCAGGCCTCGCAAATACTGGTGCAGGACAGCGAAGAGCGCAAGCTGGATCGCGACTGTTTCAATGAAGCTTATCTGATGCACACCTCGACCAGCCCGCAGTACGCCATCATCGCTTCATGCGACGTGGCAGCGGCGATGATGGAGCCGCCGGGCGGCACAGCGCTGGTGGAAGAGTCCATCGCCGAGGCGCTCGATTTCCGCCGCGCAATGCGCAAGGTGGACGCGGAGTTCGGTGAAACAGAGTGGTGGTTCAAGGTGTGGGGGCCGGAATATCTGGTGGACGAGGGCATGGCATCGCGCGATGACTGGATGTTGCATTCCAATGAGCGCTGGCACGGCTTCGGCGACCTGGCACCGGGCTTCAATATGCTGGACCCGATCAAGGCCACCATCATCACACCGGGGCTGGAAGTAGAGGGCGACATCGCAGAATCAGGTATCCCTGCCTCCATAGTCACCAAATATCTTGCTGAACATGGCGTGGTGGTGGAAAAAACCGGGCTGTATTCCTTCTTCATCATGTTCACCATCGGCATTACCAAGGGCCGCTGGAACACCATGGTGACCGAGCTGCAGCAGTTCAAGGACGACTACGACCAGAACCTGCCTTTGTGGCGCATATTGCCCGAGTTTATTGCCAAGAATCCGCGTTATGAAAAGATCGGCCTGCGCGATTTGTGCGAGCAGATCCACGGCATCTACAAGGCCAACGACGTGGCGCGCCTGACCACTGAAATGTATCTGTCGGACATGGTGCCGGCGATGAAACCGTCCGACGCATTCGCAAAAATGGCGCACGGCGAAATTGATCGCGTGCCTATCGATGAGCTGGAAGGGCGCATTACCAGCGTGCTGCTGACGCCTTACCCGCCGGGTATTCCGCTGCTGATTCCGGGAGAATGCTTCAACAAGACTATTGTGAATTACCTGAAATTCGCGCGCTCCTTCAACCAGAAGTTTCCCGGCTTCGAGACGGATATTCACGGCCTGGTAGCGGAGAAAATCAATGGCGAAAAAGTTTATTACGTGGATTGCGTGCGCCAGTCGTAAGCGTTTTTTGCGGCCGTATTAAACCTTGTGCAAATAAAAAAGCGGAAGCATGCTTCCGCTTTTTTATTGCGCGGGGTTTTGTTTTAGAAGGAACTCGCCACCCGTGAGCCTGCCTGCGCCCGTGTCCGGGATTAAACAAGCACTGAACAAATCCTTCGACAAGCCAAGTCCATGTTGTCGTTCCCGCGAAGGCGGGAATCCAGTTAAATCAAAGAGCTGGATCCCCGCCTTCGCGGGGATGACGATATGAAGCCGCTCGCGGTGAGCGTGTCGAACCATGCCCGGCAGCAACGCAGTCACAGCTTCCTTAAACCCTGATTATTCATTAGGGGGAAACGCCGATTAAGTCCATGTTGTCGTTCCCGCGAAGGCGGGAATCCAGTTAAATCAAAGAGCTGGATCCCCGCCTTCGCGGGGATGACGATATGAAGCCGTTCGCGGTGAGCGTGTCGAACCATGCCCGGCAGGCTTTAAGCACGGATTCCTCAGTGTCAACGGCGTTTAAGCAGATGAACATCTGGATTAATGCGTCGACTAACGCCGCTGCAAGGTGACAAAGTGATAGGCCAGTGGCTGGGGGGTATCCTGTTGCCGTGCTTCACGCGCGGTTTCCTGCCACTGCTTCAGGTCAAGCAAGGGGAAGTGTGCATCGCCGTCCACATCTTGCTGCACCTCCGTCAGGTAAAGCCTGTCGGCCAGCGGTAATGCCTGTGCGTAAAGCTCGGCGCCGCCGACGACAAATATTTCGTCATCTCCGGCGCATGCCGCAATCGCTTCGTCCAGCGAATGCGTCACGATACAGCCCTCAATCTTCAGCTCAGGATTGCGTGTGACCACCACGGTCGTCCGTCCAGGCAAGGGTTTGCCGATGGAGTCGAAGGTCTTGCGCCCCATGATCATGTGATGCCCCATGGTGAGCGTCTTGAAGTGCTTGAGGTCTTCAGGGCAGCGCCAGGGCAGGGTGTTGTTGATGCCGATGGTGCGGTTGCGCGCCATCGCCACGATAATGGAAAGGCGTGTTTGCATTTTAGACTTTGAAGCGTCCCACCATATCGTTCAGGGTGGAAGATAATTGCTGCAACCGATCCGCAGCGATGGAATTCTTTTCGATTGCCGCCATGTTTTCTTCGGTCATCTGCGCGATTTTTTCCACGTTGTGCGCAATGTCATTGCTGGCCGCTTTTTGCTCGTTCACAGCCTGGGCGATATTCTCCACGCCGCGGGTTGTCTGGTTCACGGAATGGCTGGCTTCACCCAGCGCCATCGCTACGTTTTCAAGCATGTCCTGGCTGCTCTGCAAAGACTGCTGCCCACGCTCCACGGTTTTGCCCACAGACAAGGATTGCTCACTCAGCGTGACGGTGATCTGATCGATCTGGCTGGCGGATTGCGCCGATTTTTCAGCCAGCTTGCGCACCTCGTCGGCCACGACGGCAAAGCCGCGTCCTTGCTCGCCGGCCCTGGCGGCTTCAATTGCGGCATTGAGCGCCAGCAGGTTGGTTTGTTCCGCAATGTCTTTGACATGGCTTGTGATTTGGGAAATCGCTTCGGTGCTATGCACAAACTGTGCAACCGAGGTGGCGATTCCCTTTACCGAAGATTCCACAGCATCAAGCTCCCCGATCAGCGCGGACAGGCTGACGTTGCCTTCTGTGGAACGCGACAGGCTGTCTTCGGCGATGTGCTTTACGGCATCGGTATTTTCAGCAACCGATGCGATACTCACGGCCATTTGTTCGACTGCCGCAGAGGTGGAGGCGGTTGATTCGCTTTGCTGGATGGAGGCATTTTCGACCTGGCGCGCCGTGGCAGTGAGATTGCTGGCGGTATTGCTGATTTCCGCGGTCAAGCTGTCCAGTTTTTTAATCACAGCCCCAAGATCTTTGCGGATCAATTCCGCACTGGCTGCCACATTGCCGATTTCATCTTCGGTGGTGTGCGAAATGGGAGTGGTGAAATCACCCTTGGCCAGCCGGGCCAGATCAACTACCAGCCGGTTAGCCGGTGTGACGATGTTGCCCTTCACCAGCCACAGGAAGGCGAAGAAGGCGACGGCCACCGCACACCCCATCAAGACCAAACTGACGTAAATGCCCCGATAGCCGCTGCTGATGACTTCTCTGGAGATGCGGTCGGCAATTTCCCTGATCTCATTGGCCGCCTGGGACAGCAGTTCGGTTGGGGCGCGATCGATGCCTTTTACTGCGCGATCTCCGGCACTGGGGTCGTAATGGCTGTCTTTAAAAGCCTGCAGGCCTTTCCGGTATGCCACCCCCAGGTCACGATGTGAAGTCTGGAATTGGCGGATTAATTCCGTGGCTTTGGGATTTTCTAAGTTTTTTTCCAGAGCAGCCGCAAGATCATCGATTTTGCGTTCTTCTTTTTCAAAGCTTCCCCAGTATTTGTCCATTGCAACCGGGTCGCTGCCGCGAAGCAATACGTTTTTCCATTCCTGCACTTGGCCTTTGAAGGCGATCTGCATTTCCAGGATGCTCCGCTCATCGATTCTGCGGCTTTCGACCTCGTGATCGAAAGAGTGGATGCTGCTCCAGGATAGCCAGAAGCCGAACAGGGAAGCTGCAAGAAGGAGAGTCGTTCCCGTGCCCGATATCATTAACAGTTTGTTGCGGATGCTACCCTTGATCCAGTCCATGATTTGCCACCTTTATCCGGTTTGTCGAATTATTCGTCGCTTGATGCAAGCTTTATAACATAGTCCATAGTGTGGTATTTAAAGATTAAGGCGGAAAAGGCAGTGCATTTGCCCCGAAGGGCTTCCTGGTCCTTTGGCTGTGAAGCATTCTGCTTAGACGGCGACAGGTGCTTTAATCGCAGGGTGAGGGTCGTAGTCCTGCAGCGTAAAGTCCTCGAATTTAAAGGAAAAAATGTCTTTTACCGCCGGATTGATGCGCATGCTGGGCAGCGCGCGCGGCTCGCGCGACAACTGCAGGCGGGTTTGCTCCAGGTGATTGAGGTAAAGGTGCGCATCGCCCAGCGTGTGCACGAAGTCGCCAGGCTGGAGGCCGCAAACCTGCGCCATCATCAGGGTGAGCAACGCGTAGGAGGCGATATTGAAAGGCACGCCGAGGAAGATGTCGGCGCTGCGCTGGTAAAGCTGGCAGGAGAGCTTGCCGTCTGCCACGTAGAACTGGAAAAAAGCGTGGCACGGCGCCAGCGCCATCTTGTCCAGCTCGCCCACGTTCCATGCGGAAACAATCAGGCGGCGCGAATCGGGATTGCTCTTGATCTGCGCAATCACTTCCGAAATTTGATCGATCACGCGGCCATCGGGCGCAGACCACGAGCGCCACTGCTTGCCGTATACCGGCCCCAGGTTGCCGTTTTCATCCGCCCATTCGTCCCAGATGCTGACACCGTTTTCCTTGAGATACTTGATGTTGGTGTCACCCTGCAAAAACCATAGCAGTTCGTGCACGATGGATTTGAGGTGGCACTTCTTGGTGGTCACCAGCGGAAATCCTTCGGCCAGATTGAAGCGCATTTGGTAGCCGAATACGCTCATGGTGCCGGTGCCGGTGCGGTCGGATTTTTTGGTGCCGTGATCCAGCACATGCTGCATCAGATTGAGGTAGGTGCGCATAACAGTTCTATCTATGAGATGTTGTTTATACCGTAGAGGCGTCCCACGCACCATCAAGATTGGTGCGTGGGACGCACTACGAAATTGCTGCTATAAGTTGAGGTGGAATTGTACGGCCTTATTTTACGTTACATAGCCATGCCGATGGCCATATAACGCAAAAATTTGCCAATTGCCATGAACAGTGCAGCGTGCCAGGGATTCAGCCGCAGCCAGCCTGCGGTCAGGCACAGCGCGTCACCGATGATAGGTGCCCATGCCAGCAGCAGCGCGGGTGTGCCATAGCGCCGCAGCTTTTCCACATGTTTGAGTTGTTGTGTCTGAGGCAGCAGCCAGCCCATGCCGAAGGTGATCATGCCGCCCAGGGTGTTGCCCAGCGTGCCGAGCAGGATGGCCGGCCAGAATAATTCGGGGTGCAGCTTGAGTACACCCAGCAGGACAAACTCGGAGCCGCCGGGTAATAAGGTGGCGCCGAGCAGGCTGGAAATGAACAGTCCCCACAGGCTGAGGTCGCTGGTGAAGAACTCTGTCATGCGCAGTAACCTTGTAGCAGGGTTGTAGGAGCCCGATTTATCGGGCGATTAATGTAAAGACCAATCGCCCGACACCCAAAGGGTGCAAGAACCTCTTCGAGGTGAATCGGGCTCCTACGGTGTAATGAATGAATTATGGAAGCGCTGAACAAGTCCTCCGTTCGTGGTGAGCTTGTCGAACCATAAGCGGAGGGCGCATAACAATCAATATTGTTATTGAGCTAGCCCTTCGACAAGCTCAGGGCGAACGGAATTGTTCAGCGTTTACTTACTTAGTGTTTCTTCTTCGGCATGTACATATCGGTGATGCTGCCCTCGGCAATTTCTGCCGCAAAGCCGATCGTCTCCGACAGGGTGGGGTGAGGGTGGATAGTGAGTGCCAGGTCTTGCATGTCGGCGCCCATTTCCAGCGCCAGCACGCTTTCTGCCAGCAGCTCGCCCGCGTTTACGCCGACGATGCCGGAGCCCAGAATGCGCATGGTTTGCGGATCATACAGCACCTTGGTGTGGCCTTCCTCGCGTGCGACCGACAGCGCGCGGCCGCTGGCTGCCCACGGGAAGGAAGCCTTCTCGTAGGGAATGCCCTGTGCCTTGGCCTGGGTTTCGGTGAGGCCCATCCAGGAAATTTCCGGGTCGGTGTAGGCGACCGAGGGAATGGTCAGCGCATCGAAGCTGGCCTTGTGGCCGGCGATGACTTCGGCGGCCACCTTGCCTTCATGCACCGCCTTGTGCGCCAGCATCGGGTCGCCGACAATATCGCCGATGGCGTAGATGTGCGGCACATTGGTGTGCTGCTGCTTGTCCACCGGGATAAAGCCGCGCTCGTTGACCAGCACGCCCGCCGCTTCTGCATTGATCTCGCGGCCATTGGGGCGGCGGCCCACCGCCATCAGCACGCGGTCGTAAAGCTGTGGTGCGGGCGCTTGCTCACCTTCAAAGGTTACCAGCAGGCCTTCTTTTTTGGCCTCGATCTTGCTGACCTTGGTTTTCAGATAGATGGCTTCGTAGCGTTTGGCGATGCGGTTATGCAGCGGTTTCACCAGATCGTAGTCGGCTCCGGGGATCAGCTGATCCATCAGTTCCACCACGGAAATTTTGCTGCCCAGCGCGTCATACACGGTGGCCATTTCCAGGCCGATGATGCCGCCGCCGAGTATCAGCATGCGCTTGGGCACGTCGGCCAGCGCCAGCGCGCCGGTGGAGTCGATGATGCGCGGGTCGTCATAAGGGAAGCCGGGAATGCGTGCAACACTTGATCCAGCGGCGATAATGGCGTTGTCGAAGGTGATGGTCTTTTTGCCGTCTTTTGTTTCAACAACCAGACTGTTGGCCGAGGCAAACTTCGCCACGCCCTGCACCACTTGCACCTTGCGCTGCTTGGCCAGTCCGGCGAGGCCGCCGGTGAGCTTGCCGATCACGCTTTCCTTCCAGCCGCGGATTTTGTCGATGTCGATCTTCGGTTTGCTGAAGGTGACGCCGTGATGCGACACTTCGTCCGCTTCGGTGATCACCTTGGCTACATGCAGCAGCGCCTTGGACGGAATGCAGCCCACGTTCAGGCAGACGCCGCCAAGCGAGGCGTGCTTCTCGATCAGCACCACCTGCTTGCCCAGGTCGGCTGCGCGGAAAGCGGCGGTGTAACCGCCGGGGCCCGCGCCCAGCACCACCACTTCGGCGTGGATGTCGCCTTTCTCATTGGTACGTGGCGCGGCAACAGGTGCAGAAACGGCTGCGGCAGGTGCAGGGGTTGAAGCGGCGGCGGTAGTCGCTGCTGTTACTTGTGCCTCAGCCCTTGTACCTTGCACCTCATTTTTGCTTTCCAGCATCAAAATCACGCTGCCTTCGCTGACCGTATCGCCCACTTTAACCTTGAGCTCCTTCACCACACCGGCAACGGGTGCGGGCACATCCATCGTCGCCTTGTCGGTTTCCAGCGTGATCAGCGATTGCTCGGCGGTGACGCTGTCGCCAACCTTAACCAGGATTTCGATGACAGGAATATCTTTGAAGTTGCCGATGTCGGGTACGTTGACTGCGATGGTTTTGCTCATGTTTATTAATTCTCCAGTTTTTTGCCGTCATTCCCGCGCAGGCGGGAATCCAGCGATTTTTATTTAAGATGCATTTGCTGTTGTCCTCGCTTTGCGAGGATATTGTTAATGACTGGATTCCCGCCTGTGCGGGAATGACGCGTTTAGCTTCGTATCTGTTTAGCTTCGTATCTGGCCGTTGCCGAGCACAATGTATTTCTGCGAGGTCAGGCCTTCCAGCCCCACCGGGCCGCGCGCATGGATCTTGTCGGTGGAAATGCCGATCTCCGCGCCCAGGCCATACTCAAAGCCGTCGGCAAAGCGTGTCGAGGCATTTACCATCACCGAGCTGGAATCCACCACGCGCAGGAAATGCATCGCCTTGGTATAGTTCTCGGTCACGATGCTGTCAGTGTGCTGCGAGCTGTAGGTGTTGATGTGCTCGATCGCTTCGTCCAGTCCGGCCACCACGCGCACGCTCAAGATCGGCGCGAGGTATTCGGTGTGCCAGTCTTCTTCGGTCGCCGCCTTCATCTGGCTCACCAGCTTGCGTGCCGCCTCGTCGCCGCGCAGCTCCACGCCCTTGTCGGTGTAGATTTTGCCCAGCTTTGGCAACACTTCTGCCGCCACGCTCTGCGCCACCAGCAGGGTTTCCATCGCGTTGCACACGCCGTAGCGGTGGGTCTTGGCGTTGTCGGCGATGCGGATGGCCTTGTCCAGATCGGCATCATCGTCGATATAGACATGGCAGATGCCGTCCAGATGCTTGATCACCGGCACCTTGGCATCCGCCGATATGCGCGCAATCAGGCTCTTGCCCCCGCGCGGCACGATCACATCCACGTATTCCTTCATCGTGATCAGCTCACCCACCGCGTCGCGGTCAGTGGTGCTGATCACCTGCACTGCCGTCTCGGGCAGGCCGGCAGCTTTGAGCCCGGCGTGTACGCAGGCCGCGATGGCCTGGTTGGAGTGTATCGATTCGGAACCGCCGCGCAAAATGGCGGCGTTGCCGGATTTGATGCAAAGGCCTGCCGCGTCTGCAGTTACATTGGGGCGCGACTCGTAAATGATGCCGATCACGCCCAGGGGCACGCGCATCTTTCCCACCTGGATGCCGGAGGGACGGAATTTCATGTCGGTGATCTCGCCGATCAGGTCGGGCAGTTGCGCAATCTGGCGCAAGCCTTCCGCCATGCCGAGTATGGTCTTGTCAGCGAGGGTCAGGCGGTCCAGCGATGCGGCGTCCAGGCCGCCGCTACGGGCAGTGCTGACATCCTTGGCATTGGCTGCGAGCAGCGCAGCGCTGCTATTGATTAAAGCCTGTGCAATCGCTTCCAGCGCGCGGTTCTTGGCGTTGGTATCGGCCTGAGCCATCAGGCGCGAAGCGACGCGTGCCTGGTGGCCGACTTGTTGCATGTAAGTCTTGATGTCTTCCATAGGTGTTCCATTTATTGGTACAAACTTCAGTGATACGATTAAGCATACGCTGATTAAGTTGTCATCCCCACGAAGGCGGGGATCCAGCTCTTTGATTTTACTGGGTTCCCGCCTTCGCGGGAACGACAAAATAGCCTTGATCAGTGTTTTCTTAATTCACGGATACTTAAATCTAGTTGGTATGAGGGCGTGGCGTTATAAAATTTCAGGCCATAAATCGCGCCAATCAGGGTTGCTTATTTCAATCAAGCTGATTTTCCATGCACGATTCCATTTTTTGATTTGCTTTTCCCGGGTAATTGCACTCTTCATATCGGCGTGTAGTTCGAAGTAAACCAGGCAATGCACCCCATAACGTTTAGTAAAGCTTTCAATAAAATCATTTTGATGTTCCCATACTCGCTTCACCAAGGCGCTGGTTACGCCAGTATACAATGTGCCATTGCGTTGACTGGCAAGAATGTAGACGGCAGGTTGCATGTTCAGCATTTTACTGGATTCGGCGCAGTGCGGGAACAATTGAGGTAATGGTAAAATTTGAAAATGCACTTAATGGTAAAACTTCGTCATTCCCGCGCAGGCGGGAATCCAGTTGTTCAGCAGGCACCGCGCAGCGGTCAAATATGCATTATGCCTCGCTTCGCGAGAAGACCTTATATTCGCTAGATTCCCGCCTGCGCGGGAATGACGGTGGTCGAAAATGTTTCTCATGAATTTAACGGCAGTTTAATAATCGAAAGAAGAGCATGTCCGATATTCTGAAAAAAATCCTTGCGGTAAAAGCACGGGAAGTCGCCGCTGCCAAGCTGGCTAAACCTTTGCCGCTGGTGCGTGCCGAGGCGGAGCAGGCAAGCCCCTCGCGTGATTTCGTGGGCGCAATACGCAACAAGATTGCCGCAGGCTCGCCGGCAGTTATCGCCGAGATTAAAAAAGCCAGCCCCAGCAAGGGCGTGCTGCGGGCAGATTTTCGTCCGGCCGACATAGCCACCAGCTATGCAAAGCATGGCGCGGCGTGTTTGTCGGTATTGACCGATGAGCAGTTCTTTCAGGGCAGCGTGGCCTATCTGCAGCAGGCGCGGGCGGCCTGTAATCTGCCGGTGCTGCGCAAGGACTTTATGCTTGATTCTTATCAGATTTATCAGGCGCGAGCGATGGGGGCGGATGCCATCCTGCTGATCGCTGCTGAATTGGGTCTGGCCGAGATGCTGGAATTTGAAGCGCTGGCACACAGCTTGAAAATGGCCGTGCTGGTGGAGGTGCACGATGGCACCGAGCTGGATCTTGCGTTGCAATTGGCCACGCCTTTAATCGGTATCAACAACCGCAACTTGCGCACCTTTGAAGTCAGCCTGAAAAACACACTGGATTTGCTCCCCCGCATTCCGCAGGATCGCATCGTCGTCACGGAAAGCGGCATTCTCAAACAGGAAGACGTGAAGTTGATGCTCAAACATGATGTGCATGCCTTTCTGGTAGGCGAAGCCTTTATGCGCGCAGCGGATTGCGGTGCGGAACTGGCAAAAGTGTTCAGTCTGTAATAAGTGGCCTTGTATGCTTATCTATCAACCCGTTCGTGTTGAGCTTGTCGAAACATGAACGGGTTGATAGCCTTCGACAGGCTCAGGCCGAACGGAGTCTGAGTGTTCATAACTTTCGTAGCGATAATTCTTGTGTGTTGTAAAAATGAATCAGTTTATTCTTAGGTTCCAAGAATTATTTGCTGTTTAAAAAATGCGCTGATTAAGTCGTCATCCCCGCGAAGGCGGGGATCCAGCTCTTTTATTTGGCTGGGTTCCCGCCTTCGCGGGAACGACAAAATGGAGTTAATCAGTGTTTCCTTAATATTTCTGTAACTTTCGTTGTGCAGAATCCTTCCCGAGTTTCCAATACAGGAAATTTGTTTGAAGCGACTCGTTCTACTACGAGATCCTTCACTTTATTTAAATATATTGAGGAAGAGTAAACATGCAAAAGAAAATTATCGTTCTGGCCCTCGCTGCCGCTTTCGCAGCCCCCGCATTTGCCGATACAGCCAATGTAAACATATATGGCGCCGTAAACATGTCTGTTGAGTCCATCAATAATGGCGACTCCGCTGCGGGTGCAAAGGGTTCGGTCATGAATAAAGTTTCCAGCAACACCACCAAACTCGGCTTCAAAGGTACCCAGGATCTGGGCGATGGCGTATCCGCAATCTGGCAAATCGAACAGCAGATCGACGGCGATAACTCGGGCGGTTCAGGAAGCGGTAAAGCCACGTTCGCAACACGCAACACCTTTGTTGGTCTGAGCGACAAAGCGCTTGGCACAGTTCAGTTGGGCAAAATGGACACCCCATACAAGGCTTCTACACGCAGCCTGGACGCATTTGGCGACATGCTGGCCGATAACCGCAGTCTGATGGGCGGCGTTAAGGGCAAGTCAGCCGAACTCGCATTTGACGGCCGTGATGGCGACGTGGTTGCCTACACCAGCCCTGAGATGGGTGGTGTGACACTGGCCGCTGCCTATGTGATGGGTGCGGAGCAAAATTCAGCAACAACCGTTAACCAGGGTTCCGCAACCTCTCTGGCGGCCATGTACAAGGCTGGCGACCTGTCTGCCAATCTAGGCTATGAAGTACATAATTATGGAACAGCGGCTTCAGGCACATTGGCAGGGACAGCTGCTTCCGATGGCCAGAAAGAAACTGCAATGAAGCTCGGCGTAGGCTACAAACTGGATGCCCTGTATTTGAGCGCAATCTACGAAAAAACCAGCGACTCGCTGGCAGCAGGCTTGGCCAAGTATGACCATAATGCATGGAACGTTGCTGCCAAGTATGACCTCAGCAGCAATAACACTGTGAAGCTTTCCTACACCAAGGCGAGTGAAATCAACAACATTGCAGATACCGGCGCGACACAGTTGTCAGCAGGTTTTGACCATAAGCTGGCGAAAACAACATCTGTCTACGCTTTGTACACCGTGTTGACCAACGGCGATGCGATCAACTACGTTCTGGCTGATGCGGGTTCTACGGGTGGTGCATTCACTGGCGCCGGCAATGGCTCCAAGGTTAGCGCAATGGCAGCAGGCGTGAAGCACGCCTTCTAAATTACCAGCCCTCCTGCTGGAGGGTGTGCAATCGAAGAATACGGACATCTTTTTGGGTGTCCGTTTTTTTTGCATCATAATTTTCAAGATTATGAATTTAATGAGGCGGTTAACGAGGTACATCGCTAGTCCTTTATTTACAGGGGTGTCAGGGTGTTGTTGTAAAAATGACACACATTTGCGAATAATTGACCATTTCCCTTGAACTGTCCCTAAAGCTTGGGCACAATCGCCCCAGATTTCCACACGGGAATTTGTAGGGGGAAGGTGTTCATCGCCTCATTTAATAACTAAGGAGAGTTACAAATGCAAAAGAATATTATCGCTCTGGCAATTGCCGCTGCTTGCGCAGCTCCAGTTGCAGCTATGGCTGACGTTTCAATGTACGGCTCCATGGACGGTGGCGTGCGTCACCAGACAAATGATGCAGCTAGCGCTGGCACAACAGACACCATGCAAATGGGTCAGTACAACACAGCTCGCTTTGGCCTGAAGATGGTTGAGGATATGGGCGATGGCCTGAAGACCAATGTTGTTCTGGAAACTAGCCTGGCTCCTGGTGGTGTTGGTGCTAACCCAAACACAAACAGTGCTGCATCGCAAAACTCACAAGGAACTGCTAACTCAGGCAACCCATTTGGTCTGCTGTTTGACCGTCAGGCTACAATCGGTGTTTCAGGCGCTTGGGGTTCTTTCGACATGGGCTGGAACTACACCACTTCATTCAAAGTGATCAAGACTTACGATCCATTTGACTACAAGTACCTCGCAATCGCAGGTGCCAAAAAATCTGACCTGGCTGACCGTGCTGGCAACATGACTTACGCTGGAAAATTCGGCGACGTAACAGTGATGGCTGAGTATGATGTGAACAACGGCGACAGAAACCAAGATGTAGGTTCAACTACAGCTCCGGGCAAAGCTCGTGCATTGGGCCTAACCTATGCAAGTGGCGCGATCAACGCAGGTATTGCTTACACAGCGGTAGAAGCAGGCGTGAGCATGGTAACTAATCCTGCTAATCCTACATGGGTTATGAGTCCGAATGATGGCATCACACACATCACTGCAGGTGCAGGCTATAACTTTGGCGACGGCAAGGCAAGCATTGGTTATGCCAAGAAAGCTACCAAGTCTTTGAATACTGCCAACAGTGATGCGACTGACACCAATATGTGGTTGGGCGCTAGCTACAACATGACCGCAAAATCGGCTGTAACTGCTGCCTACTACAAGAAAACAACCAATTCAGGCTTAGTTGATGCTTTTGATGCAGACAGCAACGTATTGATGGCTGGTGTTACTTACAATCTGTCCAAAGCAACGCAACTGTACGCGGAAGCTGATAAAACTACTGTAGTAGGTACTGGCGACGCAACTGATCAGATCACAACTGGCGTTTCTGCTGGTCTGAGCACTTCTTTCTAATCCTATGCGGGGGTAACCCTGCTGCGATTTAGCAAGCAAGCTAAAACGGGCACCGTAAGGTGCCCGTTTTTTATTTGTAAAATTCCCTGATGCATACATGGTGGGCGAGGAAGCACGGTTCTGCTTAACTGTTCTGCCGCCCAATTTTTTCCTTATAACAGCCTCGATTTGTCACCCGATAGAAAATTGCGCAACGGCGTATCGATGCCTTTGCCCAGCGCAATCACCTTGAACAGTTCGCCCATTTCCGCCGGGCTGGTGAGCTTTTGTATCTGCGCGGACAGCGGCAGGTATGCGCGCAGGTTGTCGGGCGAGATGGCGCTGATCAGGTCGGTAATGCCGCCATTCATCAGGAAATGCGCCTGCGAGGTGTAGCCCAGCAGGTTGGCGCCGTGGTCAATCGCGCTTTCGGCGACGGCGGTAAAGTCCACATGCGCGGTGATGTCCTGCAGGCCGACCAGCAAGAACGGGTCATCGTGGGCCTGGTGCCGATAGTGGCACATCAGGGTGCCAGTGCTGCGCTGGGGATGGTAATACTCGCGTGCGCCAAAGCCGTAATCAATGAACAGCATGCCACCCTTGCGCATGCGCTCGCACAGGCTGCTGACCAGGCCGCGCGCGGAAAGCGAAATTTCACTGAGGTAATCGTCCGGCACGCTGATCTGCCTGGCCAGTTCAAGCAATCCGGGAATTTCCGACAGCCTTTCCCCCCAGATGAAACTGCTGCCTTTGCTCGCTACGCCGCGCTCCAGAATTCTGGAATCGGCCCAGTGCAGCAGATGCACGGGCAGCGCATCCAGTACCTCATTGCCGATGACCGCGCCAGATATTGTTGCGGGCAGGGCATCGAGCCACTGCACGCGCTCGGCGAGGTGGGGCAGATGCTTGTGCAGCAGCAACTGCTGGCGTTGGCGCAGGTCGGCACTCACTTCCAGAATTGAATACGAGTCTGGCAGCTGCTCCAGGCGTTCCAGTTCGCTCAGAATGTCCAGTGCCAGTTTGCCGCTGCCCGCGCCCAGTTCGAGTATATGCGGCGTACTCAATGTCATGATGTCGGCCAGCTGGCGCGCCAGTATGCGGCCAAACAGCGGTGACAGTTCAGGCGCGGTGATGAAGTCGCCGGCGGCGCCAAACTTGCTGGCCCCGGCGCTGTAGTAGCCCAGGCCCGGTGCGTAAAGCGCCAGTTCCATAAAGCGCGAAAATGGAATCCAGCCGCCCTGCAGTGCAATGTCATGATGAATCAGCTTGCACAGTTGCTGGCTGTGGAGTTGTGCTTCAGGACTGGGCAAGGGTAGTGAGGACATGATGGGGATGTGTTAAATTACGAGCTGTGAAGTTTAATCTTAAAAGATAGCTTTGTGGCATGTGCTGGCCTGGAGTTTTGATTGTCGTAGGGTGCGTCATACGCACCATGGTGCGCACGGCGCACCCTGCAATTGATGCATGGGCACCACAGGTGATAAGCAATTTTAATTAATGGAAAAAATGATGCAAGGCAAAGTGGTATTGGTAACCGGAGGTGCCAAGCGCGTAGGCGCGGCAATCTCCCGCCGGCTGCACGCGGCGGGTGCGAACATCGCCCTGCACTACCGTTCTTCCGCGCATGATGCACTGGCATTGCAGGCCGAGCTCAACGCACTGCGCCCGGAATCTGTGCTGTGCGTGCAGGCCGATCTGCTCAATCTGCACGATTTGCCCCGGCTGGTGCATGACTCCATCAGACACTTTGGCCGTCTGGACGGGCTGGTCAACAACGCGTCGAGCTTTTACGCGACCACGCTGGAAGAGGTGGATGAGGCGCATTGGAACGATTTGCTGGGCACCAACCTGAAAGCGCCGCTATTTCTGGCGCAGGCGGCAGCTAGCGAGTTGCGGCTACGCAATGGCGCAATCGTCAACATTGTGGATATCCATGCCGAACGGCCTATGCAGGGGCACTTGCTGTACAGCGTGGCGAAAGCCGGTCTGGTGGCGCTGACCAAGGCGCTGGCGCAGGAGCTGGCGCCGCAGGTGCGGGTCAATGCCGTTGCACCCGGCGTGATCGTGTGGCCTGAGCAGGGCGACTGGGACAATGAAGAGCGCCGTCGGCAGATCGTCGCGCACACCCTGCTTAAACGCGAAGGCGAGCCGGACGATATCGCCAAGACCGTGCAATTTTTGCTGAGCCAGGCGCCTTACATCACCGGCCAGGTGATTGCAGTGGATGGCGGGCGCAGCATCAATCTCTAGAGCGCCCCGCGCAGAAGCTTATTCTGCTGCACGCATTGAGTAATGGTAAAATAGCAGGCAACTCATTGTATTCCCCCATATTGCCTTGATATTCCATCGCAGTTGATCTCAGTTTCCCCACGCTCTGTCTTACAGCCTGATTTAAATAAATATGAACGCCATAACCTCACCTATACATTTCGAACCACGCTCCACCAATTTCAACCGCTTGCGCGGCAGGCTGGAGCAGTATGTCGGCAAGGCCATCGGCGACTTCAATATGATCGAGGAGGGCGATGTCATCATGGTGTGCATGTCAGGCGGCAAGGACTCTTATACCCTGCTGGAAATTTTGCGCGCCCTGCAGAAACGCGCGCCGATCAATTTCCGCCTGATCGCGATGAATCTGGACCAGAAGCAGCCGGGATTTCCGGACCATATCCTGCCGGACTATTTCAAATCGATCGGCGTGGAATACCATATCGAAACCCAGGACACCTATTCCATCGTCAAGGAAAAAATTCCCGAAGGCAAAACCACCTGTTCTTTGTGCTCGCGCCTGCGTCGCGGCATCATCTACAAGGTGGCCGGCGAGCTGGGCGCGAACAAGATCGCACTGGGTCACCATCGCGACGACATGATCGAAACACTGTTCCTGAACATGTTCTTCGGCGGCAAGCTCAAGGCCATGCCGCCCAAGCTGGTGACCGACAAGGGCGACCATGTGGTGATCCGCCCGCTGGCATATTGCGCCGAAAAGGACATCGCCAGCTTCGCGCGCACCATGGAGTTTCCCATCATCCCGTGCAATCTGTGCGGCTCGCAGGAAAACCTGCAGCGCCAGAATATCAAGGAAATGCTCACTGCATGGGAGCTGCAGTATCCGGGCCGCAGACAAACCATTTTCACCGCGATGCAGAACATTAAACCCTCGCACCTGATGGACAGCAACCTGTTCGATTTCAAGGGCATCAAGGTGGGGGACATGGTGGAAGAGGGCGATGTGGCATTCGATGAATAACATCATGCAGCGGGTAGGCATATGTTCAGGCGCTATCGGGGCTTAGCGGGTCTCTTCCTTGTTACGCTGCTGGCGGGTTGTGCCGGTGTAAAGTACAGCCCGGTTGTCACAGAACAGAAATCAATTCCTGAGGTATCGGTGATTGTCAGTTATCAGGCGGATGGCATCTATCAGGTGCAGGTCGTCAGCGATCTGCCCGGCATGATCAGTCTGTTGTGGAATAGCAGCGCCTATGTCAATACCGGCGGTGACGCAGTGCGACTGATACATATCCCGGACCTAGACAATTTCCCGGATGTCGCTCCGGTGGCGCAAGCATCTTCTACCATTGCTCGCGGAGCGAAATTCAAAACGTTTTTTGTTGGAGAAAGCTGGATCGATTATGCGCGGCGCGGTGTGACACCCAGACCCAGGGATAGCGAGAGTAAGGCCAGTATTTATCTTGCTTTCAATATCAAGGACAAGAAAATTTACTGGAAAGGCGAAGTGAGTTTTGTGCCGGTCAAACAGTAGTAGCCCGGTGCCATTACGCAGACAAAAGTGAAATATTGCAGGGTGTGCCATGCGCACCATGGCGCGTGGGACACACCCTACAAAACGGCATCAACTGCAATCTTGAAAATAAGCTTGCGTATCATACCCGTGCTGACCAGCGGTGCATGGGCGTCATCTGGAAAGAAGATGCAGAAGGAATCTGCCGGTGTGCTTATCCAGGTATCCGTTTCGTCATTGAAAAAACGAATGTCACGCTCTTCGTTGTAGTCACTCACCGGCTGCTTGCAATCCACCAGGGGCTTCCAGCCCATCTCGTCTATTCCTTCAAGCACCAGCTGAATGTCGATGTAACGACGATGGCATTCCAGTTTAGCAACATCACGGCTGCGGCCTTGTGCCTCTTCCACGATCACAAATAATTGCTTGTCGATGATGGGATGAATGCCCGCGGTCAGCGCGCTCAGGTTCGTGCTGCGGATGAACGCTATCACTCTTGGGAATAGGGGATGCAGGGCTGCGTAGCGTTCGAGGTTGTTGAGGGTGTCGAGGATCATGATTTTTGGATGCAAATATGGGTTGTCAGTTATTGTGAATTTTCATGGTAAGTATAAACCCGTTCGCCCTGAGCTTGTCGAAGGGAGGAACGGCGCTCAGGATGGATTTTTTGAGGGATGAAGGTTAGCTATTCTTCTCAGTGCATCTTGCCAAGCGAGATACTTCTGCCCAGTCACCAATCATCATGGCTTCCTTTTTCTTGCGACTCCAACCCTTGATTTGTTGTTCAGCAGCAAGTGCCTCGATTCGGCTAGGAAACTCTTGAGTAAATACTACTTCAATTGGTAATCGTGTTGAGGTGTAGCCGCCGCATAGCCCTGTCTGATGTTCACCAATGCGATTTTCGAGATTATCGGTATGCCCTGTATAGTAAGAGTTGTCGGCACAACGCAGAATGTAAACCCAGAAGCTCATAATTTGTTAGATTCGAATTTAACCAATCTTCTGCAAGTAAGGCTATGTGCGCCGTGCAACCCTTCGACAGGCCTGTCCTGAGCGCCGTTCCTCCCTTCGACAAGCTCAGGGCGAACGGGTCGAAGGGCTCAGGGCGAACGGACTTGTTCAGCGTTTCCTTAGATCATATAAAACGGGCGATCATGCCCTTTGCTACATTGCCCGCTAGCGGTATCTGCACCCGATGGCCGCTGCCCGGTGCAACGCTAAGTGCCGCGCCATCCAGGCTCAGCATCGCGGTCACGTCAACAATCTGGTTGCCGGCGGGGTGGATGACTTCCAGTTTGTCGCCGACACTGAAACGGTTCTTCACGTCGATTTGCGCCATGCCGTTGTTGCAGCTGACGATGTCGCCCACGTATTGCTGGCGCGTGCTCTCCGAATGGCCGCGCATGTAGTTCTGGTGTTCGTGGGTGTGGTGGCGCTCGTAGAAGCCGTCGGTGTAGCCGCGGCTGGCCAGTGCATCCAGTGCGCCCAGCAGGCCGTAGTTGAAGGGGCGTCCGGCCACGGCATCGTCGATCGCCTGGCGATACACCTGCGCGGTGCGCGCCACGTAATAGATCGACTTGGTGCGGCCTTCCACCTTGAGCGAGTCGATGCCGATCTTGGCCAGGCGCTCGACATGCTCCACCGCGCGCAGATCCTTGGAGTTCATGATGTAGGTGCCGTGTTCGTCTTCCAGCACCGGCATCAGTTCGTCGGGATGGTCGCCGCGCGAGATCAGGTAGGGCTCATCTGCCAGCGGGTGGCGCGGGATCGAGCCGCAATCGGACAGCGCGCTTTCACTCAGTGCCTTGTCAAAATCAAACTCAATCTTCTGGATGTCGCCGGCACCGTCTTCCTGCGCATTCGCCACCTTGTAGTCCCAGCGGCAGGAATTGGTGCAGGTGCCCTGGTTGGCGTCGCGGTGGTTGAAGTAGCCGGAGAGCAGGCAGCGGCCGGAGTAGGCGATGCACAGTGCGCCGTGCACGAACACTTCCAGTTCCATGTCCGGGCATTGTTGACGGATTTCTTCGATCTCATCCATAGACAGTTCACGCGACAAAATGACGCGCTCCAGCCCCAGCGATTTCCAGAATTTTACTGCCGCATAATTCACCGTGTTGGCCTGCACCGACAGATGAATCGGCACTTCCGGCCAGCGCTCGCGCACCATCATGATCAGCCCCGGGTCGGCCATGATCAGCGCATCCGGTTTCATCGCAATCACCGGCTCCATGTCAGCCATGTAGGTCTTGACCTTGGCGTTATGCGGCATCAGGTTGCTGGCGACAAACAGTTTCTTGCCCAGCTCATGCGCTTCCCTGATGCCGGTCTGCAACTCTTCCAGCTTGAATTCGTTGTTGCGCGCACGCAGACTGTAGCGCGGCTGCCCGGCATACACCGCGTCCGCGCCGAAGGCGTAGGCGGTGCGCATTTTGTCGAGGGTGCCGGCGGGGAGTAACAGTTCGGGTGTGCGCATTGTTTGTGTATATATTTGATTATATTGAATATTTTGTTGTATAACTTAAAGACCTAAACGATCCCATGCCAGGTGCAGACGTAGGGTGGGCAAGCTTCATCTGCCCACGGGGATTGGTGGGCACAGCCTTCGGCCTTTACCCACCCTACGATGCTATCGGCTCCTACATGTTCAATTTATAACGATATTTCTATAGTCCCAAGCGTTTCCATATTTCCAGGCTGGGTGCGGCCTGATTCAGCGTGTAAAAGTGCAGGCCGGGTGCGCCGCCCGCAAGCAGGCGCTCGCCCATCTGTGTCACCACATCCATGCCGAAAGCCTGGATGGAGGCGCTGTCGTCGCCGTAGCTCTCCAGCGTCTTGCGCACCCAGCGCGGAATCTCGGCACCGCAGGCATCGGAGAAGCGTGCCAGTTGCGAAAATTTACCGATCGGCATTATGCCTGGCACGATGGGGATGGCGATGCCCAGCTTGTGGCACTGCTCTACAAAGTAGAAGTAGCTGTCGGCATTGTAGAAATACTGGGTGATTGCAGAATCCGCTCCGGCATTGACCTTGCGTTGAAAGTTCAGCAGGTCGTCGCGCGGTGATTTGGCCTGCGGGTGAAATTCCGGATAGGCCGCCACTTCGATGTGAAAGTGGTCGCCGGTTTCGGCGCGGATAAATGACACCAGTTCATTCGCATACTGGAACTCGCCGGTGGTGGCCATGCCCGAAGGAAGGTCGCCGCGCAGTGCGACAATGCGCTTGATGCCTAGCGTCTTGTAGGTTTGCAGTATGGCGCGGATGTTGTCGCTGGTGGAGCCCACACAGGACAGGTGCGGTGCTGCGCTGTAGCCGTCGGCCTGTATCTGCTGCACGGTTTCCAGCGTGCGGTCACGGGTGGAGCCGCCGGCGCCAAAGGTGACCGAAAAAAATTCCGGCTTGAGCGGCGCTAATTGCTTTCTTGTTGCATTGAGTTTTTCAACACCTTCCGCAGTCTGTGGCGGGAAGAATTCAAAGCTGATGGATAGATTTTTTGACATAGTGTGATTACATCTCCGCTATGGGTGCTGCCGATGGTTGTGCTTTGATTTCCGTTCAAAGAAGATCATCGCCAGCACGGAAGAAAAAATACTGTACAGCAACGCGCCCAATACCCCGACCCAGAAGCCGCTGACTTCAAAACCCTTCAGCACCGACCCGGCAAACCAGAATAGCAGGCCGTTGATGACGAGGATGAACAGGCCCAGCGTGACCACGGTCACCGGCAGGGTGAGCAGAATCAGCAGCGGCCGCAGCAGGGTATTAATCAAGCCGAGTATCAGCGCGGCTACCAGGGCGGCGGTGAACCCGTCCACGGTAATGCCGGGCAGCACATAGGCCACTGTCAGCAGTGCCAATGCGTTGAGAAACCAGATCAGTAAGAGTTGCATATACAGTATCCGAAAAAATGTGCGTACCAAGACAGAAGGGGCGGAATCAATCCGCCCCTGAACATGGTCCGCGCTGCTAACATTGTAGGTCGGGTAAGCAACCCGACATGTCGGGCTAAAGCCCGACCTACGATTTAATAGCGGTAGTGATCAGCCTTATACGGGCCTTCTTTTGGTACGTTGATGTAAGCAGCTTGCTCGTCGGTTAGTGTGCTGAGTTGTGCATTAAGTTTCTTCAGTTGCAGCACGGCTACCTTCTCGTCCAGATGCTTGGGCAAGGTGTACACGCCAACAGGATACTTGTTGCTGCCCTTCTTGGCTTCAGTCCACAGCTCGATCTGCGCGATGGTCTGGTTGGCAAAGGAAGAACTCATCACATAGGACGGGTGACCGGTACCGCAACCCAGGTTCACCAGACGACCTTCGGCCAGCAGGATGATACGTTTGCCATCCGGGAAGATGATGTGATCAACCTGCGGCTTGATGTTGTCCCAGGTGTATTTTTTCAGCGACGCAACGTCGATTTCATTGTCGAAATGGCCGATGTTGCACACGATAGCCTGGTTCTTCATCTTCTTCATGTGCTCATGCGTGATCACGTGGTAGTTACCGGTGCAGGTCACGAAAATGTCACCGTGTTCGGCGGCGTAATCCATGGTTACCACGCGGTAGCCTTCCATCGCTGCCTGCAGCGCACAGATAGGGTCGATTTCAGTAACCCAGACCTGTGCCGACAGTGCGCGCATGGCCTGTGCCGAGCCCTTGCCCACGTCGCCGTAGCCGGCGATGATTGCAACCTTGCCAGCGATCATCACGTCGGTGGCGCGCTTCACCGCATCTACAAGAGATTCGCGGCAGCCGTACAGATTGTCGAACTTGGACTTGGTGACGGAGTCGTTGACGTTGATGCCGGGGAATTTCAATTCGCCGCGTGCGTGCATCTGGTACAGACGGTGTACGCCTGTCGTGGTTTCTTCAGTCACGCCTTTCACAGCAGCCAGACGCGCTGAGTACCAGCCCGGGTGGCTGGCGATGCGTGCCTTGATGGCAGCGTAGAGGAAGGTTTCTTCTTCCGAACCTGGTTTGCTTACCAGTGAAATATCTTTTTCAGCGCGCGCGCCCAGATGCAGCAACAGGGTTGCATCGCCGCCGTCGTCCAGAATCATGTTGGCGTGCTGGTCGTTGGCCCATTCAAAGATACGGTGGGTGTAGTCCCAGTATTCTTCCAGATTCTCGCCCTTGTAGGCGAACACCGGAATGTTGCCGGCAGCGATGGCGGCGGCAGCGTGATCCTGGGTGGAATAGATGTTGCACGACGCCCAGCGCACTTCAGCGCCCAGTGCTGCCAGCGTTTCAATCAGCACCGCAGTCTGGATGGTCATGTGCAGCGAACCGGCAATTCGTGCGCCCTTCAATGGCTGCGCAGCTGCGTATTCTTCGCGGATTGCCATCAGGCCGGGCATTTCTGTTTCGGCAATGGCGATTTCCTTGCGGCCAAACGCGGCCTGGTTGATGTCGGCGATTTTGTAATCGGTAAATTTACTCATTAAATACTCCATTCAAGTTAACGGGTATTTCTATAAATCCAAACTTCGTCGCGATACGGCGTTGCTCACAAAACTAAGTTTCAGTGAAGGGTAACCTTTAGGTTAGCCGTAGCTAAAATTTAGTCGCTTACATATTGAATATATGCTGCGCTCGTAAATTGTGTTCGCGCCTTGTCTCGCTTAGAATTTTGAATTTATAAAAACACCCTATATGAATGGGCGCGGTTGCTACGATGACGCCGTCTTCCCGAGCCTGACAAGCCAACTGAATTGTTAGCCGCTGCAGCGCCCCTCGGGAGGCGGAATTTGTTTACTTTAAACCCGCATCAGCGCGCAGTGCTGCGGCCTTGTCCGTTGCTTCCCAGGTGAATCCGGGCTCTTCGCGACCAAAGTGGCCATAGGCTGCCGTGTTCAGGTAAATTGGGCGCAGCAGGTTCAGCATGTTGACGATGCCTTTTGGGCGCAGGTCGAAATGCTTGCGCACCAGTTCGGAAATCTTGTCATCCGAAATCTTGCCGGTGCCGTAAGTGGTCACCCACACGCTGGTAGGCTCGGCCACGCCGATCGCATAGGAAATCTGGATCAGGCATTTTGTGGCCAGACCGGCAGCAACAATGTTTTTGGCGACATAACGGCCGGCATAAGCTGCGGAACGGTCTACCTTGGACGGATCTTTGCCGGAGAACGCGCCGCCGCCGTGAGGGGCTGCACCGCCGTAGGTGTCGACAATAATCTTGCGGCCAGTCAGACCGCAGTCGCCTTGCGGGCCGCCGATCACAAAACGTCCAGTCGGATTCACCAGGAATTTGATGTTGCCCTTGATCAGTTCTTTCGGCAGTACAGGCTTGATGATTTCTTCAATTGCCGCTTCGCGGATGGCTTCCAGCGTCATTTCCGGTGCATGCTGAGTGGACAGCACCACAGTGTCGATAGAGTGCGCCTTGCCGTCTACATACTTGATTGTTACCTGTGATTTTGCATCCGGGCGCAGCCAGTTGAGGCGGCCATCGCGGCGCAGTTGCGACTGGCGCTCGACGATGCGGTGGGCCAAGTAAATCGGCAGGGGCATCAATGTGTCGGTTTCGTCGCAGGCATAACCGAACATCAGGCCCTGATCGCCCGCGCCCTGGTTCATGTTGTCATCATAGGCCCGGTTGACGCCCTGCGCGATGTCCGGGCTCTGTTTGTCGTAGGCGACCAGCACGGCACAGCCCTTGTAATCGATGCCGAACTCGGTGTTGTCATAGCCGATGCGTTTGATGGTGTCGCGCGCCACGTGGATGTAGTCGACATTGGCGGTGGTGGTGATTTCGCCAGCGAGAACGACGAGCCCGGTGTTAACCAGTGTCTCCGCCGCTATCCGCGCATGGGGGTCTTGCGCTAGAATAGCGTCAACGATGGCATCGGAAATTTGATCTGCAACCTTGTCCGGATGGCCTTCAGATACGGATTCAGAGGTAAAAAAGTACTCGCTCATGTCGCTTGGCTCACTTGTATAAATTAGAAAAAGTCGCGCATTATATCAAAATCCTTAGTATTTCTCCTATGAGCTCAAAGTTTGTCGTCTGGCTGTTTGATTTACTGTCGCGCTTGCCGTTGCGCGCGCTGCATCGTCTGGGTGCGCAACTGGGCTGGGCTACCTATCTGCTGTCTGGCAAATATGCGGCGCGCATGCGCGAGAATCTGGGTTATTACAATGCGGGTCGTCACCCGTCCGAGTTCCGCAAGGTGCTGCGTGCCAGCGTGGCGGAAGCAGGCAAGAGCATTACCGAGTTGCCGTGGGTATGGCGACGTCCGGTGGCGGAGGTGCTGGCCAATGTGCGGCATTGTTACGGGCGCGAATACCTTGATGAAGCGCGCCACAGCGGCAAGGGCCTGATCGTTTTGACGCCGCATCTGGGGTGTTTTGAAATTATCGGCTTGTATGTTGCGGCAGAAATGCCGATGACCTGCATGTACTCCACACCGAAGCGTGCATGGATGGATGAGGTGATCCGCGGTGGCCGGCAGCGCGGGCAAATGTTTTTGGCACGCGCCGATATTGGCGGGGTGCGCACGCTGATCAAGGCACTGAAGCGCGGCGAGGCCATCGGCTTGCTGCCGGACCAGGTACCCGCGCATGGCGAAGGCGAGTGGGCCGATTATTTTGGCCGGCCCGCCTATACCATGACGCTGGCGGGGCGCCTGTTGCAATCCAGCGGTGCGCGCGTGCTGTTATCTTATGTCGTTCGCAGGCCGCACGGCGAGGGCTACGACATTCACTTTGCGCCGCTTGAGCTTAATAAAGATAAATCGATTCCACGGCAAATAAACAGGGCGCTGGAGAAAATTATTCGTACCTGTCCTGCGCAATATTTGTGGAGCTATAACCGTTACAAAGCTCCGCCTGGCTCGCTGCCGGCGGATGAATCCAAGGAGCAGGAATGTTAGTGCGGTTAGGTGTTTTTATCTTGTGGCTGTTGCATTTTTTACCTTTCCGCGCAATCGTGTGGATAGGCGAAGGGCTGGGCGTACTGCTGCATGCCATAGGCAAGGAGCGCCGTCTGGTGGCGACGATCAATCTGCAAAAATGCTTCCCCGCCATGAGCGACGAACAGCGCGCAAAGCTGGTGCGTGATCACTTCAAAATGTTCGGTCGCGGTCTGATTGAACGCACCATCCTGTGGTGGGGCAGCGCCGAGCGCATCAGCAGCCTGATTCGCGTGGAAGGTGTCGAGCATTTCGACGCCATTAAAGATAAGCCCTCCATTCTGCTTACCCCGCATTTCGTCGGCATGGATGTCGGCGGGCAGTGGATCGCGCAGCATACTGACACGGTGTGCATGTATGCCAGGCAGAAGAACGCATACCTGACCGAATTGCTGCTGAAAAAGCGCGCACGTTTCCGCCAGCAGCGCCTCTATTCACGCCAGCAGGGCTTGCGGCCTATCCTCAAGGGGATGCGCGAAGGCATGCCCTTTATTTATCCGCCGGATCAGGATCAGGGCGTCAAGGACGGCGCCTTCATTCCGTTTTTCGGCGTGCCTGCTGCGACCATGACTTCGGTGCCGCGTCTCGCGCAGACCACAGGTGCGAAAGTCGTGCCCAGCATCACGCGCATGTTGCCGGGGGCTGCGGGTTATGTGCTGACCTTTTATCCGGCTTGGGAAAACTACCCCACGGCTGATGACATCGCGGATACGCGCCGCATGAATGAATTTATCGAACAGCGCATACTGGAAATGCCGGAGCAGTATTTCTGGCTGCATAAACGCTTTAAAACTCGCCCTGAGGGTGAGGCCAGTTTTTATCCGGAATAACCCTCTCCCGCAAGCGGTAGAGGAGCAGGGGAGAGGAAAAAATGAAATATAAGGATCTGCGCGACTTCATCTCACAGCTGGAAAAAATCGGCGAACTCAAGCGCATTTCGGTGCCGGTGTCGACACATCTGGAAATGACGGAAATCTGCGATCGCGTATTGCGGGCTCAAGGCCCTGCATTGCTGTTTGAGAATGTTGCTGGTCACAGCATGCCCGTGCTGGCCAATCTGTTCGGCACGCCGCGCCGGGTGGCGCTGGGCATGGGGGAAGAAAGCACACAGGCACTGCGCGAGGTTGGCAAGCTGCTGGCTTTCCTGAAAGAACCGGAGCCGCCCAAGGGCTTGCGTGATGCCTGGGAAAAATGGCCAGTGCTGAAGCAGGTGCTCAACATGTCACCCAAAATTCTGTCGAGTGCGCCCTGTCAGGAAATCGTATGGCAAGGGGCAGAGGTTGATTTGGGAAAGTTGCCTATCCAGCACTGCTGGCCCGGGGATGTGGCACCTTTAATCACCTGGGGTCTGGTAGTGACGCGCGGCCCAAACAAGCCGCGTCAGAATCTCGGCATTTACCGCCAGCAGGTCATCGCGCCCAACAAGGTCATCATGCGCTGGCTGGCACATCGTGGCGGCGCGCTGGATTATCAGGACTGGTGTAAAGCGCATCCGGGCCAGCCTTTCCCGCTGGCGGTGGTGATCGGTGCCGATCCCGCCACCATCCTGGGGGCGGTGACACCGGTGCCGGACTCGTTATCCGAATATCAGTTTGCCGGACTATTGCGCGGCGCAAAAACCGAACTGGTGAAATGTATCGGTAGCGATCTGCAAGTGCCAGCCTCGGCAGAGATTGTACTGGAAGGCGTGATCCATCAGGGTGAAGAAGCGCTGGAGGGGCCGTATGGCGATCACACCGGCTACTACAACGAGCAGGCTTCCTTTCCGGTGTTTACCATCGAGCGCATCACCATGCGGCGCGATCCCATCTATCACTCCACCTATACCGGCAAGCCGCCGGACGAGCCGGCGATGCTGGGTGTGGCGCTGAATGAAGTGTTCGTGCCGCTGCTGCAAAAACAGTTCCCGGAGATCGCCGATTTTTACCTGCCCCCCGAAGGCTGCTCTTATCGCATGGCCGTGGTGTCGATCAAGAAACAGTATCCGGGCCATGCCAAGCGCGTGATGTTCGGCATCTGGTCTTTCCTGCGCCAGTTCATGTACACCAAATTCATCATCGTGGTGGACGACGATATCGATATTCGCAACTGGCAGGAGGTTATCTGGGCCATCACCACACGCGTGGACCCCAGCCGCGATACGCTGCTGGTGGACAATACGCCGATCGACTATCTGGATTTTGCCAGCCCGGTATCGGGCCTGGGCAGCAAGATGGGGCTGGACGCGACCAACAAATGGCCGGGCGAGACCCAGCGTGAATGGGGAACGGCCATTGTGATGGATGAAGCCGTCAAGCGGCGAGTGGATGAGATCTGGATGCAGCTGGGTTTGTAGCAGAAAAAATTTGTGTCCATTTTCCCCGCTTGGGTCGTGGCACACCTTGTCGCATTAATGATACATCGGTATTGACTCTAATCATTAATCCGTGGAAACTTAATCTTCTCTGCTGTCTATGCTTTAAAGCGATAACAAATGATGAGCAGTTGAACTGCCACGCGATTTCGCGCTGGTTTTGCGGTTAAGTTTAATTACGGGAGCTTGAAATGAAGAAAATTGCATTGGTAGGTACAACCTTGGCATTGGCATTGGCTGCAGGAAGCGCATTGGCCGCAAACAGCCTCAACGCTGGAACTTTGGGGCTTAATATTCCTGTTGTTACCTCTAATTCAACAACTAACGCCAATATAACTACCCCATTGATCAGCGGTAGATATTTTGTTGCGAAAGATGTGGCCGTGCTGGGTGGTTTTGGTTTTAATTCTGGAGGCCCAAGCGGTAATTCGACAACTACATTTGCGCTGATGGGTGGTGTGCGAAAGTATCTGAAAGTTGATGACTTGGCGCCATTTGTAGGTGGCTTTTTGGGTTATGAATCAACCAGCTCCAACCCCTCTTCGTCTGCTATGACTATAGCAGTTGAAGCGGGTGCAGAGTATTTCCTGGCCAAGCAATTCAGTGTTGAGGGTAAGGTAAACTTTGGGTATCAGTCAGTTGATAACTTAGGTGCTAAATCTACATATTTTGGCACCTCCACAGCTAACCTGGGCGTTAACTTTTACTTCTAAAGAGTGGCTGGACATTTCATTTCAATAACCTCTGTTGGGAGATATCAGACGGAATCTTGTTGAATAGTATGCCCATAATAAAAAAGCCTGGATGATTATAATCCAGGCTTTTTTATTATGGGCACAGCTCCATTAATATGATTGTTCCAGCCATTCAATCAGTTCGTCCTGTGCGTGTTGCCCAGCCGATGCATTGGGGTGGTTGATAATAAACACCAGTATCCATTGCCTGCCGCTGTGCGACTGCAGAAAGCCTGCAATGGACTTTACTCCTTCCAGTGAGCCTGTCTTCAGGTGTGCGTGTGTGGTTACGGCGCAGTTATCATGGCGTTTTTTCATGGTGCCATCAACCCCGACTATCGGTAACGAGGCCTCAATTTCTGCTGAAAATGGGCTTAGCTGAATATCCTGCAGTAACAAGGAAAGATTGAGCGGGCTGATGCGTTCTTTGCGCGACAGACCCGCGCCGTTTTCTATTACCAGTTCGGGGAAATCGAACCCCTTTTTGCTGACCCAGTTGCGCAGAGCAATCTCGCTTGATGCAACGCTGGCGGGTTGTGGATTGCTATTCGCAAAGGTGGCGTCGGTTGAAGTGCCGGACAGCGGTATATTTTTTGTGGGTGCTTCGCGGTTCAAGCTGAGACTGAGAAATACCTGCCTGGCCATTACATTGTTGCTGAATTTATTGATATCACGGATGATTTCGCTGAGCGGTTGCGAGTAATGCGTGGCGAACAACATGGCTGAATCCGGCGTAATGCCATCGCGCGTATTGCCCCGTAGTGTGCCCCCAGCTTCATGCCATACGGCGCGGAATAACGCATCAAAATACCGCGCATGCGGCAACAGGCTGACGGGTTTGTCGTGTTCCCCGCACGGAGTGGGGTAGGTCCCCTGCAAATGAATGACATTGCCTGTCATGTGTATGAGAATGTTGTCATCCCAGTCGCGGCAATTGCGCTGGCTTTTCAGGGTCAGGTGATTGTCCAGCATGATGCCATCGAGGGCGGGTTCACTGAATACATTTACTTTGCCGTCAGCGGGTATAAAACGCAGGCGGATTGCATTGAAATTGAGCAGCAATGCATCGGGGCCGACGTTGTAAGCTCGTAAGGGGTCGTTGTCAAAGGCCGCGGGGTCGGTCTCCTGTGGTGCAAATGCGCTGTGATCCAGTATCAGGTCACCGTTGATCTCGCGCAGGCCGCGGTTGCGCAACTCATGCAGCCATAGCCACAGGTGCTCGGAGTTTATCTTGGGGTTGCCGTAGCCTCTGATAATCAGGTTGCCGTTCAGTACGCCATTTTCAAGTTTTCCGTCCACATAGGCTTCGGTTCGCCAGGTATACGCGGGTCCGAGCAGTTCAAGTGCTGCGTACGTAGTGAGCAGTTTCATGGTCGAGGCCGGGTTCATTGCCTGTTGTGCGTTGACCTGAATAAGCGGTGTGGAGGAATTTATTTCACGCACCACGATGCCGACGCTGCCGACTGGAATATGTGCCTCACGCAGTGCTTCGCGTACGGAGGTGGGCAGGTCTGCGGCAACTGCGGTCGAACCAAGAAAAAATATAATAATAAGAAGAACGGGATGGATCAGTTTCACAGGATGGGTAATCATGCAATTTAGATGAGACGTTCAATTACGAGCAGTGTGCGTGCGATCAGCATGTCCATGTCATCCTCGCTGATCACGTAAGGCGGCATGAAATACACCGTGTTGCCCATCGGGCGCAGCAAAATTTCATGTTGCATAGCCAGTGTAAAGCAGCGCTGGGCAAAATCGGCATGCGGGCTCTCCACTTCAAACGCCCAGATCATCCCCCTGTTACGGAAATGCTTTACCTTGGGGTGGTCGCGCAAGGGCGCGGCAATGTGATTCAAATAAGCCGCTTTGCTGCGGTTGACATTGATCACATCGTCATCGGCAAAAATATCCAGTGTGGCCAGCGCAGCACGGCAAGCGAGCGGATTGCCGGTATAAGAATGCGAGTGCAGGAAACCACGCGCTGTGTCATCGGCATAAAAAGCCCGATAAATTTTGTCCGTAGTCATGACCACCGATAGCGGCAAGTAGCCCCCGGTGATGCCTTTGGACAAGCACAGAAAGTCTGGCGTAATTTCCCCCTGTTCGCAGGCAAACATAGTTCCTGTGCGCCCCATTCCCACCGCGATTTCGTCAGCGATCAAATGCACATCGTATTGTTCGCATAGATCGCAGGCACGGGTTAAATACACAGGGTGGTACATGGCCATTCCCGCCGCCCCTTGCACCAGTGGCTCGATGATAAAGGCGGCAAGTTGATGATGATGTTGCTGCAAATGGACTTCGAGTTGCGCAGCGCAGCGCAGGGCATAATCGTGGGCGCTTTCGCCGAGCGCGGCATGGCGGCTATCCGGGTTCAATACCGTGGCATTCTGCTTTACCAAGGGCCCGTAGGCATCTTTAAACAGCGCGACATCGGTTACCGACAGCGCTCCCAGCGTTTCACCGTGGTAACTATTCTGCAGGCTGATGAATTGCGTCTTTCCCGCTTTGCCGGAGTTGCGCCAGTAGTGAGCGCTCATTTTCAGCGCAATTTCGACAGCAGACGCGCCATCGGATGCGTAGAAGCAATGCCCAAGACCATCGGGAACAAGTTGTTTCAATCGCTCGGATAATTGCACAACCGGCTCATGGGTAAAGCCTGCCAGCATCACGTGTTCCAGTTTGCCGAGCTGATCGGAAATTGCTGAGTTTATTCGTGGATTGCTGTGCCCAAACAAATTTACCCACCATGAGCTCACTGCATCCAGATAGCGCTTGCCGTCCTCATCATATAACCACACACCGCTGCCGCGCGATATCGGCACCAGCGGCAAGGTTTCATGCCGCTTCATCTGCGTGCATGGATGCCATACGGCGGCGCGGGAGCGGGCAAGCAGGTCTTGGTTAGGCATGTAGGGATTTATAGCGCGGAGTTGACATTATTTATTTTTTCGCAGCGAGTACATTGGGTGTATTGGCTGCCAGCCAGGCTCCAAACTCTGCCTGTCCATCGCTGTTGACAGGAAATTCTATGAAAGAGCCCGGATATCTGGCGTGTTTGCCCAGATAATTTACCAGTCTCGTACCATACTCCTGCGCGTCAACCTGCGGTAACTTTTGCTCGTTGAAACGCAGTGGCACGAGATTGATTTTCTGCAGCGTACCGTCCTGAGCGACTGACACTTCGAGCAACGCGGAAACTGAGGCGAAATTTTTGGCGGAAAGGCCGCCTACACCTACAAAATTTCCGAGGGAATAAACGATGGGCTTGCCCTGATAGCATTCTGCAGCACGCAGCACATGCGGGCCATGCCCCACAACCAGATCTGCGCCTGCATCTATCATCGCACGCGAGAAGGCCACAGTATTGCCGCGGTTTTCTCCCATGAATGGTTCGTCTTCGTTGTCATGCCAGATGGCGGGAGAGCCTTCTGCACCGGCATGAAATGTCACGATCACATAGTTGCCGCTGGCTTTGGCCTGACGCACCAGCTCAGCCCCCTGCTCGAGGTCAAATACCGTATTGAATCGACTGGAGTAAGTGAAGCCCAGCACGGCAATGTTCAAACCTCGCACTGACAGTGTCGCAGCCTCATTACGCAAACCCGTGACCGCAATACCAGCCTGTTTCAGGTTGTTGGTGGTGTCTTTAAACCCGCTTTCGCCAAAATCATTGGCATGATTGTTGGCGACGTTTAACACTCTGAAACCTTCCTGATACATTAATTCAGCGTAATGCGGCGGCGAGCGGAAGGCATATTGGCGGCCGGAGCCTGGTTTTTTTGAGGTTGTTTCTTGTTCGGTCAGGGTGTCTTCAAAGTTGCCCATCGCGACATCCGCACGTTTAAGGATGTCGCGCACTCCCGAGAAATAGCGCGCCTCCCAGTCCTTTGGGATGTGCTCCACGACAAAGCTGTTGCCGAGCACAATGTCCCCGCCAAACACCATACGGACCGGCTCATCTATGGTTGTTGCGGGAGCTGGATTGGTGCATGACTCAGTTTGAGCTGCCGCCAGATGGGCGCCAGCAAATAACATAAAAAAAGCAAAAACTTGCAGAAGCACGGAGGTGCGGAAATTCGAATTCATGGGGGTAAGCCTTAGTGCGTTGAATATAATTAATATTATTGCTGGAGTGCAAATAAGTGTATGAGATATGGAGCGATCAATTTAACAGTATAAATCATATGTCAACATAAGATTTTAGCGATGATAATTTCGATTATTGAGTATTTAGAGAATCTTCAAGCATTTTCATCTCTGCTTCGGTAAAACCGGCAGCCAGACGCGCTGCAGTGTGGAGGGGGCCGCGAAGTCTGGGTGCGTTGTATTCGTGCAACAGGGCACGAAATGCTGCCAGGGGCTCCAGGCCGCGTTGCTTGCACAGAAAGGCGTACCAGCGATTGCCAGTTGCCACGTGCCCTATTTCTTCGCGCAGTATATGAGTCATGATTGCGACAGCGTCGTGTGCTCCGGCGGAAGCGAGTTTATGCATGATGCCGGGCAGCACATCAAGTCCCCGCGCTTCCAGTACTCTGGGAACGAGTGCCATGCGCACCAAGGGATCGTGGGCTGTAATAACAGCCATCTCCCACAAACCGTTGTGCGCTGCAAAGTCTCCATAATCATAGCCTAGTGTGCGCAGATGGTTGCGTAGCATGGTGAAGTGGCTGGCTTCCTCTGCAGCCACCTGTAGCCAGTCGCCGTAAAATGTCGGGGGCATATCGCGGAATCGGTAAATTGCATCCAGTGCCAGATTGATTGCATTGAATTCAATATGAGCAAGCGAGTGCATCAGCGCCGCCCGGCCCTCAGGAGTAGATAACCTGCGCTTGTCCACCGCCAGCGCGGAAACCATTTGCGGCCTTTCCGGACGGCCTGGTACGGGAACAGGTATAACAGGGATCACTGCCGGATCGTATGATATTTCACCCTTTTCCCATGCGCGCCGAAATGCGGCAACCTGGGCAAGCTTGGACTCCACATCTGCGCATTGCAGGCAGGCAAATGCGATGGTGAATAATTCGTTACGCATAGGCTATTTTTTGTAAAGGCTACTGTGAAACAAAGTGGTTGTTGCGATTGAGGAAGACTAAAAAGATCGTATTATACTGAGTGCCCCGTTGAAGGGTATCGTTGGTGTGGGTGTCTATTTGCCTACGGCGTGGCAAGAAATTCTTTCAGTTTCATTTGGTTGAGACTCCGATGGCGCGGCTGAGTGCTGTTTTTATGATTATTAAAACACTTTTCGCGAAAAGGTTGACATACGCATGCCTACTCGTTAAATTCAATCCTTTACTACTAAACCACAGGAGAAGAACATGTCAGTACTAGTCGGTAAAGCCGCCCCGGATTTTAGTGCCGTTGCAGTGATGGGCAATAACGACATCAACGAAAATTTTAATCTGAAAAAACATCTGAACGGCAAGTATGGCGTGATTTTTTTCTATCCCCTGGACTTCACCTTTGTCTGCCCTTCTGAACTGATTGCCTTTGATCATCGTCTGGATGAGTTTAAGAAGCGCAATGTCGAAGTGATCGGCATTTCCATCGATTCACAATTTACCCACCTGGCCTGGAAAAATACGCCTGTCAATCATGGCGGTATCGGCAAGGTAGGCTATCCCTTGGTAGCCGATATAAAGCACGAAATTTGCAAAGCTTACGATGTGGAAGCAGAGGGTGGTGTCGCGTATCGCGGTTCTTTCCTGATTGACCGCGCCGGTGTTGTGCGTCACCAGGTCGTGAACGACTTGCCGCTGGGCCGTAATATCGATGAAATGCTGCGCATGATAGATGCACTGCAATTTACCGAAGAGCACGGTGAGGTATGCCCCGCAGGCTGGAGTAAAGGTAAAGCAGGTATGGGAGCTTCTACTGAAGGCGTGGCGAAATATCTGGCTGCACACTCCAAAGAACTATAAGCTGATTTGAAAAGGCGGCAAAAAAGGCTCCTGCGGGAGCCTTTTTTATGGAGTTGTGTGAGAATAGCCATAAGCGCGGCGCGAGATATCAAGTTCGAAATCAAGCTGAACAAAATTCGTCAAACCACAGCGTTAAGCTGACAACTCGAGGCTGTAGTTCGCAGCTGCCGGTTCTTAGACGTTGCATCAAATGAAGGAGGTGGCATGCTGACAATACTGGTTATCAACTCAAAAGGCGGTTCGGGGAAAAGCACGCTGACAACCAACCTCGCTAGCTTCTATGCCAGCAAAAAGTTCAGAACTGCCATCATGGATTACGATCCCCAAGGGTCAAGTTTGCAGTGGCTGCGTGTTCGCCCCGATCACTTGCAACGCATCATGGGCGCCAATGCCGCGCCGGCAAAGGGCAATATCGCCCTGCAAAGCATGCAGGGCTGGATACCCATGGATACCGAAGTCGTTGTTATCGATGCGCCAGCCGGCGTGAGCGGTATATTGCTGAAGGAATTGGTGAGAAAGTCCAACTACATCCTGATTCCGGTAGCGCCTTCTCCCCTTGATATCCGCGCCACTGCCGACTTCATCAAAGATCTGTTGCTGATCGGGGGGGCGCGCACCAGCAAGGCGAAGATCGCGGTTGTTGCCAATCGTGTACGCACCCGTTCCTCAACAGCCTATGTTTCGCTTGAACGATTTCTCTATTCGCTAAAACTGCCCTTTCTGACCAGCCTCAGCGATTCTGAAAATTTTATTCATTCCGCTGCAAACGGAGAGGGCATATTCGAAATGGATGAGTTGATTACCTCTGCCGACAGGCAAGAATTCATGCCGATTATCAAATGGCTGGACGGGCACTTCCCTAACCGATTCGGTGTTCGCGCTGAAGACAGAACCTTGAGCCTGGAAAGCTCCAGAAAATATGCTGCCTACCGGAGCGGCAATTAAATATCGCTGAGCAATTTTTCAAATTGCTCAGTCGTTGCAGTGCTTGATGGAATGTTTGAAAGTGGAATTTGCGATGCAAAAACATGATTTGAAATTAGCGCATGTATAGTCTTGTTCGTTCCTTGAAGGTCTTTTTGTTTTCGGCAACGCTGTTAAAATAGCGGCCATTTTTTGAATGTGCGAGATATTCCCATGTTGATCTGGTTTGTCATGCTGTATCTGCTCGTTTCTATCGGCATAGGATTGTATGCTGCCACGCGTGTGCATAACGTCAAAGATTATGTGGTGGCGGGACGACATCTGCCGCTGTATGTGGTGACCGCAACGGTGTTTGCCACCTGGTTTGGTGCCGAAACGGTGCTGGGCATATCCGCCAAATTCGTCAAGGACGGTTTGCACGGCATTGTCGAAGATCCGTTCGGCGCCAGCATGTGTCTGGTGCTGGTAGGCATGTTTTTTGCTGCCAAGCTGTACAAAATGAATTTGATCACCATAGGCGACTATTATCGTGCGCGGTATGGCCGAACCGTGGAAGTGCTGACCAGTATTGCCATCATCATGTCCTATTTGGGCTGGGTAGCCGCGCAGATTTTGGCGCTGGGCCTGGTATTTTCCTTTGTGACCCAGGGAGCGGTATCGCACAATGAAGGTATGGTGATAGGCGCGGGGATTGTGCTGGTCTACACGCTGTTTGGCGGCATGTGGTCGGTGGCAATGACAGATGCGTTTCAGATGACAATCATCGTCGTCGGAATGCTGTATCTGGCGTGGCTATTGTCGGGGATGGCGGGAGGGGCAGGGGTGGTCATCAATCATGCAGCTCAGGCAGGCAAATTTACATTTTTGCCCCAACTGGAAACGCGCGATGTGCTGGCTTTTGTCGGTGCCGCGGTGACCATGATGCTGGGATCTATCCCGCAGCAGGACGTGTTTCAGCGCGTAATGTCGGCCAAGAATGAGAAAACTGCAGTGCGCGGTGCCCTGTTTGGCGGTGGACTGTATTTTGTGTTCGCTTTTGTTCCGCTATTTCTGGCCTATTGCGCCACGCTCATCGACCCGGCAATGGTAAACGCGCTGATCGACAAGGATGCACAGTTGATATTACCCACACTGATTATGGATCATACGCCCGTGCTAGCTCAGGTGATGTTTTTTGGCGCTTTGCTTTCCGCCATCATGAGTACGGCGAGCGGCACTTTGCTGGCGCCGTCTGTCACTTTTACCGAGAATATCCTGAAGGGGATTATCGGTCACCAGAGCGATCGTCATTTTTTGTGGACTATGCGTACCGTAGTGGTGTGCTTTGCCGTAGCAGTGACGCTGTTTGCACTAACTTCCACCGCAAGCATTTACGAGATGGTGGGGAATGCCTACAAGGTTACGTTGGTAGCCGCCTTCGTTCCGCTGGTGAGCGGCCTGTACTGGAAGCGCGCCAACACTCAGGGCGCATTGTTTGCGATCAGTGCGGGCGTGGCTTCCTGGCTGTTGCTGGAAATTTTCAATGCCGATGGGCTGTGGCCGCCGCAGCTGGCGGGCTTGTTGATGAGTGCGCTGGGGATGCTGGCAGGGTCGCTGTTGCCCGATCTTTCGCGCCAGCGTCGTAAACATGCTTCACCTGTGAAGTAAAATTCGAAACTGTCATATTGCTGTCATATTTCTTTCATACCATAACCAGCTGGTAACAATAATTTTAGATAGGACGAATGATGACGGCGAATATTTTGATTGTGGAGGATGAACCTGCGATTCAGGAGTTATTGGCATTTAATGTGATTCAGTGCGGATTCCGCGCCATTCAGGCACTTGATGTGCTGAGTGCCACCAAGCACATAAACCAATCTCTGCCGGATTTGGTTTTGCTGGACTGGATGTTGCCAGATACAACAGGTGTCGAATTCGCCCGGCGTTTGCGTGCCGATCAGCGCACGCGCAATATTCCTATCATCATGCTAACTGCGCGCACCGACGAGCGTGACAAAATCATGGGGCTGGAGTCCGGCGCAGATGATTATATTACCAAGCCGTTCTCGCCACGAGAATTGATGGCACGCATACGGGCTGTTTTGCGTCGCCGGATGCCGCAAATTAGTGAGGAAACAGTGCATGCTGCAGGCTTGGAGCTGTCGCCCACTACCCACCGTGTAAGCGCCAAGGGCATAGCACTGGAGTTGGGGCCGACGGAGTTCCGCATTCTGCATTTTTTCATGACGCATGCCGAACGGGTTTATAGTCGTACCCAGTTGCTCGATCAGGTTTGGGGAGACCATGTATTTGTGGAAGAGCGTACGGTGGACGTGCATATTCGCCGCCTGCGGCAAGCACTGGAGCCATCCGGCCTGGATAGTCTGGTGCAGACCGTGCGTGGCAGCGGCTACCGGTTTTCGCCAATTTAATGTATAACTTCAAACGAAATGCAGCTTCCGGAAAGATCTCGCCCCGTATAATGACGCAGCTTTTTTTGAGAAGGTTTAACCGTGTTTGATGTTTGGCGTCATGCCCTTACTTATTTGTTAATCCTGACCATACTGTCTCTGTTTTTGTGGGCGGCGGCGGGCGCTTTGCCGGCCGCCTTATTCTTTGCGGTATTGATGCTGCTGCGCTGGTTATTTCATGTGCGCAACCTGGTGAAACTGGGTTACTGGCTGGAGAATCCTGAGACACGCAATGTGCCCGAAGGCGAGGGGCCCTGGGAAGATATTTTTGCGCGGTTAAATAAAATGGTGCGGGAACACCGCAAGGAGCGCACCAAACGTGCGTCAGCTCTGCATGATCTGGAGCTTGCTACCTCTGCTTTGCCGGAGGGTGTGGTGAGTCTGGACAAGACCGATCACATTGAATGGTTCAATCCCTTGGCCGAGCAGCATTTAGGTCTGGATAGCTCCCGCGACATCGGCCAGCAAATAACCTATCTGGTACGGCAGCCTGAATTTGTGGATTATCTCGCGGAGAAAAAATTTGCTGAGCCCTTATTGCTGCGCGGCACGCGTCAGGACGACTTCGTGCTGTCCTGCAAGCTGGTTAGCTATAGTGGCAACAAGAAGCTGCTGGTCACCCGCGATGTCACCCGCTTTGAGCAGGTAGAAACGATGCGACGCGATTTTGTCGCCAATGTATCGCATGAGTTGCTCACGCCGTTAACGGTGGTGAACGGCTTTGTTGAAACCATGCAGGACATGCCCACCCTGGAAAATGATATGGCAAGGCGCGCGCTGCCGATGATGGGTGAGCAGACTATGCGCATGACACACCTGGTGGGAGACTTGCTGACTCTTTCCAAACTTGAGGACAGGCTGAATGTGCTTAAGGAAGAAGTATTGGACGTGCCCGCGTTATTGCCCGGTTGTTATCAGATCGGCCTGGCGTTGAGTGCCGGGCAGCATAAGCTCGAGCTGGAGTTGCTGAGCGACTGCAAATTGTTGGGATGTGCCGAAGAGTTGCGCAGCGCCTTCGGTAACTTAATTTCAAACGCGATACGCTACACGCCGCATGGTGGTGAGATTGTGATGCGCTGGCAGGTACAGGATAACGGTCAGCCTGTGTTTAGCGTACAGGACAGCGGGATAGGTATTGCGCCACAACATATTCCGCGTTTAACCGAACGTTTCTACCGGGTGGACAGCAGCCGTTCCCGTGCGACGGGCGGCACAGGCCTCGGGTTGGCCATCGTCAAACATATCGCCAGCCGCCATCAGGCACATCTGGAAATCAGCAGTGAGGAAGGCAAGGGCAGTACGTTCAGCATCGTGTTTCCGGCCAAACGACGACTGGATTGAGTGTGGCTATGGCTTCAGCTCATGGCGGAAGCTCACTCGTTCAAAATCAACTCCACTCGACACACTGAAGCCCATTTTAATATTGCAGGTCTCTGTGCCGGGCTGAACCAGTTCGCCCATGAGATTTGCCTGGAATACATCGCGGGGCATGAGCAGGCTGCCCGGAATTTTGAGTGCAGGCATTGCCGGCAGTAATAATACCTGCACAGATTTTACCTGGGCCGAGTGGGTATCTTTGATTTTAAGTGTAACGGCTTGCGCTACTCCCGGTAAATACTGCACACCCATTTGCAGATGCCCGCTGAGTGCCACGCTGCGCCAACTGACAGTCCCCAGAATGAACGCTTTTGCTTCCTTGGTACGCAGCGCAATCAGTTGATTATTGCCGATGCGCTCCCCGTTCCTGTTTTCACGCAGCAAGCGCGCACCTAGTATGCTCTCGTTCTCTATTGTCCAGCTTTCCAGTTGCGTGATGTCCGGGCTGCTACCCTCGGTAACGGTGTATCCCGCGCTCCCGATTTGTTTGCGTGCTGCTGCATCCACATCGGCGCTTGCGCTTGATGATTTGAGCGGTCTGTTTGCGATAAACGCATAAATTAAATCGAATCCTGTTCCCAGTTTTGCCGAAAGTGTCACATTATGCCGCTCTGCCGAGCGATGGCTGCTACCTTCGCACCATAAATGAAGCAGCTGGTTGAGGAATGCAGCGCAATCCACTCCGTAAAACTCATTGCCCAGCTCCAACTGTTGTGGTGCCTGGCCTTGCTGAAGCAAGATACTTTTTACCCGTAGCAGTTTGCTGAGCGGCACCATCGCCAGATATCGCAACTGGTCAGATTGAGTGACTTGCTGCAAATCCTGCAAGCCGCTATTCCCGCGCAGATCAACGGCCAGTGGCGGCGCGTCTCCCTTGCTGACTATGCAACGACGGTCTATGGTGATTACATCGGTCCATATCGTGAGCCAGCGATCCAGCAGCTGCAATTGAGCACGTGTGAGTTCTGAAGGCTTTGCATGGCAAGTGAGCAACATTTTTGCATACATGGTATGGCAGGATGTATTGTGCCCCGAGCCATGCAAATCATCTTTTATTTTCTCATGCTGTAATCCGTTTCCCTCGGTAAAAGAGTACAGCGCGTGAAGTTGCTGCCAAAGTGCTCCGTCAAAATCATAGCCGCTACGCAAGTGTTCAATTATTTGCAGGCTGCCGTACAACATAAAGCGATGACATAGCAGTACGCCATACTTTGCCAGCTGGGTATCACCCTCCATAAAATCCTGTAAGCAGCGCTGATATCCAGTCAGCATGCCTTTCCATAACTCAATGATAGTATTTAAAATTGCGTATTCATCATCGCTTAACGGCAGTTTTTTGGCGATCAGTTTTTTGGCGTACTCGGCTTGCACAGTAGCGACCGTCTCGCGCAGCTTTTCCAGGGTATTGAGCCGGTCAAGCACGCGCATGGGAAAGCGGTTGAACTCACCAAGTTGTGTACGCAGCAGGTTATGCACGGCATGTAGATTGGTGAACTGCAGTTGAGACAGCCATTGTTCGCAGGAAGCAGGATTTTTGAAGGCTGGATTGGCGCGATCGTCGGTCGGTTCGAGTGGCAGGATCAGCATGTCACGCAGTCAATCTTTCAAGGATGGATGCACTCAGGCGTTCGCGAATATTATCGCTGCTGCTGGCAGTACGCGTATCACGTAAAGGCGCAGCCCAGACCGGATTGGGAAAGTGCTTGTCGTCGAGATAGCGTGGAATCACATGCCAATGCAGGTGCGGCGTCATATTGCCGAGGCTGGCGAGATTAATCTTTTCCGGTCGCATCACCTCACGCACTGCGCTTTCCACGGCGAATACCGTGTTCATTAATTCTGAACGCATTTGCGCGGAGAGGTCTGTCATTTCTTTAATGTGCTCGTTCCAAATGACGCGGCAGAAGCCGCGATAATCGGCATCCTCGACCAAGATGACGCGACAATACCGTCCACTCCAAAGTAGTGTTTCATTCGCCGTTATGCAGAGTTCACAATTCATGTTGCCCTTAAATGCAGTTGCAGGATGATATTGTAACGGGGAAAGCAGCGGCGTGGAAAACGCGGTCGGATTGTGTGCCGAAGGATTAATATCGCACACCATAGCCAAATCATTAGATAATGCGCGTGTTTAGTTACGTACAAAGCAATTGAAAGATGAGGATATGGTCATGTTGAATTTGGATAATTTCATTGTGGAATTCGACAAGGGTTTGCGCACCTTGTTCAGTCAGGCCCACAGCGTGCGCGCCCACCCCGATGCCGGCATGACAGAGATGGATTTAAGCGACAGCGAGAAAAACAAGGCTGTAGCACTGATGCGGGTAAATCACTGCGGCGAGATTTGTGCGCAAGCTTTGTATCAGGGGCAGGCGTTGACAGCACGCGATCCGCAAGTGCAACGCAAGCTGGGCGAAGCGGCGCAGGAGGAGACAGAACATCTGGCATGGACTGCGCAACGCGTACACGAGTTGGGGGGGCATGTGAGCATGTTAAATCCTGTTTGGTATGCCAGCTCCCTGGCGATTGGTGCTGTTGCAGGATTGCTGGGCGATAAATGGAATCTGGGATTTCTGGCGGAAACAGAACGTCAGGTGGGTTCGCATCTGCAAAGCCATCTGAACAAGCTTCCGGAAAAAGATGCCAAGAGCCGCGCCGTAGTGCAGCAGATGTATGTTGATGAAACACAACATGCTGAGATGGCGTTAGGTCTGGGTGCCGCCGAACTGCCCTTGCCGGTGAAACTGGCTATGCAGTTAAGCGGCAAGGTCATGACGCGCACCGCTTACTGGGTTTAGTCTAACAATAAACCACGCGGTGCGAGCAATACTCCATGGTTAAAACAATTATGCCGCTTGCACCACTTCAAAATCGTGGGTGATATCCGCCACCTTGCCCAGCATGATGGAAGCTGAGCAGTATTTTTCCGCGGAAAGTTTGATGGCGCGCTCGACTTGTTCTGTTTTTAAATCTTTGCCGGTCACCACGAAGTGGAAGTGTATTTTGGTAAATATTTTTGGATCCTCCGCGGCACGCTCTGCCTGAATTTCCACCACGCAGTCGGTGACTTGCTGGCGCCCCTTTTTGAGAATATGAAGCACGTCGTAGGTGGTGCAGCCGCCTGTGCCAATTAGCACCATTTCCATCGGGCGTGGACCCAGATTGCGTCCCCCACCCTCGGCTGGGCCATCCATCAGCACAGCGTGGCCGCTCTCTGTTTCACCCAGAAACGATACCTGTTCTACCCATTTAATGCGTGCCTTCATGGCGTTCTTCCTCAAATTGTCATAATCAAGATTTTAACCGATACCACATCATCCCTATCACTTCATGCAGGAATATTTGGCTGTCCTGCAACGCTTTGGCGTTTGGTATAAACGACAGTAGATCAGTTTGATGGCGCGTAGTGTATGCGGTTGGTGCAGGCACGACTTCAAATCCGGCTGCATGAAATACCCGCAGTGCGCGTGGCATGTGCGAGGCATGGGTAACCAGATAAATGCGCTTAATCCCTGATTCGTGTAATAAATGGTAGCTGAAGCGGGCGGACTCGAGGGTGTTGGCAGATTTATCTTCAATCCATTGCACGGGTGTGTTGAACTCTTGTTCCAGCACACCTTTCATTTGTTGAGCTTCGGAAACGCTATTTCCTTGAGGTGAGCCGCCACTCAGCAAAACAGGTTTCTTAACATCCCGATAAAGCTTCGCAGCGTAGCGCAGGCGTTGCAGGGAAGCAGCATTTACCGTGTCCTCAGCATACTCAGGGGGGTGGAAATAGCTGCCACCACCGAGAACAATAATCGCCTCTGCGGTTTGGCCATTGTTATGGGGTTTCAAGGTGCCGTTTAGGGTGGCTGAGGAGCCTTCCAAGGCATGCAGCAGGGCTTCTGCCAGAAAAGGGGTGGAGAGCAGCCAGAGCAGAACGACGGCACTGCTGAACAGCGTGAGTGCAACCCGGGGATGTTTGTGCCAAAGCAGTATGCCCAGCACTGATATTAGCAACAGATTAAGCGGAAGCGACAGGACGGCGGCGATGAGATTGGTGAAAAACCAGGACATTATGGAAATTTAAAAAAAGAATCTGCATCATAATGCATCTAGCTAAACCTGACTGCAAGGCGAAAGCTGTGGAATTTATGCATACAATTGAAATTATTGAATAGTCTTTATACTTTCCCGCATGCCCAGTCGCGAAAAGTGACTGGTAGCAAGCGCGAGTAGAATTTTTCTATCATTTCAAAGTCCGATCCATCCTTGCAGCAATGTACGCGCGTACTGATTTTTGCGCCCAGTAACTGGTATCTAACATATTGTTTTTCATCAAAGCCTGCGTTGATGGTATGTATTTCCGTCTTGATCATATGTAGAAATTGTTGGTTTTTGATCAGCATCCCGCTTCCCCTGTTGACTAGAGGTTGACATGTTAAGGCCGCAATATTGCGATAGCATTACAAGGGGCAAATCAGTTGATCCGGGTCCGGATAGGAGCAGCTATCCCGGCAAGGGGGCGAGGAGAGAAGCCCACTTTGAGGGGCCTCTGCAAAAGGGGTGCACAATGTAATTGACAGGGTTTGCTTGTGTCGATACAATCCGCGCCCTTCGAAGTTTACTAATTATTGTTTTAGGAAGTGCAATGAAAACATTTTCCGCTAAGGCGCATGAAGTTCAGCATGACTGGCTCCTGGTCGATGCTACTGACAAAATTCTGGGCCGTTTGGCCAGCCAAATCGCAGCTCGTCTGCGCGGTAAGCACAAGGCTATCTATACACCGCACACAGACACTGGTGATTTCGTGGTGGTGGTTAACGCAGAAAAGCTGCGCGTGACGGGAAATAAGGCTCAGGGCAAGATGTACTACCGCCATACAGGCTATCCAGGCGGTATTTACGAAACCAACTTTACGAAATTGCTGGATCGTCATCCGCATCGCGTACTGTATAAGGCAGTGCGTGGCATGATGCCAAAAGGCCCGCTGGGATACGCAATGCTGCGTAAACTGAAGGTGTACGCTGGTGCAGAACATCCGCATAGCGCGCAGCAACCTAAACCTATTGATCTGTTGAAAGCATAATCATGAGCGTTACTTATAACTATGGCACTGGCCGTCGCAAAAACGCAGTAGCTCGCGTATTCATCAAGCCAGGCAAAGGCGACATTATTGTCAATGACAAGCCGGTGGATGTGTATTTTTCGCGTGAAACTGGTCGTATGGTAGTACGTCAGCCTCTGGAGTTGACCGAGACTGTCGGAAAGTTCGACATCATGGTAAACGTGCAAGGCGGTGGCGAATCTGGCCAGGCGGGCGCGGTACGTCACGGTATCACCCGCGCATTGATCGATTTCGATGAAACGCTGCGTCCTGTCTTGCGTGTGGCGGGTCTGGTGACTCGTGATGCGCGTGAAGTAGAGCGTAAAAAGACTGGTTTGCGCAAAGCTCGCAAGCGCAAGCAATTCTCCAAGCGCTAAGTCGTTTTGGAAGTGCCGAAAAAAACCGCCATTCGGCGGTTTTTTTCATTTATGATTCGAAATTGAAGAATCATGAAGTGGATGAGTTAAGGAGAAAGATGTGATCAAGGTTGGCATCGTGGGAGGTACTGGTTACACCGGGGTGGAGCTATTGCGTCTTCTGGTACTGCATCCACAAGTGGAGTTGCGCACGATTACTTCCCGTGCCGATGCCGGTACAGCTGTTAGCCAAATGTTTCCAAGTCTGCGCGGACATTTGGATATCAGCTTTACTCACCCTGACAGCGCTCATCTTGAGCAATGTGATGTGGTTTTTTTCGCCACGCCGAATGGCATTGCCATGCAACAGGCTCGCTCCTTGCTGGAGGCAGGGGTGCGAATTATCGATCTGGCTGCGGACTTCCGCATTAAGGACGTTAAGGTATGGGAAAAATGGTACGGCATGGCTCACGCCTGCCCTGAGCTGATAGAACAAGCGGTATATGGTTTGCCCGAAATCAATCGGGATAAAATAAAGCAGGCCAAGTTATTAGCCAACCCCGGTTGTTATCCTACCGCAGTGCAATTGGGCTTTATTCCGTTGCTGGAGGCAGGTCTGATCGATGATGCTAGTTTGATTGCTGATGCGAAATCGGGTGTGTCCGGTGCTGGGCGCAAGGCTGAAATGGGGATTCTATTTGCCGAGGCTGGCGACAGTTTTAAAGCATATGGAGTGAGCGGGCATCGGCATTTGCCGGAAATTCGCCAAGGCCTGTCTCTGGTCTCGCAACGTGAAGTTGGTTTGACATTTGTCCCGCACCTGACTCCGTTAATCAGGGGAATTCATGCCACTCTGTACGCACGCCTGAAGACTAAGGCGGATTTGCAGGAATTGTTTGAGCAGCGTTACGCCGATGAGCCATTTGTTGATGTCATGCCCGCGGGCAGTCATCCTGAAACACGGTCGGTGCGCGGCTCAAATCGCTGCCGTATTGCGGTGCATCGCCCCCAGGACGGTGATACTGTAGTAATATTGTCAGTTATTGATAATCTTGTAAAAGGAGCGGCCGGTCAAGCAGTGCAGAACATGAATATCATGTTCGCTCTGCCGGAAACTACTGCTTTGAATATTGTCCCCTTGTTACCCTAGGTTTTATGCGATTTCGTAAATTTGAAAGAAGATTTAGTATTTCCGCACAACGCTTATCAGTGCGCCCTCATATTCCCTGGTATATACGTTGGGCGATAGCTCTTCCTTTTATACTGGCTTTAGGTGGCGTGGTTTGGTGGGCTTATGACTCTGGTCTTGAGTTGGCAGGGTTTCACCGCGGACAGGCGGTCAAAGAACTGGAAGATTTGCGTGAAAATCTTACAACGTTGCAGGATGAAAATGCAAAATTAAGCAGTCAGGCTGCATCTTTTGAGCGTCAAGCGCAAATGATGCAAGCTGCCAACCAGGAGATTGCGGAGCAGATCAGTACATTGAACGATGAGAATATCAAGCTCAAAGAAAACTTGTCATTTTTCCAAAATTTACCCTTGGCACAGGGGGGGAGTGAGAGCGATCTCTCAATTCTTCGTTTGAAAATCGAGCATGATTCGCTGCCGGGTGAATATTATTGTCGCCTGATTCTGGTGCAGTCGGTCAAGCAGCGAGGGAAGGCCTTTCAGGGTAATATGCAGTTGATCGTGAATGCGGTTCAGGATGGCAAGAAAGTGGTGATACAATTCCCACAGGACAATACCCTGCAGGAGCAGGCTGCATATCAGCTTAATTTCAAGTACTATCAAGTCATTGATCGTGCATTTAAGGTATCACCGGACATTGCAATCGAAAATGTTCAGGTAAGGGTGTTTGAGCGAGGCATTCGCGAGCCCAAAGTCGTGCAAAGTGTTGGTTTATCTTAGGAGAGTACATGTTTGGTTCGGGACACAGTAAGCCGCAAAATCGTATAGATTCATTGATTGGTGCGGGGACAAGAATTGTAGGCGATGTTCACTTCACTGGCGGTTTGCGAGTGGATGGTGAGATTGATGGCAGCATTATCGCCACCCCTGGTAAGCCGAGCACCCTGGTTCTCAGTGAACACGCACGTGTTAACGGGGAAGTTAACGTTACGCATCTGGTCGTTAACGGTGAGGTCACCGGCCCAGTGAATGCAGCCGAGTATTTGGAACTACAAAGTAAATCCAAAGTCATAGGTGACATACATTACAAAACACTGGAAATCCAGTTGGGCGCAGTGGTTGAAGGCAGGCTGATACATTTGGCAGATTCCAGCGAGAAAGTGCTCGCTTTCAAGCTGAGCAACGCTGAAGCTAGTTAATTCTTTCCCCGCATTTCTTTGTGGCACGGCTGTTTTGATGCGGAAAAAGCCGGATTGATGTGTTATTGTGAATCTATTTCCGTAGAACTTTTAATTAACAGATGCTTAAGGAGTTAATCATGAACGCAGTAACTGAAATTCAGGATCCATTGCTGTTTACTGAAAGTGCAGCCAATAAAGTAAAGCAGTTAATCGAAGAAGAGGGTAACGCAGACTTGAAATTGCGCGTGTTTGTCAGCGGCGGCGGCTGTTCAGGTTTCCAGTATGGTTTTACCTTTGACGAGGTTGTGAATGAAGACGATACCGTGATGAACAAGAACGGTGTGCAGTTGCTGGTTGATCCTATGAGCTTTCAGTACCTTGTAGGTGCTGAAATCGACTATCAGGAAGGCTTGGAAGGCGCACAGTTCGTGATTAAAAATCCGAATGCACAGACCACCTGTGGGTGCGGCTCATCTTTCTCCGCCTAAGCATCAGGCGGGATTGAATGAAAGCGAGGGGCGCCATGCTCCTCGCTTTTTTTATGCCTGATAAATTGCCCCGAGTATGCAGGGGTGGCGTGCGCCGGTTGCTTCAGGCAGATTTGCGCAATTACCCTGCAATGTCTGTTGCGCGAGCCAGGCAAAGGCAATTGCCTCGAGCCAGTCAGCCTCAATGCCGAGTTGGTCTGTGAGTTGAATGCGACAATTGACCAGTTCTTTTTCAAGATAATTTATCAGGGCAAGGTTATGTGCTCCGCCCCCGCATAAATATACTTCTTTCGCCCCCAGGCAATAACGCAGAATAGCGGCACTTATTGCCTCCCCTGTCAGCGCTAGCAACGTGGCCTGGACATCGGCCGGGGCTTCATCGCCGTGCAGTTTCTGCTCCAGCCAGCGCATATTGAATAAATCACGTCCACAGCTCTTTGGCGGGGTAGCAAGCATATAAGGTTCATCCAGCAAGGCATGCAGTAACGCCGGAATGACGGTGCCCGTTGCTGCCCATGCACCATCCCTGTCATAGGATTGTCCGAGATGTTGTTTGATCCACGCGTCCATCAACAAATTTCCCGGGCCGCAGTCAAAACCGCTGGTGACCTGTCCTGGGGGCAGGTTGGTAAGATTGCTGATACCGCCAATATTGACGATGACCCGATGAATGTCGGAATGGCGCAACATTTTATGGTGGAAAGCGGGAACCAGCGGAGCGCCCTGTCCACCCGCGGCAATATCGCGGCTGCGAAAGTCATTCACTACGGTAATTCCGCTTAATTCGGCCAACAGCGCCGCATTCCCCAGTTGCACGGTATAGCCAGCCGCGGGGCGATGGCGGATGGTCTGACCGTGGCAGCCTATGGCTCGTACCTGGTTTGGCCTTACGTCGGCTGCAAGCAGGAGCGAATGCACGGCAGTTGCATAGCCTTGAGCCAGTTCATTGGCTATCAAAAGCGTGTGATGCAGCTCGTTCTGCATGGGGTGGTGCAGCGCCAGCAGGGTTTCCTTAAGGGCTTCAGGGTAGGCTTGATAATGTGTGGCTAGCAGCCTGGGCGCACTGCCGGAGAAATCAAGCAGTGCAGTGTCTATGCCATCCAGGCTGGTGCCGGACATAATACCGACATAGAGCTCTGACTTATCCACAGCTTGCCCCAGACGCATACGGTATAACCAGAATGATCATTAATCCGATTGTGCCATCTGATTGCCGCTTACCATGCTCAAGCGCGCATTGATTGCCGAGGTGGCCAACTGGAACTGCGCTTTTTGCACAGCATTTATCGGTCTGGCGTCCGGTAAAGCGACACGAAGAGGATCATGCTGCTGGCCATTGATCTTGAATTCGTAGTGCAGATGCGGTCCCGTTGCCAAACCTGACTGACCAGTAAATGCAATGATTTCACCTTGAGTTACACGTTGACCACGATGCAGGTTGCTGGCAAAGCGTGACAGGTGTCCGTAGACGGTGGTATAGCGGCCTTGGTGGTTCACAATGACAACATTGCCATAGCCGCCTTGCGTTCCGACAAAGTCTATCGTGCCATCTGCAGTTACCTTGACTTTTGTACCTATGGCTGCCGCATAATCCACCCCTTTATGCGCGCGCCATTTGTTGAGTACGGGATGAAAGCGCGACAACATAAAACCCGAGCTTACTCGCGAAAACTCAATAGGCGAGCGCAGAAAAGCCTTGCGCATGCTTTTCCCGTCTGGGCTAAAGTAATTGCCCTGGTTTGGAGTCATTTCAAAATACAGTGCCCTGTACTGATGACCTTGATTGATAAATTCGGCCGCCAGAATGTTGCCGGTGCTGACCGGCTCGCCGTTGATGTAATTCATTTCATAAATTACCGAGAACTTGTCTCCCTTGCGCAAATCGCGATGAAAGTCGATATCCGCGCTGAAAATATCAGCGAGTTGATTGGCCGCGGCATCGGTTATTCCCGCAGCATCCGTAGCGGAAAAAAGTGTGCTATTAATTTCGCCGGTGCGCGTAAAAATACGCTTTTCAATTTGTGCGTTTAAGGTGCGTGTATTGAAGCTGTCGCCATTCTTTTCGATAATGACCTGGTTGCCGCTGTTGTTTATGTAACGCAGCCTTATCAGGCTGCCGTCTGCACGAGTTTCAGCCTGTATGTCTTTGCCCGATGAAAGTTGGTGTAATGATTCGGCCGCCTTGTCTTTACGCAAATAGTTATTTGCAGCGATGTCATCCACATTCAGGCGGCGGAGCAATTCAGCCACTGTGTCGCCGCGTTGCACACGTTCAGTGCGCCAGAATACATTAGAGTTGTCTGTGTCCGGGGATTGGCCCGTTACAGGCAGGGAAATCTCTTCAACCACGTGTTGGTTGAAGGCAACGCCGATCTCACTTTGCGGAATAATGCCAAAAGCCGACACAACGACAAGTAAAGGGAGGGTGGACAGGGTCACAAACCAGCGCAATTTCAATTTGCGTGCTTGTGTCAGGGGATTTTGAGTTACCATTTAAAATACTTAAGGGGTTGCAGTCTTGCTGCGAGCCGCCGATGCCTTTTTATAAAACGAGCAGCATATTAGCAGAGATGGGCGATTGCTCAAAATTCAAAAAAGTAAATAGTTAAAGTATGTTGAACATGACACAGCAAGAGACACTTGATTTAATTAAACGCGGTTCCAGCGAGTTACTGCTGGAGTCGGAGCTTAAACAGAAACTGGCACAAGAACGTCCGTTGCGCATCAAGGCGGGTTTTGACCCTACGGCACCCGATTTGCATCTTGGCCATACGGTATTGCTGAATAAGATGCGCCAGCTGCAGGATCTGGGGCATCACGCGTTATTTCTGATCGGCGATTTCACCGGCATGATAGGCGATCCCACCGGGAAAAATGCGGCTCGCCCACCGTTGTCGCGCGAACAAGTGCTGGAAAATGCACAAAGCTACCGCGAACAGGTATTTAAAGTGCTTGATCCTGCCAAGACAGAGGTTGTATTCAATTCCACCTGGATGGATAAATTCAGCGCGGTGGACTTGATCAGGCTGGCGGCCACTCACACTGTGGCGCAAATGCTGGAGCGCGATGATTTCTCCAAACGCTACCTGAATAAGCTGCCAATCGCGATTCATGAATTCATCTATCCGTTGGTTCAAGGTTATGATTCTGTTGCATTAAAGGCGGATATTGAGCTGGGTGGGACAGACCAGAAGTTCAATCTCCTGATGGGGCGTGAGTTGCAAAAGCACTTTGGGCAGCCATCGCAGTGCGTGCTCACCATGCCCTTGCTTGAAGGGACGGATGGCGTCAACAAGATGTCGAAGTCGCTGGGAAATTACATTGGCATTACCGATGCGCCACAAGAGATGTTCGGCAAGCTTATGTCGGTATCTGATGACTTGATGTGGCGTTATCTGGAATTGCTCTCATTTGAAAGCATGGCTACGATTTCCAAATGGCGCCAAGAAGTTATACAAGGGCGTAATCCTCGCGATATCAAGGTGTTGCTGGCCCAGGAGCTGGTCGCCCGTTTCCATTCGCGCCATGCTGCCGAGCAGGCTCTGGCTGATTTTGAGGCGCGCTTCAAACAGGGGGTATTGCCGGAAGAGATGCCTGAGGTATTGGTTAACGCCATTGATGGCAGCATCGGTATTTCCCAAATGCTGAAGCAGGCTGGCCTGGTAGAGAGCACGTCGGATGCGCTGCGCATGATTGCTCAGGCAGCGGTTAAGCTGGATGGCGAGAGGATAAGCGACAAAACCTTGCAGATCAAGGCAGGTGAGATCGTTGTGGCGCAGGTCGGGAAGCGCAAATTCGCCCGAATCTCGATTCAATAGCGCTAAACGTCGGTTTTCAGCGCAATGTAGAAAATCGCGGTTGTGGAAGCGCTTGGGTTTTGGTAGAATCGCGCCCTCAAATTTTTTGTATAAGGTAGTTTGTTGATGACAACAGTACGTGTTAAAGAGAACGAGCCATTCGAAGTTGCCCTGCGTCGTTTCAAGCGCTCGATAGAAAAGACGGGCCTGCTGACAGATTTGCGCGCTCGTGAATTTTACGAGAAGCCTACTGCGGAACGCAAGCGCAAGCTGGCTGCTGCGGTAAAGCGTCACTATAAGCGTCTGCGCAATCAAGTTCTGCCTCCAAAGCTGTATTGATATCGGGCTGTTAAATTTCGGCAAGCAAAGCTCTCATTCAGGACTGAGCTTGCCCTGAACATTATGAGTCTGAAACAGCAAATCAGCGAAGATATGAAAACCGCCATGCGTGCAAAAGATAGTGCACGCCTGGCGGCAATTCGCCTATTGCTGGCAGCCATCAAGCAACGAGAAGTGGACGAGCGCATCGAGCTGACAGATGGCGATGTGCTGGCAACGATCGACAAAATGATGAAGCAGCGCCGCGATTCATTCAGCCAGTTTGAGGCTGCCGGCCGGAAAGACTTGGCTGATATAGAGCAATTCGAAATGAGCGTGTTGCTGGGTTACATGCCGCAGCAACTGAGTCAGGCTGAAATTGACGCTGCCATTGAGCAGGCAATCAGTGCCAGCGGTGCTGCGACTGCACAGGATATGGGCAAGGTCATGGCAATTCTCAAACCGAAGTTTGCCGGACGTGCAGATATCGGCAAGGCATCGGCTCAGGTCAAGGCAAGATTGTCGCGTTAATTTGCGCGGCAGTAATAATTTTTCTTTAGTTTCTCCACACCAAGTTATACGGCACTCTGCCGATAAACCGCGAGGGCTGGGGTGATTCCAAAAAGTTTTATTCAGGATTTGCTCAATCGTCTCGACATTGTCGACGTGATCGAGCGCTATGTGCCGCTTAAAAAAGCCGGTGCCAACTACGCTGCCTGTTGCCCGTTTCACAGCGAAAAATCTCCCTCCTTCACCGTCAGCCAAAGCAAGCAGTTTTATCATTGTTTTGGCTGCGGAGCACATGGCACAGCCATTGGTTTTGTGATGGAGCACGCCGGCATGGGATTTGTCGATGCGGTGGAGGAGCTGGCGCGCAGCATCAGTATGGAAGTTCCGCATGAAGCGCAAGCTCCAGGTCAGGTTCAGCACAAGGTAGCTCCTGACCTGTATGACGTGATGCAGGCTGCCACGCGCTATTACCGTGAGCAACTCAAGCAGTCGCCGCGCGCGATTGACTATCTCAAGCGCCGCGGCCTGAGTGGCGAAATCGCGGCACGTTTTGGTATAGGATATGCGCCTGAAGCCTGGCAAAATTTAAGCGGGCTTGCCACGAACTATCAGGACAGCAGTCTGGTCGAAACAGGTCTGGTAATTGAAGGGGATGCCGGCAAGCGTTATGACCGCTTTCGTGACCGCATCATGTTCCCGATAGTCAATGCGCGTGGTCAGGTCATCGGATTTGGCGGCCGGATACTGGATAGCGGCGAACCCAAATATCTTAACTCGCCAGAGACTGTTCTTTTTGAAAAAGGTCATGAACTTTATGGCCTGTTTCAGGCTCAGAAAGCCATTCGGTCCAGCCAGCAAGTCGTGGTGGTTGAAGGCTATATGGACGTGGTGGCGCTTGCGCAACATGGTGTTGAATATGCGGTAGCGACACTTGGAACCGCGACTACTCCCTATCATGTGCAGAAATTATTGCGTCTGGCGGAGCAGGTGATATTTTGCTTTGACGGTGATGCCGCGGGACAGCGTGCCGCTTGGCGAGCATTGGAAAATTCCCTGCCGCAATTGGTGGATGGCAAGCGTATAGGTTTCCTCTTTTTGCCCAAAGAGCATGATCCGGACAGTTATATACGTGAACATGGTACTGAGGCATTTGAGCAATTGTTGCATGACTCCCTGCCCTTGTCGGGCTATTTGCTGCGTGAGCTGTCTGCACAAGTGGATCTGCGTACACAAGAGGGGAGAAGCAATTTGCTGGAGCACGCCAAGCCTTTGCTGATGGCAATTACGGCCCCGACCATGGCGCTGTTGTTGCGCAAGGAGGTGGCTGCGCTGGCGGGCATCACGCAGCCGGAATTGGAAGCCTTGTACGGGATAAAGGCTATGGGTGCTCCGCCTAGACGCGCCACGCAAAAAGCTTCGCGTCCGGCCGTGTCCAATTTGCGCGTATTGCTACGCTGTTTGTTGTTTAAACCTGCTCTTGCAAGAGAACTGCCGCCGGATTTTGCTGTCGAAGCACAGGATGTGGAAGCCATCGTGGCGTTATCTGAATGGCTGCTCACGCAGGATGGCGAGGTAAGTAGTGCAGCAGTCATTCAATTTTTCCAGGGCACTGCGCATGAAGCGTTGTTGGCGGTAGAACAGGCGGAAATCATGCAATGGGGTGAAGCATTTGATGTGGATGCGGAATTCCATGGCGTTTTGGCAAAGCTGCGCGAAGAGAGTCGCAAGAAAAAGTTACACGAACTTAACCTTAAAATGGCGGGAACAGACGTTAAAGCGCTGAGTGAGCACGAGCGTGTACTTTATTTGCAACTTCTACAACGAGGTTGAGCCGAGAAATTTTTTACAAAGTCGGGTATAATCCGCGACCCATTTCGGCGACATATGTATTATGTCGCATTGATTCAATCATTTATTTAACTGGTATATAAGTGGGCATCCACCAATATGGCGACTCAGCAAGACAAGAAAAAACCCGTCAGTTCTAAAAAGGCGGCGTTAAACGCAAAATTAGCGGCAAATCTACAGCTCGATGCGAATCCCGCAGAACAATTGCAGGACGTTGAAGAGCGACGTACACGCCTGAAAGCACTGATCGTGCTCGGCAAGGAGCGCGGCTATTTGACGTTTGCAGAAATCAATGACCACTTGCCTGAGATGCTCGAAGTCGAGCAGATCGAAGGCGTGGTCAGCATGATCAACGACATGGGCATCAGCGTCAGCGACCAGGCACCGGACGCCGAAAATATGGTGATGTCTGAGGGCGTGGTTGTGGTGGTGGACGAAGATGCGGTAGAAGCGGCTGAAGCTGCTCTTGCGGCTTCGACCGTTGACTCAGATTTCGGCCGCACTACTGATCCTGTACGTATGTATATGCGTGAAATGGGCACAGTAGGTTTGCTCACGCGCCAGGACGAAATCGTCATTGCCAAGCGTATCGAAGAAGGCCTGAAGCACATGATTCAGGCGGTTTCAGCCTGCCCGGCGACCATTGCGGAAATTCTGGTGTTGGCGGAAAAGGTCAAGGTGGACGAGATGCGCATCGATGAAGTCATCGATGGATTCATTGAAATTGAAGATGAAACAATAGTCGCCGAAGAAGTCATTGAAGAAGAAGTCAATGAGGATGAGGAAGAAGAGGATGAGGAAGAAGAGTCCGCAGAAGACAGGGAAGCGCTGGTGGCAGCCAATCTGGCACAGCTCAAAATCGATGCGCTTGAGCGCTTTGCGATTATTTCCGACCTGTTTGGCAAGATGGGCAAGGCATATGAAAAATTTGGTTATCGCAGCAAGCAATACGACAAGCTGCAGGAGCAGATTTCTCACGAATTGATGCAATTCCGCTTTTCCGCCAAACAAGTGGACAAGCTATGCGACACCATGCGCAGCCTGGTGGAAGAGGTGCGCGGGCATGAGCGCAGCATTCAGGATTTATGCGTGGTTAAAGCGCGCATGCCGCGTCAGCACTTTATCAAGATGTTTGTCAGCAATGAAGACAACCTGGGCTGGGTAGAGCAGGAAATTGCCGCCAAGAAACCATACAGCGAAACCCTGTTGCGCTTCCAGGCAGCGATTGTCGACCAGCAGAAGCGCATGCTGGAAGTGCAAAAGCGCGTGGGTATCCCGATCAAGGATCTGAAAGAAATCAACAAACAGATGACCAATGGCGAAGCCAAGGCACGTCGCGCCAAGCGCGACATGATCGAGGCCAACCTGCGTCTGGTAATTTCCATCGCCAAAAAGTACACCAACCGTGGACTGCAGTTCCTCGACCTGATTCAGGAAGGCAATATCGGCCTGATGAAAGCCGTGGATAAGTTTGAATACCGCCGCGGTTACAAGTTTTCGACCTACGCCACCTGGTGGATACGCCAGGCGATCACCCGTTCCATTGCAGACCAGGCGCGCACTATCCGTATTCCGGTGCACATGATCGAGACCATCAACAAGATGAATCGCATCTCGCGCCAAATCTTGCAGGAAACCGGTCTGGAAGCCGACCCGGCAACGCTGGCGATCAAGATGGAAATGCCGGAAGACAAAATCCGCAAGATATTGAAGATAGCCAAAGAGCCCATTTCGATGGAAACCCCAGTGGGCGATGATGACGATTCGCATCTGGGTGACTTTATCGAGGACTCCAATGGGCTGGCTCCGATTGAAGCGGCTGTATACGACAGTCTGCGCAACGTCACGAAAGATATTCTGGATTCGTTGACGCCACGTGAGGCTAAAGTGCTGCGCATGCGCTTTGGCATCGAAATGAACACCGACCACACACTTGAAGAAGTGGGTAAGCAGTTTGATGTGACGCGCGAACGTATACGTCAGATTGAGGCGAAGGCGCTGCGCAAATTGCGTCACCCTTCGCGGTCGGAAAAGCTAAAGAGTTTCCTCGACGGCGAAAGCTAACTTTTTTCGGGTCGTTAGCTCAGTTGGTTAGAGCAGAGGACTCATAATCCTTTGGTCCGCGGTTCAAGTCCGCGACGACCCACCATATAGAATAAGGCTTGCAGCGATGCAGGCCTTTTTTATTTTCTACAATTCGCTGGAAATTTCTACAATTCCTCATTTGAGAGGCTCCACTTTCTCGCCTTTCCTGTGCCTGGTGTAGTGCTCTGTCATGGCGCGTGTCTTGTGCCCAAGGAGCTGTTGAGAACGTGCAAGGTCGTCTGTATCAGTAGCGGTCTTTGCTCGAATGTCCCTGAATTGAAAATCAACTTCAGCAGCCTTTCTCGCCTTGTCAAAACGTGTGCGCAGCGCTCCATAACTTAACCGCTGGCCATTCCCATCCTGCAGCATTGCATTGCAGCATATGGCGTTTTGCTGGCGTTCTATGATGCGATTAATCAGTGTTTCCAGTTCGCCTACAATGTTGATTCGTAGCTTTTTACCTGTTTTGTTTTGAGTGATCAACAGCATACCTTCCTGAATGTCACTGCGATTCAATTTTAAAAGGTCTGCTGGCCGCTGTCCGGTGAGGTAGGCTAAATCCATCGCGTCCTGCACTGTGTAGTGTGCTTTCTCCCATACAGATGAAAATTCAGAGTGTTCAATATATCTGTCGCGGCCAGTCTCACGATAACCCTTGATGCCGGCACAAGGGTTCGGTGCATCGGTGTAACCCAATGCCCTGGCAAAGTTGAAAATATGGCTGAATAGTGCCTTTTCACGATTTGCACGTACCTTGGCTGTTTTGCCGCGTTCATCCAGGTAGCGTTTGATATGGTGAGGTTTGATTGCGTCTATCGGCATTGCACTGAATACACCCTCAAGCTTGATCAGCTCTTTTTCATTGCCGCTCTGGGTTTGTAGCGCCTTGGTTGGCAATACTTCCTTGCGATAGCGTGCAACGATTCCTCCAAAGGTGCAGTTGTTCGGGTCAGGTTGCTCCCCTTCAATCTCTGCCCACAGGCGCTTGGCAATGGCCAAGTCTTGGCCAAGCTTCGTCCATTTCCTCGGATTGTCAGTTGATACGTGGTAGTAGGTCTTGCCTTTGAGGTTCATCCTCGGTGGCAGACTGTGGTTGATGGTGCGTTTGCGTCCCATGTGCTTACATCGCGCCCCAGTTTGGTTCTAATGCGGCCGGCGCTGTTGCCATGCTGACACCGCATAAGCGTGCATGCAGATGTTCGCGCAACACTCTTGCATGCCCATTGGCGCCAATTGCGTAGTGATAGCCATTTGCCTTGAGCCAGGCTATTTGCTCTCCCTTGCGCTTGCGCTCGGTAAGCTCGGCCAATTCGGTTTGTGTAAGGAACATGGTTCAGTTACCTCACGATGTGCAGGTGAGCCCGGCGTGTCGCTTGCTTGCTCTTGAGGCGCGCCTGGTATCGGCTGGCCGGTTTATGTGTGGCGTCGATCGTGCGTATACGCTTGAACACCTTCAGGAGCGTGAGCATCGCATTGATACTGCTGTCTGCGCTACACATGTATGGGGTAATGTCGCGTCTTGGTTTCATGCTACTTTCTCCTGTGGCTGTTCTTCTTCAAGTGCTGGGAATGGGATGATTCGTGCGGTGTTGATTCTGGTCATCAGTGCGTTAATCTTTTCCTGCATTGCGGCCACTTCATCGGTAACGCCGCTATCGAGGAGCATTCCACGCAAGGCAGTGTTTTCTGTAATGGCCGCGTCCAGTTGTGTTTGCAGCTGGGCTAGATCCCTGCGCAGCAGTGCTGATTCACTACGCATCATCGTGCTTAAGTTCAACAGCTCAGGCGTGAAGCCATTGCCACCGATGTCAGGTGAAGTCAGCATGCCGTCATCACTGATAAACCACCCATCCCACTTATTGTGTGACAATTTGAATTTAACGCTTTCCTGTATCAGCCTCAGTAATTCAAAGGCTGTAAACGGCACTGGCAGCAGCCCTGTTTCCCACCTGCCGATTGTTTCATAGCGGACTCGCAGATAAGCTGCGCATTGTTTCCGAGTCATACCCAAAGTCTGGCGCATGCTGGTGAAGTTCGCTGGTCCAATAGTGATCATCTGGGATTGCTGCACCCATTGCGGGTGATAGTCTGGAAAGGCTTTGTTGAGCGCCTCGGATGTTGGCTCAATGGCTTGCATCCAGTATGCCCAGCGGGTTTTTTTGCTGGGTTGTGCATGCAAATTGTTCTTGCACGTATTTTTGCTGGTGTTATTCTTCATTCAGCTCACCTTTCTGGGTTAGTTGAACGCGGGTTCTTGGCGGTTCCCGGCGTTTAACGTACCTCTCAATTCGATCATTTCCCATTTCATCTTTTTCAACCTTGGAAGCTGGCACGCTATTCCGCGCAAAGCCTTTAGCAGCACCGCGCGTACAGTTATTTACACAAGTCCAAGGGGTGAAAAGGCGACCCCGCTGGGCGCTCTCTTTTTCTCGAATTAACCACTCACCTTCGCGAGTAGTGAGGCGAAATTCGCCGTTAACAATGACACCTCGTACTCGCTTGGTAATCTCATCAGGATAGGCCGTACTTGGCCGCTCTTCCCATAGTGGCTTGATGTGTAAGCCGCCTCTGTGTAGCTTCATGTAAGTGTGCCAATCGCCTGTATCTGCCGCTTGAAATGCTTCACCCAAAACCCCATGCAAGGATTCAGGTAGAGACTCAAGGCGGCGCAATTCGCGATAGGGAGTAACTGAAGGTGTCCCGAAAAACTGGAACTGGCGAATATGCCAAAGGCTTGCCCATGCCTCAACACGCACAGATGTTTCGCTGGTGTCAGTATAGGTGTCTGCTTCGTAATCATCGCCCACAGCAAAGCCGTCAATGTTTTTGGCGATATATTTGGCAACGTACCCAGCTGCACTGCCTTTATTCGGGTCAATCTGTTTAACGATAAATCGCCGCTCTTGCGCGCCGGGTTCTTCCGGAGAGTCGCGCAAGGCGTATTCGCGTAGGGTATTGGTCAACGCTTCTTGATGTTCGGGTTTTACGAATACCAGCATGTGCCAATGCGGTGTGCCATCGTGGTGCGGCTCGACTATGCGCACGCCGAAATAATCAATGCCATCGCGTTGCAGCTTCGCACGTACTGGCGCCCAAACTTTGTTAAGCAAGTACCGCTGGGCGTAGTCTGGGCGGATATTGTCATATTTCGGGTTTACGGTGCCGTCATGGAATAGACGCGCATGCATTCTGCTTGGCGTGGTGAGCGTCAGGAACAGGCCAACATAGCCAATCAGGTTGGATAATTCCTCAATGCCACGGATCCGCGTCATCAGTTCAGCACGTCGAATGGCCGGATTGCTGACATTGGTAGCGGCCAGTTCCGCAAGTGTGCGAACTTCACCTGTCTGGTCGTGGATGGCTTCGAGGTTTTCCAGCAGCCTGGCATTTTTGCGCTTTTGCTTCTGGCGGCGATTCACGGTTTCATCAGAAGCGTACAGCCCTGCACGTTTGTGGACAAACCCGGTGCGAATAGCTGCAGCCTCTATTTTGTTGAAGCGCTTGCGCAGTTGCTTGCGCCACCACTTTTCCGCACTCATGCGCTGAGTCAATTTGCTGATCTTGTCGAGCTTGGGTAGTTCAATATCGTAGCGTGCTGCGACCTGCCCAAGTATCTCCAGTGTGTTTTCATCGGTGGTGCAATGGGGTAATTTGCCACGGACATTGCGTGCCGCATTTTCAGCAGCTTCCACGATTTCAGCATCATCAGCCGCATAATTCAGGCCTCGGCCGCCAAACAACTCTTGCAAGCCGAATGACCAAAGGTTGGCCTCTTTACGGCCTTTGCGCTTTTTGAGTTGCGCGTATTCATTGAATAGTTTTTTATGAAAGCTTGAGGGGATGCAATCAAATTGCTCAGCAAGAAAACTGATATCAGCTGGTGCCGCAACGTTACACAGTTGAGCGTACAGCCTGTCACTGCTGATATGAGAGGGGGAAATCCCGTACATGATTTCCCCCTTACTGGAAGTTGTAGTAGGGGCGGACAGCAGCTTTAAGCCCCGTGACCTTTCTAAAATTTAAGGCGGCTATGCTCGCCCGGTCTTCTTCGTAGTGTTGTGCAAGTTCTGGGCGGTCAATCAGGGTAAAGCCTTCGGGTGAGAAGCGGGAAAGATACGCCCCGGCTTCTGGGATCCAGAGCACACTGGTTTGTAGTGGCAAGCGATGTGAGTGTTTATCTGTGCGGCGTTGTTGGCGGTTCATGGTGGTTTATCCTTTCTTGGTTGAGTTGGCTATTTAGCGTTGGGGGTGGTTGGTGTTGCTGGTTGCTTGGTTTGTGCTGCTGCAATTGCTAGTACAACCAAGGCAGCAAACACGAATACAGCAGCTTTACCGCCACCATTGGGAAGCATTGATACAGGGCAAAAGACGCTCATGCTATTTCTCCTTCTTCGGATTCTTCGTTTGACTGATCGTTGAGTAGCGCAACGGTAGAGAACAGCCCACTGATCAAATCGGCTTGAGTCTTTGGCTCAGATTGTTCAGGCCGCGGGATAAGGATATTTCTACCCTGCAGCATTCTGAAAAGGAGGTAGTTTTCTGCCATTAAGCCAAAAAGCTCCTTTGTGTCAGTGTCTGTCTTTGCTGAATATGAGGAAAGCATCCCGCCTTCCATGGTGTGGCTCATCAGCTCGGCAATGCGCACATCGTTGCTGTCCATGCGCTCAAGGATTGAATCTGCACGTTCTTGTGGAAGAGTTGGGTCAACCACAAACCGGCTGGCTTGCATTGGGGTAACTATGCCGATGCCTGAGACTGGCTTGGGTAGTTCTGCGCCGGTTTGCTTGGTATCTGTATCGTTGAAGTCGATGCCTCTGTCTTCATAGAACTCGCGCAAGCTTTGCAGGAATGCCATATCAGGGATGAATCGGCCGGTCTCAAAGTTTTTGAGCTTGTGGCCTGGCAGTTCGCCTTGCTCGATGACGTTGGCTTGGGTTAGGCCAAGCTGGAAACGGGTTGCGCGGGATTGCTCAGCCGTTATGGGTAGTTTTGATGGTATTTTCATTTTTTCCTCAATTATCAATTACGAGAAATATTCTCGGTAATGATTATTGCGGTCAAAATAAATAAAGTAAACTCATTTACGAAAATAAAGTATCTATAGTGAAACTTGGTTGGCGTAAAAAAACCGGCAAAGGCCGGTTGTATTTGTGCTTGGAGGAGATTATGGCGTTTGACGAACCTTTTTTAATAGTGCGATATAGTCGTCGCTCATGCGCACATCATCCCAGTTTTTCTCAACAAGTCCCTTCGCGGCAAGTATTCTATAGACATGATCATCTATCACTTCTTCAATAGTGTGCTCATAAAAATCCATTGGATCTGCTGAGTCACCATAGACAAGCAATGCAAGCGAACATCTAAGCGATTGTGACAAAACCTTTAGTTCTCTGAGGCCTGGTGCATAAGTGCCATTTTCATAGCGTGACAAAGAAACTCTGGAAATACCCTCGCCACTTGGGTCAATTAATTTGGTCAGTTGGCTGAGTTCATCTAGGGTTAGTTCTCTATGTTGTCTTTGTATTTTGATACGTTTTCCAAACTCTATATTGTCAACTGATGGTTTTTTCAGGTCAGTTTTTTCTTCAGTTTTAGAGTCTTTGCGAGAAGTTGTCATGGCGGATTTTTGGTTTTAACTCATTAGTTGGCCGGTATAACTAGCTGGACTGCCCTTGGTTTATTGGTGTCTAGCTGGTTGCCGTTATTTTTCCTGTTCGCATTATCACAGGAATGCAATGCAGTGCGCCAGTAGGAAGGTGAATCTGACCTGGCAGAGCGTGACGGCATGAATCACTCGCAACCCTATGCGGCCAAAACACCCGCACAGGGAACCCCTCGTGACGCGGTGTCGCGTGCCACCATGAACGGGATGAAGGGGGTTTTAATGGGTTTGTCAGCAGGAAATCCAATGCATGTTAATGATTTTGTTGAAAAACATGTTCATACGATGGGGGTAATGGACTCTAAATTGGGCGTAACCCAAGCAGGCATTAAGCTAGAAGTCTGCAAAAAGGGTATTTTGTAGTCAAACGAATTAAAGCTTGTAAAATTGTTGCCGTTGTATATACAATGTGAACCCAATTCGGACTTCCTGAATATGAATCTCAGTATTTCAATAGCAGTACGGGAAAAACTGGCAAATAAAGTACCCCCGGTTACTGAAAGCGAAATAATCCAATGTTTCGCAAACCGCAATCGAAGTGATTTATTAGATATTCGCGCTGACAACAGAACAAACCCAATAACTCGTTGGTTTATAGCTGAAACTGACTTTGGGCGAAAGCTTAAAGTTGCATACATGCCATTTACTGACAGAATAGAAATTAAATCTGCCTACGATCCAAATTTAGAGGAACTGCGGATTTACAATAAAATTTCTTTGCCAAAGTAGCAAGTATTTTGTATTAATGTATATACGGGAATTTTAGCCAATGAGGCAAAATAAGGAGCTAATCATGAGCAAAAACCACAGCACACCCAAGATATTGGACACCGAGGAAGCATGGCTTTCTAGTGAGTTAGGTGCAGATGAACAATACGCAGCTGTCGCTCCAGATGACATGGAATCTATCATTAATGAGAATCTTGACCTGCAACCTATCTCTATTCGCCTTGAGAAGTCACTGATTGAGGACTTCAAACTTATAGCGGATTTACATGGCCTGGGGTATCAGCCGTTGATGCGCCAAACCCTTAAAAGATTTGCGGACTGCGAGAAAAAGCGCATTCTGCGCGAGGTGGCAGCGGACATGGCCGCAAGAAAGAAGGCTGATAAATTGGTACAGGAAAATGACCCGGCACCAGTTGAGAAGCAAAAGAAAGCTGCATAACCGTTTCTGTAAAAACACACCGGTTGCTATGTTTGTTGTTTAGGGAATAAAAATGTCAGATATTAAAAAATATAAATGTGGGTTTTGCCATCTTGAACACCCTGAGGGCGCTGTAGTATGTCAAGCAGGCGGCTGTGGGGCTGACATTGTATATGGTGCATCAAATCTAGAAATATCTGATGCCAGAGCTTTGGGTGCGCTCAAGTGGGGATTTATTACCCTCGGAATAATTTATGTAATACCACAGCAACTAAATGCACAATTTTCCTGGAGTATTCCTAACGGATGGGGTGTTGGCGTTTTTGGTTTGGTTGTTGCATTAGGTTTAGCTTTTTGGGGAGCAACCAAGGAAGATGTGAAGATACGCGAATCAAAGCGTGGTGCGGTAAGATATTATCGCAAAAAATAGCTGGTTATCTTTCCCTCCACTTTAGAGGATTAAAGCTTCTACAATATTATTGGCTATTGAGATATTGCTAGTGTCTTAAAGGAGTGGCTTTAAACAAATTGTAGAATTATTACTTTGCAACCGGTTGAATGAAAGGATGGTTGTGTAGGCCTCATAATCCTTTGGTCCGCGGTTCAAGTCCGCGACGACCCACCAGCAAAAGACAAAGGCTTGCGGTTTTAACCGCAAGCCTTTGTCTTTTGTACTATTATGAAAACGAGATAAGCATCCTTCAGTAAGGCGGTCTATGCGACTTCCTGAATAAGTAATGTGTGGTGCTTAAATTTTGTAACATATTGTTTGTATTGAAAATAATATTTTACAGGGTCAGATGTATCGCATTAAATATCATTTGTAAGTAATTGAAATATAGATAAAGTGGTTTTTTGTTTGTAAGATTTCTTCCTACATCAAAATAAGAACAACTCTGATTCTGTTCTATTCCCTTGCCATGCAGAATGGCACCGTCAATAAAGACATTATTTGTCACCAGGGGGAACGAAAATGACTGTAAGCCAAATTCAATCAGAAATCAAAGATGCAAATCTCACTTACATGCTATTAGCACAGCAGATGATTAAAGAGGACAAGGTCGCTTCAATATTTCGACTTGGCGTCAGCGAAGAAATGGCAGACTTGATTGCCGGTTTGACACCCGCACAGATATTGAAAATGGCATCTTCAAATATGATGCTGTATCGCCTGCGCTTTGATGAGCGCCTGCTGCTGAACATGATCTCAGATTTTAATAAAGACAGGATGATGTCGCAGGCTCATGCAACCATCCTGATGACAGCGCAACCAGCAGAAGTATTGGCAGTTTAATAAAAAAAGTGGAGGCGCCATGCGTAGCAAGAGCGTAGTCAACGAAGCACGTGAAATCCAGATATGTATTGAGTTGATTAATCTGGGTGCGCGCTTGCAATTACTGCAGGAAGAAACTTCACTAAGTCGCGAACGCTTACTTCGGTTGTACAAAGAAGTAAAAGGTGCGTCGCCATCAAAGGGCATGCTTCCTTATTCGACTGACTGGTTTATGAGTTGGTTGCCGAATATTCATTCCTCCATGTTTATGGATATTTATCACTATATTGTGAATAACGCGGGTGTGTCTGGTGTTGAAGCGCTGATTAAAAGTTACCGCCTGTACAAAGAACAGCTTGGCGTATCGGATGACGAACCCGTTTTGAGTATTACACGAGCATGGTTTATGCTGCGATTTTTCGATGCAAAGTTGCTGCAACTGACTGCCTGTAAAGAGTGTGGTGGATATTTCGTGGTGCACAGCGATGAACTGTGCGATAACTACAACTGTGGAATTTGCCGCCCGCCATCACGTGCCGGTAAAACCAAAAAGGCAGCTGAACAGGAATTACATGCTGTAGCCTAGGGCTTACTGCCGGGGCCTATACAATAAAACGTCGCAAATACTGACTTGATTTATCAGTATTTGCGACGTTTTTTATTGCGCATGCCATTTGCATTTTACGAATTAGCATTGGATTTACGTATTGTTTACGAGATGAATATATTAAATTCCTGCTAATCTGCATGCGTATATAGCTAAAAATGTAATCTTTTGAGGGGTGGCTTCATGTTGGTGATACTTGGATATGTGTTAGTTGCATTCTCCGTATTCGGCGGTTTTGCACTGGCCGGCGGGCACTTGTTTGCGCTGTGGCAGCCGGTTGAGTTGCTGATGATAGGGGGGGCCGGCCTTGGCTCGTTCCTGGTTGGCAATACGATCCCGACCGTGAAGGCCACGCTCAAAGCGGTACCCAAGGTATTCAAGGGGGCGAAATACACTAAAGACACTTATATGGAGCTCATGGCATTGCTCTATGAGTTGCTCGGAAAAATCCGCAAGGAAGGCCTCATGTCCATTGAGGGAGACGTCGAGGATGCGCACGAAAGCCCCCTTTTCGCAAAGTATCCAAAAATTCTTAGTGATCATCATATCGTCGAATTTATGACAGATTACTTGCGCATCATGGTCAGCGGTAACCTCAATGCGATGGAGCTTGAGAATCTGATGGAGGTGGAGATCGAAACCCATCACCACGAAGAAATGGTGCCATCACATGTGATTGCCAAGCTGGGTGATGCGCTACCTGCTTTCGGTATCGTTGCGGCGGTCATGGGTGTGGTTCATACCATGGCTTCTATCGGTGTTCCTCCGGCTCAATTGGGGGTTCTAATAGGTGCGGCGTTGGTCGGTACCTTTCTTGGCATCTTGCTGGCCTATGGCTTTATTGGCCCGTTGGCGACTGCGCTGGAACAGAAGGCAAACGAATCCACCAAAATGTTTCAGACTATCAAGGTCACCCTGCTCGCCAATCTAAATGGTTACGCGCCCGCAATGGCGGTCGAATTTGGACGCAAGGTGCTGGCGTCCACAGAGCGCCCGGGGTTCCTGGAGCTGGAAGAATTTGTTAAGCAAAAACGCTGATCCACCGCCACTAAAAGCGAAATTAATTTATGCCGTCTAATGAAAAACGCCCCATTGTAATCAAGCGCATCAAAAAAGTTGCGGGTGGACATCACGGTGGTGCATGGAAAATTGCCTATGCTGACTTTGTAACCGCCATGATGGCATTCTTCCTGTTGATGTGGTTGCTGGGTACGACAAACAAGGGTGATCTGGCACAAATACAGGATTACTTTAACACACCTCTCAAGATTGCCCTGCTTGGCGGCAGCGGAAGTGGTGAAAGCTCCAGCATTATTCAGGGCGGAGGTAAGGACATCACAAAGTCAAAGGGCCAGGTGAAGGATGGAGAGGTGCCCAGTGATAGAAAAATTATCAACATCAAGCCGTCAATGGAAGACATGTTGCGCCTGGAAAAAGTGAAGGAAGCTGAAAAACTTAAAGACCTGAAGCAAATAATTGAAAAAGCGATCAACAGCAACGCCAAGCTTAGGCAATTCCGGAATCAAATTCTATTGGATATCACGACAGAAGGTCTGCGCATACAAATTGTGGATGAAAAAAACAGGCCCATGTTCAGAATTGGCAGTGCCGAACTTGAACCGTATACCAAAGAAATTCTGCATGAGATAGGTAAAACACTCAACCTGATGCCCAATAAAGTGAGCTTGTCCGGGCATACCGACGCCAAGCCCTATGCTTATGACAGGAAGGGATTTAGCAATTGGGATTTGTCGGCAGATCGCGCTAATGCCTCAAGACGCGAATTGACTGTGGGCGGAATGGATGAGAAAAAAGTCGTGCGCGTAGTGGGACTCTCATCGGCCGTGTTGTTTGACAAGGAAAATCCATTTAATCCGATCAATCGCCGTATCAGCATCATCGTAATGAATAAAAAAGCCGAGGAAGCGGCGCAGAAAGACGGCGGCACCGTGGAGATTGATGCGGCAAACAACGAGATACAGGACAAACTGCTCAATCAATCCGGAGTAGCCTCTGCACCTGTTGTGGCAGCAGTGCAAGCCGTCTCCGCACCGGCGGTTAACGCGCGTTAACGGTGCTGACGGGAATACAGGGATGCATGCATGGATTGCATAATTAAAGATTGTCAGATTTTTGCCGCTATTACTTTGGCTTGGTCTCAGAGGGAGAGCTGGCGGTTTCAGGGTTTGAGCAGTTGATTTGAAGCAGGGATAAGCCCGCTAAAGCCGGGCACTCCCGGCAGCTGCATGACTACGGAGCAGGAATAAAAATATGTTCAAAAATATGCAAATTTCAACCCGCTTGATCACTCTCGTGAGTGGTATCGCCATATTGATGCTGGGAGCTACTCTGTATGCATCGATCAGCAATATGCGCGCGATGGAGCACATGCAAGCTGATTTTCAAATGACTGTAGAGAATGTGAAAGCTTTCGACAGGATCGTCTATCTGATGACGCGCAACCGCGTCATCCTGATGGATGCAGGGATTAATCTTGAGCCCGTACGGCTGGCACGGCGCGAAGCAGAATTCTATAAAAATCGCGACGAGATTACAGAAATCTCCAGGCATTACCAGGAGTCCGTGAGCAACGACAGGCAGCGAGAACTGCTTGAGGCTTGGAGAATGCACCGTGCCGCCTACGTGAAAGAGGGACTGGAGCCCATGTTGGCAGCACTCAAGTCGGGTAATGTGACTGAAGCATCCCGCATCGAGCGCGAGAAAGTCAGCGTGCTGAATGAGCCGATTAAAGAGGATATCGATGCGATCAACAGCTATAACATCGAACTGAAAACTCAGCAGGCTGAGGAATTGAAAAAATCCAATTCACGCACTCAAGTCCTCACTCTCGTTATCGTCGTAGTGTTGCTGCTGGTAACGGGCTATTTTGCCTGGCTCATCATCCGCAGTGTAACGATTCCGGCAGCAGAGATGAGCGCGGTGATGGGGCAGATTGCAGCCGATGGCGACATTACGCGTCGAGTGAGGGTGCAGGGACGGTGTGAGCTGGGCAGGGCAGCAAAGGCATTTAACATGCTGATGGGAAGCTTTTCCGAAATTATTGCCAAGGCGCACAGTAATGCGGATAACGTAGCCGAAACGGCTGTACAGCTTGCCGCTTCACTGGCCCAGGTTACCCAGAGTTCTCAGGCACAGAGCGAGGCAGCCGCTGCCATGGCGGCATCAATGGAAGAAATGTCTGTGAGTATTGCTTCGGTGGCTGATAACACCACCGAAGTGCGTAACCTTTCCAGACTAAGCATTGAACGCACGCGTGAGGGCAATAGCAGCACTCATGCAATGATTACTGAAATTGGCCAGATTGAGCAAAGCGTCAACCTGATCGCTGGTGCTGTGAGCGAATTTATTCAAAGTGCGGGTACTATCGCCAGCATGACACAGCAAGTGAAAGATATTGCCGATCAGACCAACTTGCTGGCGTTGAACGCTGCGATAGAGGCTGCGCGTGCAGGTGAGCAGGGGCGTGGTTTTGCAGTGGTGGCGGACGAGGTGCGCAAGCTTGCCGAGAAATCTGCCCAATCGGCCAACGAAATCGACAAAGTTACCCATTCACTTGGGGAGAAATCGGAACAGGCAGAAAAATCCGTGCAGAATGGCCTGAGATCCCTGCAAGCTATCCAGCACCAGATTGAACTGGTTTCGAGTGTATTGAAACAGGCGGGCCAAGCGGTTGAACAAGCCAACGCAGGCGTGGGCGATATTGCCGTATCGGTGGCTGAACAGAGTGCAGCCAGCAACGATATTGCGCGTCATGTGGAAGGTATCGCGCAAATGGCTGAAACGAATCATCTGGTTATCGCCCAGGCAGAACAGGGGAGCAAGCGTTTGGGAGAGCTGTCCGTTGAGTTACAGAGAGTCGTGGCCCGTTTCGAGGTGTAATACCAAGCAAAAGACAAGGGGACAATAATCGGGATCAAATTGCGTCGCATTGAATTTCTCCCGCTCATTTCCCCTTTAATAAGGAATCGTAAATGTCAGAGCTACTAAAAAATATTGATGGGCGCACCAAGCTGGCTGGCACCAACAAACTGGAAATCCTCATGTTTACCCTGGGGATGGATAATCGCAGCGGCCGCCGTGAAACCTACGGCATCAACGTGTTCAAGGTGCGTGAGGTGATGCGCATTCCATCCATCACCAAGGCACCGGATATGCCGCCCTCGGTCGAAGGTATGGTGAGTTTGCGCGGTGCTCTGGTTCCTGTAATTGATTTGGCGAAGTACACCAACATGCAGACCGATACCCAGCCTTCTATCATGATTGTGACTGAGTACAACGGTCATACGCAGGGCTTTCTGGTTGAGGCCGTGGATACCATATTGCGTCTGGACTGGTCATCCATGAAGGTTCCCCCGGAAATGCTGAACGCCCAACTTGGGGGATTGGTCGTGGCGGTTACCGAGTTGCAGGACAAGCGCCTGGTGATGATGATGGATGTGGAAAAGGTTCTGGCCGATACAAGTAATATTGGCACGGATGAAGTTTTGTTTAAACACATCAAGCCGATCGGTATTTCGAATCGAACAGTGTTTTTCGTGGACGATTCTCCGGTTGCGCGCAAGCAGATCTCGCGCACATTGGACGCAATGGAAGTGAGCTACATCTCTGCGGTTAACGGCAAAAAAGCATGGGAGGAATTGGTGAAGCTGGCTGACTCTGCCGATGCCAGCCACATACCGGTGAGCGATTTGATTCAGATGATACTCACCGACGTGGAAATGCCCGAGATGGATGGTTACATGCTCACGCGCAAAATTAAAGAGGATAAGCGCTTCTCCAATATTCCGGTACTCATGCATTCGTCACTATCCAGCTCGTCCAACCAGCAATTGGGCAAGAATGTAGGCGTAGACGAATATGTACCGAAGTTCGAACCGCAAAAATTAGCCCAGACATTAACGCGTCTTTTGGGCTGAGGGGAGTCACTATGTCATATGAACAAACCAATACACAGCTTGCCGTAAGCGGCAGCATTTTGGATACGGTGGATGAACGCACGAATCTGGTTGGCTCCAACAAGATGGAAATATTGCTGTTTTCCATTGGGTCCAACGAGACCTTCGGCATCAACGTGTTTAAGGTAAAGGAAGTAACGCGCGCGGTGAGTATCACCAAAACACCCAATATGCCGCGCGGTGTCGATGGCATTGCCAGCTTGCGCGGGCATGTCATGCCGGTGCTGAATCTGGCCAGCTTTATGGATTTGGGCAACCCTGCGGAACAGAAAGTCATGATGGTGGCTGAATATAGCCGGCACGTGCTGGGCTTTCTGGTGCGCGATGTGGATCGCATCGTCCGTGTCGACTGGGACAAGGTGCATGCTGCCGATGGACTGTCACGCAATAACGGTAATTTGATTACCGCTATTACCGAGTTGCCCAATGGCACGCTGGTTTCAATACTGGATGTAGAGCAAATACTTTCCACCGCGTTTGGCGAAGACGTAGTGGGAAAAATTGAGAAGGTGGAAAAAGGGCATGAAATGTGCGTCTTTTTCGTAGATGATTCTGCGGTAGCAAGAAAGAAAATTAGCGAGGTACTGGAAAAAATGGGCGTGAAAAATATCCAGTCACACAATGGCCTGGAAGCCTGGCAGCGTCTCAAGGGCCTGGCGGATACGGCACAGCACGCGAAAATCGATTTGCATACGCAAATTCAAGTGATCCTGGTGGACGCCGAAATGCCAGAAATGGATGGTTACGTGCTGACTCAACACATCAAGGCAGACCGGCGCTTTGATAACATTCCGGTAGTGATGCACTCATCGCTGTCATCAGAGGCAAACCGTGCAATGGGCAAACGCGTAGGTGTTGATTATTACGTGCCGAAATTTGATTCGACGATGTTATCAGATACACTGCGGCCGCTGCTGACGTGAATAGACAGGAATAGATAGGGGGTAAAGCACGGGGGGCGAATGGTAAATTCACTCCGTGGGGTGAAACGGGACATTGATTTCCCTTCTCATCACTTGTTTAAACCTCCCTCAAATATTTTATAAGGAGAGATATTGTGGCTGATCCAAATATGAAAATTCTGGTAGTGGATGACTTTTCGACGATGCGAAGAATCGTGCGAAATCTACTCAAGGAATTGGGTTTTTCCAATGTGCACGAGGCTGAAGACGGCATCGAGGCGTTGAGAAAACTACGTGCCGACACATTTGATTTCGTCGTGTCCGACTGGAATATGCCCAATATGACAGGGATAGACTTGCTGCGAGAGATTCGAAAAGACGGCAGCCTGAAGCATCTGCCGGTGCTGATGGTAACCGCCGAGGCAAAGCGTGAAAATATTATCGAAGCGGCTGAGGCCGGGGCATCCGGATATGTGGTCAAGCCTTTTACGGCCATCACGCTGGATGAAAAGCTGCAAAAAATCTTTCTTACCATGCAAAAGTGAGCGATGTCATGAGCAAAAAAGCTGCGGTAAATAATGACTCTGACGATCTTGAATCTTTATTCGATAGCATCGTTTCGGCGAATAAAAACGGGAACGAAGAAAAATCAACAGCAAAAGTGAACGGGGATGTCGAGGGCGGCGTCTTTAACGAGATAGGCCATTTGACGCGTGCATTGCACGACAGCCTGCGAGAACTGGGCTACGACAAAAATTTGCAGAAAGTCGCTTCCGCCATACCCGATTCGCGTGACAGGCTGAATTACATCGCAACCATGACGCAGGCTGCGGCGGAACGCGTGCTGACTGCCACCGAAGCGGCGCAGCCGACGATTGATAAAATTGAATCCGGGGCGAAAATTCTGGCGGGTGAATGGCAAAAACTGTTCGATAACAAGCTGGATGTAGAGCAATTTAAACAATTGGCTATGCAGACCCACGCCTACCTCGTGGAGTTGCCCAAGCAGACCAGGCAAACGAGTGCCAATTTAACCGAAATCATGATGGCGCAGGATTTCCAGGATCTTACCGGACAGGTGATCAAGAAAGTCATGGAGGTCACGCAAAATCTTGAGCAACAGCTGTTGGCCTTGCTCGTGCATAACGCACCGGCATCCGTCCATCTGGATCCAAATTTATTAAATGGCCCCGTAGTCAATCCGGCTGGACGCACCGATGTGGTTACCAGTCAGGCTCAGGTTGATGATTTATTAGAAAGTTTGGGATTCTGAAATGGGCGACTTCACTGGGATGGAAGATTTGTTGCAGGACTTTCTGCTGGAAGCCTCTGACCTGCTGTCCGATGTGGATAGCAAGCTGATGGATTTGGAAAAATCTCCTGGGGATAAAGATCTGCTGAACGTGATTTTCCGGGGCTTTCACACCATCAAGGGCGGAGCGGGGTTTCTCAATGCGCACGAGTTGGTCACCCTGTGCCACCTTACCGAAAATTTATTCGACAAATTGCGCAACTCCGAGCTGAACCTGACCCCGGTGCTGCTGGATGTTATTCTTGCCGCGACAGGCGAAGTGCGCCTGATGTTTAATGATTTGGGCAAAAGTGTACAGCCGCAGGCGGCCCCTGCCGATATGTTAATTTCCCTCGAAGCGGCGTTGCAAGGCAAGGAAATCAAGGCAATTGCGCCATCGTCAGTAAAACCTGAGCAGGCTGTACCCGCCGTTCCCAAAACACGTGCTGCAGCTGCTCAGAGCGGGCCCGACTGGACCATGCTGTACAGCGCATTGCTGGGGAAAACATCCGTAATCGTTGCTGCGCCCTTGGTAACTGAATTGCAGCGCGCTGAAACAAGCGTGGAAATCGACGAGCACCAGCTCAAGGTAAGCGCCTTCGGACGCCGTGCAGACGATATTCCGGGTGCCAGTACTGTCCACGCAGCACCCCGCCGAGATACCGATCCGCCGGCCAAGGACAACACGATCCGGGTTGACACCGACAGACTGGATCAGGTTCTCAATCTTTCCGGCGAAATCGGCCTCACCAAAAACAGACTGACTCATCTGCGCAGCGATATTTTGCACGGGCGCGCCAGTGCGGCAACACTTAAATCGCTGGATGAGTCCGTCAACCAGCTGGATATGCTGGTCGTCAATTTGCAGAACGCGGTCATGAATACGCGGATGCAGCCCATAGGGCGTTTGTTCAAGAAATACCCACGCCTGGCACGCGACCTGGCGCGGCAACTGGGCAAGGATGTAGAGCTGGAATTGTCGGGTGAAGCGACCGAAATCGACAAAACCATGATCGAAGACCTCAATGATCCGCTGGTGCACCTGGTGCGCAATGCGGTCGATCACGGCGTGGAAAGCGCAGAGCAACGTATGGCAGCGGGCAAGCCGAGCAAGAGCATCGTGCAGTTGAGCGCGCGCCAGGAGGGCGATCACATCCTCATCACCATTGCCGATGACGGGCGCGGTATGAATCCTGAAGTATTGCGCAACAAAGCTGTGCAGAAAGGGCTGATTACAGCCGAGGAGGCGAGTGCCCTGAACGAAGAGCAGAGCCTGAATCTGGTATTCATGCCCGGATTTTCTACCAAGGACGAAATTTCCAGTGTTTCTGGCCGTGGTGTAGGCATGGATGTGGTGAATACCAATATTCAAAAGCTCAATGGCACGATCGAAATTCAATCGGTGCCGGGCAAAGGATCAGTGTTCATTATTTACCTGCCATTGACGCTGGCGATTCTGCCTGTGTTGCTGGTGCGGTTAAACGATCAGCCGTTTGCAGTACCACTGTCCATGGTGCGCGAAATCATGTCGGTGGAGGCGGAAGGACAACAGTTGATATCCGGCAAACCCACTATGATAGTGCGTGGCGAAGTACTGCCAGTATTGTCACTGGCCAAATTGATCGGCTGGGAGGAATCAGGTAAATCAGAAGTTGGTGTGTTGATGCAAATGGGAAATTATAATTTTATTCTGACAGCAGATGGATTTGATGGCCATGATGATGTAGTGATCAAATCACTGGATACATTCCGCCCCAAGGGAGTGGCAGGCGTCACCATGTCGAGCGAAGGAAAAATTGTATTAATTCTGGACGTTAAAGAGTTGTTCGCGTAGCAGAGCCAATGGGTAATAAGTGATTATGAGAAATTCATCTAGAAGAGGGACGCACCACGTCATGTTCAAACATCAAGGCAAAAGCGCTGTCGTGTTGCTGACAGGAATTGCGCTGGCTAGCTTTTTGCTGCATTGGGCCTTGTCTGATATTGCAACAGGCTGGGTATCCAGCTTTGTCCACAGCGCGATTACCTTGCTGGCGCTATTCGCAGCATGGCTGATGTTTGCGTCAGCAGCCAGCAAAGAAACGGGCAAACAGATTATTGAGCAGGCAGTGAATCACCAGAGCGCCGTAGAGAGCGTGTTAATGCAGACGCACCCCCAATTCTCCACTCATTTTGCAGATGCAAGCGGCGACCTGGATCAAGTGCAGGCCCTGTTGGCCGATGCCATTGAGAAACTCCTGGATAGTTTTAGCGGTATGCAAAACCTGATTAAAAGCCAGCAGGACGCAGCACTGGGTCTGGTGGTCAATCACAAAACTCAGGAGGGAATCGATACGGGAGATTTTCTGGCTGAAATTACCGCCACTTTCCAGCAGTTGATTGTAACCATCGTCAATAACAGCAAGGTGGGCCTGGAACTGGTTGAAAAAATGGACATCGTTGCCGACAAGGTCAGCCAGATTCTGGACGTGCTGGCAGATATCGACGGCATAGCCAAACAGACCAACCTGTTAGCGCTGAATGCCGCGATAGAGGCGGCGCGCGCAGGCGAGTATGGCAGAGGATTCGCAGTGGTCGCAGACGAGGTGCGCAAACTGTCAGGCCGTTCCGAGCAATTCAGTCAGCAGATACGCACGACGGTGAGAGGCGTGAAAGAAGCGATTGCTACCGCTGAGAATTCGATCGCGCAAATGGCCTCGCTCGATATGGGGTTTGCGGTAGATTCCAAGAAAAAAGTCGGTGAGGCACTGGATCGTGCACAGAAGGTCAATGAACATATGGCAGTTGTCATCGAGCAACAGGCAAACATTGCCCGTGAAGTAGACGTGGTGGTAGGGCGTGCGATTTCCTCATTGCAGTTCCAGGACATGGTCGGTCAGTTGTTGCAGCATTCCAACACCCGTATCAACAGTATGAAATCAGCTTGGCATCGCATGGGCGACTGGTCAAAGGAGGCTGCACAGGGACACGCAGCTTCGCCTGACAAGATAGACAGAATGCGCGCAGAAATTGGCGAGATATTTGCCAAAGCAGATGCAATGGGCAGGCGCAATCCTGTGCGCCAGGAAAAAATGGCTGTCGGCGAAATTGATTTGTTCTAGATAATTATTCTTGGAAATTATTTTTTGGGGGAGCAGTAATGGCAAAAACAATATTAAGTGTGGACGATTCAAACTCAATACGACAGATGGTGGCGTTTACCCTGAAGGGGGCCGGATATGACGTTATCGAAGCGGTGGATGGGCAGGAAGGTCTGGATAAGGCCAAGAGCAAGACCGTTGACCTGGTGCTCACCGACCAGAACATGCCGCGCATGGATGGCATCACGCTGATCAAAAGTCTGCGCGCGATGGCGGCTTACAAAAGCGTACCGATTCTGATGCTCACGACGGAATCCGGTGAAGCAATGAAAACCGAGGGAAAAGCTGCGGGTGCGACGGGCTGGATAGTCAAACCATTTGATCCGGCGAAGTTACTGGAAGTGGTCAAAAAAGTAATCGGATGACGCCTGCGCCTGACGAGTAAACGCGATTCTTCCTGATATTGTGGGAATTTGATGGCTGCCGTAACTGGGGAAGTTACACCTTTTCGGGTAACGATCACGTGGCGGTCAAAAAAGTAATCATTTACTGAATTATCAACTTGTCGACCCTGCGCGGCAGACAGGTACAGTAATTTTAATTATCGGGTATTTTTGCGATATGAGCTTTGATCTAAGTCAATTTTATCAGGTGTTTTTTGAAGAGGCCTCCGAGCATCTGGCCTCCATGGAAAGCATGTTGCTGGCACTGGATGTGGCTGATCCCAGCATGGACGACCTGAATGCCATATTCCGTGCGGCGCATTCGATCAAGGGCGGCGCAGGAACCTTTGGTTTCAGCGACATGACAGCAGTCACCCATGTGCTCGAAACCCTGCTGGATAAACTGCGCAAGCAGGAAATGAATCTGACCACGGAAATGGTGGACGTATTTCTGCAAGCGGGTGATGCAATCGCCATGCAGCTCGCGGCGCATCGCGGGGAAGGGGAAGTAGAGCAGTCCGAAATCGATGCGGTATGCGAAAAACTGGAGCGGCTTTCTTCGGCCCATGGTAGCGCTGACGTGCCTGTGAAAACCGCACCGACCACAAAGGGCAAGACAAAAAAAGGCCAGCCAAAAAACACCGCGGATAAAAACAAGACCAAGAAAGTAACCGAAACTGCAGCGGTGGAAGAGGATTACGGATTCTTTGATGATATTTCCGCGCCAGCCTCCGCTGCATCGCAGGATGATCAGGGTTACGGCTTCTTTGGTGATGCGCCGCAGCAAGATTATGGATCTTCTTCTTCGCTCCCGGCCCGCGCAGCTGTGGAAGAACAAAATTCCTCCGCTGCAGTCGCTTCGCTGCTCGCCCCCGAGGCCCATCCTACCCGGCGCGCAGCGGATAGGACGCCACCGGCACCCAGTGAGCAGACTTCAATACGCGTCAGCATAGAAAAAGTGGATCAACTCATCAATCTGGTAGGCGAGCTGGTCATCACGCAGGCGATGCTGGCGCAATCTGCATCATTACTGGATGTGTCTGCGCTTGAACAATTGCAGAACGGATTGAACCAGTTGGAGCGCAACACGCGGGATATCCAAGAATCGATCATGTCCGTGCGCATGCTGCCAATCTCTTTTGTGTTTAGCCGGTTTCCGCGCGTGGTGCGCGATGTGGCAGGCAAGCTCAACAAGCAAGTCGAACTCAAAACACAGGGAGAGTCCACTGAACTGGACAAGGCGCTGATTGAAAAAATTGCCGACCCGCTCACCCATCTCATTCGCAACAGCCTCGACCATGGCATTGAAATGCCGGAAAAACGCATTGCCGCAGGAAAGCCAGCCCATGGCACGATCAGCCTGAATGCCTTTCACCAGGGCGGTAACATCGTTATCGAAGTGGCCGACGATGGCGGCGGACTTAACCGCGGCAAGATACTGAATAAGGCCAAAGAGCGTGGCTTGCCGGTGAGCGACGCCATGAGCGACGACGCGGTGTGGATGCTGATTTTCGAGGCCGGATTTTCCACCGCCGATGTGATTACCGATGTTTCCGGTCGCGGCGTGGGTATGGATGTGGTCAAGCGCAACATCGCAGGTATGGGAGGTCGGGTTGAACTGAGCTCAGCCGAAGGACACGGCACGCGCACTACCATACGCCTGCCGCTGACCCTTGCGATACTGGATGGAATGTCGGTAGCGGTAGGCGGACAAACATTTATTTTGCCGCTGGGGTCAATTATTGAATCACTGCAAATTACCGATGAGGAACTGAAAACCGTGAGCGGTGATGGGCGTCTGCTGCGCGTACGCGGAGAATATCTGCCGCTGGTTGCACTGCATGAGGTATTCGGCATCACCGCACAATCTGACAAGTCAGCAGAACTGAAAATGGGCATTGCGGTTATTGTTGAAGCAGAGGGCAAGAAAACCGCGCTGCTGGTGGATGAATTGCTGGGGCAGCATCAGGTCGTGATCAAAAGTCTTGAATCAAATTTCCGTAAAGTACCCGGCATGTCCGGCGCAACCATCATGGGAGATGGCACAGTAGCATTGATATTGGATGTGGCAGCTTTGAGCTCGCAGCACGGGGCAGTGGTTTAATAGATAAAAAAGGAAAAAAAATGGCAACCGATAACATGGCATCAAGCGGAACAGCAGGCGGAGAGTTTCTAACCTTTACCCTGGGGCCTGAAGAATACGGCATCGACATACTCAAGGTGCAGGAAATTCGCGGTTACGATGCCGTGACCACCATCGCGAATACGCCTAATTTCATCAAGGGTGTCATTAATCTGCGCGGAATTATCGTGCCGATTGTAGATATGCGCATCAAGTTCAACCTGGAAAATGTGACCTACGACCAGCTTACGGTGGTGATCATCCTCAACCTCGAAAGCCGCGTGGTGGGTATGGTGGTGGACGGTGTGTCCGATGTGATCGCCCTTACGCCTGAACAAATCAAGGCAGCGCCGCAATTTGGCGCCACCCTGGATACCAAGTATCTGATGGGACTGGGCACGGTAGACGAGCGCATGCTGATACTGGTGGATATCGAAAAGCTGATGTCCAGCCACGATATGGAATTGATGGATCATATAACGGCTTAAAGCGACCGACAGAAATCACATATATTAATAATTATTCCACGGGAGAACTACCATGTTTAAGAACTTGACCATCAAATCGCGCCTGATATTTATTATCGGCTTATTGTCGGTATTCCTGCTGTGCATCGGCCTCCTGGGCCTGTATGGCATCAGCAAATCCAACGAAGGCCTGCGCAGCGTGTATGAAGACCGCACAGTTGCGCTCGGCCAGATTTCGGATATTCAGGAGCGGTTGGTGCTTAACCGCCTGCATATCGCCAATGCACTGGTGACACCGACTGCCGAAGTGATCAGGGATCGTACGGCACAGGTCGAGAAAAATATTGAGGAAATCGGGCAAATCTGGGAAAAGTACATGGCGACTTATCTCACACCAGAAGAGAAAAGACTGGCGGATAAATTTGCCGAAGATCGCAAGAGATTCGTGGTTACGGGTTTGAAACCTGCCGTGGCCGCATTGCGCGCAGGGGATATCAGGGAAGCAAGCAGGATCGTGGTTGACGTGGTACGCCCCACTTACGTTCCGGTAGGGGACGGCATAAACGCATTGAGTGACTTGCAACTCAACGAGGCAAAACATGAATATGATAATGCGCAAAGCAGCTACAGCACCATCCGCAACATCACGATATCCGCAGTCCTCATCGGCGTGGGCTTGTCCATCTGGATCGGCTTCATTCTCATCCGCGCCATCGTCAATCCGATTAACGAGTCGGTTGCCCTGGCCAATGCGGTTGCATCAGGAGATCTGACCAGCAAAATCGAATCCACTAGCAACGATGAAACAGGGATGTTGTTGCAGGCCCTGAAGCGCATGAACGACAATCTGGTCAAACTGGTCGGCAACGTGCGCGCCAGCGCAGATTCCATCACGACCGGCGCAGGAGAAATCGCAGCGGGCAACGCCGATCTGTCGCAACGCACCGAAGAACAGGCTTCTTCGCTGGAAGAAACCGCAGCCAGCATGGAAGAGCTCACTTCTACCGTAAAGCAGAACGCCGAGAACGCCAAGCAAGCCAACCAGTTAGCCAAAGGAGCCAGCGAAATCGCGATGAAGGGCGGCGAAGTGGTGGGGCAAGTCGTTGGTACCATGAGCTCAATCAATGACAGCTCGCGCAAGATTGTCGATATTATTTCGGTGATTGACGGCATCGCCTTCCAGACCAATATACTGGCACTGAATGCCGCTGTGGAAGCGGCGCGTGCGGGTGAGCAGGGACGCGGCTTTGCCGTGGTGGCTGCAGAGGTGCGCAACCTGGCACAGCGTTCCGCTGCTGCAGCCAAGGAAATTAAAACCCTGATCGGCGACTCGGTTGGCAAAGTTGAAGACGGTACCCGACTGGTGGATGAAGCCGGAAAAACCATGGCTGAAATTGTCAGCGCGGTGAAACGTGTAACCGACATCATGTCTGAAATTTCCGCAGCCTCAATGGAACAAAGCACCGGTATCGAACAGGTGAACCAGGCCGTCACGCAGATGGACGAAGTCACCCAGCAGAACGCCGCCCTGGTGGAAGAAGCGGCCGCCGCTGCCGAGTCGGTTGAAGAGCAGGCGCAGCTTCTGACTGAAGCGGTCGGCATCTTCAAACTGGACGATTCAAGCGGTGCGCAGCAGCAAGTCAGGCGCATTGAAACACCGGCACGCCATGTAACCAGGCCGGCTGAGAAACATGTGATCGCTGCGCCGGTAAAAAAGGCCCCTGCCAAGCCTGCCGCCAAGCCCAAAGCATTGCAGGCAAAAGCCAGTAAACCTGATGACGGAGAGTGGGAAGAGTTCTAAGCCGGCGACATATTGGAAGAAGTAGTGCTCAATATTTCAGAGCTGTCCTTTAGTAATTGTCGATTTGGAACGGGGTCAAGATATGCATGCGATGAACGATATGGGTATAAGAAGCAAACTGCTTCTTGTGTTGGCATTGCCGGTAGTGGGTCTGCTGTTTTTCTCGATTAATAGCGCCTTTGAGAAAGCTCACGAGTCGGCAAAGATGTCGCAGATTGAAGGGTTGGTGAACGTGGCGGTGAAAATCGGTGCGTTTTCCCATGAGATGCAGAAGGAACGCGGCATGACCGGGGGCTTTCTCGGCAGCAAGGGAGAAAAGTTCAAGAACGAACTGCCCGAGCAGCGCAAGGAATCCGACCAGCGTTTGGCAACATTGCAGGAGGAACTGCGCGACCTTGATCGTTCAGCCTACCCGGCAGAAGTAATCCAGGCGCTGGATAAGGCGTTGAATGCAATAAAGGATTTACCGGGCATTCGTGAGAGCGTGAGCCGTTTGGATATCAGCGGAACAAGGGCGATCGGCTACTACACTGACACCATCGAACTGCTACTCGGCGTCGGGCGGCAGGCGAAGATGCTCGCATCCAATGAGAGCCTGGCGCGACTTTTGGTGAGCTACTCAAACTTCTCTTTCGCCAAGGAGAGGGTAGGCGTCGGACGCGCACTCTTGAGCAATGTTTTCACTGCCGACAAATTCAACGCGGAGTCGCTGGCCAGCTTCCTCAAGAATGCCTCGGCCCAGGACGTTTATATGCACGAGTTTGAGGTCACAGCCTACCCAACTCAGCTCGACATGTACCGCCAGACGGTTGTCGGGCATGACGTCGATGAAGCGGCGCGCATGAAGCAGATTGCGCTCGCTGGTATCGACGGGCGCGCACTCGGCGTTGATGCCAACCACTGGTTTGCCATGGTCACCGCCAAGATCAACCTGTTCAAAGTGGTGGAAGCCAAACTGGCCCAGGAAGCCCTTGAATCGGCGCAGCATATCCGCGCTGCTGCACAGCGTTCGCTCTACCTGTTCCTGCTGCTGGCAATGGTGGCACTGGTTGCAACCGCCATGCTTGCTTACTACATGATTAGCAATATTTTGAGGCAACTTGGCGGTGAACCGGCCTATGCAGCCGATATTGCAAACAAGATTGCCAATGGAGATCTGACGGTGCTTGTTCAGACCCGCAGCGGCGACACGAGCAGCCTGCTTGCGGCAATGAAGGATATGAGTGAAAAACTCGGCGCCATCGTTGGTGACGTACGCCGTAACGCCGAATCGATTGGCAGCGCCGCCAAGCAGATTGCCGCAGGCAATACTGATCTGTCGCAACGCACAGAAGAACAGGCATCGTCGCTGGAAGAGACAGCAGCCAGCATGGAAGAGCTCACTTCTACCGTGAAGCAGAATGCGGAGAGTGCGAGACAAGCCAACCAGCTGGCCAATGGCGCATCAAAAGTCGCGGTCAAAGGGGGCGAAGTGGTGGGGGAAGTCGTGGGCACAATGAGCTCAATCAATGAGAGCTCGCGCAAGATTGTCGATATTATTTCGGTGATTGACGGCATCGCCTTCCAGACCAATATACTGGCACTGAATGCGGCAGTAGAAGCGGCGCGTGCGGGTGAACAGGGGCGCGGCTTTGCCGTGGTGGCTGCGGAGGTGCGCAACCTGGCACAGCGTTCCGCTGCTGCAGCCAAAGAGATTAAAACCCTGATCGGCGACTCGGTGGACAAGGTCGAAGTCGGTACCCGGCTGGTAGCTGATGCCGGAAAAACCATGGAAGAAATTGTCAATGCGGTGAAACGCGTTACCGATATCATGTCGGAAATTTCCGCCGCTTCAAATGAACAGAGCACAGGTATTGAACAAGTGAACCAGGCCATCACCCAGATGGATGAAGTCACCCAGCAGAACGCCGCCCTGGTGGAAGAAGCAGCCGCTGCTGCCGAATCGATGGAAGAGCAAGCGCAGGGACTTATTGAAGCGGTCGGCATTTTCAAGCTGGCCAATGCAACAGGCTCAACGCAGCCCGGACGTGCCGCAGCGACGCCTGCTCCGCGCAGTAGCAAGATCACTGAGAAGCAGATAATAGGCGCACCGGTAAGGAAACCGGCAGCCAAGCCTAAAGTTTTGCAGGCAAAAGCAGCCAAGGCGGATGGCGGAGAGTGGGAAGAGTTTTAACGCAGATCGGGTTTTACCCAGGATAAATGCTCGCAGGTTCAGGGTGTCAGCACCCTGTGGGCGATCCGAAAAATCGGGGCCCGGCCTGCGGTGAACATTCTATCCGCGGCCAACAGGTGAATAAAATATGTCAAGCGATGATGCAGTAAAAGAAGGGCGAGAATTCCATTTCACGAAAAAGGATTTTGACCGGGTAAGCAAGCTGATCTACGATCACGCCGGTATTTCGTTGAGTGATTCCAAGCAGGAATTGGTGTATAGCCGTTTGTCACGCCGCTTGCGTGCCACCGGGATCAATAATTTTGCTGAGTATCTTGCTTTGCTGGAAAGCGACGACGAGGCCGAATGGGAACAGTTCGCGAACTCGCTGACAACCAATCTCACCTCGTTTTTCCGTGAGGCGCATCATTTTCCTGTTTTGGCAGAACATCTGCGCGCACTGCGTGGCAAACATCCGATTTCACTTTGGTGTTCCGCCGCCTCTACCGGCGAAGAAGCCTACACCATGGCGATGACGGTGCTGGATACCTTGGGCCGAGATGCGTCACAGGTAAGCATAGTGGCCACGGATATAGATACCAAGGTGCTTGCAACTGCAGGAGCAGGGGTATATCCGGAGGAGCGCATAGAGAAGTTGCCGGATGATGTGGTAAAGCGTTTCTTTCTGCGCGGTACAGGTGCACAGGCAGGCATGGTACGGGTGCGACAGGAGCTGCGCGATATGGTGACTTTTCGTCAATTGAATTTGCTGGATAGCAACTGGTCGGTACGTGCGCCATTGGATGTAATATTTTGCCGCAATGTGATGATCTATTTTGACAAACAAACACAGCTTGCCATCCTGAAAAAATTTGCACCCATGTTGCGCAGCAACGGACTCCTGTTTGCGGGACACTCGGAAAGTTTTCACCATGCGGACGAGTACTTTAAATTGCGCGGCAAGACAGTGTATGAGCTTTCGCCCAGAGCACGCCAACATTCCGTGGAAAACGAGCGACGGAATCAGGCTAGAGATGCACGCTAAATGGAAGCGTTAATTGCAGGAATGTCGGTGCACGTTCCGGAGGCTGAACGGCCAAAAAGATTTCGGGTATCCGAAAAAATCAATATTATTTTGTACGTAAATCTGAAATACATGGGCGAGCTAAATGGATAATGAGGGTGAAGCAATATTCTCACCCAATCTGTATTTTGATAGTAGCTTTGATATTGAAGCGGCTAAAATTTTGCCCGGAGAATATTTTGTTACCAAGCGGGACATGGTGCTGGTTACCGTGCTGGGTTCATGTGTGGCAGCCTGTATACGTGACCGCGTCAGCGGAATCGGCGGTATGAATCATTTTATGTTGCCCGACAGCAGTAGTGATAACAGCAGCCCGACCGGCACTTCTGCGCGTTACGGCACATACGCGATGGAGATGATGATTAACCAGCTGTTGAAAAGCGGCGCTCGGCGGAGCAATCTGGAAGCCAAGGTCTTTGGCGGGGGCAGTGTAATACGGGGGATGGTCACGGTTAACGTGGGGACACGCAATGCGGAATTTGCACTGGATTATCTGCATACCGAAGGCATTGCCGTTGCCGGACAGGACTTGCTCGGGGAATATGCGCGCAAGGTGTATTTTTTCCCCTACAGCGGGCGCGTGCTGGTAAAGAAGATACGTACGTTGCATAACGAAACCATCATCGAACGCGAGCAGGCTTATCGATCAAAGCTCAAGGGGGCGGATATACAGGGCGATGTAGAGTTGTTTTAGAGGATTTGCGCTTAGGGACGTTCAACCGAATTATCAGCGAAAGAAACTTAAATGTCGCAAAGAGCCGCAATATACAAGATAAAAGTACTGATCATTGATGATTCGGCGCTGATACGCAGTATCCTCAAAGAGGTGATCAACAGCTACCCGGACATGGAAGCGGTAGGGGCAGCAGCAAATCCTTTGCAGGCGCGCGACATGATAAAAACTCTTAGCCCTGATGTGCTGACGCTGGATGTGGAGATGCCCGAGATGGACGGACTGACCTTTCTGGAGAAGCTGATGCGGTTGCGCCCAACACCAGTGCTGATGATTTCAAGTCTGACCGAGCGCGGTTCGGAAGCCGCTTTGCGTGCGCTTGAGCTGGGAGCGGTAGATTTTCTGGCCAAACCCAAGCTGGGGATTAGCGACGGGATGCGCGAATATGCCGCCGACATTGCGGAAAAAATTAGAACCGCGTACCTGGTAAAGTCACGCCTGGCACGCAGAGTTGCGCCAACCGGCGCAGCGCGCGAAGTGTTACCGGATCTGGCTAACCGCATCACCAGCACGGAGAAGATCATTATTCTGGGTGCGTCTACTGGCGGCACCGAGGCGATTAAAGAGTTTCTGATCCGGCTGCCGGCCGATGCGCCGGGCATCCTGATTGCCCAGCACATGCCTGAAGCATTTACCAAGTCGTTTGCTGCGCGTCTCGATAGCCTGTGCAAGATCAGTGTCGTGGAGGCGCAGGGAAATGAGCGGATTTTGCCGGGCCATGCTTTTATCGCCCCTGGGCATTCGCATCTTTTGCTCAAGCGCAGCGGCGCAAATTACATGACCGAACTAAGCCAGGCTGCACCGGTTAACCATCACCGGCCCTCGGTCGAGGTGCTGTTCCGCTCAGCCGCGAAGCATGCCGGCAAGAACGTTATCGGCGTGATGCTGACCGGCATGGGCAAGGACGGCGCAAATGCGATGCTGGAAATGCGTCAGGCAGGCGCCTATAATTTTGCCCAGAACGAGGAAACTTGTGTAGTCTTTGGCATGCCGCGCGAAGCGATAGCAGTGGGTGCGGTAGACGAGATCGTGCCAATACAGGACATGGCGCAGCGGGTATTGTTCAAGTTGGCACAGGGCGGCGCCCGTAACATCAGGGTATAAATGCTTTGCCTGTATAGAATATGATAACAACCAGGAGACTTAAAATGAGTATCAACGCAACTGTATCGGGTAATACCGCCACGATAAACATGACTGGCCGCTTTGATTTTAATGTGCAACGAGATTTTAAAGAGGCATACGATCCTCAGCTCAATAACGCGGCTGTCAGCGCCATTGAAGTTAATCTGGCCGGCGTTGAGTATCTGGACAGTTCCGCACTGGGCATGTTGCTGATGTTGCGTGAACGTTCGACAGCAGCGGGCAAGAGTCTGAAACTGTGCAGGCCGGGTGCCGGTGTGGCGCAAATTCTCGAGATAGCGAATTTTTCCAAACTATTCACGATTGTTTGATCAGCCGTTAAGGTGCCCTAGCCTCGAGGGAAGATTGATATGACAACTTCCAACGGTCAAACAGCAGATGCCAAAGGTTTGGCTCTTGTTGTTGATGATGTGCCCATCAACAGGAAAATTCTGGAAGCGCTGTTGAAAATCGAGGGCTATCAAACCATATCTGCCGAGGATGGCGCGCAGGCAGTTCAGTTATACGCGGCGCAGCGACCCGATATAGTGTTTATGGATGTGATGATGCCTGTCATGGATGGTTACGAGGCAACCGCGCGCATCAAGGAATTGGCAGGCACAATATTTGTGCCTGTCATTTTTCTTACAGCATTAAGCGATGGCGATGCGCTGGTCAAGTGCATAGAGGCGGGCGGTGATGATTTCCTGAGTAAGCCTTTCAAGCAGGAAATTCTGAATGCCAAAATCAAGGCCATGGAGCGCATTCGTGATCTGTCGCGCAAAGTGGCAGAACAGCACCAGAAAATAGAGCATCATCATCAGCTGCTGTTAAACGAACAGATTGTCGCCGAGCAAATCTATAACCGTGCGATAACGGCCGATAACGTCCCTACAAAATATATCCATTCACTGTTACGCGCCGTTTCAATTTTCAGTGGCGACATGGTGCTTTCTGCCTACCGTTCCGATGGAACGTTGCATATTCTGCTTGGAGACTTTACCGGCCATGGGCTAGCTGCAGCGGTAGGCGTGCTGCCTGCGGCAGAGGTGTTCCGCGCAATGACCGCCAAGGGCTTTTCAGCGCCGGAAATATTGGCCGCAATCAATTCCAAGTTAAACAAGCTGCTTCCCACCGGAATGTTCATGAGCGCCTGCTTCGTTGTGCTTGAAAAGGACATGCAAAGTGTAACCATCTGGAACGCAGGAATGCCGGAAGTACTGGTAGTGGGCGCGATCAAACCGGATGAGTGCAGTATGGTTGTGAAGCATAGAGTCGCATCTAGATACCTTGCGCTTGGCATTCTGAAGGAGGTTGATAATGAACTCGCGCCTGCACGCCTGAGTATCGACAGCGGTGACCGAATTCTGTTGTGCAGCGATGGTGTGACCGAGGCGCTAAATTCCGGCGGCGAAGGATTCGGCATGGAACGCTATGAGCAGGCAGCGACTTCCACGCAGCACAGTTTTCAGGCTGTCGTAACCGCCTTGTCTGATTTTTGCGGGGCTCAGCCCTTTAATGATGATGTAAGTCTGGTAGAAATCCACTGCACGCCCGGACTAGTCCAGACAAGTTCAGCTCATGAAGCTAGCCGGGAGCTCCACGGTTAGATTTGCCACTTTTGACAATATTTTCCGCGTCATCAACAGACTGCTTTTTGTAGCTGGTGAGTGATAAAGAGCTGTGTCCGTAAGCCTGTTAAACAATGCAAAACATAAAACTAAATCTTCGCGGCAAGCTTCTCGTTATTGTCCTAATCGGTTTGATCAGCGGTTTTGGCATGGTCGCCTCTTTCCGTATTCACTGGGATAAATTAAAAATAACCGAGGATATAAATCGCTCGGGAAATGAGCGCGTCACTTTGATAGCAGAGTCAGTCGCCAATTTGCTCGTGGCATCTGACTACAGCAGTCTGCAATCTTTGTCCGAACGCTTCGTCAAGCTGCAAGACGTAGAACGGATCAATATTCTGGATATCGATGGCAAGATTCTGATTAGCCAAAAAAATACCAGTTTTACACCTGCAATGAAAGGGAGTGTGTTTGAAGCTCCCGTTGTCTCAGCTGGAAAAACAATAGGCAGCGTGCAAATGTTTGTATCGCTTGATCGTCTTCATCAGGCTGTCCACGATATCTACCGGGTGGTAGCCGTCGGAATTTCATTGACTACCCTGTTTTTTGGACTGGTAATCTATGCCGTTGTTTCGGTCCTTGTGGTCAGGCCGCTCGTACAATTGAGCGAAGCTGCAGATCAGCTTGCTCTGGGAAATTATTCTGCGGTGTTACCCGAAGTTACACAGGATGAACTGGGCAATCTTGCGCATGCATTTTCTTCTATGCGTGAAAGCAGGAGATTGAGTGAAGAGAAGCTGTCCGCTATTTTTTATAACGCTCCCGACGCTTTCATTCAACTTGACTGCAATGGAGATATTGTCAACTGGAATGACCAGGCGGCCAATATTTTTGGCTATAGCAAAATCGAAGCCGTCGGTAGAAATTTCAGCATGGTGATGCCAGCAGAAGAGTTGGGATTGAATAGCGGCTATCGCAAGTGCTATCAGCAATCTGAAAATATAATTAGTGTTATCAGGGAGGTAGTAGGGCGGCGCAGTGATGGCAGCCATTTTCCGCTGGAATTAAGAACCAGTGAAATTAATTTTGCGGATGCGCGCTTACATTGTTTCCGCACGGGACATTACCGGGCGCAAGGAAAATGAAACGAAATTATTGAATGCCATAAATGCAGCAGAGGCTGCAAATGCTGCCAAGAATTCATTTATCTCCAATATCAGCCATGAAATACGCACGCCGATGAACAGCATCATCGGTATGACCAATCTGGCGCTAAAAACCCCTCTTGACCCCAAACAATACGATTATCTGAGCAAGATAGATTATGCGGCGCACCACTTGCTGGCTCTGATCAATAATATTCTGGATTTTTCAAAAATCGAAGCAAACAAGCTGGAGCTGGAAATGCTGGATTTTGAGCTGCGCACTGTGTTCGAGAATCTCTCCGGCCAACTTGCATACAGCGCTGCAAGCAAAGGCTTGCTTCTGAAGATTTCCGCGGATGCCTGTTTGAGCATGCCGCTGCGCGGTGATCCGTTGCGCTTGACCCAGGTGTTGCTAAACTACACCAGCAACGCGATCAAGTTTACTGACAAGGGCGAGATCACGGTCCGTGCCAGCATCGTCGAGGAGAGCAAGAGTCACCTGCTGATACGCTTCGAAGTACAGGATACCGGCATCGGTATTTCCGCTGATGCGATAGACAAACTATTCAACGCCTTCCATCAGGCTGATGTTTCCACCACGCGCAAATATGGTGGTACCGGGCTGGGTCTGGCTATCAGCAAGCAACTGGTGGAGCTAATGGACGGGACATTGGGTGTCGAGAGCCAGCCCAATCAGGGCAGCACATTCTGGTTTACCGCACGCTTGGCGCAAGGGAATGAAGCGGTTGCGCATGCCCTACCCTTGTCGCTCAATACGGAGGTGCTCAAGGATGCGACTATCCTGCTGGCCGAGGATAATTTATTCAATCAGCAAGTTGCGCTTGAGATATTGCGGGACGCTGGTGCCCGCGTAAGCCTTGTCAGCAACGGCCAGGAAGCGATCGATCTGCTGCAACAGCAGCACTTTGACTGTGTATTGATGGACATGCAAATGCCGGTGATGGATGGCCTGGAAGCCGCCCGGCAGATACGCAGCAATGCTGCTGTGGCCGCTATACCGATTATCGCGATGACTGCCAATGCCGGGAGTGAAGACAGGTCGCGCTGCCTTGCCGCCGGCATGGATTATTTCGTCAGCAAGCCTGTCTTTCCAGACCAGTTGTATGCTGCTGTTGCGCAATGCCTGGCAGCTGGGCGGAGAGCGGAGGCAGAGAGCTTGGCTGAAAGTAGCGGGCAGGCTACTGCCCTGCATCCCGCTGCGGAAACGCTCAAGCTGGCGCCCGCGATCAAGGATTATGCAGTTGTGATTGATTTATCGGTACTGGAAAAAATCATCGGTTCCGACCAAGTCAAGTTGCGCAAATTTGCCCTTAAGTATCTGAACTCCGCTCAGCTGGGACTGGACGAAATCGAAATGGCGCTACGGCAGGAGAACTTGGCGGCCTTGGCCGCGCTGGGACATCGCCATAAAACACCGGCCAGAACGGTGGGCGCGCAAGGTTTTGCAGATCTGTGCCAGGCGCTGGAGAAAAGCACGGATATTGAGCAGGCACGCCATATTGTCGCGCAAATGCGCCCACTGGTGGGAAGGATTTCTGAATATATACAGGGTCTTCAGCCAAGTTGAATTAAGGTATGCTTCATGCTTCGATCAAACAGCAAAAATGCTGTGCCAACTCGCTTCTGCCCATAGCGCCGTTTGTTTAAAACTGGCCGCAGCGATGATGAAAAATTGAAGTACGCTGTAAAAACCGCTTTAATTCCCGCCTTGATTTCCCCGCCGATTGCCGATAATGGCCGCGATAAATAGGGTCACACTGTCATGGCTGAAGAAAGCGATCTCGAAAAAACGGAACAACCCTCGCAACAGCGCCTGGATAAGGCGCGTGAGGAAGGGCAGGTTGCGCGTTCGCGCGAGCTGTCTACTTTTGTGGTGTTGATGGCAGGTGGTGCCGGCTTGTGGTTGATGGGTTCTACTATCACGCAGAAACTGATGAAGGTGCTGCGTGACGGCCTCACGCTGGACAAGCGGATGGTATACGACCCCGAACAGATGATGCCGCATTTGCATGCGCTGTCGTTCGATGCGTTGCAAGCACTGCTGCCTTTGCTGATGCTTATGCTTGCCGCTGCCGTGTTCTCTCCGTTGTTGCTGAATGGCTGGTTGTTCACGATGCAGCCGCTGCAGCCCAATTTCTCCAAACTCAATCCCATATCCGGCATCGCCCGCATGTTCTCGACTAATAGCCTGGTCGAGCTGCTCAAGGCAATTGCCAAGGCTTTGGTGGTGGGGGGCGTGGGTGCATGGGCGATTTGGCACAACAAAGAGGCGGTAATGTTATTGATGTCGCAGCCGCTGGCGGCGGCGATCCCGCAGTTGGGCAGTCTGATGTGGGGAGGCTTTCTTGCCATCATGGGCGGCATGTTACTGATTGCGGCGGTAGATGTGCCATTCCAGTTGTATGAGCACAACAAGAAGCTGATGATGACCAAGCAAGAGGTGCGTCAGGAGGCCAAAGAATCTGAAGGTAATCCAGAAGTGAAAGGGCGTATCCGCAGGATGCAGCGCGAAATGGCGCAACGCAGGATGATGACCGAAATTCCGACGGCCGACGTGGTGGTGACCAACCCTACCCACTTCGCGGTGGCCTTGCGTTATAGCGAAACAGGCATGCGCGCCCCGATTGTGGTGGCCAAGGGTACCCAGTTGACGGCAGCGCGTATCCGCGAGATCGCTGTGGAGAACGGCGTGCCTATCCTTGAGGCTCCGCCGCTGGCACGTGCCTTGTACAAACATACCGAGCTTGGCGATGCGATCCCCGAGGCGTTGTATACCGCAGTGGCGGAGGTGCTGGCATATATTTATCAACTGCGGCGTTACAATAAGGAAGGCGGCCAACAACCGCAAGAGCCGCATGATTTACCAGTGCCGGCGGAATTGGATCCGGCAAATAGTGTTCCCGCCCAAATTGAACCCGGAAATGCTGCTGAAGAAAGTGAATGATGGACATACTGCTAACACTGCAAAATTTTATTAAGAAGGCAGGTCTGCGCAATTTGGCAGGCCCCGTATTGATCGTGATGATATTGGCAATGATGGTATTGCCGCTGCCGCCGCTGTTGCTCGACATCCTGTTTACTTTCAATATCGCGATGGCGATCATGGTGTTGCTGGTGAGCATGAATACTACCCATCCGCTGGATTTCGCGGTATTCCCCACCGTGCTGCTGATCACTACCCTGCTGCGCTTGTCGCTGAATGTGGCTTCGACCCGTGTGGTGTTGCTCGAAGGGCATACCGGCGCGGATGCTGCAGGAAAAGTGATTGAAGCCTTCGGTCATTTCCTGGTGGGCGGAAATTACGCGGTCGGTATCGTGGTGTTCATGATCCTGGTGGTAATCAACTTTATGGTTATCACCAAAGGTGCGGGGCGTATTGCTGAAGTTGGCGCACGCTTCACCCTGGATGCGATGCCGGGCAAGCAGATGGCAATTGATGCCGACCTCAACGCCGGCCTGATAGGCGAAGATGTGGCGCGCTCCCGCCGTGTAGCAGTAGCGCAGGAAGCCGAGTTTTATGGCGCGATGGACGGTGCGAGCAAATTCGTGCGTGGCGATGCGGTGGCCGGGATTATCATTCTGGTGATCAACCTGATCGGCGGTTTCGTGGTGGGCGTGCTGCAGCACAATATGGATCTCGCCAATGCGGCCAAGAATTACACTTTGCTGGCGATCGGTGACGGCCTGGTTGCGCAGATTCCCGCGTTGATCATCTCTACCGCCGCCGGCTTAATCGTGAGCCGCGTGGCCAGCGACCATAATATCGGCCAGCAACTGATCAAGCAGCTGTTTAACCAGCCACCTATCCTTATTCTGGCTGCCGTCATTATTGCCGCGATGGGCTTAATTCCAGGCATGCCGCATTTTGCCTTTCTGTTTCTGGCCGCAGCGATGGGAGGCCTGGCCTATTACCTGATTAACAAAGAGGCCACAGTGGCCGAAATGGCAGCGCCGGTCGAGGCGGCAGCGATGCCTGCGATGGAGGCGGCTGAAGCCAGTTGGGAAGATGTATCGCAGGTTGACGTGCTGGGCCTGGAAGTGGGCTACCGCATGATCTCGCTGGTGGACAAGGCGCAGGATGGCGACCTGTTGCGGCGCATTAAAGGCATACGCAAGAAATTCACCCAGGACGTCGGATTCCTGCCGCCCCCGGTACATATTCGGGACAATCTGGATCTGCGGCCGAATGCTTACCGTATCACGCTGAAGGGGGCGGAAATCGGCAGCGGCGAAGCTTATCCAAATATGTTGCTGGCAATCAACCCCGGCAACGTCTCGGGCACCCTGCCAGGTGCTGTCACGCGCGACCCCGCATTTGGCCTCCCTGCAGTCTGGATTGAGGCTGCTCTGCGCGATCAGGCGCAAAATCTGGGTTATACCGTGGTGGATGCCGGCACCGTGGTGGCGACGCACATCAGTCATTTGATCCAGACACACAGTGCGGAACTGCTGGGACGGCAAGAATTGCAGCAGCTGTTTGACCACTTGGCCAAGACTGCGCCCAAGCTTGCCGAAGATCTTGTACCCAAACTGCTGCCGCTTTCTACCGTACAGAAAGTACTGCAGAACCTGCTGGATGAGGGCATGCATATCCGCGATATGCGCACCATACTGGAAGCTTTGACAGAATTCGCGACGCAGACACAGGATCCGCAGCATCTGACTACACAGGTGAGGGTGGCGCTAGGCCCTGCCATCGTGCAGCAACTCTACCCTGCCGCACAGGAGTTGCAGGTGATCGGCATCGATAAAGAGCTGGAATACGTCCTGTCGCAGGCGCTGCAAGCGGGTGGCGGCAAAGCGATAGAGCCCGGCCTGGCCAATACGCTGCTGCGCGAAGCGCGTACGGCAGTGCAGACTCAGGAACAGCTGGGCTTGCCCACAGTGCTGCTGGTGCCGGGACAAATACGCGATTTAATGGCGCGTTTCCTTAAGCGTGCGCTCCCCCAACTCAAGGTTTTATCGCATGATGAAGTGCCGGGATTTAAAACAGTGCGCGTAACCGCTGTGGTTGGCGGCAAGGCATAACGGCAACATCAAATTCCAAACCTGGGTCAGGTTTGGATGCATTTATTCTGAATAGCGCGAAAAATCCCCTCCTATTTGCGACACTGAATCCATGGCAAACCATGATAATGCTGGTGACCACTCAAATTAAGTCGCCAGTGATCGTCGGATGAAGTTGATACCAGGAGAATGTTGATGAACGTAAAAAAATTTACCGCAGCCACAACACGTGATGCGCTGCGCATGGTACGAGATGAATTCGGCGACGAAGCGGTTATTCTGTCTAATCGCAAGGTGGCAGCGGGTATTGAGATCATGGCCATGACCAATGACGCATTGTCGGACATGACTCAAATCCATATGCAGTCAGAGTCGGCTCAATCCGGCCTGTCCCGGCCAAGCATGCAACAGATCCCGCAACTCAACGAAAGAGCCGAGATTAACATCAAATCCCCCCAGTTTAGGCAGCCCGTTTTCAGCGCAAGACAGTCTGAAATTGCCAATAAACAGAATGTTATAAGTGAAAAACAAGCCTTGCCTGGCAAGGCTGCGCCAGCCCGGCCTGCAGAGCCAGGCAAACTCGCCGCGCCGGTATCGGCCGACCATTCGAATCTGGTGCATGAAATAAAATCCATGCGCAGCATGCTGCAGGAGCAGTTTGCATGCATGACCTGGTCCGATATGCAGCAGCGTGATCCCAAACGTACACGCTTGTTGCGTAATCTGGTGAACGCAGGATTCAGTCCGTCATTGGCTCGCCAGTTGCTCGACAAGATGCCGACCGATGCGGACATGTCATGGGTAAACCAGGTGCTGGCCCATAATCTGCATGTTGCAACGCAGGCGGAAGATGTGGTGGTGCGCGGTGGTATCTATGCATTGATAGGTCCAACCGGCGTAGGGAAAACCACGACCACGGCCAAGCTGGCAGCGCGCGCCGTGGTGCGCTACGGTGCCGACAGCGTGGCCCTGGTGACAACCGACGGTTACCGTATCGGTGCGCATGAACAGTTGCGCATCTACGGCAAAATTCTGGGTGTTTCGGTTCATGCGGCACGCGATACCGGAGACCTGCGCGTTACTTTGTCCGGACTCAAACACAAACGCCTGGTGCTGATAGACACCATGGGCATGGGCCAGCGCGACAAGCGTGTGGCGGAGCAGGCAGAGATGTTTGATGCCGCAGGCGTGCAGCGCCTGCTGTTGCTGAACTCAACCAGCAGTGGCGAAACGCTGGAAGACGTGGTGCGCATGTATCACGGTCACGGGGTTATTGGCTGCATTGCAACCAAGCTGGACGAGGCGGCAACATTGGGCTCGGTGCTGGATGTGATGGTACGCCACAAGCTGGCCTTGCATTATGTGTCCAACGGACAGCGCGTGCCGGAAGATTTCCATGAGGTGAATATGGCCTATCTGTTACACCGGGCTTTTGGTTCGGCTAACAAATCTGCAGCTTTTGCTGCACAGGAACTTGATATCCCGGCCTTGATGGCAGGGCAGGCGGTCAAGGTTTCAATGCGGGGCGAACATGCTGTCTGAACACGATTTCGATCAGGCGGAAGGACTGCGCCGGCTGTTCGTGCGCGCCTCTTTGCGCGTGGTTACGGTAGTCGGCGCACGTCAGGGCCTGGGCGCCACGAGTGTCGTGGTGAACCTGGCCGCCGCGCTGGCACGCGCGGATAAACAGGTATTGGTGCTGGATGAGAATCTGGCACACGATAACGTGGCGAATGCGCTCGCACTCAGGCCGCGTTTCGATTTGCTGAACGCAGTTCGGGACGATATGCAGTTGCGCGATATTCTGCTGCATACGGCAAATGGAGTGCATGTGCTTCCCGTAGCCAGAGCGATGCAGGCATTGCCCCGGCTGAGCGGGGCGGAACGCGAGCGCCTGCTTGCGAGTTTGACGGCTGCATCCATGGGTATGGATGTGGTGCTGGTAGATGCAACGCCGGACGGGCATTCGGTATGCGCCAGCCTGTCCGCGGATGAGCCGCTGTTATTGGTACTGAATGCAACTGCTGACGGCATTACCGAGAGTTATGCATTGCTCAAGCATATGGCTGCGCATAATGGCCGCAAGGCATTCGATCTGATCGTCAACAAGGCGCGTAATGAGCAAGAAGCGCGCACTGTGTTTGAAAATATGGCGCAGGTAGCACAGCGGCACATGCAGGTGCGGCTGAAGTATATGGGCAGCATTCCGCAGGATGAAAATCTTGGCCGGGCGACGCAGTTGCGGCGCCCGCTGGTGGAGGTACTTCCAGACGCTCCCGCATCACACGCATTTATCGAACTGGCCCGCAACCTGATGCTGCTCCCCGCCGCAGAAATAAACGGTAGCAATGCATTGAATCAACTAATGCAACGCTTGCTGCAGCGCTAGAGCATGTGCAACGCCTAGTACACGCTGACCTATACCACCATAAAGTTATGTATACCGCAACCGGAATAAGTGACAAAGAACAATGCCTTAAAGAATATGCGCCATTGGTGAAACGCATCGCCCATTTCATGATGCTTAAGCTGCCGAATAGCGTGCAAGTAGATGATTTGATTCAAGCCGGCATGATCGGTTTGCTGGATGCAGCAGGGCGATACGATGAATTGCGCGGTGCGCAGTTCGAAACTTACGCATCGCAGCGCATACGCGGTGCGATGCTGGATGAGCTGCGCGGAGCCGATTGGCTACCGCGCAGCATGCGCAGCGATATGCGTCTTATAGAAAATGCGATCAGTCGTGCACAGCAACGGCTGGGGAAATCACCGACGGAATCCGAGATCGCCAAGGAGCTCGACATCACGTTGCAAGATTATCAGCAGCTATTGCAGGAATCGCGCGGCGCGCAATTAATGTATGTCGAGGATTTTCACAATGATGACGGTGAAGATTTTTTCGAACGCTTTGAAACGGATGGAAAATCCAATCCCCTGGAATTATTGAAGGATGAACGTTTTCGTGATGCGCTGATCAAGGCGATCGAAAACCTGCCAGAACGGGAACGCATGCTGATGGGAATGCATTATGAACAGGATATGAATTTGCGCGAAATCGGCGAGGTGCTGGGAGTAGGCGAGTCGCGCGTTTGCCAGTTGCATAGCCAGGCCGTAGGCAGGCTGCGCAGCATGCTGGAGGATCATTGATGGACAAGCTCAGTTTCTTTGGCTTGCTGGTTGCAGTCTCAGGCATTGTCGGCGGATCTTTGCTGGAAGGCGGCAGCGTTGTCCTGCTACTGCAAGGTGCATCCCTGCTGATCGTGCTGGGGGGTACGCTAGGTGCAGTGATGTTGCAGACGCCTTACAAGATATTTGGAATGGGTATCGGTATGGGACGTTGGGCATTTGCCACGCCGAAAATTCCACAGCAGAAGATGGTCTATCAACTGAGCGCCTGGAGCAATGTGGTGCGCAGGGAAGGCGTGCTGAAGCTGGAAGATCAGATCGACGAGATGCGCGATCCATTTATCCGTAAAGGACTGCAGTTGCTGGTGGATGGAAACAGCGCGGAAAAAATTCGCAGTGTGCTGGATATCGATTTGCATACCTATGAGCAATGTCATTTTCAGTCCGCACGCGTCTGGGAATCAGCAGCCGGGTATGCACCAACAATAGGCATCATGGGGGCGGTACTGGGTTTGGTGCACGTGATGCAAAACCTGACCGATCCGTCAAAGCTGGGGGCGGGTATTGCGATTGCATTTATTTCCACCCTCTATGGTGTGGGTTTGGCCAATCTGGTATTCCTGCCGATTTCCGGCAAGCTCAAGATGATTATTTTGCAGCAGGTCAGCGTTCGCGAAATGTTTATCGATGGCCTGATGATGATTGCCAATGGCGAAAATACGCGCTACCTCGAAAATAAACTACAGGGCTACATTCCCTAAGTCATGGCTCGACGATCGAGAAGGCATGAACCGGAAAGCCACGAGCGCTGGCTAATCTCCTATGCAGATTTCATTACCCTGCTGTTTGCGCTGTTTGTCGTGCTGTACGCGATGTCCAAGGTGGATGAAGGCAAATACAAGGTATTTAGCAGCTCCTTGAATTTTGCATTTGGCGCTGCACCCTCAAGCAAGCCGGGAACAACTGATCCGAACCTGCTGGTACCGCAAAATGAGCAGGAGCTGTTGTTAAAGTCACTGGTCGACAAGAGAAACGCACGTCTGGCCGAACAGCAGCGCAAGCAAAATGAAGCAATGCAGGCGATGGTCAAGAATCTTAACCAAGTCATGGCCCCCCTGGTAAAGAAGGACATGGTCAGTGTGACGCAAACGCCGCGTGGCGTGGTGGTTGAGATTAATGCCAGCGCGCTGTTTGAACAGGGGGAAGCGACGCTGCAGCGGAGCGCTGCGCGCACCCTGACTGCAGTAGCCAAGGTGCTGGAATCGGGCTCGGAGGCCATTGAAGTGGAAGGGCATACTGACGACATCCCAATCTACACACCACAGTTCCCTTCCAACTGGGAGTTGTCTGCTGCACGTGCCAGCAGTGTGGTGCGACTGTTTATCGAGCAGGGTGTTGTTGCAGAACGTCTTCGTGCTGTGGGTCTGGCGTCATATCATCCGATCAGCAGCAATGATACGGCGGAAGGGCGGGTACGCAATCGCCGTGTAACCGTAACCATATTGGCACCTGCACTGGAACACCCTGTGCAAAACAGGGTGGAGGAAAAAGCCGAGCTAAAGGCTGAATAACCACAATGTTCTGGTAATTCCGTCGCCTGTTAGCCGCTGCCGAGATGTCGTCCGGAACTGTTTAAATTGGCTTGCCCATCCGGGCCATACAGACTGGCAGTAGTTTTTGAAGCGGCGTGCAATACGTTGAGCGCTTGCTGGTTGTGTTGCAGCCTGGAATTAATCAGTTCTCCATTGGTACTGTTGAGATGTTGTGCCTGAGCTGCCAGTTTGCGTATCTCGCTCCACCCTCCAAGGCGGTTGGGCGCATGCTTGGCTATCCACGTTTCCATGTTATCCGCACTGTTCCCGAGCAGGGCTTTTCTGCGCGATGCACCCATCTCCATCAGCTGACTTGCAACCTTCATTTTGGTTTCACTCAGCGTCAGCAGGGGTTCGGTATCATTGTTAAGCAATAATTGCTGCTCTGAAGTAAGCAGGGCAACGAACTGGCGCAGGGCGTCGAGTTCGTTGTCCAATTTCAGAATAGCGTCGCTAGTCACGGTTGAGTTGTGAGTGTTCACTATTGTTAAGCGGACCCGGACTGATTTGTGCTGATCAGTTCTTTCACACTGTCAATCAAGCGGTCTGCGACTGCAGCGTGATTGACCTGAAAGCGGCCTTCACTAATCGCCTGTTTGATCGCCGCAACTTTTTCCGTGTTGACCGCTGAGGAACCCGCAACGCTGTTTCCCAAGCTCCTCAGTTGCGCGCTGGCAGGACTCAGGTGAACGCTGGTTTCACTGGGCGCAGTGCCTCCAGCAGGCTTTGAGGTTGGCGAGCGCGGTGCCAGTTCACCGATCTGTGAGGCGGGCAAAGACGGGGTGGTATTGTCGATTTTCATCTTATGGCTCCTTCGTTTATATGCTGTACGGTATGTACATCGGCAACCTTCTGTAAAACTTTAGGTATTTCTGCAAATATATTTAAATTTATTTAATATTTATTATATTCAAATGGTTGCGTGAAACTATTTGTTCGCTTGTGCCGGATTCAGGCTGCGGCAATGCTGCTATAAGTTTTTATTGTAATTGAATACTAATGATTTTTCCTGCCGTTATTGGGAGACTTCGATTATTCCGCCCCTGACAACTCCGCTTGCCGTCTGTCCTGATGGTGTCCTGACCAAGGCTGTTTCTCCTTCTGCAGCATTGTTGAGTGACTGGCCTTCGGCGCTCACCCGAAAACCTGATCCCTGCACCCTGATACGCACGGTTTGTCCCTGCTTCACGGTGTAGGGCGCACGCAGCATGTCTTGGCGCAATATCTGCCCTGCTGCAACCCCATATTTCATTATTTTTCCGATGGCCTGTGCCGGATCGGTCATCGTGCCTGCTTGCAGTGACTCGCTGCTCAGGCTGCCGATATCCTCGGCGCCTACGGTTTGTCCCTGGCGCAAGGTTGTATTGGCAGTGAGCAGGTTCACGCTAATTTTTACATTCACCTGAACAAACAGTGACCAGCTTTGTTTGCCGTTGCAGCGCACGCCGACGTTGCTGTTGCCGTTCAACTGTGTGCCGGCCGGCAGAAAAGCTTCCAGAGCGGGACAGGCAGGTAACACGATACGCCGGTCTATCTCGGAAACTTGGATGGAGACTTTTCCTGGTAGTGCTCTGGTCTGAGTCTGCACAAATGCCAAAACGGTGTCTCGGATAACGGCATGGCTTTGTGAAGGACCCGCGCAAGCGGGTGGTGAGCTAAAGGTTAGCAGGACAAGCAGTGAAGCGAGGAGTTTGTGCATGATCGTATTGTCGTCGACTAAGGGGCATCAGGGAAGTATTTTGCGCAGCATTTAGCCGGGGAAAAGAACGGGATTTTTAGCTTTAATCGGATGATTGTTTTGTTGCAAAGCGACTAGTATGCCCGTCATAGAGGTCATCAATCAGGTCAACGAAACGGATCGGGAGGCAGCATATGAGCAGTAGAATCGATGATACTTTGCGCTTTAACCAGACTGCATTGACCCTGCGTGCGGCACGACAGGAGCTGATCGCATCCAATATCGCGAATGCGGATACACCGAATTACAAGGCTAAGGATATCGATTTTTCCAAGGCCATGCAAGGCGCGTTGGCGGGTTCAAACGCCAAATTGCAGATGGCAACGACTGCTGTCAGCCATTTGAATGGAGGCGGCAGCGATGCGCTGGGTGCCCTTGGCGCGCCCGTGATGTATCGTACAGCGGTGCAGCCGAGCGCCGATGGCAATACAGTCGATATGGATGTGGAGCGTGCACAGTTTGCCGATAATGCGTTGCACTACGAGGCCAGCGTGCATTTCATCAGCGATGATATCAAGAAAATATTAACCGCTTTACAGGGGTAATCATTATGTCTTTATTCAATATATTCAATATCTCAGGCTCCGCGATGACAGCGCAGGCACAACGGCTTAACGTGGTGGCCAGTAATCTGGCCAACGTGGATAGTGCAACCGGCCCCGATGGTCAGCCCTACCGCGCGAAACAGGTGGTGTTTAGCACTACCCCGATGGGAGCGGGCGGGCAAGGCGGCGCTGGCGTAAAAGTGGCGGCGGTGGTCGAGGATAATGCGCCAATGAAGCTGGTCTATGACCCGAAACACCCGATGGCCAACGCGCAGGGTTATGTGGCTATGCCCAATGTGAATCCTGTGGACGAAATGGTGAACATGATCTCGGCCTCGCGTTCCTACCAGAACAACGTGGAAGTGATGAATACTTCAAAGACCCTGTTGCTTAAGACACTGACCATCGGCCAATAAGAGTAATCCAGCTCAATAAAACAGACAAAAGGGATACGTCATGATTAGTTCAACCTTAGCCAGCAGTACAACTACCGCACCAACCAGCTCAACCAGTTCCACGAATAATGCAGTAATAGAATCTCAGGACCGGTTTTTGAAGCTGCTGGTTACCCAGATGAAGAATCAGGATCCCCTGAATCCAATGGATAATGCGCAGGTGACCTCGCAGATGGCGCAACTCAGCACTGTGAGCGGTATCGACAAGCTGAATTCCACCCTGCAGGCCCTGAGCAGCAGCATGATCACATCGCAATCCATGCAGGCGGCTTCCATGATCGGACACGTGGTGATGGTGCCGGGAAATAAAATCGAACTGGTGAACGGCAAGGCTGTGGCGGCGCTTGATCTGACCCAGCCTGCAGACAGCGTCAGCGTGGCGATTACCGATGCATCAGGCAACGTGGTACGCAACATGCAAATGGGCAGCCAGAGTACCGGCAACGTAGCCGTACAGTGGGATGGCCTCAATGACCTGGGGCAGCCAGTTGCGAATGGCAGCTACAAGATCAGCGCGAAGGCGGTGCTGGGAGGTGTGGAATCCAGTGTCGGCACGATGTCCTACGGCATGGTCAACAGCGTCATGCAGGGACCTGCGGGTGCGACGCTTAATGTGGCGCAAATAGGCGAAGTCAGTCTGTCATCGGTAAAACAAATCTTGTAAGCAGGCACGGCACGCGCCGCACAAGCGGCAGTGTAGTGATCACCAACACAAAGGAGAACAGCATGAGCTTTCAACAGGGATTAAGTGGATTAAAAGCGGCGTCAGGTAATCTGGACGTGATCGGCAACAACGTGGCCAACGCCAATACCGTCGGTTTCAAACAGTCCCAGGCACAGTTTTCCGATGTGTATGCCAATGCCCAGGGTGGCTCCACCGATGCGGCTGTCGGTATTGGCACCAAGGTGATGGCGGTGGCGCAGCAGTTTGGACAGGGAAATATCACCTCCACCAGTAATCCGCTGGATATGGCCATCAGCGGTCAGGGGTTCTTTCAGACGAATAACAACGGTGCACTGGCCTATACCCGCAACGGCCAGTTTCAACTGGACAAGGACGGTTTTATCATCACGCCGCAGGGGCATCAACTGAACGGCTATCCGGTCAACAAGCTGACCGGACTTATTTCGACCGGAAGCGTCGGACCCTTGAATCTGCCCAGAAACGCGATTTCACCGCTGCCAACCACAACCTCAATCGCGGGTGTGAACCTGGACTCGCGCGAACTGGTACCGACTACTGCCGTGTTCAACCCGACCGACCAGACTTCCTACAATAAGTCGACGGCGATGACGGTTTACGACAGTCTGGGCAATAATCATATTGCCTCGCTTTATTTCATTAAGGTGGCGCCGGCGACAAGTAACACATGGGATGTGCGTATGACGGTGGATAATCTGCCCACCGATGGCATAGCGACGGTGCCGCCATCCGGCACCTTGCTGGGTCAATTGGGTTTCAGTACGAGCGGTTTGCTTGTTGCGCCGGTCGGCCCCCCGGTCGGACAGCTAACCGTTCCTGCGGGCGGCATTACCTATGCAACGGGTTCGGTCATACCGCAGCCGCTGTCCATTGATTTTTCAAAGTCTACGCAATTTGGAGCGCCATTTGGCGTGAACACGCTGTCGCAGAATGGCTATACCTCCGGTCAGTTGAATGATTTTTCTACCGCCTCGGATGGCACGATTGTCGGGCGCTATACCAACGGGCAATCGCAATTGCTGGGGCAGGTCGTGCTGGCCAACTTTGCCAATGTGCAGGGTTTGCAGCCCAAGGGCAATAACGAGTGGACCAGCTCGGCCGCTTCGGGTCAGGCGCTGCTTGGCGCGCCGGGCACATCCAGCCTGGGTATCGTGCGCTCGGGGGCGACAGAGGATTCAAATATCGATCTGACTGCCGAGCTGGTTAACATGATCACGGCACAACGGGTGTATCAGGCCAATGCGCAGACGATCAAGGCGCAGGATTCCATTATGCAGACCATTACCAACCTGCGCTGATTAACGGATTGAAGTGAAGCCGAGGAGCATGCTATGGACAAACTGATATACACCGCAATGACCGGAGCGTCTCACGCGTTGCAACAGCAGGCCGCGGTATCGCAAAATCTGGCCAACGCCAATACTCCAGGCTTCCGCTCGGCGATCAATACCTTCCGCGCCGTGCCGCTGCTAGGCGAAGGCTTGCCCACGCGCACCTTTGTGGTGGATTCCACCGCCGGGGCAGATTTTTCCCAGGGTCCGATGCAACCAACCGGGCGCGCGTTGGACGTTGCAGTGAATGGCGATGGCTGGCTGGCGGTGCAGACTGCAGATGGTGCCGAGGCTTATACGCGCAATGGCAGTTTTCAACTGACGCCTAATGGTGTGCTGCAAACACGCAGCGGGTTGAACGTGATGGGTGAGACCGGCCCGATTACCGTCCCGCCGGATACCCAGATTACCATCGGCAAAGACGGCACTATTTCGACTGTGCCGACTAACAGCCAGGTTACCGCCGTTACTGTGATTGGCCGGCTCAAACTGACTAACCCGGCGCAGGCACAACTGGTGCGCGGAGACGATGGATTGTTTCGCAGTGCGGATGGCCGGGCTGCCAATGCCGATGCCAATGTTTCAGTATCTTCAGGACATCTGGAAGGCAGCAATGTGAATGCGGTGGAAGCAATGGTCAACATGATCACGCTGGCGCGGCAATTCGATATGCAGATGAAGATGCTGACAACGGCAGATAACAATTCGCGCCAGGCAGGTCAGATCCTGAATGTAGGCGGCTGATCGGCTGAGATAATTTTGCAGTGAAAGGATAAAGATCATGATACGTTCCCTATGGATTTCGAAAACCGGCCTGGATGCTCAGCAGACGCAGATGGATACTATTTCCAACAATCTGGCGAACGTCAGCACCACCGGCTTTAAACGTTCGCGCGCGGTGTTCGAAGATTTGCTGTACCAGAACCTGCGCCAGCCGGGAGCCCAGTCATCGCAGCAAACACAGATACCTTCTGGCCTGCAGATCGGTACCGGGGTGCGCCCAGTGGCGACCGAGCGCATACACACCCAGGGCAATTTGCAGCAGACCAGCAACAAGCTGGATGTGGCGATAAATGGCGACGGTTTCCTGCAGGTGCAGATGCCTGATGGCTCAATTAACTACACGCGTGATGGCTCTCTCCAGACTGACAACCAGGGACAGCTGGTGACAGCCAATGGTTTTCCGATACAGCCAGGCATCACTATTCCGGCTAATTCAACCAGTGTCACCATCGGCCTTGACGGCACGGTGTCAGTGACGCAGCCCGGCGTGGTGGCACCCATACAGATTGGCAACCTGCAACTGGCCACTTTCATCAATCCTACCGGCCTGCAAAGCCAGGGTTCAAACCTGTATGCAGAAACAGCATCCTCCGGCACTCCAACTACCAATGTGCCCGGCACCAATGGTGCGGGATCGTTGACGCAGGGTTATCTGGAAACTTCCAACGTGAACGTGGTGGAAGAACTGGTGAACATGATACAGACGCAACGCGCGTATGAGATCAATTCCAAGGCAATCACGGTATCTGACCAGATGCTGCAGAAAATTGCGCAGCTTTGATGAAAAGGCGGCCCATGTATAGTTTGATGAAATGGAGCGTGGTTGTTGCAGTCCTGCTGTCGGTGGCCGCGTGCACGCCTTCCACCAGCATTAAGCAACCGCTGACGGCCAGGCCTGTTGAGAGCAAGCCTGCAGCATTGGAGAATGGCTCCATATTTCAGGCTGGCAGCAACGAACGCCCACTGTTTGAAGACAAGCGTCCGCGCAACGTCGGCGATGTACTGATCATCAGAATTGCCGAAACGACTGCGGCCAGCGAGAAATCAAGCAGCAATATGGATAAAAGCGGCAGTATCAATGTCGCCTCGCCGAACATCAGTGGCGGGATGTTGCCGCACATGGTGGGCGAACCGGTCGGGCAGTTTGGAATCTCCGGCGGTTCGAGCCTGAAAAATGCCAGCACCAGCGATAACGCGGGCAATAATACGTTTAGTGGGACGATTACCGTGACGGTAATTGAGGTGTTGTCTAACGGCAATCTGGTGGTTAGCGGCGAAAAACAGGTGGCGATCAAGCATGCGCAGAAATATGTGCGATTCTCAGGGGTGGTCAACCCCAACACCATCGCTGGCGGCAACATCGTGCAATCCACGCAGGTGGCCGATGTGCGGGTCGAATACAAGGGCGCAACCCATATCGATATGTCTGATGTCAGCAGTATGTTCGGGAACTTCTTCCTGTCCATTTTCCCATTCTAGCAAGGAATCCGCGCATGATTGCAATGATCAAATTCGGCTTGGCGATGGTGCTGCTGATGTTGCCGCTGGGGGCATCGGCCGAACGCATCAAAGATCTTGCCGGCGTGCTCGGCGTACGTGACAACCAGTTGCTGGGCTATGGCCTGGTGGTTGGCCTGGATGGCAGCGGGGATCAGACTACGCAGACTCCCTTCACCATACAGAGTACTATCAGCATGCTGGCGCAGTTGGGTGTTACCCTGCCGCCAGGCACCAGCCTGCAATTGAAAAACGTGGCTGCTGTGACAGTGACAGCCACTCTGCCCGCTTTTGCCCGTCCGGGGCAGACGATAGATATCACTGCTTCCTCCATTGGCAATGCGAAAAGTTTGCGCGGGGGAACTCTTTTGATGACGCCGCTGAAAGGCGCTGATGGCCAGGTATATGCGATCGCGCAGGGAAACCTGGTGGTGAGCGGAGCGGGTGCCGCAGCGGGCGGCTCCAAAGTGCAGGTCAATCATCTGAGCGTAGGCCGCATTCCCGAAGGGGCGACTGTGGAACGTTCAGTGCCGACTGCATTGGGGCAGGGAGATTACATAAATCTGCAGCTGAATTCGACAGATTTCACCACGGCCATGCGACTGGCCGATGCCATCAACAAAGAGTTGTCCCCGGATACTGAAATCGCTGCAGCACTGGATGGACGCACGATACAGGTGCGAGCCCCCGCGGGCAGTGCACGTGTGTCATTCATTGCGCGCATCGAGAATCTGCAGGTTGAACCGGCACAGGCATCGGCACGCGTGACCATCAATGCGCGTACCGGTTCGGTGGTGATGAACCAGTCGGTTACCCTGGAAAATTGCTCGGTATCGCACGGTAATCTGACGGTGGTGATCCAGACCGAAACTGCTGTGAGTCAGCCTTTTCCCTTGTCTGCGGGGCAAACAGTGGAATCCACAAAATCCAGCATTGAAATACAGGCCGACAAAGGCTCGATTCTGGCCCTGAAAAAAGGCGTGTCCCTGAATGAAGTTGTACGTGCGCTGAACTCGATTGGCGCCACACCGCAGGATCTGCTGGCGATCCTGCAGGCAATGAAATCGGCCGGCTCATTGCATGCCGAGCTGGAGATCATCTAAATGAGCGTTCCTGTCAATATGCTGGGCAATACTCCCGGCAACAGCGGGAATCAACTGGCGCTGGACAGCCAAAACCTGGACAGTCTGCGACTGCAGGCCAAGCAGGAGCCGGGCAAGGCGCTGAAAGTAGCAGCAAAACAGTTTGAGACGGTATTCATGAACATGATGCTGAAGTCGATGCGCGATGCGACGCCGCAGGATGGTGTGTTCGATAGCGAACAGACAAAAATGTTCACTTCCATGCTGGATCAGCAGCTGGCAGAGAACATGGGCAATCGAGGTGTTGGCCTGGCGGATATTATGGTGAAACAACTGAGCCGGCAAATGCCCGCTGTAGAAGCAGCCGAGGCCGCTTCGGTTACGCCATCAATCGCGGAGGCAGCGCCGCCAGCGAGCAGGCAAGCGGCGCCACAACCGAATCCCGCACTTGCAGTATCAGCGCCAGCAAAAAACAGCCTGCCCTCGGCATACAACGAAAATTTTCAGCAGGATTTTGTGCAGCGCCTGTTGCCGCATGCCGAAAAAGTGAGTCGCGAAACCGGTTTGCCTGCGCACATGATGCTGGGGCAAGCCGCTCTGGAAAGCGGCTGGGGGCGGCGTGCGATCCTCATGGCGGACGGGACAGACAGCCACAATCTGTTTGGCATCAAGGCTGGTGCGAACTGGAACGGAAAAGTGGCCGAGGTGAAAACCACGGAATACCATAATGGGGTGGCCAGCAAGCCCACAGAAAAATTCCGCGCTTATGACAGCTATGCCGATGCATTTCGTGATTATGCCAAGCTGTTGAGCGGCAATGAACGTTATGCCGATGTGTTGTCGCAAGGCGGCGATGCACATGGTTTTGCACAGGCGTTGCAGGACTCGGGCTATGCAACCGATCCGCGGTATGCAGAGAAGCTGGTTAAAGTAATCGGTAAGGTGAATACGCTGGCTTGATGGTACTGCGCAAGGATGGGTCGCAGGCGTAACAAACAAGGCAAAACAGCAGGTTGCGGAAAAAAACGTTCATGGGCTAAAGAAAACCGCAAAGCTGACGATAACAATCATATATACGCATAGTAAACCGGGAGAAACAGTATGGGCGTAGGCATTTTCAGTACCAGTGTCAGTGCATTGACAGCCAATCAGGTCGGATTGGCAACGACTCAGCACAATATTGCCAATGCGAATACTCCGGGCTTTAATCGTCAGGAGGTGGATTTCGTCACCCGTCAGGCACAAGTATCCGGTACCGGATTCATTGGGCAAGGGGTAGATGTCTCCACGGTCAAGCGCGTATACAGCGAATTTCTGGGGAATCAGTTGTTGCAGGAACAGAGTGTGTCCTCACAACTGACTACCTACTATGCGCAAATGCAGCAAATTAACAATATGCTGGCAGACCCGACTTCAGGATTGTCACCCGCGGTTCAGGATTTTTTCAGTTCAGTTAACAATGTGTCCAACAATCCGGAGTCTGTGCCCTCGCGGCAATCATTGTTAAGTGGTGCGGGTTTGCTGACGTCGCGTTTTCAATCCATCAATCAGCGTTTGTCTGAGTTGACAGAGGGGGCAAATAAACAGATAGGCTATACCGTTACGCAGATTAATAGCTACGCCAAACAGCTTGCCGCGCTCAATACCAACATCATCCTCGCGCAGTCGGCCAATGGACAGCCACCCAATGATCTGATGGATCAGCGTGACCAGTTGCTCACCTTGTTGAATCAGGAAGTCAAGGCCACGGTCGTCAAGCAGGATAACGGCAGTTTCAGTGTGTTTATCGGCAGCGGTCAGCCGCTGGTGATGGGCGATCAGACCCTCACCATGAGTACCCAATATTCGCCAACCGACCCCAGCAAGCTTGACATCGTTTTTAACTACAGCAATGGTGTAGTTGCCACCATCCAGCAAAGCAGTTTGCAGGGTGGCAATCTGGGCGGATTGCTGAGCTTCCGTGACAAGGCGTTGACCGACACGCAGAATGCATTGGGCCGTGTGGCGATGGCGGTGGCAGGAACGTTTAATCAGCAACATCAGATGGGACAGGATTTAAATGGCGCGCTGGGAGGGAATTTTTTTATCCAGGCCGTACCCCAAGTCTATAGCAGTACCGCTAATGTGGGCACGGCTGCGATAAGCGCCAGTGTGGTTGCCGCAACCGATTATTCTGCGCTGACCGGAAGTGATTACCGGCTGAAATTCAATGGCGGCACGAGCTATACGCTGACCCGCCTGAGCGATAACCTGGTGACCAACTACCCCGCAGGTTTACCGGCCGCACCGGTTGATGGCCTAACCCTGACTACTACGGCAGGCGCAGTGGCTGGCGATACCTTCATGATACGTCCTACGGTAAATGGCGCGCGGGATATTGCGGCTGCAATCAGTGATCCAGCCAAAATCGCTGCAGCCTCACCGGTACGCAGCAATGCAACCCTAAGCAATCTCGGAACAGGCAAGATCAGCGCCGTTACGGTGAATCTCCCCCCTCCGGTTACACCTAACCCGGCGCATCCGCTGACCGATCTTAACCTGCAGCAACCCATCACCATTACCTTTAATAACCCGCCTACCACCTACAATATTGCCGGCGTGGGCGTAGGGCTGCCAGCCGCTGGCCTGCCATATACGGCGGGTACCAACATTTCCTATAACGGCTGGACTATGCAGATTACCGGCTCGCCTTCTGCCACAGACACTTTTACCATCGGCCCCAATACCGGTGCGACGGCGGATGGAAGCAATATGCTGTTGCTCGCCAGTTTGCAGACGCAGACCACGATGGCAGGTGGCACAACTTCCTATCAGGGGGCTTATAGTCAGCTGGTCAGCTCGGTGGGTAACAAAACGCGCGAGCTGGAGGTGACCAGCAATGCGCAGAGCAGCATGGTCGAGCAGTCCATCCAGACAATTAAATCATTTTCCGGCGTGAATCTGGATGAGGAAGCGGCCAATCTGTTGCGCTATCAACGCGCCTATCAGGCCGCAGGTAAGGCCTTGCAGGTCGCCAACGTCATGTTTGACACAATATTGGAACTAGGAAAGTAGGTTAGCCATGCGTATCAGCACCAGCGCCATTTACGATGTAAATATCAGTAATCTGAACATGCAGCAGGCCAAGCTATTGCATACACAACAGACGCTGGCGTCAGGACGGCGCATGCTGACGCCAGCGGATGATCCGGCTGCAACGGCGCGTGCGCTGGAACTGACACAGGCTGACTCCAGCAATACCCAGTATGCGAGCAACAGGAATTCTGCTATGAGTATATCTTCCATATCGGAGAGCGTTCTGCAGAATGTGAGCAGCCTGTTGCAGGATATCAGAACTACTGCCGTACAGGCTGGCGGTGGGACGATGTCTGTTACCGACCGGCGTACATTGGCTAGCGCGTTGTCCGGACAGCTTGAGGAGCTGCAGGCCTTGGCTAACAGTACGGACGGGATAGGCAATTACCTGTTTTCGGGCTATCAGGGCAAAACACAACCCTTCATCAATGCTGTCGGCGGTGTTCAATATTTGGGTGATGATGGTCAGCGCAAGCTTCAGATAAGCAGTTCCAGGCAAATGGCGACCACCGATTCGGGGGCTGACATCTTCATGCGCGTCAAAAATGGCAATGGTACCTTTATTGTGCAACCTGACCCTACGAGCAATTTGGGTGCTGGCAATACCGGCACCGGCATAGTCAGTCAGGGTCTGGTCACCAATCAGGGGTTGTTGACGGGCAATAATTATACGGTGAGTTTCAGCACAATTTTGGTGGGCCCGAGTCTAGTGCCGACGAAGGTCTACAATGTCTTCAACAACACTACTGGACTTCCAGTTCCACCTGGCCCACCGGCTAACACGCCCTATGTCAGCGGGCAAGCTATCAGTTTCGATGGCATGCAAATTGAAGTGACCGGCCTTCCCGCCGATGGCGATGCTTTTACCCTTGCTCCCAGCACAAACGAGAGCATATTCAAAACCGTCTCCGACCTGATTACGACGATGGGTTTGTCTGGGGCAAATTTCACCAATAACCTGAACCGGGGGCTGAACAAGCTGGACAGTGATCTGAATACTGTGTTGACAGTGCGTGGTTCACTTGGCTCGCGTATGAGTGAACTTGATACACTGCAATCCATCGGGGAAGACCTTGGGCTGAATTACAAAACCACGCTGTCGCAACTGCAGGATGTGGATTACAACAAGGGCATAAGTGATATGAACCAGCAGCAGCTCAGCCTGCAGGCCGCACAAAAAACGTTCAAGCAGATATCCGATATGTCGTTGTTTAATTACATTTAATTTATTCGTCAGGATAAAGATCAAACAGGGCACTATGCACTTTGCATAAAGCCCGGATTTAAGTATTTTCCAGAAACTGAAACTGCTTGATCAGTGCTTGCCCAGTTGCTGGGCAATACGCAGCATAGTGTCTTGCCCGGCCTGCGTAAATACTTCCAGCATCGGTGCAAAATAAGACAAGGTTAGCATCAGGGTGACGAAACCCACGACCAAGGTGATCGGGAAACCGATGGCGAAGATGTTAAGCTGTGGCGCACTTCGCGTCAGGATGCCGAGCGCCAGGTTGGTGATGAGCAGGGCGCCTATCAGCGGCAAAGACAGCCGCAGGGCGTGCGCAAAAATCTCCCCGCCCCATAAAGTAAGTGTATGCATTGCGTGCGCAGAGGGTACTTGGGTGGTGATAGGAAATGCCTGGAAACTTTCAGCCAGAGTGGCCAGCATGTAGAGGTGACCATCCATGCTGAGGAAGGCTAGTGCAGCGAGAATGCCAAGAAATTGCGCGATCACCTGAGTATTGGTGGCATTGACCGGGTCATAGAAAGTGGCGAATCCTAGACCCATTTGCATACCCATAATGTCGCCTGCCATGTCAATGGCGGTAAATACCAGACGCATCGCAAATCCCATCGCCAGGCCCACCAATATTTGCTGTGCCAGAATAAACAATCCCATGCCCGACGCTGCCTCGATGTCCGGTGGTATATCCAGTGTGGGTGCAATGAGAAATGTGATCAGCATGGCAAAGCCGACTTTGACTCGGGCGGGTACTTGCTTGTTGCCGATGACAGGTGAGCTGGCTACAAGCGCAAGGATGCGTGCAAGTGGAAAGATGAAGGCGGCTAGCCAGGTCTCCAGTTGCGCGCTGGTGATATTGATCATTGGGGCTTTACCGTGCTCAAGCTGGGCGGGGGCTATGGTGCACTTAGCCCACCATCCAGGGGATGTTGGTAAACAGTCTCTGGATGAAATCGACCATCAGACCTATCATCCACGGTCCCGCAATGATGAGTACACCAAACATGCCTATCAATTTGGGAATGAATGACAGTGTCTGTTCGTTGATCTGGGTGGCAGCCTGGAATATGCTGACCAGTAGCCCGATGATCAACGCCGTCAGCAGTACCGGCGCAGAAACAATTACGGTGAGTTCCAGTGCCTGGCGACCCAGTGTCATTACGCTTTCAGGAGTCATGATGGGGATCTCAAGTGTAAAAGCTCTGAACCAGCGAGCCGATGAGCAGATTCCATCCGTCAGCCAACACAAACAGCATGATCTTGAACGGCAATGAAATCATGGCGGGGGAAACCATCATCATACCCATGGACATGAGGACGCTGGCCACCACCATGTCGATGATGAGGAAAGGAATAAACACAACAAAACCAATCTGGAAAGCAGTTTTTAATTCGCTGATCACGTAAGAAGGCACCAAAATCCTTAGCGGTACATCTTCAGCGCTCTGCAACGGTTCACTGTTGGATATTTTAACAAACAGGGCGAGATCGGATTCGCGCGTCTGGCGCAGCATAAAAGTCTTCAGCGGGACAATGCCGATGTTGAATGCCTGTTCAAGCGTAAGTTTTTTCTCGCTGTAGGGCAGGTATGCGTCGGTGTACATTTTGTCCAGCACCGGCGACATCACGAAGAAAGTAAGAAATAACGCCAGTCCAATCATCACCTGATTGGGCGGAGATGAAGGTGTGCCCAGGGCGGAGCGCAATAGTGAGAGCACAATAATGATGCGAGTAAAGCTGGTCATCATCAAGAGGAGCGCCGGCAGAAAAGACAGCGAGGTGAGCAGAATCAGTGTTTGCAGGCTCAGTGAATAGTTTTGTCCGCCACCGGGTGCCGGAGTGCTGGTGAAGGCGGCAATGCTTGGCTCGGCTGCAATTGCGGTTGAAATCAGTGTGAAAAGCAGTGTTACGGCGAGTAAAAGCTTAAGACGCATTGCGTTTCTCCACCATTTGCTTCAACCACATCTGGAATTTTCCATCCGCGCTCCCGGCAGAGATGCCAGCATGCATCGGCAACTGACCCTTGGCCATGGTATGCAGCGTGCGTACCTGACCTGGCGCAACACCTACTATCAGCCATGTGTCATTTACCTCCACCAGCACAATACGTTCGCGCTGTCCCACGGCGACACCGCCGATCACCTTGAGCAGGCTGGCTGCGCCGTGCTGAGGCAGATTGATGCGCTTCATGATCCAGGCGACCAAGGCTACCGCTGCCAATACCAGGACCAAGCTAAAAATAATCTGCATCACACTGCCAGTTGATACCGCAGCAGGTGGAGTGGGGATGTAAGCAGGGCGCGCGGTTTCGGCGGATGCAAAAAAAGGGCTATACAGGGCAGCAATAAGTATTAGACGGATAGGCATAATTATCGGTTGATGCGGCGCAATCGCTCGGATGGGGTGATGATGTCAGTTAATCGTATGCCGAGCTTGTCATTGACCACGACCACCTCGCCTTGTGCAATGAGAAAGCCGTTTATTAAAACGTCCATCGGTTCGCCAGCCATGGCTGTGAGTTCTACCACGGAACCCTGCGCCAATTGCAGCAGATTTTTGATCGGCATTTTAGTGCGGCCAAGTTCCACGGTGAGTTGCACCGGGATGTCCAGGATCATATCCAGATCGTTATGTGCCGACGCACCTCCAGCGCCAAACTGTTCGAATACATGCGCTTGAGCGGCAGGCTGTGTTTTCTGCTCTGCCATCGCGGCTCCCCAGTCATCGGCGCTTATTTCACCGCTGCTATCTTCATTCATGTGAATCTCCATTGTCTGTTTCATTGAATAGGCTGGACAGCATTTTTTCAACCTTGATGGAATACTGGTCGTTGAAAACCCCGTACTTGCACTCCATCACAGGCACTCCGTTGACATAAGCCTGGATGTTGTCTTCTATCTGAAGCGGGATAATATCGCCAACTTTTGTCTTCATTACGTCTTCGACTCTGAGATTGGCATGGCCGAGGACAGCAACGAGTTCAATCTCTGCCGACTTTATTTGTCTGGCCATCTGGGAGTTCCAATTTTTGTCGGCACTCAGATGGTCGCCTTGCATGGCGCTGAACAACATTTCCCGGATGGGTTGAATCATCGAGTAAGGCAGGCAAATATTGACCGCGCCGCTGACATCGTTGAACTCAATATCGAAAGTGCTGACGACAACCAGCTCATTAGGCGTGGCGATATTCGCAAATTGCGGATTCATTTCAGAGCGCACGAATTCAAATTCAAGCGGGTACACAGGTTCCCACGCTTTTGTATATGCTTCAAAAACTGCGCCAAGTATGTTCTGGATGATGCGATGCTCGGTTTGTGTGAATTCGCGACCTTCGACGCGAGAATGGTAGCGCCCGTCGCCGCCAAACATGGTGTCAACGACCAGGAAAACCAGGTTGGGATCAAGAATAAACAACGCATTGCCGCGCAAAGGCTTGGCCTGAACCAGGTTCATATTGGTGGGCAATACCAGATTGCGTATGAAGTCGACAAATTTCACAACACGCACAGGCCCAACGGAAATTTCCGCCGTGCGGCGGATCAAGTTAAAGATGGAGACACGCAGCATGCGAGCGAAGCGCTCGTTGATGACTTCCATGGTGGGCATGCGCCCACGCACAATGCGTTCATTTGAAGCAATGTTGTAAGGACGTGCTTTGGTTTTATCTTCTACCTCTTTCGTTTCGGTTTTAACAGGCTCACCCGTAACGCCGCGGAGCAGCGAGTCGACTTCGTCCTGGGAAAGAAATTCGCTCATGGCATCATTACTGGATTATGAATGAAGTAAATAGCACATCCGCAATACCCTTGTGCTCAACCGCCTTAGGCGGTTCCGGCTTTGCTACCGGTGCTGATGCCACCAATAGTTGCGCTTCCGTTCCAAGCTCGCTGCCTGGGGGGGGCACGGCAATTTTTGGCTCGCCAGTTTGGGGTGCAGCGGCGACTTTGGGTGTTTTATCGGTGGTTGCAGGTGCGTTGACGATCCCGATAACGGCATTACTCATATAGACAATTTCAGTTACCAATTGTTTTTTTCCTGTAGCAGTGAGCAGTTCAGTCGCCGTTTTTGTAGTGAGCAGTTGCAGTATTTTGCTGCGAATTTCGGGCAGGTTCGTTTTGATCTTTGCCTCAACATCGGATTCAAAGGCTTTCAGTGTGATTCCCAGTTGCAGGTATTGATCGTTCTCGCCAGGCTCACGATGCAGGTTCACGGTGAAAGGATCAAGCACCACAAATAAAGGGGTTTTGGGTGGTGCAACTTTGACTTCCTCGACATGGTGTGAATCTTTGCCCATATTTGCGGCATACCAACCACCACCAGCAGCAATAACCAATGCCATTATCGCGATAATACCCATGAGTATTGTCGTCTTTTTATCATTTTTTTGTACTGGCAGCGCCTCTGGTTTCTGTGGTGCTGGCTTTGCATTTTGCGCCATTTCAATATCTCTCTTTGAATTCGGTGATTATCTGCAAAGTTGCAGCTTTTCCATCACAAGAATATAGCGAATTATGAGCTATATTCTTGTGCTTACGCAAACGTATCAACCATACCATTATGCCGGTTTATGGTAGTTGGGCGCCCGCCCTGTATGCTGACAGGTTCCGATGCGTTGCCTGAAATCGCTGTTCTTCCTTGTGATTTGCGCGAGGAGCTATCCTGATCGTTGCGCGCAGGTTGATCGCTCACCATCGCATTGCCCAGCATGATCCCGTTATCGGCCAACATTTCACGAAGTTTAGGTAATGCTTGTTCGATAGCATCGCGCACAGCTGCGTGCGGGGAGGTAAACATCGCCGTAGCTTGATCGCCATTCACTTTTAACACTACATCCAGCGGTCCTAATTGGGGCGGATTCAGATGCAATTCTGCGCTTTGGTTGCGCTGTGTGGCCATCCAGGTAATTTTCTGGCCAAACTCATCTCCCCAGGCTGGTTGTGTCACAGGTGTGCTGATGCTGATTGGGCTGGCTGCCGCTGCAGCAGTTGGTGCTGGCGCGGAAATAAGCGTCTGTTGCGCAGTGCTTGCCAATTCGCTGATCGCACTCTCGCGCAGAGGGTGGTTGCCGGAGCCTGAGGCAGCTGCTTTCGTGTCAAATGATGCTTTCAGCGATTCGACAAATCCTTTGCTGTCCTTGACAGCGCTTTTCGCCGTGGGGCTCTTTGTGTCTAGCGCAGGCACGGCGGGGTCAGAGGCTTTGACATTGCCGCCGGCCAGCGCAGCCGGTATGTCAGCTTTCATCCCGGCTGCAGCGCGTGCGGCCGGTTTCATGTCTGCTGCAGCAGGTTCGATTGCCTTCATGGCTGCTGCAGCGGGTTCGATGGCTGTCATGTCTGCGGCAGTGGGTTCGATGGCTTTCATGTCTGATGTCGCAGCTGCGCTGGCATCAGTCTGCGCGTTAGCTACTGGTTGTAGGCTGACATTTGGCTGTGGTGTGGTGATCAGGTTTTGTTGCGCCAACAGCGCTGCCAACATATCGGCAGGTAGAGTGCTGGAGGCATCAGCGGCAGTGCTTGCTTCCGCTTCGTCTTTCCCGGACAGCTGCTTGGCAGGCTCCTTGCCTGCATCCCCGGATGAGGATTGAGTTGGCTCGGCAGGTTTGGCGGAGTCCGCAACCTGGCGTGTCAGTACATTACCGAAATCCTGCCCGTCTTGTTGTGCGACGTCCCCGTTATTGGATGGCTGTTTGCTCGCAGCGGCTTTGGCAGGAGCGTTGCTGATGTTAATGGGTAGATTGGTCATGATATAAGTCCTGTTTTTGGAGTTGAGTGTTCAGCTCTCTTCGTTAAGATGCTCGGCCTGCTGATAGGCAAGGCGGCGTCCGCTGTGTTCGTCCTGCATTCGTTGTTCAATTTTTGCTTCAATTTTTCTTTCCGCCTCGGCATGACGCTGGGCCAGCGTGTCGAAAGATTTCATGCGGCGCTGTGCCTCGGCTAATTCGCTGCGACCTGTCTGCAGCGAGATATGGGCTTGGCTAACGACCGCATTCTGTTGCGCGATGGCATCATCCAGACGATAGATGAAGTCCTGAAAATTGCGCAGATCCTGCAGATCCATGCCGTTTCTTTCTGCATTGTGCATCTTTTCCTGATAATCCTTGCGGTATTGCTGCAACATTTCCAGCTTACTCTGAGCCGATTGTTGATTGCGATTCAGCAAGCCAAGTTTCTTGGTGGCAGCATCATTTCTTTGTTGAGCCAGATGAACCAAAGGTTGCAATGAAAAATTATTAGCCATAGTGAGTTACCTAGCTAGTGCTTGCCATCTCGGGCGATCCATTTCGTGCGACAGCACGAACGGAGCCATTGGCGCCGAATAAGTCGGAGAGCTTGTCCAGGCTCGCTGAATAAGCGTCTGCCTCGAACATGCCCTGCTTTAGAAAATGCTCCATGCGCGGATACAGTAAGATGGCCTCGTCAAGCAGCGGATCACTGCCATGAACGTAAGCGCCTACACTAATCAAATCATGGCTGCGCTGGTAATGTGCGTATAACCGTTTGAAATGTTGCACCAGACTGAAGTGTTGCGGCGTTACCAGATTGTTCATTGCGCGGCTAATCGATGCCTCGATATCGATGGCCGGATAGTGGCCTTGTTCCACCAGGCGTCGCGATAGCACAATGTGTCCATCGAGTATGGCCCGGGCGCTGTCGGCGATGGGGTCCTGCTGATCGTCCCCTTCGGTGAGAACTGTATAAAAAGCGGTAATAGATCCGCCACCTTCCATGCCGTTTCCGGCACGTTCCACCAATTGCGGAAGTTTGGCAAATACCGAAGGCGGATAACCTTTGGTAGCAGGTGGCTCGCCGATGGCCAAACCTATCTCACGCTGTGCCATCGCGTAGCGCGTCAGAGAATCCATAATCAGCAGCACGTCTTTGCCCTGATCGCGAAAGTATTCCGCAATGGTGGTGGCGTAAGCTGCGCCCTGCATGCGCATCAGCGGGCTGGTATCGGCAGGCGCGGCAACCACGACAGAGCGCTCAAGTCCCTCTTTGCCAAGGATTTCCGTGATAAATTCTTTTACTTCGCGGCCACGTTCGCCGATCAGGCCCACCACGATTACGTCAGCACTGGTGTAGCGTGCCATCATGCCAAGCAGCACACTTTTACCTACACCGCTGCCTGCAAATAGTCCCATACGCTGGCCGCGCCCAACGGTAAGGAGACTATTGATGGCGCGTACACCCACATCCAGCTCATCCTTGATGGCAGCACGATCAAGCGGATTGACAGGACGGCTTTGCAGCGGCGCGCTTGGACCTGCTGCCAGCGCACCCAGCTGATCTAGCGGACGTCCGGCTCCGTCCAGCACGCGACCCAGCAACATATCGCCCACGGGTAAATGTCGTGCCAGGTCAGCGCCGCGTCTGCGCGGGGTGGGGCGCTTGCCGGCAAAGATAGGCTCGCCTGCAGGTTCAGCAGGAACAACCCGTGCGCCTGGAACCAGGCCTTGCACATCGTGTTCCGGCATTAGAAATAATTTTTCACCGGAAAATCCCACCACTTCCGCTTCGATACGATTGTTGGGCAATTCAATCAGACAGGTACTTCCTACCGGCATGCGCAAACCGACTGCTTCCATCACCATGCCGGTGACACGTGTCAGGCGTCCACTAGTCTGCAGTGGACTGCATTGCGATACCGCTGCAGTGCAGCCGTTCAATGCATCCAGCCAGCGTTGTCTATGGCTATTTATTCCTGCGTCTGTATCCATGAACCGTCCTGTCCAATAGCTGCGACGATACGTTGCCAGCGATTTGCCACAGTGGCATCGATTTGGCTGTGCGCAGTTTCAACGCGGGCACCGCCGCGGACAATCTGAGCGTCTTCAAAAATCTTCCAGCCGCTATGGCTTAGCTGTTCGCCCATGCTGGCGCGAATCATCGCTGCATCGTCCGGGTGCAACACCAAATGCGCGCCCTGATTAAAGTGCGGCAGGCTGCTAATCGCTTCGCGGATTATGTTCAGTAATATTTCCGGATTAGTTTTGAGCGTTTGCTGCACCATTTGCCGCGCGACCTCAAGCGAAAGTTTAAGCAGGTCCTGTGCGATTTCCTGATCGGCCTGCTGCAAAGCCTGCGCCATTGAGTCCATCAGCTCAGTGCAGCGTCGCGACGTTTCTGTATTGCCTGCTTCTGTGCCTTCTGTATTGCCTGTTTGATAGCCTTCAGCGTAACCCGCCTGGTAGCCTTCCTCATGCGCCTGGCGCTGAATCTCTTCCAGCTCGGCAGCGGTCGGCAATGAAATGTCGGCATTGTTTTGACGGTCAAACGAGGCATTGCCATTCATGCCCGAGGAGCCGAAATTTGGTAGCTCCCAGCGCTCGTAGGCGGTGAGCTGCTCCTTGGGAATGGCTGGATTAGACATACGCTTCCTCTCCGCCTGCAGCGCCAAGTAAAATCAGTCCATCGTCAGATAAACGACGTGCTATTTTGAGTATAGCCTTCTGTTCTGCATCCACTTCACTGAGCTTGACCGGGCCTTTTGACTCCAAGTCTTCGCGCAGCGTTGCGCCAGCACGCTGTGACATATTCCTGAAAATCTTCTCGCGTATTTCATTGCTTGCACCCTTCAATGCCACGATCAGGGATTCAGATTGAACCTCGCGCAAAATAAGCTGAATGCTGCGATCATCTATATCCAGCAGATTCTCAAATACAAACATCTGATCCTGAATTTTCTGCGCCAGTTCCGGATCGATGGAACGCACATTTTCGATCACCGCAACTTCGTTGGCCGTACCGACGTAATTGAGTATCTCGGCTGCGGTTTTTATACCGCCACGCGTGAACTTTTTGCTGGCAGCTCCGGACAGCATAGTTGTAAATACTTCGTTCAACTCGTGCAGTGCAATTGGCTGCACACCGTCCAAGGTTGCGATGCGCAGCATGATGTCGTTGCGCAGTCGCTCGGTGAATAAATTAAGAATGCTCGAAGCTTGATCAGGTTCCAGATGCACCAAAATGGTGGCAATGATCTGCGGATGTTCACCCTGGACCAGGTCGACGACAGCGGATGGCTCCATCCATTTCAGGCTTTCAATGCCGGTGGTGTCGCTGTTGTGCAGGATGCGGTCCAGCAACCCCGCGGCCTTGTGGGTGCCGAGCGCTTGGGTCAGCATGTTGCGGATGTAGGCGCTGGAGTCCATGCCTATGGTGGTTTTCTCTGCAGCAAGCTCATGGAAACTTTCAAGCACATCATAAATCTGGTCTTGTGACAGATTGCGCAGTGCCACCATGGCGGTGCTGACCTTTTGCACTTCTTTGGGTTCAAGAAACTTCAGCACCTCGGCAGCTTCGCCCTCGCCCAGAGTCATCAGTAATATGGCGCTATTCAATGTACCTTCGTGGCTCATTATGCTTTCACCCAGTCTCTAACTACCGCTGCAACGATTTGCGGATTTTCTTGCGCCATTTTTTTGGCTGCCTGCAGGCTGTTTTCGTAAGATTCCCCCGGTTTTCTGAAAGAAAATTCCTTTGCTTTCATCTTGATATCTGCCTCCGCTTGCGCGGTTTCTTCTTCTTCCGTAGGAGGTTGAAGTTTTGCCATGCGGCTTCGAATAGCTGGACGGATGATGCCAAAAAAGAGGTACAAAGCTGCAATCGCCATTAATACATATTTCAACAGCTCTTTCGCCAGCGCGATCATCTCAGGCTGTTTCCACAATGGAATCTCAGGCGCCTCAGGAGCTTCGCTAAAGGCGCTATTGAGCAAGTTCAGGCTGTCTCCGCGTTGTGCATTGAAACCCATCGCATTTCTGATCAGATTATTAAGTTGTGCCTGCTCCGCCGGGGTAAACGGCTTGGAAACGGTTTTTCCCTTTGCATCTGTGATTGAGCGGTTGTTTATGATGACTGCCACAGATAAGCGTCTGATGCTTCCAACGGGTAGCTTGGTGTGGCTTATGGTGCGATCCACTTCATAGTTGGTCGTGGCTTCCTTGTGTGAGCTTGTGTTCTCACCTGCAGTTGCTGCAACAGCGCTGGCTGGGGAAACGATGGGGGCCGTGGCGGGAACAGGCGGCTGATTGGAGAGTGCGCCTGGCACGCCAGCCGGATTGGACACCCCATTCTTCGATTCTGCGGATTGAACGCTGCGTATTGACGCCTGATTGGCTTGCTGGTTTGGTTTGTAGATTTCCGCAGTTTGCTCTGTCTGAGAGAAATCAATATCTGCCGTGACCTGCGCGTGGACATTTTGCGCGCCTATCAGGGGAGCGAGAATCTCCTCGATACGCTTTATGTAGTCCTGTTCAATTTGGCGGACATATTTGAGCTGCGTCGCATCCATTGTTTCTGCAGCTTCGCGGATAGAGCTCAGCAGTGTGCCTTGCTGATCAATAACGGTGACATTATTGGCGGGCATGTTCGGAATGCTGCTGGAAATCAGGTGCACAATAGCATTGACCTGGCCTGGGTCCAGCGCACGACCAGGGTATAAAGTGAGCACGACGGAAGCACTGGGTTTTTGCTGGTCTTTGACAAAAACCGTGGGTTTGGGAATAGCCAGATGTACACGTGCACTTTGCACCGAGCCCAAAGTTTGCATGGAGCGCGCAAGTTCACCCTCCAGCGAACGCTGGTAGTTTACCTGCTCGAGAAATTGGCTGATGCCGAATTTCTGGTTTTCCATTAACTCAAAACCGACATTACCACCTTTGGGCAAACCTTGTGTAGCCAGACGGAGGCGCACTTCATGAACCTTGTCGGCGGGTACCAGTAATGCGCCACCGCCTTCGGAAAATTTGTAAGGAATATTCTGCTGTTGCAGGGATTCAATGATTGAGCCCCCGTCACGATCAGACAAGTTGCTGTAGAGCACGCGGTAATCGGGTGTTTGACTCCACATCCAGATTCCCGCAATAACCGCTACAAAGGCGGATGCCACCCCTGCCATAATCAACTTCTGCTGAGGGCTCAATGATGCCAAAGTTCCAGTCAGGGAGGGATTTGCAGGGGGAATGCTGGATTCCGGAGTTGTAGTGGTAGCGTTATTTTCCATGTTTCCGCCAGTTAGTATGACGCCCAATTAGCTTATGTTGCGCATTATCTGCGCACAAAGGAAATGCAGTACGATGAAAAGAGAGGGATTTCAAGCTCTATTCTAGTGCCGATTGGCATATGCGTCTGCTATTGTGCATGCATTGTAGAGGGAGGTGCATAATGAATGTTTCCAAAGTAGATGGTTTGTTGGCTGAAATGCGTGCTGCCATGGTCGCGGCGCAAGGCGGAGGTATAACCAAAGTCAGTGACACCGGCGCGGCGGGAGCGGGTGCGGTTGATTTTGCCAGTGTACTGAAATCTTCGCTGGATAGTGTGTCACAGGCACAAAATCAGGCCACATCGATGCAAAATGCCTTCGTGATGGGGGATGATAAAGTGAGCTTGAGCGATACCATGATAGCCATGCAAAAAGCCAATATTTCATTGCAGGCTACGGTACAAGTGCGTAATAAAGTGATGGCTGCCTATAACGACATCATGAACATGCAGGTCTGATTTTACGGACATATTTAAAAAATAGCTGCTCCAGTAATGGCATGTCCATAAAATTGAACCAGCCCGATGACCTCAAACTCTCCCCCCCAGCCATCTTTGTCGCTGACGATAGAGCAAACCCTGCAGCAGGCTATCGCTCACCATCAGTCAGGACAATTACAGGAAGCCGGAATGCTCTATCGGGCTATCCTGAAAATCCAGCCGAACCATGCCGAGGCTAACCACCATATGGGGGTTTTGGCAGTGGAGACTCAACAGCTCGCTGCTGCGCTGCCACACTTCATGGCGGCACTCGAGGCCGAGCCGACACATGGCCCCTACTGGTTAAGTTACATCGAAGCACTGATTCAGGCCGGCCAGCTGGATGCTGCTCGGGAAGTGCTTGCAATTGCAGTGCAACAGGGGTTGCAGGGAGGCGAGGTCGAAGTGTTGGCGGTGCACTTGAGTGGGGGAGCGCAGGCCGCAGAGCAGGCAAATACAGAATTTCAGCAGGCCTTGGAAAATTCGCCTCCCGTTTCGACGGCAGTCTCTCCAGACAGCACAAAAGAAACAAGGCCACCATCCACTAATCCGGATAAATTGGTCACGCATAAGAAAAAGCTTCCCAGCATCGAAGAGATGAATACGCTGATGACGCTGTTTAACAAGCAGCGATACACGGAAGCTGAAACACTGGCCCAAGAAATGACGGTGCATTACCCTGCGGATGGGTTTGGCTGGAAAGTATTGGGGGCGGTGTTCAAGCACAGAGGTCGAAATGTGGATGCGCTTTTGCCCATGCAAAAAGCGGCATCACTGTCGCCGGGTGATGCCGAGGCGCACAGCAATCTGGGCGGCGCTCTCATGGATCTGGGCAGATTAGATGAGGCCGAAGCGAGCCTTCGGCGGGCGTTGGGAATCAATGCTAATTTTGCCGGGGCGCATTACAATTTAGCCGCTACTCTTAAGAATTTAGTTCGACTTGAGGAGGCAGCGACCAGCTACCAACGAGCATTGCGAATCAATCCAAATTACGCGGAGGCGCACTGCAATTTGGGGGCGACACTTAATGATTTGGGGCGGTTAGACGAAGCTGAAGCTAGTTGTCGACGGGCGTTGGAGATCAAGCCGGACAACGCTGAGGCGTATAGTAACCTAGGCTCCGTCCTCCAGAATCTTGGCCGACTAAATGAGGCCGAGACCAATTACCGAAAAGCATTGCAAATCAGGCCGGATTACGCTGATGCTCTTTACAATCTTGGCATCACCCTCCAGCATTTGGGGCGGCCAGACGAGGTTGAGGCCTGCTACCGGCGTGCGCTACAGCTTAAACCCAATCTGGCGTCGGCTTATCACAATCTGCTTTTTTTCCTTTCGCACAAAGCGGGGGTGGGAGCGCAAGCTTTATTCGCCGAACACCTACGCTTCGGCGAGCAGTTTGAGGCTCCGCTGCGGGCGAGTTGGCTCGGGCACGCCAATACTCGCGACCCCGAG
>DATKTO010000002.1:0-9469 GCA_035531075.1 Gallionellaceae bacterium
TCCAGATTCAAGCCCTGGACCTTGATCTTTCCGTTTAGTGTTCCCGCCGCTGCAGGCGGTACCGTGGAAGCTGTATAACCGAACTCTCCCAAGTTGAAGTAGCCGCCTTCAACGGCAAAGTTCCTGTTGAACTGGTATCCACCAAAAAGCTTGAAGGCGTTGCCTTTGCTGTCATCGCTGATCGAAGCTGAGCCCGGTATCTGGGTGACGATACGTGCATCATCGATTTTCGCTTTCGACTGGCCGATGTTACCGCCCATGTACCAGAAGTTGTCGTCCGCCGCGAAAGCGCTGCTCATTACGACGCATCCCACCAGACCCAGTGCACCCGCGTTTTTGATTAATTTTTTCATGTTTTTCTCCAAAATGATTTGATGTAACTTGCCTTGCTTGCACAGCTAATACTTCATGCCTTGTTACTGGCAACCGGCAGGTGCATTGGGATGGCCAGGTACTGAAACGGTATTACTTAAGAATGAAAAGGCGCCAGAACCTTCAGCTCCTGCCAACAATCGGCCGCAAGACGTCGCGAGGGTGCCCATAGAGATCGATGCGGAAGCGAGGATATTGCCGTTGAATGTCGTACTTCCGCCAAGTGACGCTGAGCTGCCCACGTACCACCAGACATTGGATGCTTTGGCACCGCCGGTCAGGAGTATCGTGCTACCGATCGCCGTAGTGACTGCAGAAGGTGCCTGGAAGACCCAGACATCGGTTGCGCTACCGTTGAGCGTGAGCGTCCCCGATACCCCGATTGATGAACCTGTGGCGGATATATAGACACCGGGAGGAAGAGTGGCATTACCGGCGCAACCTATCAGCGCCCCGCCACCGCCAGCACTACCTATCGTGCCGCATCCCAGAACGGTAGCACCCGGCAGACTCGCGGGCGAGAGGCTCTTCCACTTGGTGTTCAAGGCGGCTGTGACAGACGCTGCAGTGGTTGTGTCAGGAAAGATCGGGGTAACTACCTTGTCCCCGGCATTGTTCAGCGGAGTATCTGGTGCTAAGCAAGCGGAATAATCATTCGTCGAGCCAACTGCAGCACCATTACAATTGTAAGTCGGGTTCAGCACACCATCCCCGTTGATCTTGGTAGTACCACCGGCGTTGCTGTTGGTGATCCCGCCGTAAGACGCAATCCCGAACGGAGCGAGGATACCAAGGTCGCTGATTGCCGTGAGATTGAGATTTGAGGATCCGGCCCCACCCCCACCCAAGATCGGGTCCTGTCCCCCGCATCCCGCCACAACAGCGGACAGCAATATTGCCGAGAACCATACCAGCGGTTTTTTACTACTATTAAATTTGTTCATTTTCTTCTCCTGTTAGATCTGATTCCGGAAAACATCGGTGCAAACGACCGACCCTTGACTAATTCCTAGCGTATTTATCCTCTTTTCAACCCTGTCGCTCCGTGCGCTAACGCACATAAGGTGAATTTTTTTCACAGGTTCGCTGAATGTAAAAGACCGTCTTGCGACGGCCTTTCCTTCATTGTTTCACTGCTTGTTGCTACATTCTTTACGGGGCGGTAACCGTATTCGATTGAAGCGTGACCGCACTCTGCGCCAGCAGCCGGCCATTCACCGTTGCACCGGTCTTCAGCGTGATCGCTGTTTGTGCCAGTATTACACCCTCCATCTGTGCGGTTGTCCCGATCGACACCACATCGGCAGCTTGCCAGAAGATGTTCTTGGGCAATGCGCCTCCGGCCAGGATCACCTTCGCAGCGGAAGCCTGTGTGATACCTCCAGCGATCTGGAAGATCCACACATCATTCGGTCCACCGCTGAGCGTGACATCGGTTGGGATCACCACACCACCGCCCCATTTGTAGGTGCCTGCGGGAAGTGTCATGCCGCCAATGTTGCCGGCCCCAACTTCGGTGAAATCAGCAGGCCTGCCGGCGGCATCGGTGTAAGCGGTTTGCATGTCGCTCACAGCCGTGGTCAGATTACTTGGAGTTGGACTCGTATAGTCGGCTGAGTATAAAAATCCGGTTACTTGAGCTGATGTCGAATAGGTGCCATGAAGTGTTTCAGACCAGCCAGTCAGGTAACTCCCAGCTGCTGGACTCAATCCGAGATCTCCAGTGATTACGCTAGTGGGGCTGTTTGAGATACCAGTTTTTGCCAAAATCGCATAATTGGGAATGCCAACCGTTCCCGTTCCAATAACCGAGCCCAGAACCACCGGTGCCGGGCCGTGACCTAAACCACTCAAACCTGTACCGGCACCCGGTGAAGTTGGGGCCGGGTTGTTTATAACCGTGCCACCGCCGCCACCGCATCCGGCGACAAAAGCAACCAGCAACATTGCCATGAACCACTTCAGTGGATTCTTGATACTGTCGAATCTGTTCATTTCCTTCTCCTTTGAAACCTGAGCCAGAAAAATCGGTGCGATCGACCAACTTTTGCCGGGACTTGACTTGAAGTGCTACTTCGCTTGCATGTGTTAATGAATGTGTAGGCATGCGTTAATCGGCTGCTTTCGAATTTCTGCGTTGGCCTGCTCATATAAAACAATGAGCTAAAACAACGGCACTTATCAAACTCGAATGAACTATCCATCTTCCGGCCACAGCTTTCCGTGCGCTAGCGCACATACATAAAAATATTTAAGGGCGAATGAAAAAAGGCCGTCTCGCGACGGCCTTTTGTTTGCTGCTTTACATCTTTACTGTATTCCTTATGGAACGGGTTGTGTCACCGTACCGCCCACAGTGACTGCGGTATGTGCCAACAATCTGCCGTTTACCGTTGCGCCAGAATTTAGCGTGATTTGTCCAGTTCCGGTCATTATTACACCTTCCACATGTGCGGTCGTACCCAAGGTTGCACCAGTTCCGGCGACCGTCCAGAAGATGTTCTTCGCTTGTGGGGGTGCGCCACCAGATGGATTGGACAGAATCATATTCGAACCATTGCCAGGCCTGAAATATCCCCCGATCTGGAAGATCCACACATCATCCGGACCACCTGAAATCGTGACTGAAGTTGATGATGTCACATTGCCGGCCCATGTGTAGACGCCAGGTGCAAGCGTCAGACCATCGAGATTCCCAGTTCCTGCCTCCAGGAAGGGGGAGCCAGTAGCTGCTGTCCTACCGGCAGCATCGTTGTATGCGAGGGTCATGTCGGTTCCGGCCAAGGTCATTTTGGCAGGAGTAAAACCACTACCAGCACTTCCATCACCCGTAAAGTCCGATGCGTAGAGCTTTCCGGGCACAATCACTTCAGCGACAGTGGCGTAGTCATTTGTGGAATTTACTGCATATGCTGCAAAGCCCGTAAAACTGGCCGAAGACAACGTGGCCAATCCCACATCTCCGGTAATTGCGGAGGCTGCAGCGACTCCAGTGTAATCGATGGCTGCTGTGTTTGCCAGAATCGCAAAATCCCCCGCTGTCAAAAGATTGACCGGCGCCTGGCCCGTCAAAACGGTGGTATTGGTCGTGAAACTCCATGCAACGGTTTTTGGCATCGCAGTACCCACAGCATTCTTGGCCGCGGTGGTGACCGTGGCGGTGTACTGGGTGTTTGTAGCGAGCGCGGTAGCGGTTGGCGTAAAGGTTGCAATTGTGTTTGCAATATTCATCGCTACGGTACCTGGTACATCGGTTCCGGATACCGTCTCCTTGAGCGTGAAGGTGAGCAGTGTTCCAGCCGGCGATGACTCAATCGTGGTCGGATTCATCGCCGTATTGAAGGTTGCGTTCACCAGCTTGCCGGTCACAACGTTACTGGTAGTGGCGGTGTCCCAAGTATTGGTGCTGGTCGCTACATTTATGGCGAGGTTGGCCGGGCTCGCGGAAATCACCGTGGGATTGGTGGCATTGGTGCCTGTAGTGCCGGCGACACCTGGAAGAACTGTGGTGGAACTCGTACCCGGCGGTGGAGTCGCTGTCGCTGCAGGCACTCCATCACTACCACCACTACATCCGGCCACAACAGCCGCGAGCAGCAATGCCATCAGCCACATCAGCGGCTTGTAACCGGCTGCCAGCATGCCATTCTCTGGCCACGCAGTGGCTTGTCTGATCGCGCCACCGGCAACATGTTTGAAATTGTTCATTTGAATCTCCTTTAATTTGATTCCAAATTGCATCAGTGAAATTGAACGAAATTCTTACTGGTGCTCGTCCAGATAGACGAAATGTAAGCCAGGTCGTTGCTTATTTCTCCGGCTTCAGTCTGTATTGTTCAAAGTGAAAAGCCAGAACAATACGAATCAAAACCAATTACCAGCAGCTGCACTATTCCATTTCCACGCAGCATGTTCAGTACGTTGCCGCACATTAAATGGAAATACTTGTTCAGGGCGTTTGCGCAAAGCTTTATTAGAAATGCAATCTATATTTCCTCACTCCTCCCGCACCCGAAGCGGCATGAGAAGTGCATGGACCTGTAAAACTTCCCATTTCGCATCTGGGTTATGTTCTGTCCGGAAATATTTTTTGGTGCTATGAGCGCTAGCGCACAGAGCATATTGCTGGCGAAATGGAAAATCAGCGCAACATGAAACAACCAAACAATAATTTCCGGCACTTGTTGCAACTCATTGCCGGCATTGCGAAATGCCGGCAGGACCGATGGAGAACCAGACGATGAAGTTTGAGAAAACGCCTGTTGATATAGTGGAAGAGACTGGGCGGGATGACGACTCCGGCCCTGGCGCCACACTTGAACAGATTGTCCCGGCCGTGGATCCCGCGGTGATCACGATCGAAGATACGCCTTACCTGCGCATCAATGTGGCAGTGGGTTTGCTGGCATTCATCGCGATCGTAGCCGCGCTGTACTTGGCGCGCGCCTTTTTTGTTCCGCTGTTGATCGGCATACTCGCTAGCTATGCGCTAAGCCCGTTGGTCGAGTGGATGAAGCGGGGTCACGTCCCGCGTTCTCTGTCAGCGGCGCTGGTACTGTTTACACTGGTCGGCGGCATTTCCTGGATCGGGTACTCGCTGAGCGATGATGCCACGGCAATGATAGAGAAGCTGCCGGATGCGGCGCGCAAGCTGCGGCTGAGCCTGAGCGAAGAACGCCTCCGCCCGACTGCGCTGCAAAACATGCAGGAAGCTGCCAAGCAGATCGAGGGCGCCGCTGCCGACGCCGGCGCAAACACCGACGCAAAGCAGGGGAGGCACGTGGTTTCCACCAAGGCAAACGAGCCTTCAACCTGGTTGCGCGATTATGCTGTGGCACAGTCCGCGCTGCTGTTCACGGTTGTAAGTCAGGCGCCTATCGTGTTGCTGCTCACCTATTTTTTGCTGGCCTCGGGTGCGCATTTTCGCCGCAAGCTGGTGCAGCTGGTCGGCCCGTCACTGATACGCAAGAAGGATGCCGCACTGATACTCGATGAGATTGACGTGCAAATCCAGCGCTACCTGCTGACCATGATCATGTCGAATGCCCTGGTTGGCGTCGGTATCTGGCTCGCGTTCAATGCGCTTGGCATGGAGCATGCGGCGGTATGGGGAGTCGCCGCCAGTGTGCTGCACTTCATTCCCTATCTCGGCCCGGCTCTGGTTGCATTCGCCGGCGGCGTGGCGGCGTTCATGCAGTTTGGATCAGTGCTGCAGGCGCTCGCTGCAGTCGGCTTGTCGTTCCTGGTTGCGGGCGGGGTCGGGTTCGTGTTCATGCCCTGGCTGCAGAGCCGGTTTGCCGGCGTGAACTCTGCGGTGCTGTTTATTTCCCTGTTGTTTTTTGGCTGGTTATGGGGTGTCTGGGGTCTGTTGCTTGGTGCGCCGCTGGTCGCCATTGCCAAGGTTATCTGTGACCGGGTCGAAGCACTCAAGCCGGTCGGTGAACTGCTTGGTCGTTGATTGCCGGTGATGGGGCGCTGGGCAGAAAGATACACTTTGTGCGGCAACGCACAGAACGGATACTGGCCAGGGTAGATCATATGTTCCGTGAAGCAGTACCTTGGTGGTGCGGCAGAGCTCGTAAATTATCCAACAGAAAGGTGTCAATCATGCTCTTTACCATTGCAATTATTATGATCGTCTTGTGGCTGTTGGGCTTGATTACTTCCAGAACCATGGGCGGTTTCATCCACATTCTGCTGGTGATCGCAATCGTGATAATTCTGATCAGATTGATTAACGGTTGATCAGTGCATAAAAGTAAATTCACCTGTAATAACGCCCGTCCAGTTTAAGCGTCAATCATTCCAAATCAGGAGAAACAAATGAACAATATCAGCAAGTACGTCGCCACTGCATTTGCCACCGGGATCATGATTGCGGCGCTATCCGGATGCGAGAAGGGTCCAGCGGAAAAAGCCGGCGCTGCAATCGACAATGCGGTAAACAAAACCGGGCAGCAAGTCGACAAGGCCGGCGACAAGATCGACGATGCGGTAGATAACGCCAAGAAATAATGCGGGTTGCCGGGAAGCGGCTTCAGTTATGAAGCGGCGTATATTCCGACGCATGAAGATTCGGGGTCACCAATCGTGAACGGCACTTCGAAAAGTCATCTCTGCAGGTCGAGCACTATCCGATTTCCCGCATTTTGTGGCGCTTATGTGCGCTAGCGCACGGTGCTCAGTTGCGAAGAGGAGTTTGATTGTAATTGATGGTCCCCAGAGGGAGCTGTTCCCAATAGGGCCATCGAGATTTTAATCCGGCTGCTGTTATAAAAATTGGGAAGTGGCATTCGCAATAAATATTCATTGCGATGATTGTGTTCAACGTTTAACTCATAATGGATGAAAAAAATGAAAAACTTTTACCTCCTTAAATCGTATCAAATACACAGGTTAGTCGTGTTCGTAGCTGCTGCAATCTTCATGGCTGGTTGCGCCAGCACTCCGCCCACTCCTGCGCCTACTGAACAGATAGCGGTTTCCAGGTCTGCAATAAGCAGTGCGATCAGTGCCGGTGGTAATGAGTTTGCTCCGGTGCAGGTCAAAGCCGCGATGGACAAGATGGAAAGCGCAGACAAGGCAATGGCAGACAAGAATTATGTGCTTGCACGGCGACTGGCGGAAGAGGCACAGGTCGACGCAAAACTGGCTGAAACGACTGCGCGTGCAGCAAAGGCACAGAAGTCAGCGGACGCATTGCAGGAAAGCAACCGCGTGCTGCGCCAGGAAATTGACCGTAAAACCAAGTAAACATCAGTAAACATCAATGGAGCCAATCATGAAAATAAATAGATACCTTCCCATGACCCTGATCGCTGTCGCGATTTTTTCCGGCTGCAGTTCGGTGCCGAAAAAAAACGCATCTCTGGAAGACGCGCATAGCAGTTACAACAGCGCGCGCAACAATCCACAGGTCACGAATCTGGCACCGCTTGAGCTTAAAGAGGCCGGCGATTCTCTGGATCAGGCAGACCAGGCATTGAGCAAAGGTGAGGGTGATGCCAAAGTAAATCACCTGGCCTATATAGCCAGTCAGCAAGTGGCTATAGCTGAGGAAACCGCCAAGCGCAAAACAGCCGAATTGGCGGTGACCGAGGCCGGCGCCCAGCGCGGCCAAGTTCGCCTTGAAGCGAGAACGGCTGAAGCCGATGCGGCCAATCGGCAAGCTGCGATCGCGCAGGAAAACGCTGCCCAGCAAGCTGCAATCGCGCAGGAAACCGCCGCTCAGCAAGCTGCCGCATTGGCGGCGGCTGGCGCCAGTGCAGAGCGTGACCAGGCGCTTATTGCCCAACAGGAGAAGCAGCTCAAGGAGTTGAATGCCAAGAAAACGGCACGCGGCATGGTGATCACACTGGGCGATGTATTGTTCAGCACCAACAAGGCGCAGCTGTCATCTGGCGGCACGCGCAACGTGCAAAAGCTGGCTGATTTCCTCAAGCAATTCGAGCAATACAAAGTAATGATCGAAGGCCACACCGACAGCACCGGCAGCAACGACTACAACCAGATGCTTTCTGTCCGACGCGCCGATGCCGTGCGGACGGCCCTGATCGGCATGGGGATCAGCGGCGGCCGCATCAATACGCACGGTTATGGTGAGGCATTTCCGGTAGCCAGCAACAAAACGGCTGCAGGCCGTCAACAGAACAGGCGTGTGGAAATCATCCTCTCCGATGACAAAGGCAACATTGCTCCACGCTAACAGTCTGTGAGGCGTCTGCGGCAAAACCTGGGCTATAAAGTCAGTCCAAAGCGTCTGTTTTTTGTGATCTTATAGGGAGAAGAAAAATGTCCGTGGGCGCAATTCTTTTGATCGTGGTGGTGTTGATGCTGATCGGTGCAATTCCAAGCTGGCCGCACAGCAGGTCGTGGGGCTATGGTCCGAGCGGAGCCATCGGGCTGATATTGATTGTCCTGTTGGTCCTGTTGCTGATGGGACGATTGTGAAGTGTCCGATATAACCCGCTGGAGGTGAATGGCTAATTGCATCAACAGAACTTGATGATGAAAAACTTTGCTGTTTATTTTGTATTAATGTTTTAAGGAGAGCGATCATGAAACAACTTAAATATTTTGCAGTATTTTTTATGACCTTTGCGTTGCTGTTTTCCTTGGGTTGCGCTTCCACGCCAACCAAGGAAGGTACTGGCGAATATGTTGATGACAGTGTAATCACCACCAAGGTCAAGGCAGCGATATTCAACGAGCCTACTTTGAAATCCGCTGAAATCAACGTGGAAACTTTCAAGGGTTTGGTCCAATTGAGCGGCTTCGTCAGTTCCCAATCCAGCATTAACAAGGCGGTCGAATTGGCACGCAGCGTGAAAGGTGTGACGTCAGTCAAGAATGACATGCGGACTAAGTGACTCAGTGTTGCGGGCATGTCGCTAATATTACTGTGACTGCCAGTGCAATAATGGGTCGAGGCAGACAGAGTGAAGAGATTTTTATGAAACTGGCTATAACCAATGACTTGCTGCGGATTTACTGCAGTCAATAATTGGCAGCCTATCAGTATCGAAACGTCAATATTTATAATTTGGAGTTAAATCATGAACGCAAAAAAAATGGTTGTTAAGCATTCCGATATCGCAGATTCCAAGGAAAAGCTCATGGATGATTTGCGATTGGTGGTTGCGGATACCGAGGAGCTGCTGCGTGCTACCGCCAATCAGGCGGGTGAAAGTGTGACTGCAGCCCGGACACGCATCCAGGAGAATCTGCAGGTGGTTAAGGGACGCATGATTTCAGCAGAAAATGTTTTGGTTGAACGTGCCCGCGATGCTGCAAAAGATGCGGACCGTTATGTACACGATAATCCATGGCAGGCAGTCGGCGTTTCGGCCTGCATCGGCGCGATTGTCGGCATGTTGATCTCGAGGCGTTAATCGTGCCTGAATCAGGGGGGCTGATGGACTCGCTGAAACGGATGGCCGGCACCCTGCTGGTCATCATTCAGACGCGGCTCGAACTGTTGTCGATCGAGATCGAGGAAGAGCGCCTGAACGTCAAGCAAATGCTGCTGTACGGCAGCATCGCGCTGTTCTTCTTTGCTTTGGCCATCATTATGCTTACGGCATTTGTCGTGGTGGTA
>DATKTO010000003.1:0-31688 GCA_035531075.1 Gallionellaceae bacterium
TTCAAGCCCGGCTTCAAGGTCGGCCTGCACCAGAAGGACATGCGCATCGTGATGGAAACCGCGCACCAACTGGGCGTAGCTTTGCCTGCAGCAGCAATGGTCACGCAGCATCTCAATGCGCTGATGGCTACCGGCGACGCCGATCTGGATTCGGCAGCGGTAGTGAAGGTGATTGAGCGTATGTCGGGTATGGGTGGTAAATAAGCAGGCAGGGTAAGCAAATGAAAAAAATCGTCTTTCTCGACAGCGACAGCATCATTGCCGACATCCGCCGTCCGGCCTTCCCACATCAGTGGCAGGAGTATCCGGCAACCTCCGCGGCAGAGACCGTGGAGAGGCTTAAGGACGCCACCATCGCCATCACCAACAAGGTGCAATTGAAGCTTGAAATACTGCAGCATTTGCCCAAACTGAAAATGGTGGCGGTTGCCGCGACCGGCACCGACAACGTCGATATAGCATATTGCAGAGAACACGGGATTGTCGTGTCCAATATCCGCAACTACTCGGTGCACACCGTGCCGGAGCATGTGTTCATGCTGATGTTGGCGCTGCGCCGCAACCTGCTGGCATTCCGCGAGGATTTACAGAACGGTGCCTGGCAAAAATCTGCACAATTTTGCCTGTTCACCCATCCGGTGCGCGATCTGCATGGAAGTACGCTGGGGATAATCGGCAGCGGCGCAATCGGCAAAGCGGTGGCGCAGATTGCGCAGGCCTTCGACATGAAAGTGCTGCTCGCCGAACATAAGGGTGCGACTGTGGTGAGAACCGGTTACACCGCATTTGATACGGTATTGCGCGAGAGCGACGTGATCACCCTGCACCTGCCGCTCAAGGAGCAGACCCGACACCTGATCAGCACGGCAGAATTTGAATGCATGCGGCCCGGTGCACTGCTGATCAACACCGCACGCGGCGGGCTGGTGGATGAGGCAGCGCTGCTGCAGGCGCTGCAAAGCGGACGCATTGGCGGTGCCGGTTTTGACGTCTTGGCCAAGGAACCGCCGACGGAAGGCCATCCGCTGCTGGAAATCAATTTGCCAAACTTTATTCTGACCCCGCATATCGCCTGGTCGGGCAGGGAGGCGATGCAGACACTGGCCGACCAGTTGATCGGCAATATTGAAGCATACATGGCGGGCACCCCGAGAAATCTTGTTACCTGACGTGTCATTCAGCGAGGAGATGACCATGACTTATGCAGCAGGCATCAACATCACTACATCGGTAACGACAGAACAATCCGTCATCCTGCCCCCGGAGGCGATGGCCTTCATTGCAGGTCTTGCGCGCAAGTTTGAGCCGGTGCGGCAGACGCTGCTGCAGCGGCGTGCCAAGCGGCAGAGCGAGCTGGACGCCGGCAAGCTGCCCGACTTTCTGGCCGAGACTGCAGCGGTGCGCAACAGCGAGTGGACCATCGCCACGCTGCCTGCCGAGCTGCGGGACCGGCGCGTGGAAATCACCGGTCCGGCCGAGCGCAAGATGCTGATCAACGGACTCAATGCCGGGGCCAAAGTCTATCTGGCCGATCTGGAAGACTCGATGACTCCCACTTGGCACAACGTGATCGAGGCGCAGATCAACCTGCGCGATGCAGTCAGGCGCAGCATCACCTATGTCAATCCGGACGGCAAGACCTACCAGTTAAACGAAAAAACCTCGGTGCTGTTTGTGCGTCCGCGCGGCTGGCACATGGCGGAGAAACACGTGACAGTGGACGGCAAACCGGTGTCCGCCAGCCTGTTCGATTTCGGCCTGTATTTTTACCACAATGCAAAAGCCCTGCTGGCGCGCGGCACCGCACCTTACTTTTATCTGCCCAAGATGGAATGCCATCTTGAAGCCAGGTTGTGGAACGACGTGTTTGTTTATGCGCAGGAGCAGCTAGTCATCCCGCGCGGCACGATCAAGGCGACTGTGCTGATCGAGACAATACTCGCCGCCTTCGAGATGGACGAATTCCTCTACGAGCTGCGCGAGCATTCGGCCGGCCTCAACTGCGGGCGCTGGGACTACATCTTCAGTGCCATCAAGAAATTCGGCCGCCATCCCGATTTCATCCTGGCCGACCGCGGGCAGGTGGGCATGACCTCGCCCTTTATGCGCGCCTATTCGCTGCTGCTGATCAAGACCTGCCACCGCCGCAATGCACATGCGATGGGCGGCATGGCGGCGCAGATTCCGATCAAGTCAGATACTGCCGCCAACGAGGCGGCGCTGGCCAAGGTGCGCGCCGACAAGGAGCGCGAAGCGAGCGACGGCCACGACGGCACCTGGGTCGCCCATCCCGGCCTGGTGCCGCTGGCACTGGAGGTGTTCAACCGGCTGATGCCGGCAGAGAACCAGATCAGCCGGCAACGCGCAGACGTGCACACCACGGCTGCCGAGCTGCTGAAATTCGAGCCACGCGGCCCGATCACCGCAGCAGGGCTGCATGCCAATATCGAGGTAGCGCTTTCCTATATCGGCGCCTGGCTTGCCGGCACAGGCTGCGTGCCGATACACCATCTGATGGAGGATGCGGCGACCGCCGAGATTTCCCGTTCGCAAGTGTGGCAGTGGATACACAGCCCGCATGGCGTGCTGAATGACGGGCGCAAGGTGACGCTGGAAATGGTGCGAGCGATGATCCCTGAAGTGCTGGCCGATATTAGCGGCGGCGTGAAGGAGAAGCGCCTGGTAGCGGGAAATTATGAGCAGGCGGCGCAAGTGTTTGAGGAGTTGATTTCACGCGAACCTATTGTCGATTTTATGACAAATTATTGTTATGTATCAATGGAATAAATTATTCTGATAAATGCTTAAGCCATGAATAAACAGGAACTGATCAGGCAACTGCAAAATATGCTCCCGGCGGATGCCGTCCTGTACGAGCAGGAAGACCTCAAGCCTTTCGAGTGCGACGGCCTCTCGGCCTATCGCGAGGTGCCGCTGGCGGTGGTGCTGCCGGAAACCGAAGAACAGGTGCGCGATATTTTGCGCCTGTGCCTGCGCGAAAATGTGCCGGTAGTGGCGCGCGGCGCAGGCACGGGTTTGTCGGGCGGTGCACTGCCGCTGCGTGATGGCGTGCTGCTCAGCCTGTCAAAATTCAAGCGCATCCTGTCGCTCGACCCGCTTGCACGTATCGCCCGTGTACAGCCCGGCGTACGCAATCTGGCAATCTCCGAAGCTGCCGCCGTGCACGGCCTGTATTACGCGCCCGACCCGTCCAGCCAGATCGCCTGCTCCATCGGCGGCAACGTCGCGGAGAACGCCGGCGGGGTGCATTGCCTGAAATACGGCCTCACCGTGCACAACCTGCACAAGGTGCGCGCCTACACCATGGAAGGCGAACTGCTGGAGATCGGCTGTGAAGCGCTGGACTCGGCCGGCTATGATCTGCTCGCGCTGTTCACCGGCAGTGAGGGCATGCTGGGCGTGATCACCGAAGTGACGGTCAAGCTGCTGCCCAAACCGGAACTCGCGCAGGTGGTGATGGCAGCGTTTGCCACGGTGGCAGAGGCGGGCAGTGCGGTGGGCGAGATTATCGCCGCCGGCATTATTCCCGCCGGTCTGGAAATGATGGATAAACTTTCCATCAAGGCGGCGGAAGATTTTGTGCACGCCGGTTATCCGCTGGATGCCGAAGCTATTCTGCTGTGCGAGTCGGACGGCACGCCGGAAGAGGTGGCTGAAGAAATCGCCAGGATGCAGGCGATACTCTCGCGCTGCGGCGCCACCTCGCTGCGCACCTCTGCGAATGAAACAGATCGTCTGCGTTTGTGGGCAGGGCGCAAGGCTGCGTTCCCCGCCGTGGGCAGGTTGTCGCCGGATTACTACTGCATGGACGGCACCATTCCGCGCCGTGAGCTGACCCATGTGCTGCAGCGCATCGCAGAGCTGTCCGAGGAATACGGCCTGCGTGTGGCCAATGTGTTCCATGCCGGCGACGGCAACCTGCATCCGCTGATTCTGTACGATGCCAACCAGCAGGGCGAGTTTCATCGCGCCGAAGAGCTGGGCGGCAAGATACTGGAGTTGTGCGTGGAAGTGGGCGGAACAATTACAGGGGAGCACGGCGTTGGCATCGAGAAGATCAACCAGATGTGCGCACAGTTCAAGGAAACTGAGCTGCAGCGCTTTCGCGAGGTGAAGCTGGCATTCGATCCGTCCGGTCTGCTCAACCCCGGCAAGGTGATTCCCTCCTTGCATCGCTGCGCAGAGCATGGCCGCATGCATGTGCATCACGGGCAGGCGGCGTTCCCCGAGATTCCTCGTTTTTAACATTTTTTGCGTAACTAATTTTTAAAAGAAAAATAATGCAGCACATCATTGAGCAATTCAGCAGGAGCGTGCGCGCAGCCGGCGCTACTCATAGCCCGCTGCGCATCCAGGGGGCGGGCAGCAAAGCATTTTATGGCCGCACAGTGCAGGGCACCCTGCTCGACGTGACCCCGTACCGCGGTATCGTTTCCTACGAGCCTACCGAACTGGTGCTCACCGCCCGCGCCGGCACGCCGCTGGCCGAGATTGAAGCGGCGCTGGCGGCAAAGCGGCAAATGCTGCCGTTCGAGCCGCCGCATTTCGGTGTGGGCGCGACGCTGGGCGGTTGTATCGCCGCCGGCTTGTCCGGCCCGCGCCGCGCCTATGCCGGCTCTGCGCGTGACTATGTGCTGGGTGTGCGCATGCTGGACGGCAATGGCGAAGACCTGAAATTCGGCGGGCAGGTGATGAAAAATGTCGCCGGCTACGACGTGTCGCGCCTGATGGCAGGCTCCATGGGTACGCTGGGCCTGCTGCTGGAAGTCTCGCTTAAAGTGCTGCCAGTACCTGCAGAAGAGCTGACCCTGCGCTTTGACATGAGCGAAGCTGAGGCGCTGGACAGGATGAACCGCTGGGCGGCGCAGCCGCTGTCCTTGTCAGCCACCTGCTACCATGATGGCGCGCTGACCGTGCGCCTGTCCGGCGCCTCAGCTGCGGTGAATTCGGTAAGGAAAAAGCTGGGCGGTGCAGAGGTGAAAGACGCACACATTTTCTGGCACAGCGTGCGCGAACAGCAGCACGCATTCTTTGCCGCTGCTAGAACGCTGTGGCGCTTGTCGCTGCCTTCCACGGCGGCCTCTGTGGGTGAGACCGGGGCGCAATTGATTGAGTGGGGCGGCGCACTGCGCTGGCTTGCCACCGATGCATCGCCGGAGGCAATTCGTCAGGCAGCAACTGTTCTGGGTGGTCACGCCACGCTGTTCCGCAGCGCTGCGCCTGTAGTCGAACCATTCCAGCCTTTGTCTGCGCCGCTGCTGGAAATACATAAACGGCTGAAACAGCGCTTCGATCCGCATCACATCTTTAACCCCGGCCGCATGTTTCCCGAACTGTAATTGTTATGCAAACCAATCTTGTCGATTCATACAAACACACGATAGAGGGCCAGGAAGCGGAATCCATACTGCGCGCCTGCGTGCATTGCGGCTTTTGCACCGCCACCTGTCCCACCTATCAACTGCTGGGCAACGAGCTGGACAGCCCACGCGGGCGCATCTACCTGATCAAGGAAATGCTCGAAGGCGAGCCCGTAACAGCAAAAACGCAGTTGCATCTGGATCGCTGCCTGACCTGCCGCTCCTGCGAAACCACCTGCCCGTCCGGTGTGCAGTACGGACGCCTGGTGGATATTGGGCGGGTATTAGCCGAAAAGCAAACCGGCCGCAGCCTGTGGCAATCTTCGCAGCGCTGGCTGCTGCGCGCCGTGTTGCCACGCACCAGGCTGTTCAATTTTCTGCTCGGCCTTGGCCGCTTGTTGCGTCCTGTGCTGCCGGGCTTTATCGCAAAATCCGTACCGGTTGCACGCGCAGCCAAACCACGCCCAACAGCACGCCGTGCCCGCACCATGCTCGTGCTGGAAGGCTGCGTGCAGCCCGGTCTGGCGCCCGCCACCAATGCCGCGGCAGCGCGCGTGCTGGACAGACTGGGTATTTCACTGTTGAGCGCGGAGCAGGCGGGGTGTTGCGGTGCGGTGAGCTACCACCTCAACGCCCATGCCGACGGGCTGGACTATATGCGCCGAAATATCGATGCCTGGTGGCCCTATGTAACGCAAGGCGCCGAAGCGGTAGTGATGACGGCCAGCGGCTGCGGCGCGATGGTGAAGGAGTATGGCCATCTGCTGAGGAATGACCCAGCCTATGCAGAGAAAGCCGCCAAAATTTCCGCGCTCACGCGCGACTTGAGCGAAATACTCGCCGCCGAAAAGGAGGGATTGCTGCGCCTGCTTATGCCCTCCGCCCGCGGCAGGGTGGCATTCCATTCGCCCTGCACCCTGCAGCACGGACAGAAGATTGTCGGCGTGATCGAGGAGCTGCTGAGCGAGGCGGGCTACGAGCTGACGCCAGTCGCGGGCAAGCACCTGTGCTGCGGCTCGGCGGGAACCTACTCGATCCTGCAAAAGGACTTGTCGCAGCAGTTGCTGCGCAACAAGCTGGAAGCATTGCAGAGCGGCAAGCCTGCACAGATAGCAAGCGCCAACATCGGTTGCCAGTCGCATCTGCAAAGCGGCACGGAGATTCCGGTAAGGCACTGGATTGAGTTGATAGAGGAAGCGTTGGCCCAGGGAGGCACTTAGTTAATCGTCATCCCCGCGAAGGCGAGGATCCAGTGCTTTGAATAACTGGATTCCCGCCTTCGCGGGAACGACAAACCCTTATAAATCAGTGCTTATCTGGTGTTTTCTAAATAACGGAGTCTTCGCCCACCATCATGAACATGACTAAATCGATCGGCACTTACGACTACATCATCATCGGCGGCGGCACAGCCGGCTGCGTGCTGGCCAACCGGCTGTCCGCAGACCCCGACATCAAGGTGCTGATGCTGGAGGCGGGCGGCAAGGATAACTACATGTGGATCCATATTCCGGTCGGGTATCTGTATTGCATCGGCAATCCGCGCACCGACTGGTGCTTTAAAACCGAACCTGTGCCCGGCCTGAACGGCCGCGCCATCGGCTACCCGCGTGGCCGTGTGCTGGGCGGTAGCTCGTCGATCAACGGCATGATCTACATGCGGGGTCAGGTGCGTGACTTCGAGCAATGGAAAGCACAGGGTAATCCGGGATGGGGCTGGGACGATGTGCTGCCCTATTACAAGCGCCACGAGGATTACCAGCGCGGCGCCGACGAGATGCACAACGCCGGCGGCGAATGGCGCATTGAGAAGCAGCGCCTGTCATGGGAAATCCTCGACGCTTTTCGCGATGCGGCCGCCGAGGTCGGCATACCCAAGGTCATCGACTTCAATCGCGGCAACAACGAGGGTTGCGGATATTTTGAGGTGAACCAGAAACGCGGCGTGCGCTGGAATGCGACCAAAGGATTCCTGCGCCCGGTGCTGAAGCGACCCAACTTGAAAGTCCTTACCCATGCGGTGGTGAAACGCCTGCGCTTTGATGGCAAGCGCGTCATCGGCGTCGAATTCTGGCAGGGCAATCAACTGTTCCAGGCGGATGCCACTGTGGAAACCCTGCTCGCCGCAGGCGCGGTCAGTTCGCCGCAGCTGCTGCAATGCTCCGGCATCGGCCCCGCTGCCTTGCTGCAACAGCATGGCATTCCGCTGGTGCATGAGCTGCCCGGTGTTGGCGAAAACCTGCAGGATCACCTGCAGCTGCGCATGGCGTTCAAGGTAAGCAATACGCGCACGCTGAATGAAACCGCAGGTACCCTGCTGGGGAAGCTCGGCATGGGGCTGCAATACATGCTGTTGCAGAGTGGCCCGCTGTCCATGTCACCCAGCCAGCTTGGCGCGTTTGCCCGCTCGGATGCCTGCCGCGCCATGCCAAATCTGGAATATCACGTGCAACCCCTGTCGCTCGACAAATTCGGCGAGCCGCTGCACAGCTTTCCGGCCTTTACTGCATCAGTATGCAATCTCAATCCCGAAAGCCGCGGGTATATCCGCATCAACAGCGCCGATAGCCGTGTAGCGCCGCTGATTCAGCCCAACTACCTGGCCACCGAGGGTGACCGCAAAGTGGCGGCAGACTCGCTGCGCCTGACGCGGCGTATCGTCGCTGCGTCGGCCTTAAAGCGCTATGAACCGGCAGAATTCAAGCCAGGCCCTGCCGTGCAAAGCGATGAAGAACTGGCACAGGCAGCTGGCAACATCGGCACGACCATTTTCCATCCGGCGGGCACCTGCAAAATGGGCAACAACCACAAAGCCGATCCGATGGCCGTGGTCGATGCGCGTTTGCGGGTGCATGGCATTGCGGGCCTGCGTGTGGTGGATGCATCGATCATGCCGACCATCACCTCGGGTAATACCTGTTCACCGGTGGTGATGTTTGCGGAGAAGGCCAGCGTTATGATTCGGGAAGACAGGAAGCGGGGTTGAAGTCCATTTAATGCCGATTGGCCATCTATCCGTTATGTAGCCAAGCCGCACCCCATTGGATCCGTCGTGAAATTCTTCGCTGCAGTATGCATCGATAGTCAAAATGGAACATCAAGCGCTGCACAGAGCAACTTCATGAACGGTACCGTTGCGGAAAAGCGCTTGCCGGCCAGTTTTACCAGTCCGGATCCGGTGACCTCTGCAGCAGATAACGCTGACAGCGCAATAAAATCTTTGCGTTTTATATCCGCGATTAGTGGGTGATTTACATCATATCCGCGCGGGGGGCGGGTCAGGCTGTCGCCGGTAATATCCCATAGCGCTGTGAATTTTTTATCATCACGCGTAGCTATCCATTGTTCAGGTTTTTCAGTAATCAGATGGCGTATACCGCCTAAAACATCCGGCTCCGGGTGCCAGCAACCCACGGCGAAGAAGCATTCGTCTGATGCGATATGCACATAAAAACCCGGCGCATGGATGTCCTTGCCGAGCTGGTGGCGGAACTGGATGCCGATATTGGTTTTATACGGTGTTTTGTTCCGCGAGAAACGGGTGTCGCGATACACCCGCATGAGTGATCCGCCTAGCTTGCGTGGCTCGGCCCGGAAAGCGGGGGCGAAAGAAGCAAGAACGGGTGCCATCTCCTCGATAAAGTCCAACGCGGGCTCGCGCACCAGTAACTCATAGTTTTTCTTGTTGGCTTCAAACCAGGCTTTATTGTTGTTCGCTGCCAGCTCGTCGAGAAAGCGGAAGGTGTTTTGAGTAAACATTTTGAATCCTCCTGCTGAGGTGTGAAAATATTCTAACAGATACTGTACGGGCAGATGGGGGATAGGCGCGCTTGCCGCTGATTGATATTTTCCACTATGCAGGGCGACAGGCATGCCCGTAAACATATGCGCATTAGGTATAATGCGCGCCCTTCTTTGTTATTTGGCAGGCTACTGTGTCCGATCGTCTCGCTGTATTGCTGCAATACCTTTTGCCCAAACAGGCACTCACTATTTTTGCCGGCAAAGTGGCGAATGCAAAGGGCGGTGCATCGACTGCACGCCTGATCAAGTGGTTTATCGGGCGCTATAAGGTCAACATGGCCGAGGCGGCCAATCCTGATATTCGCAGTTATGCCACCTTTAACGATTTCTTTACCCGCGCCTTGCGCAGCGATGCACGGCCTTTGGCGCAGGCCGATTTTATCTGCCCGGTGGATGGGGCGATCAGCCAGTTCGGGCGCATTGAAAACGAGCAGCTGTTTCAGGCCAAGGGCCATAGTTACTCGGCGACTGCGCTGGTTGGCGGTGACCACACGCTGGCGCAACAATTCAAGGATGGCAGCTTCGCCACGCTGTATCTTAGCCCGAAGGATTACCACCGCATTCATATGCCATGCGACGGGCGCTTGACGCGCATGATCTACGTGCCCGGCGATCTGTTCTCGGTGAACCCGGTGACGGCGCGCGGCGTGCCTGGTCTGTTTGCGCGCAATGAACGGGTGGTGTGCGTGTTTGAGTCCGAACACGGCCCGTTTGTGCTGACGCTGGTCGGCGCCACCATCGTCGGCAGCATGGCCACGGTGTGGCATGGCGTGGTTAATCCGCCGCGCAGCCGCGAGGTAAGGGTATGGCAGTATGACAAGCAGCAGCTGTCGCTGAAAAAGGGCGACGAGATGGGGCGCTTCCTGCTCGGCTCCACGGTGGTGATGCTGTTCCCGAAAAATGTCCTGCAGTTCAATCCGCAGTGGGCACCCGCGCAGACTGTGCGCATGGGCGAGGCGATGGGAACTAAAGGCTAGCAGACAGTCGTGCGGAGGCTGGCGGCGTTTTGTAATATATTGATTTTATTAAATATTATATAGATGTCCGACTTGCTTCACACGGCTGGCAACCGCTTGCGAGCGACGTTCGACAGGCGGCCGCGAGCGCGAAGCATCGCTCCCTGCGGAGGGTCATTGTTTTAAAATAATCAGGAGAAAAAATTATGGCTACGAATATGTGGGACGAGCGCTACGCGGGCGGCGAATATTTTTTCGGCACCCGGCCGAATGCCTTTTTGGTGAGCCAGCAGCACCTGCTCAAGCCCGGCATGAGCTGCCTGGCCGTGGCAGACGGCGAGGGGCGCAACGGCGTGTGGCTGGTCGAGCATGGCTTGAAAGTATTGTCGGTGGACAGCTCGGCGGTGGCGGCAAGCAAGGCCGATACACTGGCGCGGCAGCGCGGCGTGAAGCTTGATTTTGAAGTGGCCGATTTGCTGAACTGGACGTGGGGCGAAAACGGTTACGACGCGGTGGTGGCGATTTTTATTCAATTCGCCACGCCCGAGCAGCGCACCCAGCTGTTTGCCAATATGAAAAAATGTCTCAAGCCTGGTGGCCTGCTGCTGTTGCAGGGTTACACCCCGCGCCAGCTGGAATACGGCACCGGCGGCCCGCCAGTGGCTGAGAACATGTATACCGAGCCGCTGCTGCGCAAGGCCTTTGCCGATATGGACATTCTGCATCTGCTTGAGCATGACGGCGAGATCAGCGAGGGCGAGGGACATCACGGCATGTCGGCCCTGATCGATCTGGTGGCACGCAAGAAGTAGGAAGCTGCAGGGTGCTTATGACCCACCCTGCATAGGGCAGTCATGCAAATTCTGAAGGAAGGCTATGTCATACATCGTCAGTTACGGCATCGGCAGCATCATCGGTTTCATCGTTGTATTGACCCTGCTGTTCTGGCTGGTGCGCGACATCGTGCAGAAGCAGCACTCGGTACTGCGCAATTATCCCCTGATAGGCCGGCTGCGCTATTTCCTCGAAAGCCAGGGCGAATATATCCGGCAGTATTTCATTGCGGGTGAGCGCGATGAAATGCCGTTCAACCGCGCGGCGCGCAACTGGGTGTACCGCACTGCAAAAGGTGTGGGCGGGGTCATCGGTTTTGGCTCCACCAACGACCTGCGCGAGCCGGGTTCGATTATTTTCGTCAATGCGCCTTTCCCGCTACTGGACAGCGAGCAGATACCATCGCCCGCCGTGGTGCTGGGCGCAGGCTATTGCCGCGAGCCCTACAGCGCGCGTTCCCTCGTCAATATCAGCGGCATGAGTTTCGGTGCCCTGTCTGCGCCGGCGATCCAGGCGCTTTCCAGGGGGGCTGCAACAGCGGGCTGCTGGCTCGACACGGGCGAGGGCGGGCTGTCGCCGCATCATCTGCTGGGCAACGCCGAGATCATCATGCAGATCGGCACGGCGCGCTATGGCATCCGCGATGAACAGGGCGCGTTCTCAAAACAGCGCGCGCTGGAACTGGCCAGCCGTGTCAGCGCCTTTGAAATCAAACTGTCGCAGGGCGCCAAGCCCGGCAAGGGCGGCGTGCTCCCCGGCAGCAAGGTGACGCCAGAGATTGCCAAGATACGCTGCATTCCGGCGGGAGAAGATTCGCTCAGCCCCAACCGCCATTCCGACATTGCCAATATCGACGAACTGCTGGAGCGCATCGCGATGATACGCGAGCTCACCGGCAAGCCGGTGGGGGTGAAGACCGCGATTGGCGGTTGGGAATTCAGCCACTCCCTGTGCGAAGCGGTGCTGCGACGGGGTCAGGACTATGCGCCAGACTTTCTGGTGATCGACGGCGGCGACGGCGGCAGCGGTGCCGCGCCGCAAGTGCTGGCCGACCATATGGGGCTCCCGATCATGGAGGCCCTGCCGCGCGTGGTGGACGACCTGATCGCGGCAGGCCTCAGGCAGCGCATCAAAGTGGTGGCGTCAGGCAAGCTGGTCACCCCCGCCAAGGCGGCGTGGGCGCTGTGCACCGGCGCGGATTTCGTCAACAGCGCGCGCGGCTTCATGTTTTCGCTCGGCTGCATCCAGGCCATGCGCTGCCACAGCAACACCTGCCCCACAGGCATCACCACCCACAACAAGCGCCTGCAGCGCGGCCTGGTGGTGGAAGAAAAATTCCAGCGCGTCGCCAATTACGCGCAGGGCATGAACAGGGAAATCGAGATGATCGCGCATTCTTGTGGTTTGAGACACGCGCGCGAGTTGCGGCGTGAACACGTGCGTCTGGTGCAGGCAGCGGGGCAAAGCATGGCGATGAGCATGCTCTATCCTTACCCTGCGGCTAGGGTGGCATGATTTGATTCGATAATCATTTGAAGAGGTTGATGTAATTATTTACTACAGAAAACGTCAACTTCAGACGTCTACAATTTTTCCGCTAACAGCCATTTGCCAAAAGCATGCAGGCCGAAGGGTGCCTTGTTCTTTTCTATCCGGTCAGTTATCCGACTATCGAAATATTACCCCTGAAGGAATTTGTTTTCGGATATTTTGTATCGCACTATAAGTTGTGCAATAATTCAGCATGGTTTTCAAATGCGATCAGGCAGCTATGAAAAAATTATTGCAGCGAGTTCTTGATTTCGCATTGGCTGGTTTGATATTTGTTTTTATGATAAACCAGAGCCATGAATCATTCCCGCTGCCAATAATCAACTCAGCCTTTGGCGCAGAAAATCCTCCCGTCGTAATTGCACATGTTGCCCCCACCTCCGGGCGCTTTGCTTTGCATGCTGAAGCCGATCGCCGCGGCGCAGAGATGGCGATCGAGGAATTCAACGCACGCGGTGGCGTTCTGGGCCGCGAAATCGTCCTCGTGTCGCGCGATCCCACCCTGGATGCCAATCGCGCCGCGCAGGTTGCGGAAGAACTCATCACACAGACCAAAGTTGGATTCATGGTGGGCGCTATCAGTTCCGATGTCGCCGCGAGCATGTCCGCCGTCTGCCAGAAGTACGGCGTCATCTTCATCAATACCAACTCCTCGTCGCCATCCGAGTCCGTAGAAAACGCTCACCGCACGAAATTTGTGTTTGATGCCAATGGCGCCAATTTTAACCGCGCCCTCATCAAGTACGCGTTGGCGAATCGAAAATTAAAACGGGTCCTGCTGCTGACCGAGGACAACGGATGGGGCCACAGCAATGCAGCCGCCTCGCGTCCGTATATCATTGAGTATGGCGGCAGGATCGTCGGCGAGGTCATAGCGTCCGAGGCGTTACCCGACCCCGCTGCTGTTCTCAGACAGGTCGCAGCCGTTCCTGCTGACGTGGTCGTCACAAGCATCAGCGGTGACAATCAGATTAAAATTTTTTCCCAGATCAAGCCGGGGATTCTCGAAATGCAATCCTGGGTCGTGGGTGAAGTGGACTGGGAAGAGCTTTATCCCGCGCCGGGAACACCGCGTCCGCTCTTCGGCACTACTTGGGCCTGGCATCTCGACACCCCCGGAACCGCAGAATTTGTTGCGCGTTACCGGAAACGCTACGGCCATACCAAGCTGGCTTACCCCGGTGACGTGACACACGCCGCCTACCTTGCCACCAAAGCACTGCTCGCCGCCATAGAGCGTGTTGGCACCACCGATAATCATGCAGTCATTCAGCAGCTCGAAAAGTATAATTCGACTGCCACAGAGCGCATGCAGAACGCCGCAGCCTACATGGATCCGGTCAGTCACCACCTTCAGCAAAGCATCTACATCGCGCGCTGGAATCCGCGGGCAGATCGCCCTGAACATGGCCTCGAAATTCTGGCGCACATCTCTCCCAAGCAGGTTCAATACGAACAGGAACGGACAACCCGACTGGAGTCCCTGGCAGATACTCCGCACTACGCACCATGAGAATGGTCCGGTTAGGCCTGATTTCACGAATTGCCTTGTTGGTCGTTTGCGTAGAGATCGCAGCCTTCGGCGCCCTCGGATCGTTCTACATCGACCGTTTTAACAGTGCCGCTGACGAGCACTCCCGCTCGCGCCTGCAACTTGTAGGCCGAATGATTGCCAGTGACGAGTTGGCGGTCAGTGCCATCTCGCGCGGTTCGTTCATAAGTGAACTGGTGGCGGCCCCGTACCTTAACGGCATGGTCATCGGCGGCAATGGGCGTGTCATCGTCTCCACCAATCCCGCCTACCTGGGTCGCCTCGCCAGCAGCGTTGCTGGCCTCGATGCACGATGGCTTGCCGATACGGCTCCCGAGGAAGAATTCATCGGGGGCGAGAACACCCTCACTGCCGTAATGCATTTTCGTGGCGCCCAGGGTAGTCCATCTATTTATTCCACGGTGATCACGATCAGTACAGCCGAGCTCAACGCCAAAAAGCGTTCCATCGCTCTATTGGGTCAACTTGGTTCGCTATTATTTATCCTGCTTAGCACTGCCGGCATCGTTCTCATCGCCCAGCGTCTTATTACCCGGCGTGTAAATACCTCGCTGGCTGTGTTGAAGGCGGTAGAGGAGGGCGATATCGATGCACGCATTTTTGTATCGTCCAATGATGAGTTGGGGCGGCTTCAGCACGGCATCAACTCGATGACTGAAAAGGTCGGCGCACTACTGAAACAGCATCGCCGCAACGAAGAGGATATCCGCGACGCTAACCGGTTGCTTGACTCCATCGTAGAAAATATCCCCAACATGATCTATCTGAAGCGCGCTTCAGATCTGCGTTTCGTTCTTTTCAACAAGGCGGGGGAACAGTTGCTGGGCATCGACCGCCAGGATATGCTTGGCAAGAATGACTACGACTTGTTTCCCAAGGAACAGGCGGATATTTTCACTGCTAATGATCGCGAGGTGTTGCGCTCGCCGTCTGTGCTTGACATCCTTGAAGAAGAAATCGTCACCCACGATGGTGTCCAGCGCATCATGCACACCCAAAAGCTGGCACTGCACTACAGCGGTGGCGAAGCTGAATATATTCTCGGCATCTCCGAAGACATTACCGAACGCAAGAAATCAGAAGAAAGGATCAGTGAGCTCGCCTTCTTTGACCAGCTTACAGGGCTGCCCAATCGCACACTCCTGATGGACCGATTAAAACAGGCCATGACTTCCGCTAACCGCAATGGGGCTTTTGGTGCGGTGTTGATGATCGACCTCGATAATTTCAAGACGCTCAATGACACGCAGGGCCATGACGTGGGCGACATGCTGCTGAAACAGGTCGCACAACGCCTGACGCAGGTTGTGCGCGAGGGCGATACCGTGGCCAGATTGGGCGGTGACGAATTTGTGGTGGTACTGGCAGAATTAGGTACGGGCGAAAGGGATGCTGCCAAGGCTGTTGAAACTGTCACCGAAAAGATTCTTGCCACGTTGAACCAGCCTTACCAACTCGGCAATATGCATCATCACACCACTGCAAGCATCGGTGTTACCTTGTTCAAGGGAGATCTTTCGACCATCGATGATCTGATAAAGCAGGCTGATCTCGCCATGTACAAGTCCAAGGCAGCCGGCCGTAATACGGCCCGTTTCTTTGACCCCTCTCTGGAGGCTGCTGTGAAAGAACGTGCGGCGTTGGAGGATGATCTGCGGCGGGCTATCGTGGAAATGCAGTTCTTGCTCCACTACCAGGCACAGATGTCGGGTGAGCAATTGACTGGAACTGAAGTCCTGGTGCGTTGGCAGCACCCCGAAAACGGTCTGGTGTCGCCGGATCAATTCATACCGCTGGCCGAGGAAACAGGACTCATTTTGCCGCTGGGTCACTGGGTACTGGAAACAGCGTGTACCCAATTGGCATTGTGGGCTGTACGACCAGAGCTGGCACATCTCACGGTGGCGGTAAATGTGAGTGCCCATCAGTTCCTCCAATCCGGCTTCGTTAATCAGGTATTGGAGATATTAAAAAATACCGGCGCCAATCCACATAAACTTAAGCTGGAACTGACTGAAAGCCTGCTGGTATCGAATGTGGATGAGGTTATCGAGAAGATGTTTGCGTTGAAAGCCAAGGGCGTGTGCTTCTCGCTGGATGACTTCGGCACGGGCTACTCTTCTTTATCCTATTTGAAGCGACTGCCTCTGGATCAGTTGAAAATTGACCAGTCTTTTGTGCGCGATATATTGGTTAATCCCAACGATGCATCCATTGCCAAAACCATTATTGTGCTGGCCCAGAACCTGGGGATGGGGGTGATTGCAGAGGGCGTTGAGACAAAAATGCAACAGGAGTTTCTGGCCAATTCAGGTTGTCATGTGTATCAGGGCTATTTCTTCAGCCGACCGTTGCCGCTGGATGATTTTGAAAAATATGCGCGGGAAATTGTTAAATGCACAGCTTAATGAGGATGAATTTGATAATCATTCAGTGACAGCTTGCGGAATGATGGTCGTTTCAATCCGGCACAATGCGCTGATGTGTCCACACCGATTACACATGCTTCAACTCCAATCAGCAATTCAACCTGGAACTTCGAAGTATGCTTATTTCAGATTAAAATCCGGGGATACATTTTTTTCTGAAGCACGATCAGTCTGCTGCAGACGCTCTCGTTCTTTTTGATAGGTATCGTATCGGCGTTGGCGTCATAGCGCGCTCACTGGGGGTTTTATTGACCTCATTTTGACTCTTGATGCCTTCATAAAATGCACGATTCACATTGCTGGAACAGCCTGCCAGCAGCAGAACCGGCAGTAGCAAAACCGGCATCAATATTGTGTTGCCCGACAATTTCATCGGCAGCTCCGTTTCAAGCTTGTGACTTTGCCCATGACACGATGCCATTCACATCCATCGCGCCGGCCTGCCTTGCTACTTCGCGGCCGTTTTTGAACAGTGCCAGGGTGGGAATGCTGCGGATATTGTAGCGTGCGCCCAGCTGCTGCGCTTCTTCGGTATTCAGCTTCGCCAGGCGCATGCCCGGTTCCAGCTTCGCCGCGGCCTGCACAAAGGCCGGCGCCATCATGCGGCAGGGCCCGCACCACGGCGCCCAGAAATCCACCAGCACCGGGATCTCGTTGCGCGTAATGTGCTTCTCGAAGTTGCCGCTGTTCAGCTCTACCGGGTGCGCGTCAAACAGCGCTTTCTTGCAGTTGCCGCAGCTGGGCTGGGCGCTCATTTTGTCCGCCGGAATGCGGTTTATCGTATCGCAATGGGGGCAGACGAGGTGCAGGGAGTCAGTCATCGGAGTTCCTTCTGAATGCATAAAATTTTTTAAAATGAGGGTGAGAATAAAATAATCAATCCGAAGAATCTGCTGAAACCTGGATGAATGCCTTTTCATTCGCTCGCTATTAAGTGACTGCAGAAGTAGGGTGCGTCACACGCACCATGCTAAAGCAAATCCCCCGAGCCCCTTTGTCAAAGCGGAGAACAGTGAAATATTACCAGGCGGCTGACATCTTAAAGCGCATCGACAGGTCTACCGCCTGTATGTCCTTGGTCAGCGCGCCGATGGAAATGCGATCCACACCGGTTTCGGCGATGGCGCGCACGCTGTCGGGATTGATGCCGCCGGAAGCTTCCAGTTCGGCGCGGCCGGCGGTGAGTTTGACCGCGGCCCGCATCGCGTGCAGATCGAAGTTGTCGAGCAGGATGAGTTTGGCTCCCGCCTCCAGCGCCTCGCTTAACTGCGCAATGGTTTCCACTTCGATCTGGATGCTCATGCCCTGCGGGGCGATGCGCTGCGCCTCGGCCAGCACAGGGCCTATGCCGCCCGCCGCCATGATGTGGTTTTCCTTGATCAGGATGCCGTCAAACAGCCCGGCCCGCTGATTATGCCCGCCGCCGGTTTTGACCGCATATTTTTGTGCGACGCGCATGCCCGGCAGCGTCTTGCGCGTATCCAATATTTTGGCCTGCGTTCCTGCCACAAGTTCAACATATTTTTGCGTTGCGGTGGCCGTGGCAGACAGGGTCTGCAAAAAATTGAGCGCGGCGCGTTCGGCGCTGAGCATGGCGCGCGCCTTGCCGCTGACTTCGCACAGTACTTGATTGGCGCTTACCGCGTCGCCTTCCTTCGCATGCCAGGTAATGATGCAAGCGGGATCGAGTGTTTTAAAGCAGGCATCAAACCATGGCTGGCCGCACAGCACCGCATTCTGGCGGGTGATGATGGTGGCGCTTCCCTGTTGATCGCGCGGAATCAATTGCGCGGTGTAGTCCAGCGCCTGAAATTGTGCTGCCTGGCCGCCATGCCGCTTGCGCGACAGCAGGCGCAGATCTTCGAGTAGCGCCGCGCTAACGTTGGCCTGGATATTGGGGGCGAGCTCTGCTTGGTAGTCCATGATTCTGTTTTTTTATATGTATTTGATTATATTTTATATTTTTACTTATGGTTGCAGCCAGCGCACCAGATAATAAAGCTTGAAACCCTCGGATGAACGCGAGGGGCCGAATACCAGGGCGGGGACAATATTGTGGGCGGGGTCGGCGCCGGCCAGGGCTGCAGCTTCGCTTTCCACCACGGTGACGTTGTTTTCAGGAAAGCGCTTGCGCTTGAGGCTGGGCGCATCTATCAGCGCATAGCATTCGTGCGTGATATCTGAACTGGGATCGAGCAGGTGGGGTTTCATAATAATCGGCTTTATTTTTTAGCCAATTTTAGCAGGATAAGCAATAGGGGGTTGAATGAAAAACGTATTACAAAAGCGCATAATCAGACTACTTGAAATTATGTAGTTTTGCCCCATTTTACGTCCAAACAAATAAATCAATTTTAAGGGGACATCATGCGTTTCGACAAATTCACCACCAAATTACAACAGGCGCTGTCCGATGCGCAAAGTCTGGCCATCGGCGCAGACAATCAGTTCATCGAGCCTGCCCACCTTTTACTGGCCCTGTTAAACGATGCCGACAGCGGTGCGGGGTCACTCCTCTCGCGTGCCGGCGGCAATGTCGCGGCGCTGAAGGCAGAGCTTGCCGATGCCGTGTCGCGCCTGCCCAAGGTGGAAGGGCACGGCGGCGAGGTCCAGGTCGGGCGCGACCTGACCAATATCCTGAATCTGACCGACAAGGAAGCGCAGAAGCGCGGCGACCAGTTCATTGCGTCGGAAATGTTCCTGCTGGCGCTCACCGGCGACAAGGGCGAGGCCGGGCGCTTGCTGAAGACCCACGGTGTGCAGCGTGCGCCGCTGGAGCAGGCCATCAGCGCGGTGCGCGGCGGGGCTTCGGTGGAAAACGCGGAATCCGAAGGCCAGCGCGAGGCGCTGAAAAAATACACCATCGACCTTACCGAGCGCGCGCGCATGGGCAAGCTGGATCCGGTGATCGGCCGCGACGACGAAATCCGCCGCGCCATCCAGGTGCTGCAGCGCCGCACCAAGAATAATCCGGTGCTGATCGGCGAGCCCGGCGTGGGCAAGACCGCCATCGTCGAAGGCCTGGCGCAGCGCATCGTGAACGACGAAGTGCCGGAAAGCCTGAAGGGCAAGCGCGTGCTGTCGCTGGACATGGCGATGCTGATTGCCGGCGCCAAGTATCGCGGCGAATTCGAAGAGCGCCTCAAAGCCGTACTTAAAGAGCTGTCGCAGGACGAGGGCAAGAACATCGTGTTTATCGACGAGCTGCACACCATGGTGGGCGCGGGCAAGGCCGAAGGCGCGATGGACGCCGGCAACATGCTGAAGCCAGCACTGGCCCGCGGCGAGCTGCACTGCATCGGCGCGACCACGCTGGACGAATACCGCAAGTATGTGGAGAAGGATGCCGCGCTGGAGCGGCGTTTCCAGAAGGTGCTGGTGGGCGAACCCAGCGTGGAGTCCACCATCGCGATCTTGCGCGGCTTGAAGGAAAAATACGAGCTGCATCACGGTGTGGAAATTACCGACCCGGCCATTATCGCGGCAGCCGAGCTGTCCGATCGTTACGTAACCGACCGCTTCCTGCCGGACAAGGCGATCGACCTGATCGACGAAGCGGCGGCGCGCATCAAGATGGAAATCGACTCCAAACCCGAGGTGATGGACAAACTCGAGCGGCGCATGATTCAGCTCAAGATTGAGCGCGAGGCGGTGAAGAAGGAAAAGGACGAGGCGTCGAAAAAACGCATGCAACTGATCGAGGACGAGATCAAGAAACTGCAGCGCGAATACGCCGATCTGGAAGAAATCTGGAAGTCCGAAAAGGGCGCTGCCCACGGCACCGCACAGGTGAAGGAAGAGATCGACCATATCCGCGCCGAGATCGTCAAATTGCAGCGCGAGGGCAAGCTGGACAAGGTGGCCGAGCTGCAATACGGCAAGCTGCCGCAGCTCGAGGCCAAGCTGAAAGAGGCAACGGTGCTGGCCGAATCGCCCGACAGGCCGAAAAACCGCCTGCTGCGCACGCAGGTGGGTGCGGAGGAAATCGCCGAGGTGGTGAGCCGAGCCACCGGCATTCCGGTATCCAAGATGATGCAGGGCGAGCGCGACAAACTGCTGCACATGGAAGAAAAAATTCACGAGCGCGTGGTGGGGCAGGACGAGGCCGTGCGCCTCGTGTCGGACGCCATCCGCCGCTCGCGTTCCGGCCTGGGTGATCCCAACCGCCCCTATGGCTCCTTCCTCTTCCTCGGCCCCACCGGCGTGGGCAAGACCGAGTTGTGCAAGGCGCTGGCCGGCTTCCTGTTTGATTCGGAAGAGCATTTGATCCGCATCGACATGAGCGAATACATGGAGAAGCATTCCGTGTCGCGCCTGATCGGCGCGCCGCCCGGCTACGTGGGTTATGAAGAGGGCGGCGGCCTGACCGAAGCCGTGCGCCGCAAGCCCTATAGCGTGATCCTGCTGGACGAGGTAGAGAAGGCGCACCCGGACGTGTTCAATGTGCTGCTGCAGGTGCTGGACGACGGCCGCATGACCGACGGCCAGGGCCGCACCGTGGACTTCAAGAACACCGTGATCGTGATGACCTCAAACCTGGGCAGCCAGATGATCCAGCAGATGAACGGCGACGATTATCAGGTGGTGAAACTGGCGGTGATGGGCGAGGTGAAGACCTACTTCCGCCCGGAATTCATCAACCGTATCGACGAAGTGGTGGTGTTCCACTCGCTGGACGAGAAGCACATCAAGTCCATCGCGCGCATCCAGCTGGAGTATCTGGAAAAACGCCTGGGTGCGATGGAGATGAAGTTCGAAATCACCGATGCAGCGCTGTCGGAGATTGCGAACGCCGGCTTCGATCCGATCTACGGCGCACGGCCACTGAAGCGCGCGATCCAGGCGCAACTGGAAAATCCGCTGGCCAAGCTGATACTGGAAGGCAAGTACGCGCCCAAGGATACGGTGAAGGTCGACTGTGTCAGCGGCGTGATGAAGTTCGAGAAGTAATTATGCAAGCCGTCATTCCCGCGAAGGCGGGAATCCAGTCAAATTAGAAACTGGGTTCCCGCCTTCGCGGGAACGACAAAATAAACAAAGCCCGGCAATGCCGGGCTTTGTTTTTAAGCGCGCCGTGCGACAATGTCAGCAGATGAATACAAAACACAATACACACGCGGCGGGCGCAAGCCCCGTCATCTCATGCAGCTCATGCAAGGCCTGCTGCTGCCGGCTGGAGGTGATGTTGATGGCTGAGGATGATATTCCCGTTGCACTGACGGAACAGGATCGCTGGGGCGGATGGGTGATGGTGCGCCTGGCCGATGGCTGGTGCGCAGCCCTCGACAGGCACACCATGCTGTGCACGATATACGAGCGCCGACCGACGATCTGCCGTGACTATCAGGCAGGTGACAGCGACTGTCTCGGGGAACGACGGCTGGGAAACATGCCGGATTGATGTCTATCGTTCCACTGCGACGCTGCTCCGTCTTCGCATGTCTCTTTCACCTGAATGATCGTTCGATCCCAGGCAAACCAGGGAAACACTGAGCGAGTCCATTTTGTCGTTCCCGCGAAGGCGGGAACCCAGTCAAAGCAAAGAGCTGGATCCCCGCCGTCGCGGGGATGACAACAGAATCAGGTATCCCCTGCGCTTAATGAGTGGTAACAGGCGTAATAAAAGGGTGAACATCGTGATTGTGCTTCTTCACCTGTTTGGCCATCTTCTTTTCCTTCGGCGTTAACAGAGGCTTCTTCTTGATGTCTTTACTGGTGTGATGAGCTTTGGACATAATTCAACTCCTTATGGTGATTAAGGGAAAATTACAATTTCATGCTACTCCAATAAATTCGTGTTGTCTGAAATTGTTTTGACTGGCGATGTGATGCTGCCCGCTCAATTACTGAAAAGAAAAAGCCCGGCATCGCCGGGCTTTTTTTATTGGAAGCAAGTCCACGTTGACCCTACTTAATCGATTTTGTCGTTCCCGCGAAGGCGGGAACCCAGTCAAAGCAAGAGCTGGATCGCAACGTCGCGACTAATGCGCCTTGGGGATTGCGCTTGTCAGGCGAGGGCTGGCGCTGCTTGTTTTGGATTCCTGCCGAAGCGGTTGTCACCGGATTGGCTATCCTGTAATGCGAATACGATCAGCACAATTGCACCTATCAGCGGAATGAGCGAAATAAGCAGCCACCATCCGCTACGGTTAATGTCATGCAACCTCCTGACGCCAACGGATAACGATGGAATCAGCATTGCAATAATGAACAGAACGGCAAGGATGGCGCCCAAACTGCCTATTACCTGGCTAGCGACGATCAGGCCAAAATAGATCAGGAGGTAGAACAGGAAAAAGTACCAATATTCACTTCTTCGCGCGCGCCCGGAAAAGTCCGCATATTTTTTTAGTGCCGCCAGAAACCAGCTCATTATTATCTCCTCGAATAGCCTCATTTCTATTGGGTGGCAGCCGAGGCAATCACTGTCACACAGCCGTGAACTATGCGGCGTTTCCGCCGCATATTGTAAGTAGCCGCGCGGTAGGGTAACGCCAGCCACTGTAAAAGGCAAATGACCCTGCGGTGCAGAGGCCGTGGACAGGTCTGCAAAGGGGCTGCGCTTTTACCCGGGATGGCCTTTGTAGCAAACAGGCATTGAAGCCGACGCAATTAACACCCATATCTCACACCAAAGGGACACCTTAATATCAAAGAAACTTGGCACCGCTGATGATGGCAGACATTATTCTCCGCAAGCACATGCTTCGAACATGCATGCTGCTGCCTGCATTCCTGATATGTCCGGCCAGCGCTTCCGGTGAGGAACGCGACTGGAGTATGGGTGTCTATGCCGGCCAATATTACGACACCGAGCCGGCCGGATTTTCGCAGGGTAAGGCAGACTATCTGAATCAGTATCTTGTTGCGCTTACCGCCAGCAAAACACTGTGGCGTGCCCAGACGCTGCCGTTGTCTTTGGAAATGGATGGCGTGCTAGGCTTTCAATTTGGCCTCGCATCCTTGCAGGAAATAGCCGTTGCGCCAGCTGTACGCTGGAGCGGTTTTCCCTGGAATGAGACATTGCAGACCGCTGTCCGTGTTGGCCCCTTGGGCCTTTCCTACACAACATCGGTCAGCCCATTGGAACGAGGGCAAAATGGCAACGGCAGCCAAACGCTGAATTTCTTTTTTGTCGAACTGGGCTTTTCACTGCCCGAGATGAAATCGCAACAAATTTTTCTGCGCCTGCACCATCGCTGTTCCTTTTACGATTTAATCAACACCTATGGGGCCAACGGTGAAGACTTTTTTGCGTTGGGGTATAGGCAGTATTATTGAAAAAATGCGCTTAATATGAATGTTTGGAATGCGCGCCAAATCTGTGCGTTGTTGTAAAAAAATAAGCCCGGCATTGCCGGGCTTATTTTTTTACGGATCAATCAGTTGTTTTTATATATTATTAAACATAATCAATATGTTGCAATACTCAAAGCTTCGTCCAATCGATGTCACAGTCTTTCGATCAGCATGGATCCGCTTGCTTGCAATAATCATCAAACAACTTCTCGCATTCCTGCATCATGGTCTGCCCCAGCTCGGAGTAGTAGCGCGGATCAAGTGCTTCCTGCAATTCATGGCTGATATACAAGCCCGCCTCGCGTGAGGTGCTGTCGGTAATCTGTTTGGCCAATTGTTCGCTCATATCGGCAAGATGTTTGCGTGTTTGCAGCGGCATATTGCGTTTACTGCGCGCCAGCCAGTCTGCCGCCAAAGCAGCACATTGCGCCTGGTTCAACCATTTGTCGTGTTCATAATGAAAGCGCAAACGCTCGGCCAGCAGGGCGAAAATCAGCGCAATGCTGGCACCGCGTTCGCTTGTGTCGGAAGAGTTGGGCGGGAGCATGAAGTGTGTGCTGGAATAAACTGATGGTGATGGAATGACATTTCGGATCAATATACCTGTGACACACTGTGCGACAAGGCGGGGAACGCGGGGAAATCGGGTCTTAACCCATCGTATTATCACTAGAAAATCGCTGAATAAAGTTCATTTTATAACGAATCAATAGAGCCTGTAAGCGAATATTTCTAAATACAATCAACATGTTAAAAATCAATCGAGTCTGACCCCATCGATTCGTGCATATGCACATAGAGGGATAATAATATCTTGTCATCAAAGCCAGTCCAGCGGGTTTGATGCTTGGTGATGATCTGCGGCTCAAAGCTGCCCTGGCGGTCACGGGGGATTTCGATAGGCAGTTCGCCAAACTCACCCTTGAGTGTCTTGTGACTTACGCCGTTTCGGGTGTTGCCGGAAGGATTGGCAACGGCTTCATGTTTGCCATGCCCAAGGTGGGATTCCATCTCGGCTTGCAGTGCGCGCTCAACGACAGCTTTCGTAAGCTGCTTGAGCAGGCCATGTTCGCCAATCAGGTCGTCAGGTTTCTGATAACCAGCAATTAGCTGGTCGATTTAGCAAAGAAAGTACCAACATCTGACTTTTGAAGTTAGGCAGTTTCCTGATTTACACAAAAATTCTTACACCGCCCTTGGCGGCCTGGACAAAGACCAGCAGGCCTGCGGCAATGTCTGACACTATAACGCTCTGCCCTGCGGACACTATTACACTGTTTAGGATATCGGAGTCCGGTCTGCTAGCTTGACGGTGTCAGCAACGCCTTGCGCAAGGAATACTTCACGCCGTACTTTTTCTTGAACTCCGCATTGGCACGTTCGTAATCATCAACGATGAACATTTTTGTAATCTCGAGGTATTCATTGCGATGATATTGGAGCGTGCCTATATAAACTGCCTTGTCCCCGGGTTTGATGGACACCTTATAACCACCGGGGAAAATCAATTTATTCTCATACTTGGCAGATATCTCCTGATACAACATCCCACCGATGATAAAAAATGACTTATTCGCATTGCTGACGTAGAAGTTCTTATTCAACTCCGCCCTGATTTGGTTCTTTTGGTCACTTTCTTTAAGCTTACCTCTTATCTCCCTGTTTTCTTCGGAGGTCAGGATAAACATTGTCTTTTTCCAGTAGTCCGTATTACCAAGTAATTTTATAGTTTGCTCGCTATCGAGTAAGTCAGGCACGATCTCAACACGACCAACCACCAGGGTCTCTTCACTCCCCAGTTCTGACAGGCTACCCAGTGTATCGCGGGGAAATCCAACACAGCCGGACAATAGTATCAAACCGATCAAAGCACAGACATACAATTTGAAAATTTTCATATTTCCTCTCCCTGTGATATATAAAACCTAAACAACCGATAAGGTTGTAAGTTTTGGCGACTACGATTACCTTTTATCAGCAACCGCCATGTTCGTTGCCTCTACCAATTGCCGCGAAATTTCGTTGGCACCCTCCCTAAATGCAGGGTTTTTCTCATCCCCAATACGATCATCGCTATCGATTGCAATCACCGCATCCGTACGTGCAACTTCTTTCGCTGCTGGCTGCTCGAATAACTGCGCAACAACTGGAACCGATGGCAGTATACTATGTCTATCGCTCCTGTTGCTCATGGCAATAGGTGTCCAGATCACATATAAATAATCCACCCCGAGAGCACGCTGGATTTCGGCAATCTTCTCCTTGTCACCCATATCCCAGGACTTGTCTATATCAAAATAGGCAGATTTATAAGGACCCTTGATCTTTCGCGGATAAGGCTCGACAGCCTTGCTTATTTGGGCCGTTGTGCTTACCTGAAAACGGCTATTCTTCCGCAAGGAGTCGGCCACAAGACTGGCCAGCACCAAGTTCTCCGGCACTTTCGTGCCGGAGATAATCGCAATGCTTTTTCCTTTTGACTTGAAATCGCCATTCGTCAACTTGAAATCGACTTTGGTGTGGTTGGCACAGCCACTACTTGCGAATAAAACGAGTACGCCTATTAACATTAAAATCTGGCGCATATTGAGTATTGGTTTTTTCATGTTATCTCCTGGCGTTTTCATTTTTTCGAATTGGTGACATCCAGAAATTCATTCACGATGTCTTCTGCACCGTTTTCCAATGCATCCACCAAGTAATAATCCGCGTCTCGGAACCACTTCAGCAAACCAACTCTACTGTGAGAATATAGCATGCTTGAAGCAACCACCTTGGCACCGGGATACTCAATCAGGTTCCCTGCCGGAACTACATAATCGTATGTTGAAAATGCTGTGTATCCCTGAAAAAAATCGCGATTCCACACAACAAATAAGTAGTCCACTTTTAACCTGTCTTGAATCGCATTGACCTTCTCGAACTCGGACAGGCCAAACCAGACCGGTTTCTGCTCATCCGCCAACTTGTACACAAGCCTGATCGTGGCAGGATATTCATGGATTTTCTTTGCTATTTCACTCTGAGGCATAACGGTGAAAGTCGATCTCCTGGACAAATCATTGCTGATTAACTCGGCTAGCTTTATGTCCAGATCGTCGTCACCACCGCTGATTACAGCGATTGTAGAAGGCTTGATTTTTTTATTTGCATCGAATTTTTTAAATGGTGCATTTGAGCTGCATGCAGTCAAAGCAAACAATAGCGACAAGGACATCAAAATTCTTGCAGTGTGCCGCAGTGCATTGAAATTCATCTGTTACTCTCCCTTTATATTATTTTCTCATTCTTTTAGTGACAACTGTCTTTACATCGCATCAAACAGCGCGAAGCTTTGTACAAGTCAAATACATAACGAAACCAAGCCAGACTCTAAAACACTCATTAACAGTTTGTTGAATTTATCCCCTAAACGCGTCCACAAAAATAAGTGTTAAGCGTTAATGGTGGAAGAAAATTGAAACGAAAGCTGGAAACAATATGCGTGGTGAAGATATAATACAGGAAAAATTGATTGTAGTTAAAAAACTGCGGATTACATCCCTGCCATTCATCCGCTGATAGACATCCGCGAGATACTCAATCAGGCCTTCCGCGAGCTGGATAGAGAAGTCACGGGGTCAGTTCTAACATTCCAACATTTATCCATCGCATGAATCACGAGGGCCTTGCATTTGACATCATTAATCAGCAGGCTACCACAAACCCCGGCAATTTAGCTGCCTTGGCATCACATGTTGCAGTCGCCCGGCAGCCCATCCGCCGGTTTATAGCAGCGATCAGGCAATCAGCAAAATCCGCATTGCTGTCTTTCCACATATACAGCGTTTCTTCGATGACAGCTTCATCTTCAAGCTGCACATCGACCGCTTCGAGCAAGCCGGAAATGGCGGCGATGATTTTATTTTTCGGCGCGGCGTAACGGCTGCGCAATACCCATTCGGTTTCCATCAGCACCAGTTGGTTGATCAGAACGCGGCGGCCGGCGGTGACTTCGCGTTTGATCAGTTTGCGTGCTTTTTCAAACTGCTCAAGGTCGTCCTGCACCAGAAACCGCACCAGTACGTTGGTATCGATGCCGAGCATCAGCGTGAGAGCTGTTCAACGGGTACGGGTTTGCGTCCTTTTTTGTGCAGGCACCCTGCCAGGTCGCTGAGTTTTTTGCTTTTGACGCGCATGATGACGGTGGAGTCTGGCATCAGGGTGAAGGTCATTCTGTCGCCGGGTTTCATGCCCAGCTCATCCCGGATTTCTTTGGGGATGGTGGTTTGGCCCTTGCTGGTGAGGGTGGCATCGGCTGTCATGGTGTTCTCCTTTATTCCTTACTGATGCGATTGTAGTAAGGATTTAAGTAAAAGGCAATTGTGCTGTACTGGTCGTTCGCCCGCGCTATGACGGCTACTGCCGCAGGCTGATCCTGCGCAGCGTCTCCACCAGCACATCCACCTCGCCCCGCGTGTTGTAGAACGCGAACGATGGCCGCACCGTGGACTTCAGGCCAAAGTGTGCCAGTATCGGTTGCGCGCAGTGGTGGCCGGTGCGCGCCGCGATGCCTTGTGCATCAAGCAGCTTGCCGACTTCCAGATCGGGGATGCCCTGCATGACAAAGGAAATGACGCCGCCCCTGTCGCGGGGCATGCCGATCACACGCAGGCCGTTAACGCTGCGGATTTTTTCCAGCGCGTAGTCGATAAGTTGGGTTTCGTATTGTTCGATCGCGGCCAAGCCCATGCCGTTGAGGTAGTCGATGGCGGCACCCAGGCCGATGGCGGCTGCGGTGGAGGGGGTGCCGGCCTCGAATCTTTTGGGCGGGTGGGCGAAGGTGGTGTGTTCGAAGGTGACCTGCTGGATCATGCCGCCGCCACCCTGCCACGGCGGCATCTGTTCCCACAACTCCTTGCGGCCGTAGACTGCGCCGATGCCGGTGGGGGCGAAGAGTTTGTGGCCGGAGAAGACATAGAAGTCGCAACCGATGGCCTGCACATCCACGCGGCGATGCGGGGCGCCCTGCGCGCCGTCGATCACCACGGTAGCGCCCACGCGCTTGGCCATTTGCGTCATCTCGTGGATGGGCATGACTGTCCCAATCGAATTCGCAATGTGGGTGAGGGAGACAATGCGGGTGCGCGGGCCGAGCAGGCGGGCGTAGTCTGCAAGCATGAGGTCGCCGTTGTCGTCCACCGGGGCGACGCGGATGATGGCGCCGGATTTCTTGGCGGCGAATTGCCACGGCACGATGTTGGCGTGATGCTCGGCCTGGGTGAGAACAATCTCGTCGCCGGCCTTTAATATGGTTTCGCTGAAGATGGCGGCAAGCAGGTTGAGGCCTTCGGTGGTACCGCGCACAAAGACGATTTCCTGCGGCGAGGCTGCGCCCAGAAAACCCGCCACCTTGGCGCGCGCGCCTTCATAGGCGGTTGCTGCTTCCGTCGCCAGGGTATGGGTGCCGCGATGGACGTTGGAGTTTTCGTGCTGGTAGTAGTGCAGCACGCGGTCGATCACGGCTTGCGGCTTTTGTGTGGTGGCGGCATTGTCGAGCCAGATCAGCGGCTTGTCATGCACCGTGCGCTGCAGCAGGGGAAAGTCGCGGCGGAGGGTGTCGACATCGAACATGTTCGCGCTGTTTCTCTGGGTTGAAGATCAGGGACAGGTGTTTCGCAAGCGAACACTAGCATAATTATTGGCCAATGGCGTGTTTTGCTTGAATGATTGCGTACAGCGCGTTGCGCAGGGCGAGCTCGCGCGGGTCACCGGTGAGCGCGGTGCCCATCTGGTTGGTGACATAGGCGTAGCCAATGCCGGCCTTGGAATCGGCGAAGCCAAGCGACCCGCCCGAGCCGGGGAAACCGTACGAGCCCTCGCTGCCAAACGCCCACACCGGGCAGTGCTTCATGAAGCCCAGCGAGAAGCGCACGCCGTCGGTCATCATGCACTCGTCGTAGAAGCCCCCGACTGGCGGGACCGCCGGCGCCGAGAGCAGACGCAGCGTTTCCGGGCGCAGTTGCAGCGCCTGTCCGTCAGTCGCGAACACGCTGTAGGCACGGGCGAGCGCGCGTGCCGTGCCGACGCCCCCGCCCGACGGTATTTCGAAATCGCGCGCGTAGATACGCTGTTCGTCATGGGGGAACATCGACCCTTCAAGCGCCCGTGCGATGTTCGAGCGACGATTGAATGCCGTAAGAAAAAAGCGAATGCCGAAGCCGCGCAGCATCGCGAACAGGCCGGGTCTCGCCAGCACCGCCAGCCGGGAATTCGGAATGGACTCGGGCAAACGGATGTAGAAGTCGAGTCCCAGCGGCGTGGCGATCTCGTCCTGAAAGAACTGCCCCAGACTGCGCTGCTGCGGATCAATGCGGCGCAGCAGTTCGCTCTCGTAGTAGCCGAGGGTGATGGCGTGATAGGCCTGGCGCGTGCCCGGCTCCCATGCCGGCTTCTGGCGCGCGAGAACAACCGCGAGGCGATCGAGGTCGGCCACGAGGCTCCTGTCTCCCTGCTCTTCGAAGGCGAACAGGCCCGCCTGGTGTGCCAGGAGTTGGCGCACGGTGACACGCTCCTTTCCGTTCTGGGCGAATTCCGGCCAGTAGCTGCAGACGCGTTCGTCGTAGTCGAGCCAGCCGCGGGAATGGGCCACGGCGAGGGTCATCGCGGCCAGGCCCTTGGTCGTCGAGTAGACCAAGACCATGGTGTCCTCCTGCCACGGCTCGCCGGTCGCCTGGTTGCGCACACCGCCCCACAGGTCAACCACCTTCTCGCCCCGGTAGTACACGCAGCAGGCGCCGCCCAGTTCGTCGCGCTGCGAGAAATTTCCGGCAAACGCATCGCGCACGGCCTCAAAGCCCGCGCTGACATGCCCCTCAATGCGGATGTGTTGTGATGTTGTCATGATTGTTTCTCCTTGCGCTCAGGCTCGCGCAGCAGGGCGATGGCCAGCACCGCTACCCACAGCAGGAAGCCGGCGATGTTGATGCGCTCCCACAAGCCTATCCATGGCGTTGGCAGGTTTGCCGAAATATTGGGGCTGTCCAACCCTGTCAGCACGCCAAACAAAAGCAGTATCAGGAAAGTAGCGATCGAATAAAGGCGGAAGCGCTTGCCGAATGCAGTTGACGCGACCCAGATGGCTGCCAGCATGAAGAGCACTGTCACCGCGCCGAGTATGATGTGCAGCGTGTCGGAAAAGGTTGCCCCGCCCGCTGCCAGCGCCTCGCGCCGGTGCATCGAGGCAAAGGGCCACAACAGGCCGAGCATCGCGAAGGCGAGCAGCAGGCCGCCGGCGACTCGCAAAGCGCGCTTTCCGCCGGCCGATAGCCAGACGCCCAGGCCGAAGGCGACCGCAAGCGCTTCATACACAAACCCGAGCGCCATCCACAGTGCCCGCGTGGGGGCGCCGATCGCGGAGAGCTCGCTGACGGTTTGGGAGAGGAGGCTGTAGCCATCGTAGCGGATCGCGACAATCATCGCGCCATAGAGCAGCGCAGACAAGATGCCGCAGACGAGCAAGATATTTCTTGGCATCGTTCACCTCCATTGACTTTGAATGTGCGTTATTTCGCTGCGCGAGCGAGACACTATCTGTCTTGACCATCCAGTTGTTGGCATGGCGGCCTTGCGGTTAAGACTTTGGTATTGTCTGGCGAATAGCGTTTATGCGCAGCCCATGCAAAATGGATTTCAGATATTCAACGTAGCAGCCTGATTTTGCCGCGTCAATACGGACAATTTCTTATTTATTTTGCTGCAGAGCGGCTTTGAGAATGCTACTTGAATGACCAGCTTGCACTTCACGCCATGGGTGAGTTTTCCTTGATCCCCATTTATGCGATAGGACGATGACGCTATTATCCGGCTCTGAGAGAGGCGTGGGGCAAGTGTGTTCTGGTCG
>DATKTO010000004.1:0-2344 GCA_035531075.1 Gallionellaceae bacterium
ACTTCTGTAATCGGCCAGCTCGCATCGCTCACGTCGATGGCCAGTGGGCTCAACACATTGGGTAGCCGGGCTTCATCCAGCCATGCCTGGATGCCGGCAAGGTTATGCGCCAATTCGGAAGGTTGCCAGGTCAAATGGGGAAGCTCACGGCCAAAATACACGGCGTGCTGGCCGGTGCCGCTGGCGATCTCGAGCACACGCATGCGCTCGGCGAAGACCTCCTTTAGCACGGCCAGGATAGGTGCCTTGTTGTTTTCACTGGATTCGGCGTATGGTTTCATGGAGATATTCCGGTAAATTCGAGACACATTGTAGAATACGCCATCACAGGTTAGAACACCCCATGAATACTCCCATCCTGAAGATCATCGAGAACCCTGCGGATATTGAAGCAGACGATTGGGACGCGCTGGCAGGAAAAGATCCGTTTGTTTCGCATGCTTATTTGTCTGCGCTGCATGAAAGTGGCTGTACCGCCGCGCAGTTCGGTTGGCAGGCTCAATATATTACCCTGTGGCAGCACGCGCGATTGCTGGCCGCAATGCCGCTTTATCTGAAGATGAACTCGTACGGGGAGCATGTGTTCGATTTTGCCTGGGCCGATGCGTATCACCGGCACGGCTTGCGCTATTACCCCAAGCTGGTGAGTACGGTACCCTTCACGCCAGTAACCGGCAAACGGTTGCTGGTGGTGCCGGGTGAAGATGAAGACAAGTTGCGTGGATTGTTGCTCGGTTATGCTTTGCAATTCGCAAAAGAATCGGAAGTGTCCTCGCTGCATTGTTTATTTCCCGATGAAGCTGATGCGCAGTTGATGCAGCAACAGGGGCTGATGCTGCGCCAGGACGTGCAGTTCCATTGGCAGAATCCGGGCTATCGTGACTTTGAAGATTTTCTCGCCACCCTGAGTCGCGACAAGCGCAAGCGCATCAGGCAGGAGCGGCGCAAAGTGAAAGAGGCGGGCATTGAATTGCAATGTATCACCGGGGATAACGCCACGGCGGAGCAGTGGGATTTCTTTGCATCGTGTTATGCACACACCAGACAGATACACCATTCTCCGCCTGCGCTGAATGATAAATTCTTCCGGCGTATCGGTGCCGCTTTGCCTCAACACACCCTGCTGGTGATCGCGACACGCGAAGGCCGCATGATCGCGAGTGCGCTGAATATTGTTACCAAAGACGTACTGTACGGCCGATCATGGGGGACGTTCGAATTTCATTCCGGCTTGCATTTCGAAACTTGCTACTATCAGGCGATCGAATTTTGCATCGAGCGCAACATCAAAACATTTGAAGGCGGCGCTCAGGGTGAACACAAGTTGGCACGCGGTTTTCTGCCGGTTACCACGCACTCGGCGCACTGGCTGGCACATCCCGAGTTTTCGCGCGCGGTAGAAAACTATTTGCAGCAAGAGACCAGTGCCATATCGGAGTATGTGGACGAACTGAATGACAGAAGCCCGTTCAAGCAACCCTCGTGATTGACTGAATAGCGTTCTGATCATTGACTCTGGATATATAGGCCGGAAGCAGGGATGTTCGATTTACAGAAACCTATTTGGCGAGCAGTATCCTTGAAAGACGCGCGATCAATACCCAGACCGCGAGGAACAACAGCCAGAAGGCAATCCCGACAACAAGGGCAAATACGACGCTCTGAGGGGTTAAATTAAAGGCGGGTGAAAATATTTCCCAAGTCGCGCGTGCAATGAGCGGATCGGCCTTGGTCAGCATATAGACCAGTTGATGAAACAGGTCGGTATTGAGCGCCAAAAGTGCCTGCCTCAATTGTTCGGCTGAATCGACCATTCCCTGCAATGCAGCGCCTTCGTCATGAAAAGTCTGGTCTGCGCTGGCCAGATGATAGTTGATCAGTTCCTGCAGGCTGCCATGATGAAATTGATTTGCGATGGCCTGAAATGGTGCCATATCCTGCAGTACTTGATCGAGCCGCCCGCCAACGCGCTGCCGATACTGGGCGATAAAGCTCGGGATGCATCCGGCCGCGACGACACCAATCACCAGAATAATACGGTCCAGAATCCCCCGGATGAGAGCCATGATCGTCTGACTACCGAAAAAATGTATTCATATGTGCATCGTGCAGCGAACCGGGTGAAATATCAAGTCGAACTGCACTCGCCATTGCGAAAAGGGTGTCGTGAATTCGCCGAACAGATAACAGCAAGTTAGGCGTGCCGGAAAGCCGATTTTGTTTATAATCTGAGCTCTACAGAAAGCTGACATGAACCCGTTGAACATTGTTGTCCTTGCTGCCGGAAAAGGCACGCGCATGTACTCCGACAAGCCCAAGGTGCTGCACGCGCTGGCGGGCAGGC
>DATKTO010000005.1:0-58659 GCA_035531075.1 Gallionellaceae bacterium
TTTCGCCGCGAGCGCGCATTTCAAACAGCACTGCTTCGATACCGTTTTTGTCGATGGTACGCAGACCGGCGTTCGACAGACGGATGGAAACAAAACGGCCTTCACCCTCTACCCACAAGCGACGACGCTGCAGGTTCGGCAGGAAACGACGTTTTGTTTTGTTATTCGCGTGGGACACATTGTTACCAACAATAGTGCGTTTTCCCGTTACTTGACAGACACGTGCCATAGCAAGATAAGCAATATCGGGCAGATCCAATGATGTAAACTTAACGAAATTCACGATATATTTTTTCGGTACGCGGATTATAGCGGAGACAAATAATGGCAGGAAAAGCAGGAGATCAATAAGAACAAAACTGAAAATCCGACTATTTGAGTACGGACATTCGAATTTGTTTCCTATCCGCATAATCCATGACAGAGAGCATCAATGAGAATACTATGAATCTGTTGTAATAATACTTGCTCAAAGGCGGTGACTTTAGGCAGCATCATGCTATACTTTTTGCACTTGATGTTTGAAATTTTCCTTTCTAAAAACGTGGATTATCCTTTGTGTTCAATTTAGGATTGTGATCCTGCCAAAAAACATGAGTACATCCTGGCTGGGGCATTTGTAAACGAGAGGCAACCCGACGACAAAATTCATTCATCCCCATCAATTGTCTTTCGCCAAGCGAAAAATTGAGTAACTGAAAGTAATTTTTGATGATCGTTGCATCGAAGTTTGATTTACTTACTGCATCGTTGACCATCATATCAGGGCAATTTTTAGCCTCTTTCATTTTACAAATCAAGTCTGCATGAATACTGCGCACCAACTCTGGATGCGTGAGCGCATATGAGCGCCGGACAACCCATACCGAAAACACCATTGGCAGTCCAGTCCAGTCGTGCCACATCTCCCCAGTGTCAAAAACCTGTAGGCCGCGTTGAGGCGCATCTTGGAACTTGGCCCTAAGCGCTGCATCTCCGATAATAACGGCAGCATCTGCACCTTCTAGCATTTGATTTAGTACCGGCGGACGATTCACGTAGATAGGAGACACCCCATATTTTTCTTCCAGTAACAATTTAGCCAAAAGTGCGGTGGTGCGGCTCGTAGAGCAAATTGATACAACTCGACCATCCAGCTGAGCTAAGTTGGACTGACTGACTATGTTGCAAGAAAGTATCGGACCATCACTCCCTATGCCGATGTCGGGCAAAAGCAATAGTTCCGATTCGGATAGCATGTAATCAACAAGGCTAATCGCAGAGATATCAAGTTCACCTCGATTTAGCATGCTAGCTAGTTGGTCAGGGGTATCACTTACAATATCAATATCAATGGACGTGCCATATTTCATGAGGTGCCAATATAACGGAAAACCATTGAGCGAGCTGACAGTGCCAACCCTGGGTCTTCGTTGCCCTTGTTCTTGCTTGGTACACCTTCCCGACAGACACTCGTCTGCCTGAGAACGTGTTGTTAATTCTTGTGATGCTGCTTTCCTTTGTGTATTGGTAGTGTCATTTAACTTCCGCATAAAAGTGTCATCCTAATAAAATAGTGGGCCTTACCAAGATGCCACTCCGTTAAGGTGATCAAACACTCACAATGTCTAATAGACTGTCTATCGAAGCGGAATTGACTATTAGGGATAACCGCTGTCAATTTATGGCATCTTAATTAACCCCCTTTGCTTATTGGTGTTCGTAAACTATCTACGGCACAGCCCGCACGTGAAACTAGAGTTTGCAATTCTCAGTCCAAGACCTGGTCGTTTGTGCTGGCTGCTTCGTCGACTAAGCTATATTAATGGTCGACGCCCCCATCCTTGAATGATTGCGGGTGCAATATCCCAGAACGTAGGGTCGTTAAACAGCAATAAAGTTCGGTCAAATTGCTCGGCTGTAACGTAACCATTTATTAGTTTCTCGCGCGATGTTTTTAATGTTAACTGCCAGAATTTGGCAAGTGAACTACCGCCGTTTATATAGTTAACGTTAACAGTTGCACCAACGTCAACAAGGCCTATATCCGTAAAATCCTTCGGATATGATCGAGACCATCGCGCGTCGGTTCCAATAGTTTCACGAATAAGACTCTCCCATGCTTTCATCACTAGCAAATACTCCGGATTCGTGGAAGAGTCGATTGGAAACCAATTGAATGACTCGATGAAAAGCCAACCACCAGGAGCAAGCCAGCTTGCCATGCGCCGCATAACGTCATCACGAGTACGGATATGGCTTAGGACGAAACGCGCATGAATAAGATCAAATGTTCCTTCTGGAAATTGGTCAGTAGTTACATCGTGTCTAATCCGTTGAAGGTTTGGTGCATCGACGCTATCTAAAGCATCTATCGAGATATCAGTTGCAATAACTGGTGAGGGCGTTACCAAGTTGCAGATCAATTTTGCTACTGATCCTGCGCCTGCGCCTACCTCTAAGCACCTAGACCCAGGCCCTATGTCGAGTGCGCGCACCTGTGCAATGGTAGCTGAATCAAATATTTCTCCAAGGAGTTGCAATCGCCTTAATTCCTGCTCATCCCTACCAAATAGTGTGTCATAGTGCCCCATAATTAGACTCTCTCTCGTCATAAGACGTTTAGTTGATAAATTATTACTTTCTAATGTGATTGCTTCGCTCGCCGTGCTCTAGTTACTAGCACCAAGGTACAAATAATTGCAAAAGAGGCAAAGGCCATCTGCACGAAGAATCCATTCGTAAAATTTGGCGCCAAGTTTGGCTCCGCGTTTAGCGTTACGGCTCCGGTTACTGCGATTCCCGCGACCCCTCCGAGCTGTTGCGCCGCGGTAAGGATTGACGCTCCAATACCTGCGCGTTCCGGCGGAAGCTCCGTGAGGACTATGCCCGTAGTAATAGGCATGGCTATCCCATTACCAAGGCCGAAGACCAGTAAAGCAATCTCGATGAGTATCATCATTACATTTGTCATGTCCACGCTGCGGGTAATCAGCAAGCAACCCGCTATTCCAATGGCCATCAATGTTATGCTTCCTGTAATAGTCTTGATGCCGAAGCGGCTCAGGAGCTCCGAACTTATTCTGGATCCCACCATGACACCAAATGCAATCGGGGTGAAAGCAAGACCGGCGGTAGCAAGTGGGTACTTCAGCGAACCAAGGAAATACAACCCGAGCACAAAAAAGAATGGTATGCCTGCGGCATAGAGCAAGAAATTTAACAACACGCCAACCACATAAGTTTTGTTTCGAAACAGAAATGTCGGCATCATTGGCTGCTTGCCTAGTTGTGTCAGTACGCCCTGGCGATAGACAAATGCCGCAAGGAAAACAATACCAAGGGCAAAAACTCCGGCGCCTTGAAAGAAAAATGGTGTTTCATTTACATTTGCAACAGGTAATAGAGTTAGTCCATAGCCACACGCCAGTAACAAGAAGCTAAGCGCATCTAGATTGGGTCGTTTAACTGCGACAGCATCATCATCAATCAGGAGACCCGTTACGTACCACGATATCGCACACAACGGGACTGCGATTAAGAATATTGGCCGCCAGGATAAGCCGAAGATGTCCCAGCCGGGGATCAAGCCACCGAAGATCTGCCCGAATGCCATCCCCAGCCCTATGGATGTTACAAACCATGACAATGCGCGAGGGCGATCCTCTGGTGTGTACAATACTCTGATCATCGCGAGAACCTGTGGCAAAAGTACCGCAGCGGAGAGTCCTTGTAGTAACCTGGCGACAACCATAGTTACAGAATCTTGTGCAAGACCGCAAGCCAATGATGTTAGCCCGAACATCAGCAAACCTATTCGAAAGAGGCGTCGCCTTCCATATGCGTCTCCAAGCTCACCGCCAAAAATGAGTCCTAGCCCATATGCAAGGGCGTAGCCACCCACCACCGTCTGGATTTCCAGCACAGAGAGATGTAGCGATTGATTGATCGATGTGGCCGAGAGATTAACCACAGACTGGTCGAATAACGATAAAAATGGCCCGACGAGAGGGTGTAAAAATTTTTGTGTAAACGGTCATTTGGCAGGAAACTGCCTAACTTCAAAAAGGAGTGACCATGACCGCAACAAAGAAAGCACCATCGCCGGATTTAATCGACCAACTGCTGGCTGGCTACCAGAAACCCGAAGACCTGATCGGCGAGCACGGCCTGCTCAAGCAACTCACCAAGGCTGTTGTAGAACGCGCCCTGCAAGCCGAAATGGCAGCGCACCTCGGGCACGACAAACATGAACCGGTAGTCAATCCTGCGGGCAACGCCCGCAACGGCACCAGCCGCAAGACGCTCAAGGGCGAATTTGGCGAACTGCCGATAGAAATCCCCCGCGACCGGCAAGGCAGTTTTGAGCCGCAACTTATCCCCAAGCACCAAACCCGCTGGGCTGGCTTCGACGACAAGATACTCTCGCTCTACGCGCGCGGCATGACGGTGCGCGAGATACAAGGCCATCTGGAAGAAATGTACGGCACAGAGGTATCGCCGGGCCTGATTTCATCGGTGACCGATGCGGTCATCGAAGAGGTCAAAGCCTGGCAATCCCGCCCGCTCGATGCGTTGTACCCCATCGTTTATCTCGACTGCATCCACGTCAAAGTGCGCGATACCGGTGCGGTGCGCATCAAAGCCGTGTACCTGGCGCTGGGCATCAAGCTGGACGGAGAGAAGGAGCTGCTGGGCATCTGGATCGCCCAGACCGAGGGCGCGAAGTTCTGGCTACAGGTGGTGACCGAGCTCAAGAACCGTGGTGTGCAAGACATCTTCATCGCTTGCGTGGACGGACTGAAGGGCTTTCCGGAAGCGATTGAGACGGTATTCCCCAAGACATCCGTGCAGTTGTGTATCGTGCATATGGTGCGCCACAGCCTGAACTACGTGAGCTGGAAATTGCGCAAGGAAGTGGCGGCTGATCTGCGCGCCATCTACACTGCCGCCACGGTTGAGGTGGCGGAACAACATCTCGCGGCATTCGAGGCCAAGTGGGGTCAGGACTATCCGGCCATCGGCCAGAGCTGGCGGCGCAACTGGGCGCGCATCACGCCGTTTTTTGACTATCCGCCGGAAATTCGCCGGGTGATCTACACCACCAACGCGATTGAGTCGCTGAACATGAGCCTGAGGAAAATTACCAAGAACCGCGGCTCGTTCCCGTCTGACGAGGCGCTGTTAAAACTGTTCTATCTTGCCATACAAAACATCAGTAAAAAATGGACGATGCCGATAAGGGACTGGAAAGCGGCACTGAATCGTTTTACTATCCAGTTCGAGGAACGGATGCCGCAGCATTAATGAATTCCGTTTACACAAAATTCAGGACACCCCCATTTTTATATGTTCGAGCCAAATAAAATTTTGGCTCCGTTTTTTTGCGCCAATCATTTCGTAATGACGCTTCAACTTCATTATTAATTTCAGCTGGTTCATCACAAGTCTCACGCCATTTCTTTCGATAACCCTTACAAGTGATCAGAAGTAATAAGCTGATTTCAGCTTGTAAATATTTCATTATGGCATCAAGGGTAGCCAATATCGTTTGCCGCTAATTATCACAAGGATATTGTCGTCTTCACGTATGATTTCATAGCCCTGTGCTCGCCATGCGTTTCTGGGTAAACCATGAAAGTACGCAAGCGCAACAGATATCCATTTGCGCTTGGTAGCTTCTCCGCCATCTCCAGCCTTCATCAGAGACAGCATTTCGACTTCCAATTTTTTTCTTCGTTTTTGCAGTGCACTGACTGGATCTGATTTGGGTAAGCTAATCTCAATTGCATGCTTGTCACGTAAATGCTTCACAAAACCGGAAATGGCCGCACGCTGCCCCGGTTTTGTTTCCAGATAAGCATTCAGCACCGTTTGATCCGGAGGTGTGTAACCCATTTCTTTGCCCTTGAGTAGCAGGGCCGCTGAAGGTGATAACGCCAGTCGGATAGAACGCACCGTTGTTTGACCTTTTTCGAGATCGGTCATTAGAGATTTATAGTAGCCATTCAGGATTACTCTTTCCTTCGAAACTTTCCCCACCTTGTCTAAGGTAGCTGAAATCCGCCTCAGGTTGGAATCCTCTTCCTTTGCTGTCGCATCAGAAATAACAATGCCTGTTTCCTGCATCCAGCGCATTGGTAGTAATACTCGGCGCAGACGGAGCGTCCCAAAATACTTTAGCAAGATCGAAAACTCAGGAATGGCTTGCCACCGCTTCTCAATATCAAGGAAAAACGGGAGATAGCGATGAAACGTGATCGCCGCCTTATTGTCGCCAACCGAATGGCTAAGCCATTTCACAAAACTTCGGAAATGTTCAGCTATTGCTGGCGTCGAGAATGCAGCACTATCAACCCACATGCGTTTTTCTAACAGCTCACGCCAGTAACACGCCTCACATTTTTTCCCTCTGCCGGCAGGCATGGGCAAGCTGCACGATAAACAAAGAATTTCACCTATTTCGAGACAGTTTTTGCATAACATCCTCCCATCAGCTGCTGGCAGTAAAAGACGATAACGGTGGCACGCAACACAGACCTTATGGTCAGCACGAGCACATTTTGGGCAGGCACGCTGATTGTGACCCAACCTGGAAACACGGGTCAGTCTTTTGGATGGAATGCCACACACCTCACAGGGTTCAGGTTCTCTGTAATGAGATGCACAAGGACCGCAAACAGGGCCGTAAGGAGTGATCTTCCCAACCTCATAGCTTGTCTTGCCACAGCGCGCGCAAGGCTTGTCCAGCTGGCATTTTTGACAAATCGCCCGGGCATCATTTTTTGGTAATAGCGCAAAATTCTGACAATTCGGGCACATGCTTCTTTTGAATATCCGGCTATAGCAAGTACTGCAGAACTTCTTTGTTTTGAACACGCGCTTTATATAAGGAACGCTTTTACCGCATTCGTCGCACATCTGCATGGTGTCAACAGTCAGAGTCATCGTTGCAACATCTCGAGCCTGCGCTGCAATTTTGCCATCATGCGCATAACTTCATGGCGCGGACGTGGTGCCGTCAATGTACGTTCAGACCTGGGTGTGCGGGACCTGGGTTTATCCGGTAAAAAGGAGGTAACCCACTGCAGCATTTGAGGGAGAGATTCGTCTTTTTCGCAGAATCCTTGCAGGGTGATGCCAGACTCAATTAAGGCATTTTCGAATCGTTTTTTGTTGGTGAGCATTAAGGGGTAGAAACTCCCGATTAGTTTTTGACGTTCCTGAGTTTGCAGCAGTTCAATTCTCAGCTCTGACGCTACTGGGAAGCTGCCCGGCAGCGTACTTCCTAGGCGATCAATGAAATTTCGCAACGCTTCTATCCCACTATGATTTGCTCGTCTTAGCAGGCGGACGAAGAAACAAGCCAGTTCAAACCACTCAGATGCAACAACAGCGTGGCCCTGGAACATCCCTTGATTCTGACATACAACATGATCAGCCATGCATTGAAAGGCGCTTGCTTCAGTGGCCCATGGACTGATGCTTGCATCCCGCAAATCGGCTTTACAGGTCGCACATATGACGATACTTCGATCTTCAGCTAACAGCCGGTGAGGTTCAACCGGTGCCTTACAGGCATGACAGCGGTCACGTAATAAAACATTATGCCATTCGCAACCTGTGTGCCATGCAAACCGCCACTGAAGGCGGTAGTAAGGTTTAGCATCTTCTGCAAGACAAGCTGGACAATATTGAAGTCCACTGCGTCGCTTAGTGTTTCGTGCGCCCAATGCCAGCATCCACGGCCACATCATTTTGTCTGGGAGCGTTCCACCAAAAATCTGGCTGGCAACGGAACAGAGGGTTGCCGCTCTCAATGCTTCCGTTGGGATACCCGAGACCTTTGAGAGGTGTTTAATCCGTTCATCAGTAAAAAAGCGATCTGCATCCCCCGTCCAGATTCTCCACTTTGGCCATAACTGTCCGGACAGTACCAGCGGGTCACAACCTTGAGTCAGCGCAGCACGAACCAGCCAGGATGAAATAACTTCATCCTGCATTAAGGGAACAGTAATCACCCATTGGGAATTTACGCTATCACTTCCCGGATGCCACGTGTAGGTCGCAACCATGCCTTGCTTTCGATGATAGGTTTGTCGATTTGTTCTTTTCCGCAAATAATTGCTTCTTTGGCGCACACAACCAGTAACCGATGAAGATTCCCAGTATTCCCTTCTGAAATAATATGCAGCAAAGAGGCAAGTTCTGGCGTATGCAGCTTTGACGCCTTCTTGAGCGGCAGAACCTTTTCAAAGCCGGCCAGCAATTGCTGAAAGTCTTTATTTAGCTCCCACAAGGGCAGGGTCATCACGTCGAACCGGCTGGCGTGCTGAGGATCTGTGTGCAGTACACGTACAGCTTCACGCGTGCCCACTCCCACTATGGGGATGGCAAGTTCATTGCAAAGTAATTTGATCGCATTCATTACTTCACGTTGTTTGACGGGCGTTCCGGTGAGTAAAGAATGGAATTCATCAATGATGAGTACCCGGGTATGGCACAGTCGTAACAGGTGAACAACCTGATACCGGAGTTTAGAGGTTGGATCACTGGCCCGATAGGGCGTGAAGAACCGCTCCAGAATCGAAATATATAATCCCTTTTCATCCGCGCTGGGCGGCGCTTCAGCCAGGATGACAGGTTTAACAGGCTCGGAATCGTCATTAACATATGCCTGACCACATAAATCCTGAAAGCGTCTGACAATGGTCGTTTTACCGTTGTTGGAGTCGCCCACTATCAATAAATTTGGCATGCGCGGACGAACTGGCTTGTGTATTAAGCCCTGCAGGGTATCCATGATTTGCTGGGCGGACCTGTTGCCTATCCATCGGGGCTGATCCATAAAATCAATCCGCTCTTTGTCCGACATGCCCATGATGTGACGAAACTCAGGATGGATGTGTTCGTAGCTGTCCGTGCTCATGCGATATCTCCAAATGAGTCAATATCACCATCGACGAGTCCGCCAAAGAGCGTCTGTGGCACAACAGGTGCCTGAACAGGCTTAGAAGGTAAGGGAGCAGCTGGAGAAATCTTTTTCTCATGCTCTGTACGCCGCTGGCTCGCGCGTCGGGCTTTCTTGGATTTTTCCATGGCATCGTCAACTTTGCCACGCAACTCCGTTATGGCATGAAGAATCTGATTCTGGTTGACACTCTTTGCGCCTTCACGTTTGAGCATATCGCGCGCCTGCTGGTATTCCCAGATACTTATCGAAGGCAGTGCCTGGTCGGCGAAAGGTACCTTGAAATATTGCCTGAGATCGGGGTCAAAGAACCACAATGTGCTGATGTCTCTGGGGTCACGCCGGAAAATGAAATCACGTTTTTTACCAATGGTGTCCGGGTCTTCAGCATTGATCCATTGACGAAGTACGTCTGCGTAATAAGTCATGCCATCGATGGTGACACCAAAGGTCTGAACTGTGCGATTAAAGGAGGGCAAAAAATCCAGTAAAACAGTCATGCGATTAGCAGGAATTGGAGGAAGTCCTATCCCCTGAACCTCAGCATTACCAAAAATTCCAATTTCCCATTTCCGGAGAGGTGACATGCCGATACCGCTGTGCATTTTCTGGTGATAAACCTTGCAGATAAGTGTAACCAGCCAGGCTTCAAACTCAGATTTGGTCATGGTGGCATGTTTTTCGGAGTCATAGCCGTCCTTATCCTTGATGGATGAGAACGTGGTGCCAGGAAGGTCATGTATCTCACGGAGTAACGTTCCAAGGACTCTTTCGATGTGTCCGCCATAACGGGGCTGCGCTACCGGACGGAATTCCAGATTGATGTCATGCATCTTGCATGATTTCCCGAAATTGTCAGAACGAAAATCTGCACCGTTATCAACATGAATTGTCGCTGGAATACCCCACACCGGCCATTTTGCATCCACTTTGTGGAGCAATAACCATTCATCCTTTGGCAGTATGGAATGTGCGACACACATGGCCACTGAAGTTTCAGAAGGGGGGTCGAAGGAGAGGTAATAACCCGTTACCATGCGAGTATTTATATCCATGGCCAGCGTTATCCACGGGCGTCCAATAGGTTTCCGATAAATATCGTCCACTAAAATAATATCGGCTGGTGTGTGATCGATCTGAACATACGCCAGTGGAAAATCAGCATTAGGGAAGCTGCCGGCAGCTGGCAGGAATTTGTTTCTGGCCTTTTCTGCAAATCCCCTGCCACGCAGTCGTGCTTTCTCTGTAACACGGGCGATTCTTGCCCTTACTGTAGTTGGGTGAGGCGCTTCAATGCCTCGCAGCTGGCAACGTCTGAGCACTTCTGTAACTGTTTTCGTCGCTGTGGGGCGTTGCGGCGTCAGGTAGAAGTCCTTAATAACACTTTCAATGACTTCATCAGCAAAGACAGGTATTCGGCTCTTTCCTTCCTTCCATCCACGCTTACGCGGAATGAGCGCAGATACGACGCCCAATGCCTTGAATTTTTGGAGCCAGCGGTAAAGCGTGGCGGTATTGACGCCAACCTCTTTGGAACGGCGTTCAACTTCATGGCGGCCCAGGCAAGTTACGGTTAAAAGCGGTTTGATCGCGGCATAGCGTTTTTCTGCTATATTCCAGTCGTCATCCGCAATGTCGGCCATATCGTAATGTGGTGCAGCATCAGCAGATTTGGTGTCAACGACTGGGCGCAGATCGCCGATACGCAGTGGTGCACTACGTCCACTTTCTACTTCAATTCCAATTACTGATTCAAAATCCAGAAGCTGAGCGATACGATAGATAGAGTTATTGCTCTGAAAAAAGCTGCCTACCTGTATGTCAAGACGCTGCCTGTGCGGTTCGAAAGCAGGGTTTGGAATCTCATCGTTAGGTTCGTCACTCATTTGTTGGCACCCATAGCTCTGTAGAGTCGTTCAAAGGTAATGTAATGTCACAATCCAGTTGTCTGGTAGCCAGTAAGTGCCAGATATGGGCAACACCATTCTCTTTGTAAATCCCCATGAAATGTCTGGCAAGAATGTAGTGGAATGGTGCGCAACCCATCTGGCGCAGATTATCAATCAGCCATGTGCTTTCTTCGACAGGGAACTGCATGCGCTTATAAAGCGCAAGGAACTGTATGTTTTTGAGTGTCTGATCCCGAATACGGGATTCGTCATGGATATGAAATTCCCATCCCTGTTCCTTAGCATAGCGATATGCTGCTTTCCACTTGGGCATCCATTCGCGCCAATGCTTTTTCCACTCGGCTTTTGGTTTAACTTCTGACAAAACAGGTTTGGGAGAATATTCATATGACATGCTGCCAACGCGGTAATACACTAGGAAGTCTGGTGTATAGATATAGGATCGTCCGTTAGAAGCGATAAAGGGGATCTGAACAGGCTGGGGAATTATGTCCAGGGTAGCGAGGCAGAATTCTTGTCGGATAATGAAATCCCGCTCAAGCGTAGATTCGTAAGGAACGCTTGTTTCGCCGCGAAAAACATAGGCACCAGACACACTCCTGCGGGTGGGTTTTATCTTGCGTGTCTGGCTTGGGAGATGGTAGTCGCAACTATTTCTCATATAGTCCTATGCAGTCTCAGCTAATTGTGTGATTATCGTCGCAACAATTGAGATAAATGTTAACCTAAGTCACTGTTTCACAGTTGGCATTGTCGCATATATTTAGATAAATGACAGGGGCAGTAATCCGCGGCCCGGTGAAATTTCGATCGCGATGCACGGCGTGTTATTTCTGGATGAGCTGCCGGAGTTCGACCGTCATGTGCTGGAGGTATTGCGTGAGCCGCTGGAAAGCGGGCGCATCACCATCTCGCGTGCTGCTCGCCGTGCCGACTTCCGCGCACAGTTCCAACTGGTGGCCGCGATGAATCCTTGCCCCTGCGGCTATCTTGGCCATTACAACGGCAAGTGCCGCTGCACGCCGGACAAGATTGCGCGCTATCGCGGCAAGATTTCCGGGCCATTGCTCGATCGCATCGATATCCAGATAGAGGTTCCCGCTGTGCCACAGGACACTTTGCTTAAACAGGGAGAGGGCGAATCCAGCAGCGAAATCCAGTTGCGTGTGCAAGCCGCGAGGCAGCGTGCCTTGCAGCGCCAGGGCAAGCCGAATGCGCTATTGAGCGTGAGCGAGATCGACGCATTGTGCGCGGTGGACGAAAAGGGTGCAGCGTTATTACAGCAGGCCATCACCCGCTTAAATCTGTCTGCGCGCGCCTATCACCGCATATTGAAAGTTGCGCGGACCATTGCCGATCTGGCTGGCAGCGAAGATATTCTGACTGCGCATATCGCAGAGGCGGTGCAATATCGCAGGATGGATAAGCTGGGTTAGTTATCAGGGAGAAGCGATATGATCAGATCTAGTTTGGATATAAGTATCAATATAATCAAGGTGTTATGTTATAGCAGTCGAATTGGTCATAACCCAATGATCATTCGGGTCAGACCGGGGAACGCTGAGGTTATTCTCTGACGTTGTGCTGCAGTTGATTTTACTTTCCTAAAATCCTCCCTTGTTAGCATTCAGCAGGGCTTTAACAAGCGGCAGGGATGCGTTCAGGCATGCTAAAATCCGCGCTCATTTTTTGAGCCGCACACCATGAAGCATATACCGCATCCGATAGAAAAACTCTTGGCGCAACGCATCCTGATTCTGGACGGCGCAATGGGCACCATGATTCAGCGCTACAAGCTGGGCGAGGCTGACTATCGCGGCAAGCGTTTTGCGGACTGGCACCGCGACCTCAAGGGTAACAACGATCTGCTGGTACTGACCAAGCCCGAGGTGATCAAGGCAATCCACAGCGAATACCTGGAAGCGGGCGCCGACATCATCGAGACCAATACCTTTGGTGCCAACGCCACCACGCTGAAGGCTTATGGCATGGAAGCGCTTAACTATGAGATGAACGTTGCGGGTGCCCGCGTCGCGCGCGAATCGTGCGATCGCTATGCCACGCCAGACAAGCCGCGCTTCGTCGCCGGAGTACTGGGCCCGACGGACAAGACCGCCACAATCTCGCCGGATGTCAATGATCCCGCCGCGCGCAACATCAGTTTCGACCAGCTGGTAGCAGATTATTCCGAAGCCACGCGCGGCCTGATGGACGGTGGCGCCGATCTGATTTTGATCGAGACCATTTTCGATACGCTCAATGCCAAGGCCGCGATCTTTGCGGTGAAGGCAGTGTTCGATCAGCGCGGCACGTCGTTGCCCATCATGATTTCCGGCACGATTACAGATGCCTCCGGCCGCACTTTGACCGGGCAGACCACCGAAGCCTTCTACAATTCGCTGATCCATGCCAACCCGCTTTCCATCGGCCTGAACTGCGCGCTCGGCGCCGAAGAGCTGCGCCAGTATGTGGAGGAATTGTCGCGCGTCGCCAATTGCTATGTGAGCGCACACCCCAACGCCGGACTGCCCAATCCGCTGGCCGAGAGCGGCTATGACGACACGCCGGAAAACATGTCTGGCCACATCAGGGAGTGGGCCAAGAGCGGCTTTCTTAACATTATCGGCGGTTGCTGCGGCACCTCGCCTGCCTTTATCAAGGCGATTGCAGCTTCGGTTGAAGAGTTCGCGCCGCGCAAGCTGCCCGAGCTTGAACACAAGACCCGCCTTTCCGGGTTGGAGCCGTTCAATATCGGCGACGACTCGTTGTTCGTCAACGTCGGCGAACGCGCCAACGTCACCGGCTCGGCCAAGTTCAAGCGCCTGATTCTGGAAGGCAACTACGACGAGGCGCTGGAGATTGCCAAGCAGCAGGTGGAAACCGGCGCGCAGGTGATCGACATCAACATGGACGAGGCCATGCTGGACGGCGAGGCCGCGATGGTGAAATTCCTCAATCTGATCGCGTCTGAACCGGATATCTCCAAAGTGCCGCTGATGATAGATTCCTCCAAGTGGAGCATCATCGAGGCCGGCCTTAAGTGCGTGCAGGGCAAGCCCATCGTCAACTCCATCTCGCTCAAGGAAGGCGAGGAGAACTTTATCAAGTATGCCACCCTGGTGCGCCGCTATGGCGCCGCCGCGGTGGTGATGGCGTTCGACGAACAGGGCCAGGCCGACACGTACCAGCGCAAGACGGAAATCTGCAAGCGCAGCTACGACATCCTGGTACACAAGGTTGGCTTCCCGCCGGAAGACATCATCTTCGACCCGAACATCTTCGCCATTGCCACCGGCATCGAGGAACACAACAACTACGCGGTAGACTTTATCGAGGCCACCGCGTGGATACGCAAGAACCTGCCCTACGCCAAAATTTCCGGCGGCGTGTCCAACGTGTCGTTCTCTTTCCGCGGCAATGAGCCGGTGCGCGAGGCGATACACACCGTGTTCCTCTACCACGCCATCAAGGCGGGCATGAACATGGGCATCGTCAATGCCGGCCAGCTCGGCGTGTATGAAGAGATTTCCAAAGAACTGCGCGATGCGGTGGAAGACGTGGTGCTTAACCGCAGCCCCGAAGCAGGCGAGAAGCTGGTCAAGATGGCAGAGAGCGTCAAGGGCGGCGGCAAGGAGCAGGTGGAAGACCTGGAGTGGCGCAAGGGCACGGTGCAGGAACGCATCACCCACGCGCTGGTGCGCGGCATCACCACCTTCGTGGTGGAAGATACCGAGGAAGCACGCCTGCAGGCGAAGATGCCGGTAGATGTGATCGAAGGACCGCTGATGAGCGGCATGAACGTGGTCGGCGACCTGTTCGGCGCGGGCAAGATGTTTTTGCCGCAGGTGGTGAAATCGGCGCGCGTGATGAAGCAGGCGGTGGCGCATCTGGTGCCCTACATCGAAGCGGAGAAATTGCGCTCGGGCGACACCAGCACCAAGGGCAAGATTGTGATGGCCACGGTCAAGGGCGACGTGCACGACATCGGCAAGAACATCGTCACCGTGGTGCTGCAGTGCAATAACTTCGAAGTGGTGAACATGGGCGTGATGGTGCCGTGCCAGCAGATCCTCGACACCGCGCGCGAACACAAGGCCGATATCATTGGTTTGTCGGGCCTGATCACCCCGTCGCTGGAAGAGATGGCGCATGTGGCGAAAGAGATGGAACGCCAGGGCTTCAAGATCCCGCTGCTGATCGGCGGCGCGACCACCTCGCGCGTGCATACCGCGGTGAAGATTGAACCGAATTACCCGAGCGGTGTCACCGTTTATGTCAACGACGCCTCGCGCGCCGTGGGTGTGTGCAGCAACCTGCTGAGCAGCACCCTGCGCGATGAATACGTGAAGGGCATCAAGGAAGAATACGTCGCTTCACGCGCACAGCACGAAGGCAAGAAAGGCAAGGGAACCTACGTCACGCTGGCGGAGGCGCGCGCGCATGGCGTCAAAACCGACTGGAAAAATTACGCTCCGCCCAAACCCTGGCTTACCGGCGTGCAGAAATTCGAGGACTATCCACTGGACAAGATTGCCGAATATATCGACTGGTCGCCGTTCTTCAATGCGTGGGAGCTGGCCGGACGTTACCCCAAAATATTGCAGGATAGTGTGGTGGGTGAGGAAGCGACCAAACTGTTTGCCGATGCACAGACGATGCTGAAAAAAATCATAGACGAGAAATGGCTCACCGCCAACGCCGTGTTTGGCCTGTTCCCGGCAAATACGGTCAACAGCGATGATATCGAAATTTATACCGATGAATCGCGCAAAAAAGTGGCGATGACCTGGCATAACCTGCGCCAGCAAACCAAAAAGCCGGACGATATCCCAAACTTTTGCCTCGCCGATTTCATTGCGCCGAAAGAAAGCGGAGTGGCTGATTACATCGGCGGTTTCGCGGTGACTGCAGGCATCGGCATTGATGCACATGTGGAGGCTTTCGAGAAACAGAACGACGATTACAGTGCGATTCTGCTGAAGTCACTGGCCGACCGTCTCGCCGAAGCATTTGCCGAGCTGCTTCACACCCGCGTGCGCCGCGAGTTCTGGGGCTATGCCGCCGATGAAATACTGGACAACGATGCGCTGATCGCCGAAAAATATCGCGGCATCCGCCCCGCTCCCGGTTATCCGGCCTGCCCTGAGCACACTGAAAAAGGCCCGCTGTTTGATTTGCTGCAGGCACCAATCAATGCAGGCATTACGATCACCGAGAGCTTTGCGATGATGCCAACCGCGGCAGTCAGCGGTTTCTACTTCTCGCATCCGCAGGCGAAATATTTTGCCATCGGCAAGATCAACAAGGATCAGGTCGAGGACTACGCCAGGCGCAAAGGCATGACGCTGGAAGAAGCAGAGCGCTGGCTGGCGCCGGTATTGAATTATTAAAACTGAAGGCAGGGGATTTAAAGATGGAAAAACGTTCATTATTTTTACCAATCGCAGTATTAGTAGCGGCTGGATTTTATTTGTTTGCCACAAATTACCAGTTTAAAGAACCGAAAAAAATTGACCAGGCTGCATTGGCTGCGTTGGTCAAGACCGATGTGAAACCGGGCACTGGCGAGGTAGCCGCAGCAGGCAAGACGGTATTTGTGCATTACACAGGCTGGTTATACGATGAAACGGCTTCGGGTCATCAGGGCAAGAAATTTGACAGTTCGCGCGATCGTAATCAGCCGTTTGAATTTCCCCTGGGTGGGGGGCAGGTTATTGCGGGATGGGAGCATGGCGTAGAAGGCATGAAGGTCGGTGGTCAGCGTCTGCTGATTATTCCACCCGAGCTTGCTTACGGAGCAAGCGGTGCGGGCGGGGTGATTCCGCCGAATGCAAAGCTGGTGTTTGATATTGAACTGATTGCTGTCAAATAGCCATATCGTTTACTGCTAGAGACCGCAAACATGAACTTGCTGCTCAGCCATCCGCTGCTCTCAACCACGCTATTGCTGGTTGCGTCGAACATGTTCATGACCTTTGCCTGGTATGGACATCTTAAAAATCTGGCCAGTTCACCCTGGTATATCGCGGCGCTGCTGAGCTGGGGGATCGCGCTGTTTGAATATCTGCTGCAGGTGCCGGCCAACCGCATCGGCTATACCCAGTTTGATCTGGGTCAGCTGAAAATTCTGCAGGAAGTGATTACCCTGTCGGTATTTGTGCCCTTTGCCGTGTTTTACATGAACCAGCCGTTGAAACTGGATTACCTCTACGCAGCCCTTTGTTTGCTGGGTGCGGTTTACTTTATTTTTCGTAATTAAATTCGTTCGTGCCGAGCCTGTCGAAGCGAACACAGCGCATCCGTTCACACTTCGACCAGCGCCGGAGCGAACGGGTATCAAGTGTCGTAATATAAATAAAGAATAAATATAATCATGCATATACATATATTGGGAATTTGCGGCACCTTCATGGGCGGTATTGCGGTGCTGGCAAAAAAGGCGGGCTATCGCGTCACCGGCTGCGATGCCAACGTCTATCCGCCGATGAGCACGCAGTTGCAGGCGCAGGGCATCGAGCTGATCGAAGGCTATGGCATCGAGCAGCTTTCACTGAACCCCGATATGTATGTGATCGGCAATGTCGTGTCGCGCGGCAACCCGCTGATGGAAGAAATCCTCAACCGCAACCTGACTTATATCTCGGGCCCGCAGTGGCTGTCGCAAGCGCTGTTGCAGAACAAGTGGGTGCTGGCAGTTGCAGGCACACATGGCAAGACCACCACCACCTCGATGCTGGCGTGGATACTGGAATATGCCAATATGAACCCCGGTTTTCTGATCGGCGGTGTGCCGCAGAATTTCGGCATCTCCGCGCGTCTGACCGACTCTCCCTTCTTCGTGATTGAAGCGGATGAATACGACACCGCCTTCTTCGACAAGCGTTCCAAGTTTGTGCATTACCGCCCGCGTACCGCCGTGCTCAACAATCTGGAGTTTGACCACGCCGATATTTTCCCTGACCTCGCCGCCATTGAAACCCAGTTCCATCATCTGCTGCGCACTGTGCCGGGTAATGGCCTGATAGTGAACAACGGACGCGAAGAGTCGTTGGCGCGTGTGATCAAGCGCGGCTGCTGGACGCCGGTAGAGTTGTTCGGAACAGCACAAGGCTGGAATATTGACGATGCAAACCATGTCACTCTGAATGGAATATTCCAGGGCACATTGCAGTGGGACTTGATGGGCGAGCACAACCGTATGAATGCGCTGGCCGCGCTGTCGGCTGCGCGTCATGCAGGCGTGCCCGTGGCGCAGGGTCTTGCCGCACTGGCCGAGTTCAAGAACGTAAAGCGGCGCATGGAGGTGCGCGGCACAGTCAACGGTATCACTGTCTACGACGACTTCGCGCATCACCCCACTGCCATCGCCACCACGGTCGAAGGCCTGCGCCGCAAGGCTGGAAAGTCACGCATCCTCGCCGTGCTGGAGCCTCGCTCCAACACCATGAAGCTGGGCGTGATGAAGGACGCATTGCCAGCCAGCCTCAAGGATGCGGACGCGGTATTTTGCTACGGTGCGAATCTGGGCTGGGATGCGCGCGGCGCACTCGCCCCCCTGGGCCGAAAGGCCATGGTCAGCGATGATCTGGATGAACTGGTTGCTGCGATAGCGGCTGCTGCCAAGCCCGGCGACCAGGTGCTGGTGATGAGCAACGGCGGCTTTGGCGGGATACATGAAAAATTGCTGAAGCGGCTGGCGAGGCAGTTGGCCTGACTGTGCGGCGTAAGCGATCAAGCTCAGTACCTATAAACGCGCCTGTCTGAATTCAATAGTCGCTCCATCACTGCGCGTTGCCCAGCCCACCCCACCCCACCCCACCCCACCCCACCCCACCCTGAGCGTGCACTGCGCCTCGCCCAACTACGCTTTCTGCTTTATACCGGCAACCCGGCTGTAACAGTTCGCGCAGCACGAGAGAGTTGAGCACATGCCCGCCTTGCAGTAGTAATCTATTGAAATGCTTTGATAAAAACGATTCTGGCTGTAATATTAGCGTGATGGACGGGCCTGACAGCCAAGTATGCTTTGCGGCAATTCGAAAGGGGTGATATGGGAATACTACGGGAAAGCGGGCTCACACTAAAAATGTCGGACGACAGGCGCCAGCTCATTGCATCCTTTACACCCTCGCAAGCAGTCGGTGCTGTCGACAAAGGCTTGCTAAAAAGTGAGTTGACCGAGCAATTCCCCGGACTGTTCTATTTTGAGCAGCTCCTGCCGGAACTGGCAGAAAAAATGCGTGACGGTGAAGTTTTTGAAAAGACTGTCGGCGAGGTGAGGGACGGCGAAGTATTCGTTAATCTCGAATGCGACAACATGGCCGCGTACCTGACTATTTCCCCCGCTTTCGGCGGGGTGCCAGTCACGCGCGAACAGGTGGCCGCTGCGATCAAGGCAGCCGGCATTATTTCCGGACTCGATGGCAATACCATTGAGCGGACTATCAAGGCGGGACAGGGCCATAATGTCGTGATCGCCAAAGGCCGTCAACCGGTATACGGTGAAGATGGCCGGATAGAATTTTTGATTCCAGCCATGAAAGAACGCTCGCCTTGCCTGGACGAACATGGTCTGGTGGATTTTCGCAATCTCGGGGATGTGCTTACGGTCCAGCCGGGCGAAACACTGGCGCGACGCATTCTTCCCACCCAAGGGGAACCGGGGGAAAATGTACTCGGCCAGACGATAGCCGCCAAACCGGGCAAGGAGGTAAAATTTGCCGCCGGTTTGGGCGGGACGGCGCCGGATAATAGCGATCCGGAGGTGCTGGTTGCCACCATAGTTGGCCAGCCTGTGCAGGTGAAGAATGGTGTGTTTGTTGAGCCAACCTATGCGGTGGCGCAGGTCGATCTGTCGACTGGCAACATCGTTTTTGATGGCACGGTCAAGGTGAAGGGCGATGTACTTTCCGGCATGACAATACGAGCGACTGGCGACATTAACATCTCCGGCACGGTGGAGGCGGCGAGCGAAGGCGGCGTGGTGCTGGAGGCTGGCGGTGATATTGTGGTGCAGGGCGGGGTGATCGGACGCATCGATTCCGGCGATGAGGAGAGCCGTATGTCACGCATCCATTGCAAGGGCTCGTTTACCGCGCGTTTTGTCCAGAATGTCCATATATACGCAGAGGACAGCATTTATATAGGCGACACGGTGATGCAAAGCGAGCTTTGCGCCGGAAACGAAGTTGTGGTGGGTAAAAAGGGCAGTTCCGGCAAGGGGCGGATTATCGGCGGGCAAATTCAGGCCGCCCTGATAGTGAAGGCGCAGGTGCTCGGCTGTCCGGCACTCACCAGAACGGTGGTAGAGGTAGGATTTCACCATATGATGCAGGAACGTCTTCGTCGTCTGACGAGTGAACGGCAAGAATTGGACAAGAAGCTGGAAGATGTGCAAAAGGTGCTGGCTTTCCACTCGCTGAATCCGGGCAAGATATCCGCGGCAGACAAAGAGAAAGCCGAAAAAACTCTGCTCGGAATACAGTCCAGCATCGCGGTGGTGCAAGAAGAATGTGACGGCCTGAACCGTCAACGCCAACAGGTGGACAAAGGCCGCGTGGTGGTGGAAAAAACCCTTTACGAGGGTGTCGAAGTCATGTTCGGGGCGCAGCGCTACAAAACGAAAATGGAGCAGGGGAGTGGCGTATTTTGTCTGCGCGGTGGCGAGTTGGAGTACGGTGATCTGCCCCGCTAGTCGAGACAGGCGGTTGAAATTTTACGACGCACCTTGTTTATACTGTTCGGTTGCGGCAGTTCAATGCGCTCAGTTTCCATCGAGTATCTTTTTTTTCTGCGCTTCAAATTCTGCATCGCTGATGATGCCCTTCTTGCGCAGATCATCGAGCCTGGTGAGCTCCACATAGCGATTGCTATAACCGGATGTTCCCGGGAGGCAGTCGGCCCAAGCAATGCCGAGGGCACAATCTAGCGGATGATGTGCACAGCCACCCATCATCAATAACGCCGAAAGTATAGCCGGCGCCATTATCCGTTGTTTAATTTTATGGCTCATCAAATCTCCTGTGTTTAAATGGTTGATTGCGGCACTGCCGACAAATTTTGCAAAAGCGTTACTCATTAATAGCGCGTAGGGTCATGGTGCCTTTATACAGTCTTACATCCAGTCTGCCGAGGAAGGACATGCCCAGCAGCATTTCTTCGCCCAGATCGGGAATGATTGAAGCCGAGACATCATAGGCGACAAGGCTGCCAAGCTTGACGCTGTGCAGCCTGACCAGATAGGAAACGGTATCGCCATTGGCTGTTTGGGTTCTGCTGGCGGAAACGCTATGCAGCCCGAGTTTGTCTGCCAGAGCCTGTGAAATGGCCACATCTGTGGCGCCGGTATCCACCATGACGGGAGTCTTGACCCCGTTAATGTAGGCCTCGGCACGATAATGCCCGGATAAATCGCGTTTCAATGCGACATCACCGGTAGCCAAGGGGCCGGCGCGATTTGGGTTTACCATGGAATTCATGAAATAGAACAGCATGCCAGCCAGACAAAGCCAAACAGGCACGATCAGCACGGTTTTGAAATTTGAAGTAGCGAAAAGTGCCATGATCTTATCGAGCGGGAAAAAGTGTAGGGTTCGCCAGTTTTTGTATATAGACTGCAAATTCGGGATCCTCGCCACGCAGCAAAGCGGGTAAGGCGGACCGAAAATCGACACGGTTGCACCATTCGCCCATATAGTCTTCCCAGGAGCGCCACCGTCGCAACTGTTTCTCGTTCATCTTTTCTTCGTACAGTAGCAGGTAGGCCCGCTCGAATAATGAAATCAGCATGTTGAATATAATGAACATGCGTTCACGTTGTTCTGCCGACAGTGCGGGGGTTTCTTCGCTTGAAAACAGGCGCAGATCGGGGTTCTCCAGCGCAATTTTGAGAAATTCCTGATAATTGTCGGAGAGCAGCTGATAGACTTCCTCCTCCTCGTTGTCACGCTCTTTGCGTTGCTCGAAGATGAAAACAGAGATCGCCAGCGGCAGACCAACAACCGTCACCACATAACTGAGCAGTTCCCAGAGTTCCAGCGTGGACATCAGACCAGCCCCATCGTTACCAGCGCAATAAACGCTGCGAACAGAACGAAGTGGCTGACGCCTTCTATCGCATTGGTTTCGCCATCGTGCAGGTTGTTCATCACCGTGAGGAAGGTAAGCAACAGCATGCCTGCCTGAACAGGGGTGAGCGCCATAATGATGCGGTCGCCGTTGAACAGGGCGATGGCCTCTATCACCGGCAGGGTAAGCAGAACGGTGGCCAGAGAAGCGCCCAGCGCGATGTTGACGGTGGTCTGCATGCGGTCTTTTTGTGCCGCTCTCAACGCGGTAAGAATTTCAGGGCTGGCGGAGATCAAAGCGACCAGCACCGCTGGTATGGCTTTGGGCAAGCCGCTGCCTCTCAGTCCGGCATCCAGCAGCACAGACATCACTTCCGAGAGCAGGCCTACCAGTATGATCGCGCCTACCATCATTGAGACATGCAGCGCGTTTGGGCTGTGCATCTGGTCGTGTGCTTCCTCAGCGGTGTCTTCGGTATATTCAAAAAATTTGCGGTGTTCTACCGTCTGTAAACGCAAAAAAGCCAGATACATGATGGACATGGTGCCGATGGAGAAGGCTGAGTAAATCTGCCATTGCGTTTCAGGCACGAAGTCTGGAATGAACATGCCGACGCCGATGGCAACCAGCAGCATGGCGATGTAAGAATTGGCTGAATCCAGATTATATTTTGCGCTGCCGTGCTTCAGCCCGCCAACTATCGCCGCCAGCCCGAGGATGCCGTTGATATCGAACATGATCGCGGCAAATACGGTGTCACGTGCAAGAGTCTGGTTAGGCTCGCCTTGCAGCAGTACAACGAGTATCACGACCTCAACTGAAACGGCAGCAAGGGTCAGTATCAGCGTGCCATAGGGCTCGCCAAAACGCATTGCCAGCACTTCTGCATGGTGGCTGATACGGAATGCCACGCCGATGATTGCAGCCAGAATGACCAGCAGTGCGCTCCATAGCAGCGCACCGCCATGCGCTACCGCAGCATGCTCAAGCGCGAAGCCCAGCCCAAGCACGATCAAAGCCAGCGCAATCGGAAATTCTGATATGAAGTATTTCATAAATTCAATAAAGGTGTACTAAAAAGGTAAACCATATGGCTGATGGTTCGCCGGGGTTTGCAAGCTTGTTTCATGATTAAATTCGGTGCGCTAAGAACCGGGTGTGATGAAAAATTCAATCAGGTCTAAACTACTGTCGGAGTACGGCTGGCCCAGGCTGATGGAACCCTGGCCGCGCAGGACGGTGTCTTCGCGATTGAGACGTGTCACCATGCCATCGCTGCTGCGGATATAAGTGCCGTTGCTGCTGTGATCAGAGAGGATAAAGTTGCCAAATCTGAATTCCACATTTGCATGCTGGCGTGAGGCAAAGTCACTCTTGACGATCATTTGGCAGGACTTGTCGCGTCCCAGGAGCAATTTGTTGTTTTGCTCATTGATAGTGTATGAGTGTGCTCGATAATTGAGGGTGAGTTCAATGCTATCGGCCTGTGGCTTGCGGAAGGCGGACATGCCGATACGCGTACTCCCCATGTCTTCAAGCTCCAGTATCACCTGGAAAATGTCGAGTTGTTCCTGTTTACCCTTGAAATCAGCGCGCAGAATTTTGCGCACCTTGTCATGCAGCGCAGGCGGCAGCGCATCAACCACGGCAGTCGTTGTCATGATCTGGCTGGCCCGCGTAATTGACGCCACGCGCGCTGCGACATTAACGGCGTCACCATAGATGTCTCCATCCTCGCAGATGACATCGCCAAAATGGAATCCTATGCGTATATACATAGGATGCTCGCTGGTTTGATTGTCCGTTTTGATCGCCATCTGCATTTCGCAAGCCGCGTTCAGCGCAGCTTCTGCGGAGGGAAAAGTGCATAAAATTTCATCACCGATGGTTTTGATGAGCGTGCCGTTGTGTGTGCCCATGGCGCCGTTCATGATGGAAAGACATCTTGCGATCAACTGGCGTGCCAACTGGTCTCCAAGTTTGTCATAGAGCGCAGTACTGCCGCTGATATCGGCGAACAGGATGGCAAGTTTTTTAATTTGGGCGGACATGTGGTTTTATCAAAGTTACCCGTTTACCCCGAACATCATACGCTTGGCCACAAACTTTTTCATACCGGGCAGGCAATCCAGCAGGCTTAGCGAGGCGGCGCGTGTGGCGCTTGCCAGTGGCAGGTCGTTGGAAAACAATCGCACCAGCCCGTCGGTAAAGCGTATGCCGGCATTGCGGTCCAGACTTCTGGATTTTCTGTAATTCGACAGCATTGCGTCGGAACCGAGTGTTTCGGCTGTGCTGCGCAGTATTTCCTGCGCCAGCTCACACGCATCGCGCAGCCCCATGTTGAAGCCCTGTCCTGCAACGGGATGCAGGGTCTGCGCGGCATTTCCGATCAGCACGGTGTGAGGCAGCGTGGTTGCGGGTGCGCGCCGGAGGCGCAGCGGAAAGGAGCTGCGTGCACCCGCACTCAGGAATGATCCCACCCTGTCGCCGAAGTGCTGGTGCAGCTGCGCGAGCAGGGTGGCGTCATCCCACAGCAGCATGGCATCGACCGCTGTGTGCGGCACCGTCCATACCAGTTCATACCCGTCCTGATAGGGCAGCAGGGCCAGAGGACCATCTGCGGTGAAGCGCTCAAAAGCCGTATTGGTTCTGGGATGGCTGCAGGTAACGTGCGCAATGATGGCGCTCTGCCCGTAATCGCGCACCTCTGCGGGATGGCTGGTTTCGAGCAGTTTTCCACCGTCAGCCACCACCACGAGCCGGGCATGCAAATGATGTTCGCTGCCGTCATGCTGATAAGCGATGTCGGCGCCATCGAGGTTGCTTTCCAGTTTTGTGACCGTGGCACCATAGCGCAGATCTACGTTGCCGGTTTCCAGCGAATGCTGCAATGCTGCCTGTAACACGGGATAGGGCAGCACGTAGCCAAGGTCGGGTACATTCATCCCGGCGGCATCGAGCTGGGTGCGGCCGAAAGAATCTCTCTGCGAGATGTGGATGGTTCTGATGGAGGAAACCTGCGACATGTCCTGCCACACGCCGAGGCGTGCCAGCAACAGGCGGCTGCCGTATGACAGCGCCAATGCACGCGGATCGGCGTTCGCATCTTTCGATTTGCGCGCTTCCAGCACGCTTATCTGCAAACCGCTGTCGCGCAAGGCGAGCGCAAGTGCCGCGCCCACCGGGCCGCCGCCTATGATTGCAATGTCGCAGATTGCTGTCATGTGTGCCTCATCAGCGTTTCGAGTGCATCCACTGTCTTCGGCACGGCATGGGTCAACACTTCGCATCCTTCTGCGGTGATGACGATGTCGTCTTCTATGCGTATGCCAATGTTCCACAGGGTTTCCGGAACATTATCGGCAGGGCGTATGTACATGCCAGGCTCTACCGTGAGGGCCATGCCGGGCTGCAGGTCGCGCCAGTCTCCGCCCTGCTTGTAGTTGCCAACATCATGTACATCCATGCCCAGCCAGTGGCCGGTGCGGTGCATATAAAAGCGTTTGTAGTCGCCGCTGTCGATCACGCCATCCACGCTGCCCGCGCACAGCTTTAGGTCCAGCATGCCCTGTGCCAGCACGCGCAGGGCGGCATCATGTGGCTGGTTCCAGCGTGCCGCAGGATGCGCGCCGGCGATGGCGGCCAATTGCGCGGCCAATACGATTTCATACACGTCTTTTTGCGCCGGGCTGAATTTTCCGTTGACCGGAAAGGTGCGCGTGATGTCTGCGGCGTAACCGTCCAGTTCGCAGGCCGCATCGATCAGCAGCAGGTCGCCATCCTTCAGTACGCTGTTGTTGCTGATGTAATGCAGCACGCAGGCATTGGCTCCGCCCGCCACGATAGAGGTGTAGGCGGGGCCTTGCGCCCCGCTGCAACGAAATTCGTGCAGCAGCTCGGCTTCGATTTCATATTCCATTTTGCCGGGGCACGTGGCGCGCATCGCGCGCACCTGTGCGGCGGCAGAAATAGTGGCAGCGCGGCGCATGGTGCCGAGCTCGGTGCTGTCCTTGATCAGGCGCATCTCGTCCAGCAGCATGCGCACATCGTGAATTTCATTCGGCGCGGTGATGCCGCTGCGCGCCTGTGCCTGCACCCGGGTACGCAACGCGAGGATGCGGTCATCCCAGACGGCGTGAGCGCCCAGCGGATGGAACAGCGCAGGCTGGTTGCCCATCAGTTCGGCGAGCTTGTCATCGAGCTGTGCGACAGGATAGGTGGCATCAAAGCCAAACAGTTTGCGCGCTGCGTCCGGGCCGTAGCGGAAGCCGTCCCAGATTTCACGCTCCATATCCTTTTCGCGGCAGAACAGGATGGATTGCGGCTGGGCTCCCGAGAGCAACACCAGCACGGCGTCAGGTTCTTCAAAGCCGGTGAGGTAATGGAAGTGGCTGTCAAAGCGATAGGGGTAATGTGCATCGCCATTGCGCAGTGCTTCGGGCGCGGTGGGGATGACGGCAATGCCGCGCTGCATCTGTTGTAGCAGTCGGGTGCGGCGCAGATGATACAGGTCGGGATTAAACATGGGGGGTATTGTGCGGTGCGCGCAACACATTGTCGAGTTGCTGCAGACGCTGGGGCGTGCCCACGTCTACCCAGCGACCGCAGTAATGTTCGCCGCTGACCTTGTTCAGCGAAATTTGAGTGCGCAGCAGGGGTGCCAGCGGTGCGATCGTGCCGCGAGCAATATGCTGGAACAAGGTGGGCTTATAAATACCTATGCCGCTGAAGGTCATTTTGGGTAAGCCATCGTTAATGCGGCCATTGAGTAAGCCAAAATCGCCATTCGGGTGCTGTTCCGGATTGTTCACCAGAACCAGGTAAGCCATATCGCTGCTGCTGCCTAGCGCGGAAGCGTGGACGGCAAGCTGTGCGAAATCATAGTCACAGTAGATGTCGGCGTTGATCACGGCAAACGGTGCGTCATCCAGCAGGTGCATGGCATTGGCTATGCCGCCGGCAGTTTCAAGTGCGCTGCGTTCCTGGGAGTATTGAATGTTGACGCCGAACATTTTTCCATCACCCAGGGCGGCTTCGATCTGTTCACCGAGGTGGGCATGATTGATTACCAACTCGGTTATCCCTGCGCGCGCCAGCCTGTCGATATGCCACACGATCAGGGGCCTGCCTCCAACTTCAAGCAAGGGTTTGGGGGTGTGGTCGGTAAGCGGGCGCATACGCTCACCCCTGCCGGCTGCCAAGAGCATGGCCTTCAAAATGTATAGCCTATTTCGGGTTTGTTTACTTCGAGCTCATCCAGCAAGCGCAGCAGCGGTTTGAGATCGATATAGCGCTCACAGGTGCGGCGCAGATAATGCATCACCAGCGGCATGTCCTTCAAATAGCCTTCCTTGCCGTCGCGATGGCACAGGCGCGCAAAAATACCCAGCACCTTAAGGTGGCGCTGCACGCCCATCCATTCATAGTCGCGGTAGAATTCGCCAAAGTCTTCATGAACCGGCAGCCCGGCCTTGCGTGCGTTTTCCCAATAGCGTATCAGCCAGTCAAGCACATCCGCTTCTGGCCAGCCGATATACGCATCTTTGAACAGCGAGGCCAGATCGTAGGTTATCGGCCCGTAAACCGCATCCTGAAAATCCAGTATGCCTGGATTGGGTGAGCTTAGCATCAGATTGCGCGAATGAAAATCGCGATGAACATATACGCGTGGCTGGGCCAGGTTGTTTTGAACGATGCGCTGGAACGCGGTCTCGAGGGTGGCTGTTTGTTTTTCGGTCAGCGTGAGCTGCAAATGCTTGCCAATATACCATTCGGGAAACAGGCGCATTTCACGCAGCAGCAGGGCCTCGTCGTAGGGCGGCAGCACATTTTCCTGGCTGGCAAGCTGAATTTTAATCAGCGCGTTGCAGGCATCGCCATATAGCTCGCGCATATTGCCTGTGTTGAGAACCTCAAGGTAAGTGGTGTTGCCGAGGTCGCTCAACAGCAAAAATCCCTGCTCCAGATCCTGAGCAATGATCTGCGGCACGTGAACACCTGCCTGGGCAAAGAGTTGGGCAATGCGGATGAAGGGGCGGCAATCCTCATGCTGCGGCGGTGCATCCATCACCACCAGCGTACGATCGGCAAAGGTGGCGCGGAAATAGCGGCGGAAGCTGGCGTCGGCGGAAGCCGGCGCGAGAGAGAAGGGTTGGTCCGGGGAGAGGCTTGTTAGCCAGTCGTTTAGCAGTTGTTGACGTTTCATTGGTATTGATTGCCTTATTCTCGAATTTGTGCGATTTTATCACCTTAATTTGCAAATTCCGCACCATGCGCTCCCGCTTTTTCCTGGTTTTAATTTCTGTTTTATGTGTATATTCACCGGCTAGCCAGGCGCAGGATACGTCGCAGCCGAAGAAACCCAGTTCCCAGGCTAAGAAGCCTGCCTCCAATCAAACAGAGAGCCCTACGGTGATTACTGCCGACAGCGTCGAGGCAAAGCAAGGCGAGACGCTTGAAGCGACAGGCAATGCCGAGCTGCGCAAAGATGACCAGTTTATTCGTGCGGACCACTTGCTGTTCCTGCAGGAATCCAATGAACTGTTTGCCGATGGCGCGGTGCGGGTTGAGCAGAAAGGCACCTCGCTGACGGGCCCCAGTTTGAAGCTGGATCTGGATGACCACACGGGTGAAATGACACAACCCTCATTTACATTCAGCGACGCCAATGTGCGCGGTGATGCCGAAACCATGCACATAGAAGGCAAGCAGAAATACTCTTTTGACAAAGCCAGTTATACCAGCTGTCCGGCAGGCAATGACGATTGGTTGCTGAAGATGAGCGATCTTGAGCTGGATCGCAATACGCAAGTCGGCACTGCATACAATGCGAGAGTAGAATTCAAGGGCGTGCCGATACTCTATACCCCGTGGATGAACTTCCCTCTGAATGACCAGCGCAGATCAGGTTTGCTCGGACCCGTACTGGGCAGCACAAGCAAAGGGGGCCGAGAAATAATTCTTCCTGTCTACTGGAATATAGCACCCAATTATGATGCGACAATCTCGCCCCGCATCATACAAAAACGCGGCACGCTGTATGACAATGAGTTTCGCTATATGGGAAATAGCTATACAGGCAAGATTGATTACGGTGAATTGTTGAATGACAAGCTGACTGACAGGAACCGCTCCCACTCATCGCTGCTGCATATGCAGAACTTTGGTGCTGGCTTTACAGGCTCGCTCAATTTGAATGAAGCATCGGATGACGCATATTTCCGCGATCTCTCCACCATACCTGCCATTGCCGTACAAAAACATCTGCTGCGCGAGGGCGCCTTATCCTATACCGGAGGTGGGTGGTGGACGGCATCAGCACGGGCGCAGAGCTATCAGACACTGCAGGATCCGGATGCTCCAGTGGCTCTCCCCTATCGTCGTTTGCCGCAAGTCAATGTGGGGGCACAGCGTGTGGTCGGCGGATCGATCACTACGCTAAGTGCAGAGTATGTAAACTTCAATCATCCAACAGCGGTCAATGGCAGCCGCGTGGTGCTTTACCCGAGTATCATTTATCCCCTGGTGAATGATCCCGCATACTACCTGACGCCGAAGTTTGGGGTGCATGCTACCCAATATTCACTGGGAGAGAACAATACAGGTACTGAGTCTAAATTTGAACGCTCGGTGCCGATTTTTAGCCTGGATAGTGGCATGACGCTGGAGCGCGACTTTACTGCGTACCAGCGCGAATATGTGCAGACTCTGGAACCGCGTATTTATTACGTCAAAATTCCGTACCAGGATCAGGACATGCTGCCCAATTTCGATTCGGCGCCGTCAGTATTCAGTTTCATGCAGATGTTTACCGAAAACCGATTTATTGGCAGTGACCGCATCGGAGATGCTGACCAGGTTACTGCTGCGCTTACCTCGCGCTTGCTGGATGCAGATAACGGCAACGAGCGATTGCGCGTGGCCGTAGGAGAACGCTTTAGCCAGCAGACGCCGCGCGTTATTTTAGGTGCGCCAACGGCGACTACCAACCAGTCCGATGTACTGCTCAGTGTGGGGGGCAGATTGACTAGCGCAATAACATTGGACAGTCTGGCACAGTACAATCCCAATGAATCGCGTACCGAAATGTTTGCTGCAACCGCACGTTACAAGCCTGAGGCGGGCAAGGTGTTCAATCTGGGCTATCGCTACACTTTTAATCCCGATCCAACATTAATTTTAAAGCAGCTTGATCTTTCCACGCAATGGCTGCTTGGCGGGCGCTGGCATGCGGTTGCACAGACCAAGTATTCGCTGCAGGAGCTTCGCGCCGTGGAGGCGTTGGCCGGGTTTGAATATGGCCAGGACTGTTGGTCATTACGTTTTGTGGCGCAACACTTCGTTACCGCTACACGGGAAAGTTCTGATACTTTCTACCTGCAACTTGAACTGAATGAACTGGTTCGCGTAGGCACCGATCCGCTCGGCGCATTGAAACAAAGTATTCCCGGTTATTCAATATTGAGTGAGCAACCACGCGCTAAAACCGTGCAAAGCCTGCAATAACCCCTTTTTATGGAAAGTAAATCTATGCGGTATACCAAGATAGTTAATGTGCTTTTGCTATGGTCGTTTTGCCTGACCGGGGCTATTGCGGATGATTTGCAGCGTTCGGCCGACAGGCAAAAATCGAGTGTAGCAGTCGATCGAATAGCCGCGGTGGTGAATGACGACGTCATTACGCGCTATGAACTGAACAGCTATCTGGAAAAGATCAAGCAGCAGCTAAAGAAGCAGGGTACGCCACTGCCCGCAGAGAAGGAACTGGAAAAGCAGGTATTGGAGCGCATGATTATCGATATGCTGCAACTTCAATATGCGAAGGAGTCGGGTGTGCGCATTGATGATGCGCAATTGGATAAGGCGTTGGGCCGTATTGCCCAGCAAAATAATTTTCCTTCACTGGCTGAATTCAGGGTAAAGCTGGGCAATGAAGGGGTCGACTTCAAAAAATTTCGTGAAGAAATCCGTAATGAAATAACGTTCACGCGTCTGCGCGAGCGTGAGGTGGATAGCAAGCTGGTGGTAAGCGACAATGAAATAGAAAATTACCTGCTGACGCAAGAGAAGCAGGCGGGTAAAAATGAGGAAATGGAACTGGCGCACATTTTGGTGCAGATCCCTGAACAGGCCAGTGCGGACAAGATTCAGGCGAGCAAGCAACGCGCAGATCAGGCTTGGGAACAGTTGCGCAACGGGGCGCAATTCGCACAGGTCGCTGCAGGATTTTCCGATGCGAAAGACGGTCTGCAGGGTGGCAACCTGGGATGGCGCACGTCGGATCGCCTCCCTACAATATTCCAGGAAGCGCTCAGGCATATGCAGCCCGGTGAGATCAGCGCGGTGCTGCGGAGCCCGAATGCATTCCATATTATCAAGCTGCTGAATAAGCGCAGCAAGGATGCGCCGGTGATGATTACGCAGACTCGCGTGCGCCATATTCTGATCAAGACCAGCGAATTGACCTCCGAAAATGAAGCCAAGAGCCGTCTGGCTGAAATTAAACGCCGCATCGACGGTGGCGCTGATTTTGCCGCGCAAGCCAAACTCTATTCGGAAGATGGTAGCGCAGCGCAGGGCGGAGATTTGGGCTGGGTTTCACCGGGGGTGTTTGTGCCCGAGTTTGAACGCGAAATGAACGCGCTGAAAGTCGGCCAAATGAGCAATCTGGTGCAAACTGAATTCGGCTGGCATCTGATCCAGGTGATGGAACGCCGCAACGCCGATGTCAGCGTGGAACAGAGAAAACAGCAGGCCGCCATGGCAATCCGCTCATTCAAATCTGAGGAAGCGTATCAGGACTGGTTACGCCAATTGCGTGACCGCGCCTTTATCGAGTATCGCAACCCGGCGTCCAATTAATGGATCAGTTCTCAGCGCCCTTGGCCATCACTGCCGGCGAACCGGCAGGCATCGGTGCAGACCTGTGTCTGCAACTGGCCCAACTGACGCATGATATTCCAATGGTGGTGCTGTGCGATAAACAGTTGCTGCAGCAGCGTGCCAAGCAACTGAATTTACATGTGCAGCTACTTGATTATAATAAAGAAAATACAGACATTTGCAGTGCCGGGCAGTTACGGGTATTGCATATGCCCCTGGCGCAGCAAGCAGTGGCAGGCAGGTTAAATCCGGCTAACAGTCATTATGTTCTGGCATTGCTGGAGCGCGCAGTGGCGGGCTGCCAGTCGGGCGAATTCAGTGCGATGGTGACCGCGCCCGTGCACAAGGGTGTGATCAATGACGCGGGCATTCCTTTCACCGGACATACTGAATTTCTGGCAGAGCTCACCCACACACCGTTGGTGGTGATGATGCTCGCCGGTGGTGGCATGCGCGTAGCGCTGGCTACCACCCATTTGCCGTTGCGCGAGGTGGCAGACGCCATTACCAGCGAATTGCTGGAACGGATACTGAGCATTCTGCAGCAGGATCTGCAGCGCCGTTTCGGCATCGCCCAGCCGCGCATTCTGGTGGCCGGGCTGAATCCGCACGCGGGTGAAGGCGGGTATCTGGGGCGCGAGGAAATCGACATCTTGATTCCCGTGTTGGACAGGCTGCGCGCGCAAGGCATGGATGTGAGTGAGCCCTTGCCTGCAGATACGCTGTTTACCCCGTCTCGCCTGGCGCAATGCGATGCGGTACTGGCGATGTATCACGACCAGGGCTTGCCGGTGTTGAAGCATGCGAGCTTTGGGCACGGTGTGAACATCACGCTGGGCTTGCCGATTATTCGCACCTCGGTTGATCATGGCACTGCACTGGATCTGGCAGGAAGCGGGCGCGCTGATGTCGGCAGCCTGCTGGAGGCGATACAGGCAGCGGCATTGATGGTTGCAAGCGAGAGACGAAAATGATGCACGCAGCGAGAAAAAGGTTTAGCTCCGGCATCATTTGCGCCCGCGGCGCAATGAACCTTCACTGAAACATTGTTTATTAATTGGAAATGTATGCACATAGCTCGTAAACGTTTTAGCTCCGGTATAATTTGCAAAATGCGCAAGTTAGCCTGCACTGAAGTTTATCTGGAAGGATGGCTTAATGCATAAGGCCAGAAAACGCTTTGGGCAGAATTTCCTGGTGGATGAGCAGATTATCGCCGACATCATCCGCGCGATTCAGCCCGGGGAAAACGATACAATGGTGGAGATCGGACCGGGACTGGGTGCGTTGACGCGGCCATTGATCAAGCAGCTTAAGCAGTTGCATGTGGTAGAAATTGACCGCGATATTATCAAGCGCCTGGAGAATGACTATCCCAAAGACAAGCTGGTGATACATGCCGGAGACGCACTCAAGTTTGATCTGGCAGAAGTACCTGGGCCTTTGCGCATCGTCGGCAACCTGCCTTACAACATCTCGTCACCGCTGCTGTTTCATTTCTCCAATTACGCCGCGCGCATTATCGATATGCACTTCATGCTGCAGAATGAAGTGGTGGAACGCATGGTAGCGGAGCCATCAACACCCGCCTACGGGCGCCTGTCGGTGATGCTGCAATACCGTTTTTACATGGAGAAATTGTTGGATGTGCCGCCCGAATCCTTCCGCCCGTCGCCCAAGGTGGATTCTGCCATCGTGCGCATGATCCCGCTGCCCCTAAACCAAGTGCTGGTGCGCGATGAGAAGTTATTTGCGGCCATCGTCGCCACGGCATTCGGGCAGCGCCGCAAGACCTTGCGTAATACGCTGAAGGGTTATCTGGCTGAGGCTGATTTCAAGAAGCTGGGGATAGACGCGCAGTTGCGGGCGGAGAATCTGGGGGTGGCTGAATTTGCACGCATTGCCGAATTCGTAGCCAATGCTGAAAAACCTAACGGTTTTTCCGCTGTATAAACTCGATCTTGTACCCGTCAGGATCTTCGATAAATGCCAGTATGGTGGAGCCATGTTTCATGGGGCCGGCTTCGCTGATTATTTTTCCGCCGCGCTCGCGCACCAGGTCGCAGGCTTTGTACGCATCTTCAACTTCAAGCGCGATGTGGCCGTAAGCGTTGCCGATGTCGTATTTGTCCACGCCCCAGTTATAGGTTAGTTCTATTACTGTCCCCTCTGCTTCATCCTGAAAACCAACAAAGGCCAGGGTAAACTTGCCGCCGGGATAGTCATTGCGGCGCAACAGTTTCATGCCAAGGACATCGGTATAGAACGCAATGGAGCGATCCAGATCGCCGACTCTGAGCATGGTGTGCAGGATGCGCATTTGCTGCCCCTCTCAGACGACAACCATCTCAAAGTCATCCTTGCGCGCACCGCATTCAGGGCAGGTCCAGTTGATGGGCACATCCTCCCAGCGGGTGCCGGGCGGGATGCCATCTTCGGGTGCGCCGCTGGCTTCGTGGTACATCCAGCCGCAAATCAGGCACATATAGGTTTTATATTGTGGGGCGGCGACGTCAGGTGTTTGGGTCATGGCGGAAGATATCAGTTAAAATGCAATCTTTAAAGAATATTATTTTACCGCGATGCCAGATTCCCTGCCCGAAATTCCGCCGATTGTATTAACCTTTGCTGCATCCGACCCTAGCGCCGGTGCGGGCATGCAGGCCGACATTTTGACTATCGCCAGCATGGGCTGCCATCCGCTGACCGTGGTGACCGCACTTACCGTGCAGGACACCAGCGGTGTGGATGACGTGCAGTCAGTTGATGCCGAACTGGTGATGAACCAGGCGCGCACCGTGCTGGAAGATATGCCCGTTGCCGCGTTCAAGATCGGCCTGCTGGGCAGCGTGGAGAATATTGCCGCGATTGCGGAGATAATTTCCGATTACCCTGATATTCCGCTGGTGTTTGACCCTGTGCTTAGTTCGGGTCGCGGCGATGAGCTGGCGAATGAAGACATGCTGGATGCGATGCGCGAGCTGCTGTTACCGCAGACAACCATTTTGACGCCGAACAGCCTGGAAGCGCGCCGCCTGATTCAGGATGAGGAAAATGATGAGGACAATCCCGATCTGGCCGAGTGCGCCAAGCGCATCATTCAACTTGGATGCGAGTATGTGCTGATCACGGGCACACATGAAAATACGCCCAAGGTGATCAATAGCCTGTACGGCGATCGCGGCCTGATACGCAGCGACAGCTGGCCGCGTTTGCCGGGGATCTACCATGGCTCAGGTTGCACACTGGCATCGGCCATCGCTGCGCTGCTGGCGAACGGCTTGCCGATGGAGGAAGCCGTGCGCGAGGCGCAGGAATATACCTGGGAAACACTGAAATATGGCTTCCGTCCGGGCATGGGACAACACATTCCTGATCGCATGTTCTGGGCGCGTGAGGATGAAGAAGATGATGGCGAAGAAGAAAGCGCTGCAGTCACCAAACACTGAGGTGCGCGCTATTAAGGGCATTTACGCGCTTACGCCGGATAGTATCGATACGGAAGATTTGCTGCATCGGGCCAGGCTTGCACTTGCGGGCGGTGTGCGGGTGTTGCAGTACCGCAACAAGATCGCCGATGCGGCGTTACGAATAAAACAGGCGCGCGCTTTGCGTGAGTTGACGCGTGAATATGGCGCAACTTATATCGTCAATGACGATGCGCAGCTGGCAGTTTTAGTGGATGCAGATGGTGTGCATCTGGGCGCGACGGATGGCGACATTAAAGCGGCCCGCGCCTTGCTTGGACACGACAGGCTGATCGGCGCATCCTGCTATAACAAACTGGCTTTGGCGCGTGATGCAGCAAAGGCCGGGGCAGATTACGTGGCGCTTGGCGCGTTTTATGCCTCCACGGTGAAGCCGGATGCGGCGGTGGCGACGCTGGACCTGTTGCGCGATGCGCGTGCCGCACTGGACGTGCCCATTGTCGCCATCGGCGGCATCAGTGCAGACAACGGGGCGGCATTGGTAGAGGCGGGGGCGGATGCGCTGGCCGTGATTTCGGCAGTATTTGACGCGGCGGATATTGAACTGGCCGCAAGGAATTTGGCAAAACTATTCAGGTAATAATGAGCATGACATCACACAATCAGGAACTATTCGATCAATCCCAACGCCTTATCCCGGGCGGGGTGAATTCGCCGGTACGCGCGTTCAAATCGGTGGGCGGCACGCCCTTATTCTTCAAGCGCGGGCAGGGTGCCTATGTATGGGACGCGGACGACAAGCGTTACATTGATTACGTCGGTTCGTGGGGGCCGATGATTGTTGGTCACTGTCACACTGAAGTGGTCAAGGCGGTACAGGAGGCGGCAGCACAGGGTCTGGGTTTTGGCGCGCCTACAGCGGCCGAACTGGATATGGCGGAAACGCTGTGCAAGCTGTTACCCAGCCTGGAAATGGTGCGCCTGGTCAGCTCCGGCACCGAAGCCACGATGACTGCGATCCGCCTGGCGCGCGGCTTTACCGGTCGCAGTCGCATCATCAAGTTTGAAGGCTGTTATCACGGCCATTCCGACGGTCTGCTGGTCAAGGCGGGCTCGGGTGCGCTGACTTTCGGCCAGCCCAGTTCGTCCGGCGTGCCTGCGGAAATCGCAGCGCTGACCACCGTGCTGGACTACAACGATGTGGCCGGCCTGGAGCGCGCCTTTGCCGAGATGGGCAATACAATCGCGGCGGTGATTGTGGAGCCGGTGGCCGGCAACATGAACCTGATCATGCCCAAGCCTGAATTTCTGGCGGCCATGCGCAAGCTGTGCACCGAGCATGGCGCCGTGCTCATTCTGGATGAAGTGATGACAGGCTTCCGCGTCAGCCTGCAGGGCGCGCAGGGTTACTTTGGCATCAAGCCGGATCTCACCACACTGGGCAAGGTGATGGGCGGCGGCTTGCCGGCTGCAGCGTTCGGCGGACGCCGCGACATCATGCAGTGCCTGGCCCCACTGGGTGCGGTGTATCAGGCCGGAACCTTGTCCGGCAATCCGATTGCGGTGGCGGCAGGCATGGCGACCCTGAAGCTGGTGCAGCACAAGGGCTTCTATGAGCACTTGGCAAAAACTGCAAGACAATTGACCGAGGGTTTGAGTGCCAGCGCCAAAAAACACGGGGTCAAGTTTTGCGCGCAAGCGGTGGGTGGCATGTTCGGTCTGTATTTCAGCGAGAAAATCCCAGGCAGTTATAGCGAAGTGATGGCATGCGATGCCAGGGCATTTAACCGCTTCTTCCACGCCATGCTGGAGGCCGGTGTGTATCTCGCGCCTTCCGCATTCGAGGCAGGCTTTGTGTCGGCCGCACACGGCGAAGCCGACATCGCGGCGACGATAGCCGCCGCCGATAAAATTTTTGCGGCTTGGTAAACAGAGATTATGGGATTATTTTCACGCGCCGTATTTTTTACCACCGTCAACGACTTGCACGCACTGCCGCTGCACGGCGGCAAGGAGGTCGCCTTTGCCGGCCGTTCCAATGCCGGAAAATCTAGTGCAATCAATACCTTGGCGAACCATGTGCGCCTCGCCTACACCAGCAAGACGCCGGGCCGCACGCAGCACCTGAATTATTTTGATCTGGGCGATAACCGCTTCCTGGTGGACTTGCCGGGCTACGGCTATGCCAAGGTGCCTACCGATGTGCGCGCCCACTGGGAAGGCCTGCTGAGCGAGTATCTGCAGACCCGCTCCGCCCTGGCCGGACTGGTGGTCATCATGGATACGCGGCATCCGCTGACACCGCTGGATGAGCAAATGCTGGACTGGTTTTTGCCGACCGGCAAACCGGTACACATCCTGCTGACCAAGTCGGACAAGCTCAGCCGCCAGCAGTCTACGAAGACTTTACTCGAGGTAAAGGCGTATCTGAAACAACACTACCCCAATTACACGGTGCAGTTGTTTTCCAGCTTGAAGAAACTGGGACTGGAAGAAGCAGAGGCAAAGATCGCCTCATGGTTCGCACAGGAATAAACTCAGGCCGTAAGCCGTAGATGGGCAAAAAAAGCCCCTGAACAAGGGGGGAAGTCAGGGGCAAAGAGTCTTAACGGTGTTAAGACACCCGCTCAGGGAGATGAAACGGGCTGTGGTGTAAGCCACATACTTCTCAGATATATAAATATTGAAATAGTTCCAGAATATTTTTAGGAAGATACCATGCAAGTAATCGGACAATATCCCCACAAGCGAATGCGGCGAATGCGCCGCGATGCATTTTCACGCAATCTGATGCGCGAAAATGTACTGACGGCTTCGGACCTGATCTATCCGGTATTTGTGCTGGAGGGCGACAACCGTGAAGAGGCAGTGACTTCGATGCCGGGTGTGAAACGCCAGTCGCTGGACAAGCTGCTGCTTCAGGCAGAAGAGTGCGTCAAACTGGGCATACCTATGCTTGCACTGTTCCCGGTGATCGATGCCGCTTTTAAAACAGAAGATGCGCGCGAAGCGCTCAATCCTGAAGGCCTGGTGCCAAGGGTGGTGGCCGAACTGAAAAAGAACTTCCCTGAACTCGGCGTGATGACCGATATTGCGCTCGATCCCTACACCAGCCACGGGCAGGATGGGCTGATCGATGCCAGCGGCTATGTAATCAACGACGAAACCGTCGCCGTGCTGGCGCAGCAGGCGCAGGTGCATGCACAGGCCGGCGCGGACGTGGTGGCGCCTTCTGACATGATGGACGGCCGCATCGCCGCGGTGCGGGCAGCGCTCGATCGCAAGGGCTGCATCCACACCCGCATCATGGCCTATTCTGCCAAATACGCTTCTAGCTTCTACGGTCCTTTCCGCGATGCGGTTGGCTCCAGCGCCAACCTGGGTAAGGGCAACAAAAACACTTACCAGATGGATCCGGCGAATTCGGACGAAGCCTTGTGGGAAGTGGGCCTGGATCTGGAAGAAGGCGCAGACATGGTGATGGTCAAGCCCGGCATGCCTTATCTGGACATCGTGCGGCGCATAAAAGACGAATACAAGGCACCGACCTTCGTCTACCAGGTCAGTGGCGAATACGCGATGCTCAAAGCCGCCGCGCAGAACGGCTGGCTGAATGAAGAGGCGTGTGTGCTGGAGTCTCTGCTGGCATTCAAACGTGCCGGTGCGGATGGCATCCTGACTTATTTTGCGATGGATGCAGCAAGGTGGCTCAAGCGGGGCTGATTGCGGCCAGATCAGAATTGATCAAGCCGGGTTTTGCAGAAATATTTAATACAATCAGGTTATTATGAATATATCTGCGACTGCGTCAGCAGGCCGCCACGCACCTCAAACGCTGCACTTATTGCTCGCTTTCCAGCAGTTTTTCGACTGCCTCGATATCGGCATGACTTTCAGGCTTGCGGCTGCCGCTATGCCGTGCATTTTCAGGCAGGACGGCAATATGTACCGGCACATTCGTCTCGCTTAGCAGGGTGAAGCTGGGCAATGTCTGTAAGCGTCCCATCAGCTGGGTACGCCACTCACCACTTTCGAACTCCACGTTGTGCTTGAGTAAAAACATCATCACGGCTTTGGCGTCGTCCGAATACACGGACAGATTGATATCCGACTGTTCGCCCGCGCTGCCGTCCAATACCGAGCCGGTGAGGTAGGGGTGAAACGGTTCCAGCAGTCGCATCGCAGCCACTGCCTGTTGTCGCAGCTGAAGCAGGATGGCAGGGTGATGCTCGTGCTGGAATAGCGCACGGAAGCTGCGCAAGGCCTGATCAACCTCCTGGTTGCTGGGCAGGTGTTGGGTATCAGGCGCCCCCAACTGCTTAGCCGCCTTGCGTTTGGCAAACGCGTGATCGGTGATGCCGTTTTCGGCCATCAATCGCGCTGCCTGATGCGCGAGTTGCTCGCGCATCAGGTCGCGGCCCAATTCGCCGTTGCCGGATTCATGATGCTTGGATGTGTGGTGGTTCCTGCTCATCAGAAGAGTTGATCGCTTGCGGTATCGGCCGGACTGGCGGCAGAGTCTGCGACTTCAGCTTGCTCGGCGGGAAGGAATTCCTTATAGAAATATTCCATCCGGTTGCCGGCGGGATCGCGCTTGCCGTTTTCGTTTATGCGAGCCGCCACCATGTTTTCGGGCATGGAATAAACTGCCTCGGGCACGCCGGGCAGGATTTTTTCCATATAATCTATCCACATCGGAAGTGCGGCACCGCCCCCCGTTTCCTTGTCGCCCAGGCTGTGCGGGTTATCGAAGCCTATCCAGGAGATACCCACCAGGGTGGGATGGAAGCCACAAAACCAGGCATCCAGAGAGTCGCTGGTGGTGCCGGTTTTTCCTGCCAGGTCATTACGGCCGAGCTGCATTGCACGAATCGCGGTGCCGTGCCGCACCACATCTTGCATCATGCTTACCATGGTGTACGCATTGCGCACATCTATAACGCGTTCAGCATCGTCACCTGCCTTAACCGGCCCGGCTTTCTCAATGATATTGCCTTGCGCATCTTCAATCCGCTGGATGAAATAGGGCGTAATTTGAAATCCGCCATTGGCGAAAACTGAGTAAGCGCTCAACATCTGCATGGGCGTGACAGAGCCGGCACCCAGCGCCATGGTGAGATATGCGCCGTGTTTCTCCTTGTCGAAACCGAATTTGGTGATGTAGTCGCGCGCGTATACAGGCCCGATGGCTTGCAGGATGCGGATCGATACCAGATTTTTGGATTTGATCAGGCCTTGCCGCATGCGCATGGGGCCCTCAAATTTATCATCGTAGTTTTTCGGATACCAAGGCTCATTGCCGGTTTCTATCGAATCAATCACCAAGGGCGCATCGTTGATGATGGAAGCAGGGGTAAAGCCCTTTTCCAGCGCGGCGGAGTAAATGAAAGGCTTGAAGCTGGAGCCCGGTTGACGCCATGCCTGGGTGACATGATTGAACTGGTTGCGGTTAAAGTCGAAGCCGCCAACCAGGGAGTAAATCGCGCCATCGCGTGGATTCGCTGACACGAAAGCCGACTCAACCTGGGGCAATTGTGCAATCTGCCACTGGCCCTTGGCATCAAGCTGGACGCGAATTAAGGAGCCAACCCGAATACGTTGATTGGGAGAGAGTTTTTCGCCCAATGTCTGCTGCGCGAATTTGAGACCGTCGCCGCTGATGGTGGCAATCTGCCCGCCCTTCACGTAGGCGGTCACGCTTTTGGTGCTGACAGTTTGCACAACAGCAGGCAGCAAATCGTCGCTGTCAGTGACTTCCTGCAGCGCTTCCTCAAGAGAATCCTCGCTTAAGTCATCGTGCAAGTTGATATATCCTTCAGGGCCACGGTAACCGTGGCGCCTGTCGTAATCAATGACACCTTTGCGCAATGATTCGTATGCCACCTTCTGGTCAAGCTGGCGGATAGTGGTATAGACGCTGAGCCCCTGGGTATAGGCTTCATCCTTGTATCGTTCGTACATGACCTGGCGCACCATTTCAGCGAGGTAGTCTGACCTGACAGAAAACTCCTGATTGCCGCGCTTGGCGACAATAGGCTCAATCTGTGCTGCGTCAAAAGTGGCATTGTCGATAAAACCCAGCTCGTGCATGCGTCGCAGCACATACATTTGACGCAACTTGGCGCGTTTTGGATTCACCACAGGATTGAAGAGCGAAGGCGCTTTGGGCAAGCCGGCCAGCATCGCCATTTCAGAAATACTGAGTTGATTCAATGACTTGCCAAAGTAGATTTGCGCCGCCGTGGTAAAGCCGTAGGCCCGCTGGCCCAGATATATCTGGTTTATATAAAGCTCAAGGATTTCATCCTTGCTCAGATTGTGTTCAATCTTGAAGGCAAGCATCATCTCGTTGAATTTGCGAGACAGTGTTTTTTCCTTGGTTAAGAAGAAGTTTCTCGCCACCTGCATCGTGATCGTGCTGGCTCCCTGCTTGACGCCGCCCGAGGTGAAGTTTGACAACGCTGCGCGGAGTACACCGATGTAATCAACGCCGCCATGCTCATAAAAGCGCTCATCTTCCGCGGCAAGAATAGCCTTCTTCATTAGCTCGGGCACTTCGCCAATCTTGACCAGTGCGCGCCGTTCCTTGCCGAATTCGCCCAAGAGCACACCCTCTGAGCTATAGACGCGCAGCGGCATATTGGGCCGATAATCTGTGAGTATCTCCAGCGAGGGCAATGCCGGGTAGGTCAGCAAAGCAGCGAAAGAAAGCAACAGGAACGGCAGGATAGCAACAGCAAGGGCGGCGAGAGCCGAGTAAAACCACCAGCGAGAAGTCATATTGTAGGTAGACAGGGGGTAATTGAAATTTAGGAGATGTAATTATAACGACTCTATGCTTTGAACATAAGGAGTAGAAACAACTTTACATAAGAGGGGGATGTTGCTAGGATTTAAAGCAATTTATACGAAATGGCGCTAAACACCATAATGATTAAAGGAAATTTTGATATTCCACTGGATTTTCTGAACACCAAAACTCCGCCCTTGTGCGGGGTGGATATTAGCGCATCTTCAGTCAAAATCGTGGAACTCAGCGAAACGGCCGACAAGAAAGGTTATGCGCTGGAACGTTATGCAATTGAATCGCTACCGAAAGATGCGGTCAGCGACGGCAATATCAACAATCTGGATGCGGTATCGGAAGGTGTGCGCCGCGCCTGGAAACGAATGGGCACGCGCATCAAAAATGTGAGCGTTGCCTTGCCAGCCGCGGCCGTGATCAGTAAAAAAATTATGCTGCCCGCTGGCTTGCGCGAAGAGGATATGGAATATCAAGTCGAGTCGGAAGCCAATCAATATATCCCTTTTGCGCTGGAAGAGGTCAATCTGGATTTTCAGGTTATTGGCCCCGTGCCAAATAACCCGGAAGAAGTTGAAGTGCTGCTCGCGGCATCGCGCAAGGCCAACGTGGAAGACCGGGTCGCGGCGGTGGAAATGGCCGGACTTAAAACAATTGTGGTGGATGTCGAGCCCTATGCGGCTGAAGCGGCATTTGAGCAAATTAGAACGCAATTGCCCAATGGTGCGCATGATCAATGCGTTGCGCTGGTAGATATTGGCGATAATGTGATGAACGTGGATATCCTGCGCAACGGATTGTCGGTATACACTCGGGACCAGCAGATCGGAGGGGCGATATTGACCCAGCAAATACAGACAAGGTTTGGGCTGTCCGCCGAAGAGGCGGAAGCGGGCAAGCGCAATGGCGGGCTGCCGGAAAATTATGAAAGCGATGTTCTGGCACCATTCCTGGAAAACCTGGCAACAGAAGTGACGCGTGCACTGCAATTTTTCTTTACCTCAACCCAGTATAACGAAGTGAGCTATATCGTGTTGTCGGGTGGCTGTGCTGCACTGGCCGGATTGGACGATGTGGTAGCGACGCGCACGCAAGTAAATTCATTGGTGGCGAATCCGTTTGCACAGATGACATTGTCAAGCCGTATCAAAGCGCGGCAGTTGCAAGTTGATGCCCCTGCGCTGATGATCGCATGCGGCCTCGCTCTGCGGAGGTTTGACCCGTCATGATACGCATTAATCTTTTACCGCATCGTGCAGAAAAGCGCAAAGCACAGCAAATACAATTCATTGCATTCAGTGTCATTGCGGTGATATTGGGCATAGTGATAGTGGGTTTTGTGCATGTGGCCATCATGGCGCAGATTGATTATCAGGAACGCCGCAACATATATTTGAAAAAAGAAATTGTTATTCTTGATAAGCAGATTGATGAAATCAAGAAGCTGCGTGAGCAAACCAAGTCGTTGCTCGCTCGAAAAACCGTGGTAGAAAATTTACAGAGCACGCGTGCTGACGTGGTTCATTTACTGGATCAGATGCTGCGTATCTTGCCGGATGGCGTGTATCTGAAATCACTCAAGCAAACTGGAAATAAAATTGCCCTGATTGGATATGCACAATCCAACGCTCGCGTTTCTACCTTGATGCGTTCAATTGAAGACTCCCCATGGCTGGAGACCCCGGTACTAATTGAAATTCACGCGGCAACGGTGAATGGTGCCCGCCTGAGTGAATTTTCTCTCAGTTTCAACTTGACCAAACAAGCGCCGCCGTCTGCGCCAGCGCCGGCTGTAAAGCCTGCAGGAGCTAAAGGGTCGCCATCGGCATCATTGATGCCCGGTGAAGGCACCATGTTATTGATGTCGCAAGTGGGTAAGGCGGTGTTATGAATAACATATTGGATCAAATAAGAAATGTTAATCCGAAGACACCGGGAAGCTGGCCCTTGCCAATCAAACTGGGTGCCTTGGCACTCATGCTGGTCGGGGTAGTATTGGTAGGTGCGGTGCTGGACTGGCAAGATGGATGGGACACGCTGTCCACCAAACGCGAGGAAGAAAACAGGCTTAAGGAAGATTACTTGGTCAAGAAGAAACAGGCAGTGAATCTGGACTTGATCAAGAAGCAGCTTATTGAAACGCAGCAATCATTCGGTGCCTTGCTCAAACAGTTGCCAACCAAATCAGAAATGGCGGCGTTGCTGACTGATATTAATCAGGCGGGGCTGGGGCGTGGCTTGTTGTTTGAATTATTCAGGCCCGGTCCTGAAGTGGCAACCGGTGTCTTTACTGAGCAACCTATTACAATCAAGGTAACAGGCAGTTATGATGACCTCGGAAAGTTTTCCAGCGATATTTCAATGATGCCGCGCATCGTCACGCTAAATGACATTAGCATTTCTCCTGCAACGGGTGGGCAACTCGTCATGGATGCCATCGCCAAAACTTATCGTTATCTTGATGAAGATGAAATGTCAGCGCAGAAAAAACCGGCTGGAGCAAAGAAATGAGAAATATGACTTTGGCTCATACAGCGGTAGTCATGCAGCCTGCTAAAGGTATTTTTCTGATGCTGCTAGCCACTGTGCTGTTAATGGCATGTGGCGGCGAAGAGTTTCAGGATCTGCAGGACTTTGTAAGAGACTCGGGCGCAGATTTGCGCGGCCAGGTTGACCCGGCTCCTGAAATCAAACCTTATGAAGCTTTCGCATATGACAACAGCGCCTCGCTACCCGATCCCTTTAAGCCGCGCAAACAGGAGACAAAAAATTTCAGTGGCTCTGGACTTAATCAGCCTGATCTTTCTCGTCCCAAGCAAGAGTTGGAAGAATACCCGCTGGAAGGGTTGAAAATGGTCGGATATCTGCGCAAAGGCAGCGTAGGCAATGCCATTATTCGCTCAACTGACGGCAAGTTGCACCGTGTAAAAGCAGGTAATTACATGGGTATGAATTTCGGACAAATCACTTCTGTCACCGAGACAGAAGTGAAAGTAAAGGAAATGGTGCAGGACAGTGCCGGCGATTGGTTAGAGCGCGAGAGCAGTCTGCAATTGGTAGAGTGATCAGGAGCAAACAGAAATGAGTCAATTCCATAGTGCCACACGATTCTTTGTGCGATTTGCGGTCACGTTAATAGCGGTGTATGCAATGAGTGCAAATGCACAAAATAATATTGCGGAGAATGCACCTGAACCCCAAGCTGCCAGCGAGCTGAACAGCATCGAATCTATCAGCGCAAGCCGTTTATCCGGAGGTGAGGTGCTGGTCAAGGTGGGTTTGAAGCATGCATTAACCGCACCTCCCGAGGCATTTACAATTGGCACGCCGCCTCGCATTGCATTAACTTTTTCTCAAACCTCAAATGCTCTGGGCAAGAGAACACAGGAGTTTGCCGAAGGCGACCTGCGTAGCGCAACGATCGTGCAAGCCGGGGACCGTACCCGGCTGGTGCTTAATCTGAATCAGATGCTGACTTACGACACACCAGTCATTGAGGGCAACTTTTTGTTGATGACCCTGAAACCGGTCGAAGGGGCTGCTGATTCGTTGGTATCGCGCTTTGCCGAGTCCAAGCCGAGCACGCAGAAACACAGCCTGCGTGATGTGGATTTTCACAGGGGAAAAAATGGTGAGGGTAGAGTACAAATTGACTTATCCGACCCAAATGTGGGGATAGACATCAAGCAGCAAGGGAAAACACTGATCGTTGATTTCCTGAAAACCAGCTTGCCGCGCAATTTGCAGCGCAAGCTTGATGTGGCGGACTTTGCCACCCCCGTGCAAATACTGGATACATTTGAACAGGGTGAGAATGTACGTCTCATCATCGAGCCCAAAAACCAGTGGGAATACGCGGCATATCAGGCGGATAACAGATTTATCATTGAAGTCAAACAGGTGATTGAGGATAAGAAAGCAGAAAAAGCCAGGTTGGGCTACACCGGTGACAAGCTGACATTAAATTTCCAGAATATCACCGCTCGTGAAGCGCTTAGTGTTATCGCTGACTTTACCAACCTGAATATTGTAATCAGCGATACGGTAACCGGAAGCCTGACGCTGCGATTGAAAGACGTGCCATGGGACCAGGCATTGGACATTATTCTGCAATCGAAGGGGCTGGATAAGCGCATCAATGGCAACGTGATGCAGGTAGCGCCGCGTGAAGAAATAGCCTCTAAAGAAAAAATTGATTTAACCGCAACCCAGGACATCGCCAATCTCGAACCCTTGCGCACAGAAAGCTTTCAATTGAGCTATGCGAAAGCAGAGGATATGGTGCTGCTACTGACGAATGAAAAGCAGCACATTTTATCCAAACGCGGCAGCGCGGTGGTGGACACGCGCACCAACACAATCTTTGTGCAGGATTCGTCATCCGGCCTGGATGAGGCGCGCAAAATTATCAAGCAACTGGATGTCTCAGTCAGGCAGGTGATCATTGAGGCGCGTTTCGTAGAGGCGTTCGAATCGTTTAGCCGCACTTTGGGCGGAAAATTGAGCTCTACAAACAATCCAATTGCTACTCCGGCCGCATTTAGCCCGGGAACAGGCATAGCGACCGGCAACGTGAATTTGCCTGGGCACGGCTCAGGTGGGGTTCTTGGTCTGGTATTTACTGCGGCAAACGGGAAAGCGCTGAGTCTGGAACTGACGGCATCACAGATTGATAACAAAACAAAATCCATAGCGAGTCCACGGGTACTCACGGCTGATTCTACTAAGGCGCTGATCGAAGCCGGTGTTGAGATTCCTTATGCAACAGTAAGTGCAGCAGGCACGAATGTGCAGTTTAAACCGGCAAAACTGGCTCTGAACGTGACGCCAAAAATCACGCCTGATGACAAGGTAAACATGAAGGTGACGCTGACCCAGGACACAGTAGGCCAGATTTTTAGCGGTATCCCGAGTATAAATACTAAAAAAGTGGATACTCAGGTGTTGGTCGAAAATGGCGGCACCCTGGTGATAGGCGGTGTCTATACGCAGAACGATGGGGAGGCAAAAAATTCCGTGCCCTTGCTGGCGGATATACCATTGCTGGGCTGGTTGTTCAAGAACGAAACAAAAACAGCGGAGAAGAGGGAGTTGCTTGTATTTATTACACCCAGAATTGTCGCAGAGGCTTTGAATCTGCAGTAAACAATGCCATGCAGAAACAATAAAGCCCGGCTGCTGCCGGGCTTTATTGTTTCTCTCTGCCGGACATTGATGAGCCTTAATTTTCCGCTACAATTCGATTTATGCAAATCCTCAATAGTTCACCGGCTAAACGCCCCTCAGGCAATATCATTCTTGTCGGCATGATGGGATCAGGAAAAACCACCGTCGGACGATTGCTTGCCAAGCAGCTTGGCAAGACTTTCATTGACAGTGACGAAGAAATTTTAAAGCGTACCGGCGTAACGATTCAGCACATATTTGATGTGGAAGGTGAGGCGGGTTTTCGCCAGCGCGAAGCCAGCATCGTGCAGGAACTATTGCGACGCAATGATATCGTGCTGGCCACAGGGGGCGGCGCGGTGCTGGATGCGCACAATCGCAGCGTGATGCGTGAGAATGGCACCGTGGTGTATTTAAAAAGCGGGGTGCATGACTTGTGGCAGCGCACGCGTCACGATCGCAGCCGCCCGCTATTGCAAACAGCTGACCCGCGCGCCAAATTGCACGAACTATTCGAGCAGCGCAATCCCTTATATACAGAAACTGCGGATATCGTCATCCACACCGGCAAGCAGAACGTGCAGGTATTATTGTCCGCACTTCAGCGAAAACTCAACAGCTCACAAGGCGCAACACAAGTGTTAAAAAACATGCAAACATTAAAAGTCGGGCTGGCCGAGCGTAGCTACCCTATTCATATAGGCAGCAATATATTGAGCAGGGCAGATTTGCTGCTGCCCTTTCTGGCACATAAGCGTGTCGCGATTGTCAGCAATACCACCGTTGCGCCGCTTTATCTGGGGCAGCTAAGCAAAATGCTTGAAAGCAATGGGGTGAAGGTTGTATCCATCATCCTGCCCGATGGCGAGCAATACAAAAATACCGCCACGCTGAATTTGATTTACGATGCCCTGCTGGGCAATCGCTGCGAACGCAACACGCCGTTGATCGCTCTGGGTGGTGGCGTGATCGGCGATATGACAGGTTATGCGGCAGCGACCTATTTGCGCGGCGTACCATTCATACAAATTCCGACCACACTGCTGTCGCAGGTTGATTCCTCAGTGGGCGGCAAAACCGGCATCAACCATCCCCTGGGCAAAAACATGATAGGAGCGTTTTACCAGCCGCAGGTAGTAATTGCAGACATTGCCACACTCAATACCCTGCCCGATCAGGAACTGCGCGCAGGCCTCGCCGAGGTGATCAAATACGGCCTGATACGCGATCTGCCATTTCTGCAGTGGCTGGAAGCCAACATGGAAAAACTGCTGGCAAGGGATGTGCCTGCGCTGCAATACGCGATCGCTCGCAGCTGTGAAAACAAAGCCGAAGTAGTGGGCAACGACGAACGCGAAAGCGGGGAAAGAGCCCTGTTAAATCTTGGCCACACCTTTGGCCATGCGATAGAAAACGGCATGGGCTATGGTGCATGGCTGCACGGAGAGGCAGTCGCGGCCGGCACGATTATGGCAGCTGACTTATCGCAGCGCATGGGCTGGATAAGCGATCAGGACGTGATGCGGATTAAAACGCTGTTTGAGCGTGCGGGATTGCCCGTGGTCGCGCCGCATCTGGGCGTTGACCAGTATATGCAGCTCATGGGGCTGGACAAAAAAGTAGTCGATGGCCAAATTCGTTTCGTGCTGCTGAAAGCGCTGGGACTTGCGGTCATATCCAGCGCAGTACCGGCAGAATTGCTGCGCGCAACACTGGAAGCGTGCAGTGAAAAAGTTTGAGCTGGCACCCTATGCAGTTGACGCGCACAATTCGCGCGGTCGAATGGTGCAGGAGGATGCACCAAGCGCACGCAGCGAATTTCAGCGTGACCGCGATCGCATTATTCACTCCACCGCTTTTCGCCGTCTCGAATACAAGACACAGGTATTTGTAAACCACGAAGGTGATTTATTCCGCACACGCCTTACTCATAGCATAGAAGTCGCGCAGATCGGTCGCTCCATTGCCCGCCACCTGCGGCTTAACGAAGACCTGGTCGAAGCGGTCGCGCTGGCACATGACGTAGGTCACACCCCGTTCGGGCATGCCGGGCAGGATGCGCTCAATACATGCATGCAGGGCCATGGCGGCTTCGAGCACAACCTGCAATCATTACGCGTTGTAGATATGCTGGAAGAACGCTACGCTGCATTCGACGGACTCAATCTCAGCTTTGAAACACGTGAAGGCATACTCAAGCACTGTGCGCTGAACAAGGCAGCGGAATTGGGTGAGGTGGGTGCGCGATTTCTAAATAATCAGCAGCCTTCGCTGGAAGCGCAAATTACCAATCTGGCAGACGAGATTGCCTACAATAACCATGATGTAGACGATGGTCTGCGCTCAGGCCTGATCACCCTTGAGCAGTTGTCCAGCGTGAAACTGTTCGGCTCGCACCTGCAAGCCGTCAAAGCCGCTTATCCCAATTTGGACGGCAGGCGCGTCGTGCATGAAACGGTGCGTAGCATGATCGGTACGCTGGTAACCGACCTGATCAATCAAACCGAACAAAACATCCGTACGGCAGCTGTGCAAAGCCTGGACGATGTGCGCGCTGCGCCTACCCTGGCGGCATTTAGCAGCGAATTGCTCGAACAGCAGCGCGAACTCAAAATCTTTCTGCATACCCATTTGTACCGCCACTATCGAGTCATGCGCATGAGTACAAAGGCGCGCCGCATCATCAATGAACTGTTTCAGGCATTTATAAGCGACAGCAGACTATTGCCGCCGCAATTCAAGCGCCAGGCAGAAAATGACCAAGCCAGAGCCGTAGCAGATTACGTGGCAGGCATGACCGATCGCTATGCCATCAAGGAACACCGCAGGCTGTTTGCGGTTGAGGAAGAATAGATATTTAAAATATTGTTATTATACAATATGCTGCAGGTTATTACTGAGGACGGCGCTTGGCCAGCCCGCTTTTAAAGTCAGGCCACGGCATCCTCAAAATCTGCCAGCCTCAAGAGCTTGTTTAAGCAGGCCCTTGCCATAACATATCTAAATGTCGTAGAATTCGCGCCCTTTGGCATCTGCTAAATTACATACAATAGGTTTTTGACTATGGTTATTATTCGTCTTTCACGCGGCGGCTCCAAGAATCGCCCCTTTTTCAACGTAGTAGTGGCAGATTCACGCAATCGCCGTGATGGCCGTTTTATCGAGCGCGTTGGTTTTTTCAACCCGGTTGCTCCAGAAGGCCAGGAAGCCTTGCGCTTGCAGCTGGAACGCATTACACACTGGCAAGAAAAAGGCGCGCAATTGAGCGAGACTGTTTCCAAGCTGGTTAAGCGCGCTGGTGCAACAGCAAAAGCCTGATCCATCCGACTCCATGGTTATCATGGGGCGTATTGTGGCGGCGCAAGGATTGCTGGGCTGGGTAAAGGTGCAAACTTTTACCGAGCATCTGGATACCTTGATCGATTACGATACTTGGCAGCTTGGCAATGATACTCACCCATGGCGCGAGTTTAAGGTTCTGGAATGCAAGCCGCATACTAAGGTGCTGGTGGCTAAGCTAGAGGGCATCACCGATCGAACCGCAGCAGAAAAGTGCAAGGGTTTGTTGATTGCCGTGCCGCGCAGCAGTCTGCCTAAAGCAGCCGAAGACGAGTATTACTGGTCAGATTTGATTGGTTTGAATGTGGTCAATCTGCAGGGTGAGTCGCTGGGCAAGGTAGACAATCTGCTGGACATGGGCGCGAACGATGTGATGTGCGTGCGCAACGACAAGGGTGAAATCCTGATTCCGTTTTTGTCGCACGTGGTGCAGCAGGTCAGTCTGGATGAAAAATTAATCCGCGTGGACTGGCAAGCGGATTATTAAGCGTTATGCATTTCGATGTAATTACGCTGTTCCCGGAAATGTTCGACGCAGTGACGCATTACGGCGTCACGCGACGCGCGGCCGAGCAGGGCAAGTATGTGTTGCATACGTGGAATCCGCGGGAATTCACCAGCGACAAGCACCGCAGCGTGGATGACCGGCCTTATGGCGGCGGCCCGGGCATGCTGATGATGGCCGAGCCGCTGGCCCAGGCAATAGAGGCGGCGAAGCACTGCCAGGCACAGGCCGGCATCAGCAAAACACGGGTGATACACCTTTCACCGCAAGGGCGGCCACTGACACACGACATCGTGAAAGAGCTGCTGGCGCGGGACGAAGGATTAATTTTGTTGGCGAGCCGTTACGAGGGCGTTGATGAACGACTGTTGCGGCAGCATGTAGATGAAGAGCTTTCCATCGGTGACTATGTATTATCCGGTGGCGAGCTGGCAGCGATGGTGTTGATAGACAGCATGGTGCGGCAGTTGCCCGGCGTATTGGGCGATGCCGAATCGGCGCAGCAGGATTCCTTTGTACAGGGCCTGCTGGACTGTCCGCATTACACGCGCCCAGAGGTTTATGCAGGCGAAGAAGTGCCGGAAGTATTATTGTCCGGCCACCACGCCGAAATAGAGAAGTGGCGGTTGAAGCAGTCGCTGGGTCGCACCTGGCAACGCCGTCCGGATTTGCTGGCACAACGCCAGTTAACAAAACAGGAAGCTCGGCTACTGGCAGAGTACCAGCAGGAACAAGCTTCCGTACAACAAGAGGAAACAAAATGAATCTGCTCGCAATATTGGAACAAGAAGAAATTGCCCGTCTGGGTAAAGTGATCCCCAGCTTCGCCCCTGGCGATACTGTGATCGTAAACGTAAACATCGTCGAAGGTGAGCGCAAGCGTACACAGGCTTTTGAAGGCGTGGTCATCGCCAAGCGCAAGGGTAGCGGCCTGAATGCATCGTTCATCGTGCGTAAAGTATCTGCCGGTGAAGGCGTGGAACGTACATTCCAGACGCACTCACCTATGATTGCCAGCATCGAAGTCAAGCGTCGCGGTGATGTGCGCCGTGCCAAACTGTACTACCTGCGTGATCGTTCAGGTAAATCAGCACGTATCAAGGAAAAGCTGGTTGCACGCAAGACAGCAGCTTAAATCTGCATTTTGCCTGTTAAAAGGGGAGCTTCGGCTCCCCTTTTTTATTGCCGGTATGAGTTATGATTCGCGCCATGAAAACCGCTCGCAACTATCAGGCAATACTAAGCGCACCATTCGGTGTGCTCGGTATTTGCTGTGACGATGAGGCACTGACGGGCATAGACTTCCTCCCGCCCGATTTCCTGCCGCAAGCCCCGGCCAGTCCATTCGCGCAAACCGTATGCAAACAGCTGGCAGCCTATTTCGCCAATCCCGATTTCAGCTTCAGCCTGCCGCTCAAGCCTAATGGCACGGCCCATCAACACAAGGTGTGGCAGGCTATGCTCGCCATACCGCGCGGACAGACACGGCAGTATGGCGAGCTTGCATGGGAACTCACATCCAGCCCGCGCGCCATCGGGCAGGCCTGTGGCGCGAACCCCATCCCCATCGTCATACCCTGTCATCGCGTGGTGAGCAAGGCTGGGCTGGGCGGTTTCGCCCATCATCGCGCTGGTTATGAACTGGGCATCAAGCGCTGGTTGCTGAGCCATGAAGCCGCAAACGTTGCTAGCGGAGGAGCATGAACAACTTCGATAAAAACAATGTAGGGTGCGTCCCACGCACCAAAATGATTGGTGCGTGGGACGCACCCCGCGAGAATTGTTGTTATTATTTTGAAACAGATGGAAGCCGCGTTGAATAACACCGAGCTGCTCGATGAATTCAGCGACACGCTGTGGCTGGAAGACGGCCTGTCGCGCAACACCCTGGAAAGTTACCGCCGCGACCTGAACAAATTCGCCCTGTGGCTGCAACAACAGCGCAATGCGCTCTTGCTGCAAGGCACGCATGCCGACATTCAGGGTTTTCTGGCACATCTGGTGGTGGAACAGAAGGCGCGGGCCACCAGCACCAGTCGCGCCATCTCAAGCCTCAAGCGCCTGTATCAGTACCAGTTGCGCCAGGGCAGAATCAGCGTCGACCCCACGCTGCAAATTGCCACACCCAAGCTGCCGCGCAGCCTGCCGAAAACGCTCACCGAGCAGGATGTCGAACTGCTGTTGCAGGCACCCGATGTGGAGAAGCCGCTGGGCCTGCGCGACCGCACCATGCTGGAAGTGCTGTATGCCAGCGGCCTGCGCGTGTCTGAGCTGGTGGGGCTGAGCGTTGCGCAGGTCAGCCTCGATATGGGCGTGGTGCGGGTGATGGGCAAAGGCAGCAAGGAGCGTCTGGTGCCGCTGGGCGAGGAAGCACTGGACTGGCTGCGCCGCTACTTGGCCGAGGCGCGCCCGGCGCTGCTGAATAATCAGCTGAGTAATGCGATGTTTGTCACGGCAAGGGGCGACGGCATGACGCGGCAGATGTTCTGGTACCTCATCAAACGCCACGCAAAACTGGGCGGTCTGCACAAGCCACTGTCACCGCACACCCTGCGCCACGCCTTTGCCACGCATCTGCTGAATCACGGTGCGGATCTGCGCGTAGTGCAGCTGCTGTTGGGGCACGCGGATATTTCCACGACGCAGATTTACACTCATGTGGCGCGAGAGCGCTTGAAACAGCTGCATGCGGTTCATCACCCGCGCGGCTGAACTATTTATTCGCTTGCCAGCTAAGTTATTGTGTTAAGTAAGCGCGTTAAGTGCCTGTGTTTGTGTTAAATAATGGTTGTAATCAGTGAAAATTTGATGTAATGTCCAAAAAAAATCACTAAATGCGCGGATCGCGCGAACGGGGAGCATTGCGTGCAGAACTATTTCAACAGTAAAAAAATCAATAACTCGCTGGCATTGTTCCTGTCGGCAATCGTTTTTTCACTTCTGGCAGGCTGCGGCGACGGGGGGACTGTTGCGGGGACTACAAGTGTTGGAGCGAACACCACAGTCGCCACTCTTCAGATATCGGGCACACCCACTACAGTTAAATCTGATGGTTCAACCACCAGTTTGATCACAGTTGCTGCGGTCAGCACAACCAATTCATCGGTAGCCGGTGCGGTGGTAACACTTGTTACAGATACGGGCCTACTTTCCGTATCTACGGTTACTACCGATAGCACCGGCAAGGCAACACTGACTTTTTCATCTGGCACAGCTAACAAAGCTAACCGCACTGCGACCATTACGGCCACAGCGGGCTCCGCTTCGGCTTTGCTACCAGTACAAATTGTGGGTTCCACGCTCGCGGTTTCTGCGACCAGCGGATCATTACAGTCAAGCGGAGCTAGTCCGGTCACCATGACCGTTACGGCCAAAGATGCAGGTGGCACGGCCATTCCAGGCGCGACAGTAACACTGACCCAGACGGGCGGCGCAACAGTGACGCTCACCCCTTCTTCGGGTACAACAGATGCAAGCGGCAAGTTGTCTGTCTCAGTGGCGGGTGCAGGTGTGGCCGCAGGCACTGCAACTGTGCGTGCAGCTGCTGTGGGTGCCATGGCAACCCTCGATTTTAATGTTACCGTAGGTACCACTTTTGGCATTAATCAGGTTACATTGAACGCTGGAACGGCTGTAGTGCCAACCAGCCCCAAAACCACGGCCATGGGAATTAGCGACTCCTTGGCGGTGCAGGTTGCAGCGCCCGTCTCAACCAGCGTTATATTCGCAACGACGATAGGAACATGGGTGGGTGCACCTGTTGCTACGCCTAACGTGATAGCGGTAGCGCCGGCAGCGGGTGTGGCAACCGCAACCTTAAACACAGCTTCGGCAGGTGTCGCTAATGTATAAGTGTACGATGCCACCACCCCAAGTTTGAGTGACACCATGTCGGTGGCGATGACAGCAAAGACTGCAGCCAGCATTTCTCTGCAGGCAACACCTACGGTCGTGCCCAAGAGCGTGGGTTCAACGGTGGGATATTCAAATCTGGTCGCGTCAGTTTATGATGCGACCGGCGCACCGGTGGGTGGCGCGCCTGTCGCATTTTCAATAGTGAGCGGTACCGGCACCAATTCGGGCGAAACTGTTTCTCCAGTGGTCGTGTTTACCGCATCGTCTCTCGCCAATGGTCTGGCTTTGGGTGCGGCACCTACTACCTTCACATCCGGTTCACTTTCTTCAAACGCTTCAGGGGTTCACGTTCGCGCAACTGTGGTGGGCACCACAATCACAACGCAACCTATACCTGACCCAGTGACTCATTTACCCGTGAATGGCACAACTTCCAGCCTGGATACGGCTATTATTGTCGGCGGTACGGCAGGCTCGGTAGCGTTTGGTCAGGCTGCCAAAATTGTCGATTTGGGTGGAACCAGTACTATTTATACCTTCCCGATGTCGGTTCTCGTAGCAGATTCTAACGGCAGTCCTGCGCCGTTAGGCACAGTGGTCAATATAAGCGTCAGGCCAATTGCATGGAGCACGGGTGCACCATGCACCATCGATCCAGACACTGCAACTACTGGAACTTTCTGGAATGAAGACAAAAATGAGAACCTGATATTGGATGCTGGTGAGGACGGAACCAGGAAACATTACTTTACTGGTGTTGTAGAAGCAGGAGGAAATAAAAACAACTCGATCACTCCAGAGAACTCGTATGGAGGAACATTGGCCTCTACCAACCCTGCCGATTCACCTGGAACAACGACAACTGACGCGAACGGGCTGGCAACATTTAACCTGACCTATACCAAATCCAGCGCGTTTTGGGTGATCAGCCGAATACGCGCTCAGGCGGTTATACAGGGAACGCCCGCAGTTGGAGAACTCAATTGGCGATTGACGGCTTCTGAACTTGATGCCACTCCTACCAAGTGCTATCTGCCTGGCTCACCTTTCGTGTTCTAGCATTCTGGAATTGGCTTAATTGAATGAGAAGCTCGGCTAGGCCGGGCTTCCTGTTTGCTCGCAGAGTGGGCAAGTATTTGTATGATAGAGGTAATCTGTGGACTATCTGCTATTTAACCTGTCCCCGCTCAATACTGATCCCCACCATCTTGCTGCCCCTGATAGCCTGCAGCTTGGCCACGCTGACCTTGACCCACGGTGCGTTAAAATCTTTCAGTAAAATTTGTGCGATGTGTTCTGCCAGTGCCTCCAGCAAATTGAAGTGTCGGCTGGACAGCACTTCTTTCAGGTGGCGCACGATGTCTGAATAATCCAGCGCGTCGGCAATGTCGTCGCTGTGGCAGGCCAGGCTGTTGGGCAGGCCAATGTCGAGATCGATTTGTATGGTTTGCGGCACCAGCCGCTCCCAGTCATAAACGCCGATGAGTGTGTCGACTTTGAGTTCGCGCAGAAAGATGATGTCCATTAGGGCAGTGCCAATATTGATGTGTGAGAAATGGGAATCGCGTAAAATTCGCGCCTTCACATTTTAAGGTATTCCAGATGTTGACCCTAGCTTTTGTTGTGTGTGCCTATCTGTTGGGCTCGGTTTCCTTCGCGGTGTTGATGAGCAAGGCCTTCGCATTGCCTGACCCGCGCACCTATGGCTCGCAAAATCCCGGCGCGACCAACGTGTTGCGCAGCGGCAAAAAATCTGCAGCAGCACTGACATTGCTGGGGGATGCGGCGAAAGGCACGGTGGCCGTATTGCTGGCGCAACACTTCGCACCGGAAAATTACACGCTGATTGCGGCGGTGGCACTGGCCGTGTTTCTGGGGCATCTGTTCCCGGTATTCCTGCGCTTCAAGGGTGGCAAGGGCGTGGCCACCGCGCTGGGCGTGTTGCTGGCGTTGAACCTGTGGCTGGGGCTGGCTGCGTTGGCAACCTGGTTGCTGGTTGCGCTGGTGTTTCGCCTGTCTTCGCTGTCCGCCTTGCTGGCGGCGCTTGCTACGCCGGTTTATGCTTATTTATTCGGCATGCCGCGCGAATACCTGCTGGTTGCAACAGTATTGTCACTGCTGTTGATCTGGCGTCACAAGGGCAATATCCAGAATCTGCTGGCGGGCAAGGAAAGCAGGATCGGTTCAAAGAAATAATATAATATAATTAAACAGTTATAAGCGATTTGATATGGCTTGTAGGATGCGTCCCACGCACCCTACAAAACCGCACACTCAATTTATGTAATATAGTCAATATATTACATAAGTTATTAATCCGCGGTACGACAGGTTCACGGAATTAATTCGCCAATATTCAGTTCCTGCAAATCCCAGCGCGGCTTGACGTTGAAGCGATAGCCGGATTCGGCTTCTTGCTGTTGCAGGCGCAACGCACCGGCAAAGGCGATCATCGCACCGTTGTCGGTGCAAAATTCCAGATCAGGATAGAACACGCGGCTGCCGGATTTTCTGGCCGCCTTATCCAGTTGTGCGCGCAACTGCTGGTTGGCACCCACTCCACCCGCCACCACCAGTTGTTTGAGCCCGGTTTGTTTGAGCGCGGCCATGGCCTTGCTGGCCAGCACATCGACGATGGCCTCCTGCGCGGCGCAGGCGATATCGGCACGGGTTTGCTCATCTAGAGTGTGTTGCTTGCTCAGGGTGAGTACGGCGGTTTTCAAGCCGCTGAAGCTGAAATCCAGATCGCCGCTATGCAGCATCGGGCGCGGTAACTTGAAGCGCCCCGCAGTGCCTGACAGAGCCAGCTTGGCCAGCTCTGCGCCACCGGGGTAGTTGAGCCCCAGCAGCTTGGCGCTCTTGTCGAACGCTTCGCCTGCGGCATCGTCCAGGGTTTCTCCCAGCAGGGTGTAGCGACCTACACCATCAACGCGCATCAGTTGTGTGTGCCCGCCCGATACCAGCAGGGCGACAAAGGGAAACTCGGGTGCCGGCCTGGAAAGCAACGGTGACAGCAGGTGGCCTTCCAGATGATGCACGCCCAGCGCGGGAATGTTGAGTGAATATGCCAGCGAGCAGGCCACACTCGCGCCGACCAGCAAGGCACCGGACAAACCGGGGCCTTGTGTGTAGGCGATCGCGTCGATGTCGTTCAGCTGGCAAGCGGCTTGTGTTGTGATCTCGCGTATCAATGGCAGGACATGGCGCACATGGTCGCGTGAAGCGAGCTCGGGCACCACGCCGCCGTATTCGTTGTGCATTGCAATCTGCGAGTGCAGCGCATGGGCAAGCAGGCCGCGCTCGGTGTGATACAGCGCAACGCCGGTTTCATCGCACGAGGATTCTATGCCCAGGATCAATTTCACGATGCTAATACCTCAATTAAAACGGTTAAATGAAGCGCACATTGTACGTATATGTGAGCGCTAATTAAGCCTTGTAAAAAATAGTTGATAAATGAATTGACGGAAAAGTTTCGATCTATATAATGCGCCCCTCTTTGCAGCTAAGGCAGCAAAAGTTTGCTGGAAACATCGGGCAGTAAAATGAAATTGTTTCGCTGAAATTTGGAATGATTTTGAAATAGTTTTAAATATAGATTGACGCAGCATAAACGATCTGTATAATGCGCACCTCTTCGCTGCTACGGCAGCAACCGCGAAAGCGGAAAAGCTCTTTAAAATTCAAATAAAACAACCGATTAGTGTGGGTATGTGGGCTGAGGAATTTAATCAATAAGCTTAGGCTGTATTGAT
>DATKTO010000006.1:0-15489 GCA_035531075.1 Gallionellaceae bacterium
GTAAGCCTTGGCTTCGCCGCCAAATTTCTTCGACAACACGGTTGCTATCGCTGCAGTCAACGTGGTCTTGCCATGGTCTACGTGACCAATTGTGCCTACGTTTACGTGCGGTTTCGTACGTTCAAATTTTAATTTTGCCATTTCAGCTCTCCAGTTTTTTTAAATTATTTCTTGCTCATTATTGCTTCAGCCACGTTCCTAGGGGCTTCAGTGTAATGCTTAAATTCCATGGTATATGTCGCACGACCCTGAGTTGCAGAGCGCAGCGCAGTGGAATAACCAAACATTTCTGCCAAAGGCACTTCAGCCTTCACTATCTTGCCGCCGCCAACAGTATCGTCCATACCCTGAACCATGCCGCGACGGGAAGACAAGTCACCCATAACGGTACCGGTATAGTCTTCCGGCGTCTCTACTTCAACCGACATCATCGGCTCAAGCAGCACCGGGCTGGCTTTGCGCATACCATCCTTGAATCCCATTGAAGCAGCCATTTTAAAGGCATTTTCGTTCGAGTCTACGTCATGGTATGAACCGTCAAACAAGGTAACTTTCACGTCTACCACAGGGAAACCGGCAAGCACGCCATTTGGCAAAGTATCTTCCAGGCCTTTCTTAACGGCAGGGATAAACTCACGAGGTACTGTTCCACCCTTGATCGCATCAACGAATTCAAAACCCTTACCAGTTTCGTTCGGCTCGATTTTCAGCCAAACATGACCAAATTGACCACGACCACCGGATTGCTTAACAAATTTACCTTCAACTTCAACCGACTTACGTATAGCTTCGCGATAGGCCACTTGAGGAGCACCCACGTTCGCCTCTACACCGAATTCACGCTTCATACGATCAACCAGAATTTCCAGGTGCAATTCACCCATACCGGAAATAATGGTCTGACCTGACTCTTCATCCGTTTTCACACGGAAAGAAGGATCTTCTTTCGCCAGACGATTCAGCGCCATACCCATTTTTTCTTGATCTTGCTTGGTCTTAGGCTCAACCGCAACGTGAATAACCGGCTCAGGGAATATCATGCGTTCAAGCGTGATCACCTTGGCTGGATCACACAGGGTCTCACCAGTGGTCGCCTCTTTCAGGCCAACAGCCGCAGCAATATCACCTGCAAATACTTCTTTGATCTCTTCGCGCTCGTTTGCATGCATCAGCAAAATACGGCCGATACGCTCTTTCTTGTCCTTGATAGGGTTGTAAACAAAATCACCCGCCTGCAAAGAACCAGAATAGACACGGAAGAAAATCAACTGCCCCACAAATGGGTCCGTCATAATTTTGAAAGCCAGCGCCGCGAATGGCTCTTTGTCGTCCGCCTTACGCTCACCCATCGAACCATCTGGCAACTCGCCCGTTACGGGCGGGATATCGATAGGAGAAGGCAGATAATCAACCACAGCATCCAGCATCGCCTGAACACCTTTATTCTTAAAGGCAGAACCGCACAACATAGGCACTATTTCACTTGCGATCGTGCGTATGCGTAGACACGTTTTGATATCCGACTCAGACAATTCACCCTCTTCGAGATACTTATTCATCATCTCTTCAGAAGCTTCAGCCGCGCTTTCCACCATTTGCGCACGAAGATCCTGTGCAGTCTTGAGTAGATCGGCAGGAATATCACGCAACTCAAACTTCATACCCTGAGTTGAATCATCCCAGTAAATCGCTTTCATGCGAACCAGATCAACTACACCTTCAAACTTCTCTTCAGCGCCAATCGGAATCTGAATCGGCACTACGTTTGCACGCAGACGAGTTTTCATCTGATCTACAACTTTATAAAAGTTGGCACCAGAACGATCCATCTTGTTCACGAAAGCAAGACGCGGCACCTTGTATTTATTTGCCTGACGCCAAACAGTTTCAGATTGCGGCTGCACACCACCAACTGCGCAATACACCATGCAAGCACCGTCCAGAACACGCATTGAACGCTCAACCTCAATGGTAAAGTCAACGTGACCCGGGGTATCAATAATATTAATACGATGCTCCGCATAATTCTTGTCCATCCCCTTCCAGTAACATGTAGTAGCAGCAGAGGTGATCGTAATGCCACGCTCCTGCTCCTGCTCCATCCAGTCCATCACGGCCGCGCCATCATGCACTTCGCCGATTTTGTGCGATACCCCGGTATAGAACAGGACACGTTCTGTTGTGGTTGTCTTACCCGCATCAATATGCGCACTGATGCCGATGTTACGATAGAGTTCGATTGGTGTTTTGCGTGCCACGGTAGCTACCTAACTTTCTTAAACTTTTTAGTTTGATTTTTTAGAAGCGGAAATGCGAGAATGCTTTATTCGCCTCAGCCATACGGTGAACTTCTTCACGTTTCTTAACTGCACCGCCACGACCCTCTGAAGCGTCGATCAACTCTCCCGCCAAGCGCATTCCCATGGACTTCTCACCACGCTTACGCGCAAAGTCCTTCAACCAACGCATAGCCAATGCCATACGACGTGAAGGACGAACCTCAACAGGAACCTGGTAGTTTGCACCACCTACACGACGGCTCTTAACTTCAACTTGAGGCTTAACATTGGTCAATGCCAGATTGAAAATTTCGATCGCATCCTTACCGCTCTTTTTCGACACCTGATCCAATGCGCCGTAAAGAATGCGCTCAGCCACCGACTTCTTACCTGAAGTCATGAGCACGTTTACGAATTTGGACAAGTCCTGGTTACCGAACTTTGGATCCGGCAGAATCTCGCGTTTGGCTACTACTCTACGTCTTGGCATATCTAAACCTCAAATTTATCTTACTCATTCAAAAAAACAGTCATGACCGCACTGGTCAGCGCCTGTCAATTACGCCTTTTTAGGGCGCTTCGCTCCATACTTGGAACGAGACTGCTTCCTGTCTTTAACACCAGCAGTATCCAGACTACCGCGCACCATGTGGTAACGCACACCCGGCAAATCCTTAACACGACCACCACGCAGCAGCACCACCGAGTGCTCCTGCAGGTTATGACCTTCACCACCAATGTATGAGATCACCTCAAAACCATTGGTCAAGCGCACCTTGGCGACTTTACGCAAAGCCGAGTTTGGCTTCTTTGGAGTAGTCGTGTAAACACGAGTACAAACACCGCGCTTCTGAGGACTACCCTCAAGCGCAGGGACTTTGCTTTTGCTGACTTCTGCAGCACGGGGGCTACGCACTAACTGGTTAATCGTTGGCATTATATGGTTCCTAAAAACTCTATTTAATCAATCTATAGCAAAACATAAACCGCCACAGCACGAGATATTGATCGCACTGCGACGGCGAAAATGACCGCGCATTCTATTTAAGAACACACCGCCTGTCAAGCAACCCAAGCGTTTTACAGCAATTACGCGTTTTCCTGCGCCTCTGTATTTGCTGCCGCATCGCTCAGTCCCTCGCCTTGAGCCATATCCAGTCCCAGACGTTGCTTGCGGCGTGCGGTATGGAAGGCCAACCCGGTACCTGCAGGTATCAAACGTCCAACAATGACGTTTTCCTTCAGACCGCGCAGGTCGTCTCTCTTACCCATAATTGCGGCTTCGGTCAGTACTCGCGTTGTTTCCTGGAACGATGCTGCAGAAATGAACGAGTCGGTAGAAAGCGATGCTTTGGTGATACCCAGCAACATATATTGGAAAGTGGCCGGCTGCTTGCCTTGAGCTTCAACCAGTTCATTTTCTGTCAACAGATCAGCACGCTCCACCTGCTCCTTAGGAATGAACTTGGTATCGCCAGCATCGACAATCTGAACCCGTCTCAACATCTGGCGCACAATGACTTCGATATGCTTGTCGTTGATCTTCACACCCTGCAGGCGATATACATCCTGCACTTCATCGGTGATGTAGCGAGCAAGCGCTTCAATGCCGAGCAAGCGCAAGATATCATGCGGATCGGCAGGGCCGTCCACAATCATCTCGCCCTGGGTCACCAACTGACCATCATGCACCAATACATGCTTGTCTTTGGTGATCAGGAACTCATGCGGCTGACCTTCGCCATCGGTAATAACCAAACGCTGCTTGCCCTTTGTCTCTTTTCCGAATGAAGCGGTACCCGTCACATCAGCCAGCATGCCGGCATCTTTAGGTGAACGCGCCTCAAACAGTTCGGCAACACGCGGCAGACCACCGGTAATATCACGTGTTTTAGATGACTCTTGCGGAATACGTGCCAGCACTTCACCCACGCCCACATTCTGACCGTCTTCCACGGTAATAATACTGCCGACCTGGAAGGTAACCGAAATGGAAATATCGGTACCGGCAATCTTGATCTCATTACCCTCGTTGTCCAGCAGACGCACCAGCGGACGCATACCCTTGCTACCGGTGCGCTTGGGGTCGATAACCACCAGGCTGGAAAGACCTGTTACATCGTCGATCTGGCGCATAACAGTAACGCCTTCCTCAACCCCTTCAAAGCGGGCACGACCTGCGTACTCAGTCACAACTGGACGAGTATGCGGATCCCACGTTGCCAACACTTCGCCTGCACGAACTGCCGCGCCTTCTTTAGTCGTCAGGGTGGCGCCGTAAGGCACTTTATGACGCTCGCGCTCGCGACCATGATCATCCGTCACCATAATCTCGCCGCTTCGTGCCACGACTACCTGCACACCCTTCGCAGTAGTAACTGTTCGCATATTCGCGCTGTATTTGAGCACACCGTTGGATTTTCCCTCAACCTGACTTGCCACGATAGTACGTGATGCTGCACCACCGATGTGGAAAGTACGCATGGTCAACTGTGTACCTGGCTCACCGATAGACTGCGCAGCAATCACTCCAACAGATTCCCCGACGGTAATCATCCCGCCACGACCCAAGTCGCGGCCATAACACTTCGCACACAGGCCGAAGCGTGTTTCGCAGGTAAGAGGAGTACGCACGCGCACCTCGTCGATGCCCAGCGATTCAATCACCTCTACCATGTCTTCATCCAGCAGTGTGCCTGCTTCGTAGAGTGTCTCACTGGATTCAGGATTAACAATATCAGTGCTGGTAACGCGGCCGAGGATACGCTCACGCAATGCTTCGATTACCTCACCGCCCTCAACCAGCGCCTTCATTGAACGCCCCAGGGCGGTACCGCAATCTTCCTCGATCACCACCAGATCCTGTGTCACATCCACCAGACGGCGTGTCAGATAACCTGAGTTCGCTGTCTTCAGCGCCGTATCGGCCAAACCTTTACGTGCACCGTGCGTAGAAATAAAGTACTGCAATGTGTTCAGACCCTCGCGGAAGTTCGCGGTGATCGGTGTCTCAATAATGGAACCGTCAGGCTTGGCCATCAAACCGCGCATACCCGACAATTGACGAATCTGCGCTGCAGAACCGCGCGCACCGGAGTCGGCCATCATGTAGATGGAGTTGAATGACTCCTGCATCACTACCTTGCCCTTCTTATCGGTACGTGCTTCGCCTGTGGCGAATTCAATAATCGGCTCGCTGCCCAACTGTTCCATCATGGCCTTGGCCACAACATCACCGGTACGGCCCCAGATATCCACCACCTTATTGTAACGTTCGCCCTGAGTAACCAGTCCGGAGGTGTACTGAGTGTCTATTTCATGCACCTCTTTTTCAGCCGCGGCAATCAGTTCATTCTTTTGCTTGGGCACCAGCATGTCATCAACGCAGATCGAGATACCGGCGCGGGTCGCATAGGTAAATCCGGTGCTCATCAGCTTGTCAGCCATGATGACGGTATCACGCAGACCGCAACGGCGGAAACTGGTGTTAATCAGACGCGAGATTTCTTTCTTCTTCAGCGCCTTGTTCACTACGCTGAATGGCAATCCAACCGGCAGAATTTCAGACAGAATGGCACGGCCGATAGTAGTTTCGTAACGAGTGCGTTTTTCTTGGCGCACGCCGTTCTCATCCAAACTCGCCTCATTGACACGCACCATGACTTTCGCCTGCAGATCAACCTGCTTGGCCTGATAAGCGCGCAGCGCTTCGGACACGTCAGCGAACATAGAGCCTTCGCCCTGAGCACCAGCCTTGTCGCGCGTCATGTAATACAGACCCAGCACAATATCCTGCGACGGAACAATAATTGGCTCACCGTTTGCAGGTGATAACACGTTGTTTGAGGCCAGCATCAGGGTGCGGCATTCCATCTGTGCTTCCAGCGACAGTGGAACGTGCACCGCCATTTGGTCACCGTCAAAGTCGGCGTTAAATGCGGTACATACCAACGGATGCAGCTGAATCGCCTTGCCTTCAATCAGCATGGGCTCAAACGCCTGGATACCCAGACGGTGCAGCGTTGGCGCACGGTTCAGCATCACCGGATGTTCGCGGATAACCTCTTCCAGAATGTCCCAGACGATCGGTTCTTCAGCCTCAACCATGCGTTTACCGGCCTTGATAGTCGTAGCCAAACCCATTTTCTCCAGGCGCTCAAAGATAAACGGCTTGAACAGCTCAAGCGCCATTTTCTTCGGCAGACCACACTGATGCAGTTTCAGCTGAGGACCCACCACGATTACGGAACGGCCTGAATAGTCTACGCGCTTACCCAGCAAGTTCTGACGGAAACGACCGCCCTTACCTTTGATCATGTCAGCCAGAGACTTGAGCGGACGCTTGTTAGCACCGGTCATCGCCTTGCCGCGACGGCCGTTGTCCAGCAGCGAGTCGACAGACTCTTGCAGCATACGCTTTTCGTTGCGCACGATAATTTCCGGTGCTTTCAACTCGAGCAAACGCTTCAATCTGTTGTTACGGTTAATGACGCGACGATACAAGTCGTTCAGATCGGATGTCGCAAAGCGACCGCCATCCAGCGGAACCAGGGGACGCAGTTCAGGTGGCAGCACGGGCAATACTTCCAGCACCATCCACTCAGGCTTGATGCCAGACTGAACAAACGCTTCCAGAATCTTCAAGCGCTTGGCATATTTCTTGATTTTGGTTTCAGAGCTGGTTGCTTCCAGTTCCGCACGCAGCGTGGTGACTTCAGCAGGCACATCCAAAGCACGCAGCAATGCGCGCACGCCCTCTGCACCCATCACAGCAGAAAACTCGTCGCCATACTCTTCCAGCTTGGCGAGGTAATCATCTTCGGACAACAACTGACCGCGGTTAAGCGGCGTCATACCTGGCTCGGTGACTACATATGCCTCAAAATACAGTACGCGCTCGATGTCGCGCAAGGTCATGTCCAGCACCATACCCAGTCGGGATGGCAAACTCTTCAAAAACCAGATATGCGCTACAGGAGAAGCCAGTTCGATATGTCCCATGCGTTCACGACGCACTTTGGACAAGGTAACTTCAACACCGCACTTCTCGCAGATCACACCACGATGCTTCAGGCGTTTGTATTTACCGCACAGACATTCGTAATCCTTGATTGGTCCGAAAATTTTGGCGCAAAACAAGCCATCACGTTCAGGCTTGAACGTTCTGTAGTTGATGGTTTCCGGCTTTTTAACTTCGCCATAAGACCATGAACGAATTTTTTCAGGGGAAGCGAGACCGATTTTGATCGAGTCAAACTCTTCCTTTTGCGTTACCTGCTTAAATAAATCTAGCAATGCTTTCATTTGCAACTCCTCGTTAACCTTGTGCCCAAGTTCTTAAACTATGTGCGAATCACTTTAGTTACGTATCAGATCGATATCAATACACAAGGATCGAATTTCCTTGGTTAACACGTTGAACGACTCAGGCATCCCGGCATCAATCTTATGGTCGCCTTTAACGATGCTTTCATACACTTTGGTACGGCCTGTGACGTCGTCAGACTTGACGGTGAGCATTTCCTGCAGAGTATAAGCTGCACCGTAAGCTTCCAGTGCCCAGACCTCCATCTCACCGAAGCGCTGTCCACCGAACTGCGCCTTACCACCGAGCGGCTGCTGAGTAACCAGACTGTATGGACCAGTGGAACGTGCGTGCATTTTGTCATCAACCAGATGGTGCAATTTCAGCACATGCATGTATCCGACGGTAACCGGGCGGTCAAATTCCTCGCCTGTACGTCCGTCCTGCAGCTTCATCTGTCCTGAACGCGGCAAGTCTGCCAGTTCCAGCATGGACTTGATCTCGTCTTCGCTGGCGCCGTCAAAAACCGGCGTAGAGAACGGCACACCAGCCTTCAGGTTGCGACACAGATCGACGATCTCATCATCGCTAAATGCAGCGATCTCTGCCGCCTGCTCGTCCTTGTAAATCTTGGCGAGGAACTTGCGAATATCGGCAACCTTGGCTTCAGCTTCCAGCATTTTGCTGATCTTCTGACCCAGTCCCTTGGCTGCCCAGCCCAGATGCACCTCCAATACCTGACCGATGTTCATACGCGAAGGCACACCCAGCGGGTTCAACACAACATCAATCGGCGTGCCATTAGCCATGCATGGCATGTCTTCAACCGGAACGATGCGCGATACCACACCCTTGTTACCGTGGCGACCCGCCATCTTGTCACCAGGTTGCAGGCGGCGCTTAACGGCCACATACACCTTCACCATTTTCTGCACGCCGGCTTGCAGCTCATCACCCTGAGTCAATTTGCGCTTCTTCAAATCGAAGGCTGCGTCAAATTCCAGGCGTTTCTGCGCCAAGCCATCTTTAACCTGTTCAAGCTGCGCGGCAACTTCATCATCGCTCAGGCGAATATCAAACCACTGGTGATGCTCAAGACCACCAAGATAATCTTTGGTCAGCTTGGTGCCCTTGGCAAGCTTCTTAGGTCCGCCGTTTGCAACCTTGCCGGTCAGCATTTTTTCCAGACGGGTGAACACGTCCACCTCAACAATACGCATCTGGTCAGCCAGATCTTTCTTGTAACGGCCCAGTTCATCGTCAACAATCTGCTGCGCACGTGCATCGCGCTGCAAACCTTCGCGCGTAAATACTTGCACGTCGATAACTGTTCCCGAAATACCTGCCTGCACGCGCAAGCTGGTATCTTTTACGTCAGATGCTTTTTCGCCAAAAATAGCGCGCAACAGCTTCTCTTCCGGTGTAAGTTGCGTTTCACCCTTCGGTGTCACCTTACCAACCAGCACATCACCCACTACTACCTCAGCACCGATGTGCACAATGCCGCATTCATCCAGGCGTGCCATCTGGCCTTCGGACAGGTTAGGAATGTCACGGGTGATCTCTTCCGAGCCCAGCTTGGTGTCGCGTGCGACAACGGTTAACTCTTCGATATGAATCGAAGTAAACCTGTCGTCAGACACTACACGTTCGGAAATCAGAATAGAGTCTTCGTAGTTATAGCCATTCCACGGCATAAACGCGACCAGCATATTTTGACCGAGTGCCAGTTCTCCCATATCGGTGGAAGCACCATCGGCAATCACGTCACCGCGCTCGATCACATCACCCATTTTCACCAGCGGACGCTGATTGATGTTGGTGTTCTGGTTGGATCTTGTGTACTTGGTCAGATTGTAAATATCGACACCAACTTCACCGTGCGTCGTTTCGTCGTCGTTCACACGCACAACAATACGGCCGGAATCCACATAATCCACGCGACCACCGCGCCAGGCCTGTACCGCGGTACCTGAGTCGATCGCTACGGTACGTTCAATGCCCGTTCCGACCAGCGCTTTTTCAGCACGCAGGCAAGGTACCGCCTGACGTTGCATGTTGGCACCCATCAAGGCACGGTTCGCGTCGTCATGTTCCAGGAAAGGAATCAGCGAGGCAGCTACGGACACAACCTGTGAGGTTGAGACGTCCATATATTCGATCTTGTCCGGCGTAGCCAGAACAAATTCGTTATGCTGACGTGAAGAAACGATGTCGTTGGTAAATTTGCCTTTGGGATCGAGTTCGGCATTCGCCTGCGCGATCGTAAACTTGCCCTCTTCAATCGCCGACAGATAATCCACATCCATGGTCGCACGGCCCTTGGCCACCCGGCGATAAGGTGTTTCAATAAAGCCGTAAGTATTGGTGCGAGCATACAGCGACAGAGAGTTGATCAGCCCGATGTTCGGGCCTTCTGGTGTCTCAATCGGGCATACGCGGCCATAGTGTGTCGGATGCACGTCGCGCACTTCAAAGCCTGCGCGTTCACGCGTCAATCCGCCCGGTCCCAAGGCCGAAATACGGCGCTTGTGCGTCACTTCAGACAGCGGGTTGGTTTGATCCATAAACTGCGACAACTGGCTGGAGCCAAAGAATTCTTTGACGGCAGCAGATATCGGCTTGGCATTGATCAGATCATGCGGCATCAGATTGTCGGTTTCAGCCTGACCCAGACGCTCTTTAACTGCGCGTTCAACGCGTGCCAGTCCGGTGCGGAACTGGTTTTCGGCCAGTTCGCCCACTGCGCGAATGCGGCGGTTTCCGAGGTGATCGATGTCATCGATTTCACCGCGGCCATTGCGCAATTCAACCAGAATCTTGATGACTGCAACGATGTCTTCGTTCGACAGCGTCACTGCGCCGGTCAACTCGTCGCGACCAACGCGACGGTTAAATTTCATCCGGCCAACGGCTGACAAATCATAACGCTCTTCCGAAAAGAACAGACCGTTAAACAAGCCCTCTACAGCATCTTCGGTGGGCGGCTCGCCGGGGCGCATCATGCGGTAAATGGCAACACGCGCAGTCCACAGATCTGTGGTTTCATCGAGACGCAGTGTCTGTGAAATGAACGCACCCTGATCCAGATCGTTGGTGTAAAGAGTATGAAACTTTGTTATACCCGCTTCGTGCAGCTTGGCCAGCACTGTCTCGGTAATCTCATCATTGGCATTAGCGATAATCTCACCGCTATCCTTATCAACAATGTTTTGCGCCAAAGCACGGCCCATCAAGAAATCTTCGCCAACTGCAAGCTTGCTAATACCGTCTTCGCTCATTTCGCGCACATGGCGCGCTGTGATGCGCTTGTCCATGGCCACGATAACTTTGCCGGCCTTATTCAGAATATCGAAGCGTGCAATTTCACCGCGCAGACGCTCGGGCACGACTTCAAACTGTATTCCCTTCTTGCCCAGGTGGAATGTATCAAAGTCGAAGAATGCAGCCAGAATTTCTTCGTTGGTAAAACCTATGGATTTCAGCAGTATTGTTACCGGCAACTTGCGGCGACGGTCGATACGGAAATACACGTAATCCTTGGCATCGAACTCAAAATCCAGCCATGAACCACGGTAAGGAATAACGCGTGCCGAGAACAGCAGCTTGCCGGAGGAGTGGGTTTTGCCGCGATCATGCTCGAAGAACACGCCGGGCGAACGGTGCAATTGCGATACGATAACGCGTTCGGTACCGTTAATCACAAAGGAGCCGGTATGAGTCATCAGCGGAATTTCGCCCATGTACACTTCCTGCTCTTTGACTTCCTTGACCGTTGGCTTGGACGCTTCTTTGTCCAGCAATGTCAGGCGCACGCGTGCGCGCAATGGCGACGCGTAGGTCAAGCCGCGCTGCTTGCACTCCTTTACGTCGAACGGAGGAACGCCGAGCACATAGCTGACGTAATCCAGACGCGCAAATTTGTTGTGGCTTTCAATTGGAAAAATCGAATTGAACGCGGCTTGCAAGCCTTGTTTCTTGCGCTGTGCAGGATCTACGTCAGCTTGGAGAAACTCGCTGTACGACTCTAGTTGAGTAGACAGCAAATAAGGCACCGGCAAAGCGGCGATCCGTTTGGCAAAACTTTTACGGATACGTTTTTTTTCAGTAAAAGAATAACTCATTGATATCTCCACGACCGAAGGAAAAAGACAAAGGATAAAAAGCGCATTTACGCACCTTATCCATTAGCTTCTAAAATTAAAATACTGTGGTTACAGTTGCTAATTAAAAAATGGCAAAAGGCTGACGGAACCCGCCAGCCCTTGTACGCATTATGTTATTACTTCATTTCTGCAGTTGCGCCAGCCTCAACCAATTGCTTGATCATCGCTTCAGCATCAGCTTTGGAAACGCCTTCCTTAACTGCCTTAGGTGCGCCGTCTACCAGGTCTTTAGCTTCTTTCAAGCCCAGACCAGTGATTGCACGAACTGTCTTGATCACGCCAACTTTGCTGTCGCCAGCAGACATCAGCATTACTGTGAATTCAGTTTGCTCCGCAGCTGCAGCAGCACCGGCTGCAGCACCACCAGCAGGTCCGGCTACAGCAACAGCGGCAGCAGAAACACCAAACTTCTCTTCCATCTCTTTGATCAGAGCAGACAGATCCAATACAGACATTTGCGCAATTGCGTCAAGAATTTCAGCTTTATTAACAGCCATGTAAATCTCCTAAAATATTTAATTCAAAAGTATGCAGTTGCACAGTTGCTTTAAGCAGAAGCCGCTTCGGCTTCCTTTTTATCGCGAACTGCAGCCAGGCCACGAACAAATGTGCTTGTTGTTGCGAGCATTGTGCCCATCAACATTGCAATCAACTCGTCGCGGCTTGGTGTAGCTGCCAGAACTTTAACGTCATCCGCAGTCATCACCGTGCCTGACATGCAGCCAGCAGTAATCACCAACTTCGCATTGGATTTGGCAAAATCGTGCACCACTTTTGCAGCGGAAACAGCATCAGGGCTGATGCTGTAAATCAACGGACCAACCATCTTGTCCGCTAACGCTGCAAAAGGAGTGTCCATTACCGCACGGCGAGCCAATGTATTTTTCAATACATGCATGTACACACCAGATTTGCGTGCATTGGCACGCAGCTTGGTAATGTCACTCACCGCGATACCACGGTATTCTGCCAGGACGATAGTCTGCGCCTGTGCTACCTGAGCACTCACTTCAGCAACTACTGCCTGTTTTTCTTGCAGATTAAGACCCAAAGTCTTCCTCCATTTTCAACTGAAATACAATATAGGCACCGTTTCACGTTGCCTATATGCATTTCACAATTAATAACCGCGACCACAAATTCAATATTGAACATGCATCGTTCAAAAGCATACTTGCGGGCACACCATCTACGTGGGTTGACGATTCAGCTGCCAATTAAAGCATCGGCCAACAACACCTCTGCTACCTACGGTCTTTGATAATCTGCCACTCTTGCCAGCAGTCCAAAGTTCTTCATCGACAGGGCATTTACGCCCTGTCGCATTCAATCAAATACCTACGCGGTCAAACTCGCCTGCTCAACGCGGATACCAACGCCCATGGTGCTGGAGATTGCCACTTTCTTCAGGTAAATACCCTTAGTAGCTGACGGTTTGGCTTTAACCAAAGCATCAATCAGCGCCAGCATGTTTTCACGCAAAGCAGCGGGTTCAAACGAAGCACGGCCGATTGTGCATTGAACAATCCCGTTCTTGTCTGTGCGGTACTGCACCTGGCCAGCTTTCGCATTGCGCACAGCACCTGCCACATCAGCGGAAACCGTACCAACCTTGGGGTTAGGCATCAGGCCGCGCGGACCCAGAATCTGACCCAGCTGACCAACAATGCGCATTGCATCGGGTGACGCAATCACTACGTCGAAATCCATCTTACCCGCCTTGATACTTTCCGCCAGATCTTCGAATCCAACGATATCTGCGCCAGCTGCCTTCGCTTCTTCAGCCTTGGGACCCTGTGCAAAAACGGCAACACGCACAGTCTTACCAGTACCCTTGGGTAATACAACAGAGCCACGCACCAGTTGATCCGATTTACGTGCGTCAATTCCCAGATTCACGGCCACGTCGATTGACTCATCAAACTTGGCTTTTGCAGTTTCCTTGACCAGCTTCAACGCTTCATCCAGCGCATACAGCTTGGTACGATCAACCTTGGCAGCGAGTGCCTTATAACGCTTGGAGATATGTGCCATTTTTATTCACCTTCCACAGTAATGCCCATGCTGCGCGCACTGCCAGCTATGGTACGCACCGCTGCGTCCATATCGGCAGCAGTCAGATCAGCTTGTTTTGTTTTTGCAATATCTTCCGCTTGTTTGCGAGTCAGCTTGCCGACCTTGGCGGTATGCGGTGTAGGGCTACCCTTTTGCACGCCTGCGGCTTTCTTGATCAGAATAGTCGCTGGAGGGCTCTTCATTACAAAGGTAAAGCTCTTGTCTGCAAAAGCCGTGATCACCACCGGAATTGGCAGGCCAGGCTCTATACCCTGGGTCTGGGCATTAAACGCCTTGCAGAACTCCATGATATTGAGGCCGCGCTGACCCAGTGCCGGGCCGATTGGAGGACTGGGATTTGCTTTCCCAGCAGGAACTTGCAGCTTGATATAGCCGACAATTTTCTTTGCCATTTTGATACTCCTGTTAGTGGGTTAAACGCATATCGTTTTATTCCGATACGCTCCCCGTTGGTAATGCCGGATTGCTCCGATTTCTTGCTACAGACAGTTAAAATCAGACTTTTTCGACTTGTCCGAAATCCAATTCCACCGGTGTCGAACGACCAAAAATGGTCACTGCCACACGTATTTTACTCTTGTCATAATTGACTGTTTCTACGGTTCCGTTAAAATCGGTGAAAGGACCCTCTTTAACACGAACCGACTCACCCACTTCAAACAACACCTTGGGACGCGGCTTCTCAACACCGGCCTGCATTTGCTGCATGATATTATCGACTTCCTTTTGGCTAATTGGCGTCGGCTTCATCGCCGTACCACCAATAAAGCCTGAAACTTTTGGTATGCTCTTGACCATATGCCATGTCTCATCGGTCATTTCCATCTCGACCAGCACATAGCCAGGATAAAATTTGCGCTCACTGAGTTTTTTCTGACCCGCCTTTAGCTCTACCACTTCCTCAACCGGCACCAGAATCTGACCAAACAAGTTTTCCATACCGGCGCGCGCAATACGCTCCACCAAGGCACGCTGCACACTTTTTTCAAATTGAGAGTACGTATGAACAACATACCAGCGCTTAGACATCATTAACCCCGTCCCATCAACTTGTTAATTGCAAACAAAAGAGTTGCATCTACCGCCCATAGAAATAAGGCCATAACCACAGCAAACAAGACCACCACACCGGTGGTCTGCAAAGTTTCTTTTCTGGTTGGCCAAACAACGCGCCTTGCTTCGGCCACGGATTCTTTGCCAAAACCAAAAAAACGCTTGCCTGGCTCTGACGTCCACAATACCGCGGCCGCCAGCACCAAGCCAAGCAGAACGGAAAGAACGCGCAGCACCTCGGCGAATGCAACAGCACTACCCTGCAAAAAGTAATAACCTGCAATACCTGCCACTACCAGGAGGAATGCCACGCCTATTTTGATTATATTTACCATGCGCAATCCAATCCCTTTTCTCTTAACGTGCTACTTTAATTGGCAGGCCAGGAGGGTTTCGAACCCCCAACCCTCGGTTTTGGAGACCGATACTCTACCAATTGAGCTACTGGCCTATTAACCTTTAAAACGAGATATAGCGGAGCGAGATCACTCACTCCGCTATAGCGTTTACATCTTTACTTCAGAATCTTTGCTACCACGCCCGCGCCGACGGTACGGCCACCTTCACGGATCGCGAAGCGCAGGCCTTCTTCCATCGCTACAGGGGCGAT
>DATKTO010000007.1:0-211710 GCA_035531075.1 Gallionellaceae bacterium
ATCGCCCCTGTAGCGATGGAAGAAGGCCTGCGCTTCGCGATCCGTGAAGGTGGCCGTACCGTCGGCGCGGGCGTGGTAGCAAAGATTCTGAAGTAAAGATGTAAACGCTATAGCGGAGTGAGTGATCTCGCTCCGCTATATGTATTAGCACTAAAAATATGTAAAAATAACGTGCAGCAAGACATGGTCTCGCTGTATAATATTTCGTTCTTTAATTCGCAGGCTCTGTGAGCTGCAAAAAGCTGAGAAAATTATGTCAAGCCAGAAAATTCGTATTCGTCTTAAAGCATTCGATTATCGTCTAATAGATCAGTCTGCCTCGCAGATTGTTGATACAGCCAAGCGTACCGGTGCTGTGGTCAAGGGTCCAATTCCATTGCCTACCAAAATTGAGCGTTTTGACGTGTTGCGTTCTCCGCATGTGAATAAGACATCTCGTGATCAATTTGAAATTCGTACGCATTTGCGCATGATGGATATTATTGATCCTACTGATAAAACAGTCGATGCGTTAATGAAACTTGATCTGCCAGCTGGTGTGGACGTAGAAATCAAGTTGCAATAATTTGTAGCGTTTGTTGTTGCTGTTCAAACAGAATGAGTAGTTGTGGTAAATAAATCGGCCGACCAATTGAAGTCGGCCCCTTAAAAAAAGGAAATATAAAATGAGCTTAGGACTTGTCGGTCGAAAGATTGGCATGACTCGCATTTTTACTGATGACGGAGCATCGTTGCCTGTAACAGTGTTGGACGTGTCCAATAACCGCATTACTCAATTTAAGACTGCTGATGTAGATGGTTACAGTGCAGTTCAAGTTGCGTTTGGCGTACGTCGTGCTAGCCGTGTAACCAGTGCAGCTGCGGGTCACTTCGCAAAAGCCGGGGTTGAAGCGGGTAGTGTGCTGAAAGAATTTACTGCTGCCCCAGAGCAGGTCGCCGCCTTGCAGGCCAGCGGCAAATTGGATGTAAACCTGTTTCAGGTTGGTCAGAAAGTGGACGTCACAGGCGTCACTTTAGGTAAGGGTTATGCCGGTACGATCAAGCGTCACCACTTTAGATCTGGCCGTGCCTCTCACGGTAACTCGAAGTCACATAACGTGCCGGGTTCTATCGGTATGGCGCAAGACCCTGGCCGTGTGTTTCCTGGTAAGCGCATGACAGGTCACTTGGGTGATGTCCAGCGCACTGTGCAAAATCTAAAAATTGTTCGTATCGATGCGGATCGTCAACTTTTGTTGGTGATGGGCGCTGTACCCGGTTGCAAGGGTGGCGATGTAATCGTGCGTCCAGCAGTTAAGGCAGGTGCATAATGGAAATTAAAGTCATTAACGCAAACGGTAAGGCCGCTGCAAGTATCACAGCTTCGGATGATTTGTTTGGGCGTGAATATAACGAGGCGTTGATACATCAGCTCGTTACCGCTTATCAGGCAAATGCACGTTCGGGTAATCGCAAACAAAAAGGTCGTAGCGAAATCGCCAAGAGTACTCGCAAGCCTTGGGCTCAAAAGGGTACGGGCCGCGCTCGCGCAGGTATGGCGTCAAGCCCTATCTGGCGTGGTGGTGGTAAGATTTTTGGTAATACACCGGATGAAAACTTCAGTCAAAAAGTAAATCGTAAGATGTATCGCGCTGGTTTGGCTTCTATTTTTTCCCAGCTGGTTCGCGATGGACGTATGACTGTTGTTGAAAGTTTGGATTTGGATAGCCCAAAAACAAAAAATTTGGCTCAGAAAATGAAGGATATGGGTCTGGGCTTGGATCGTGTTTTGATTATTACCGATAATATGGATGAGAATTTGTATCTGTCATCGCGTAATCTTGCCAGTGTTTTGGTGCTTGAAGCGCATCAGGCTGATCCAGTTAGTCTGGTCAGATTTCCAAAGGTGCTGGTAACACGCAACGCCATGGCGAAAATTGAGGAGTTGCTAGCATGAGCGCACAAAATCTTAACCAAGAACGTCTGATGAATATTTTGCTTGCTCCGCAGATTTCCGAGAAGGCAACTTATGTTGCCGAGAAAAATGAGCAAGTGATTTTCCGTGTTGTTTCTGATGCAACAAAACCTGAAATCAAGGCGGCTGTTGAACTGTTGTTCAAGGTTAGCGTTGAAAATGTACAGGTGAGTGTTGTCAAAGGAAAAAAGAAGCGCTTTGGAAAATTCATGGGCGCACGCAAAGACTGGAAGAAGGCATATGTCTGCTTGGCTCCTGGTCAGGAAATTAATTTTGCTACGAGTGAGCAAGGGTAAATATCATGGCACTGATTAAACTTAAACCAACCTCTCCTGGGCGTCGCGCAGTAGTGCGTGTTGTCACACCAGAGCTGCATAAGGGTAAACCACATGCTGCTTTGGTTGAAAGAAAAAATAGAACAGCTGGCCGTAACAACAATGGTCATATCACTGTCCGTCATATGGGTGGTGGTCACAAAAAGAGCTATCGCTTGATTGATTTTAAGCGTAACAAAGATGGAATTCCGGCAACTGTAGAACATTTGGAATACGATCCTAATCGTACTGCGCATATCGCTTTGCTTTGCTATGCGGATGGCGAGCGCCGTTACATTATTGCGCCCAAGGGTGTGGCTGTAGGGGCACAGTTGTTAAGCGGTTCTGATGCACCAATTAAAGCGGGTAATGCTCTGCCATTGCGCAATATTCCAGTTGGCTCGACGATACATTGCATTGAAATGATGCCCGGCAAGGGCGCTCAGTTATCGCGTTCAGCTGGTACATCAGTGCAGTTGTTGGCACGTGAAGGAAGCTACGCTCAATTGCGTTTGCGTTCAGGTGAGATTCGCAAGGTTCACGTTGAATGCCGCGCAACTATCGGTGAAGTGGGCAACGGTGAGCATTCACTGCGCTCTATCGGAAAAGCAGGTGCTAATCGCTGGCGCGGCATTCGACCCACCGTTCGTGGTGTGGTTATGAACCCGATTGACCACCCGCATGGTGGTGGTGAAGGTAAAACTGCAGCGGGTCGTAACCCAGTCAGTCCATGGGGTGTGCCAGCCAAAGGCTTCCGTACACGTCGCAATAAGCGCACAAGTAATATGATTGTTCGCCGTCGCTTTCAGCTTAAGGGGTAATTAAATATGGCACGTTCCATTAAAAAAGGTCCATTCGTTGACGCTCACTTGTTGAAGAAGGTTGAAACAGTGCGTGCGACCAGCGACAAGCGTCCGGTTAAAACATGGTCACGCCGCTCAACTGTATTGCCTACATTTGTAGGGCTGACAATTGCGGTTCATAACGGCAAGCAACATATTCCGGTGTATATCTCTGAAAACATGGTTGGGCATAAGCTCGGCGAGTTTGCATTGACGCGCACATTCAAAGGACATGCCGCTGATAGAAAAGCGGTCAAGAAATAAGGAGGCATGATGAGCACAACAGCAGTAGTAAAGGGTGTTCGCCTGTCGGCACAAAAAGGCAGGTTGGTCGCGGATCAGATTCGCGGCTTGCCAGTTGATAGAGCATTGCAGCTTTTGACATTTAGTCCCAAGAAAGCAGCGGTGATTATCAAGAAGGGTCTGGAGTCTGCAATAGCCAATGCTGAGCACAATGATGGTGCTGACATTGACGAATTGAAAGTGAGCACTATCTATGTTGATAAGGCAACTTCGCTGAAGCGCATGATTCCTCGTGCAAAAGGTCGTGGCAACGGTATTGAGAAGCAGACCTGCCACATTACGATTATCGTCGGGAGCTAAGCAGATATGGGACAGAAAATTCATCCAATCGGTTTCCGATTGAGCGTCAATAAAAACTGGTCTTCCAGGTGGTTTGCAAACAGCAAGAATTTTGCTGATTTGCTGCTCAAGGATATCGAAGTTCGTGCATATCTTAAGAAGAAACTGGCAGGAGCTATGGTTTCGAAGATAGTCATTGAGCGTCCTGCCAAGAATGCCAAGATCACAATTTACTCGGCACGTCCGGGTGTAGTGATCGGCAAAAAGGGCGAGGATATTGAATCATTGAGGACAGAACTCAAGAAGCGCATGGGGCTGCCTGATGTTGCTTTGAACATCGAAGAAGTTCGTAAGCCTGAAATTGATGCTCAACTCATTGCGGATTCTATTACGCAGCAGCTTGAGAAACGCATTATGTTCCGCCGTGCCATGAAGCGTGCAATGCAAAATGCCATGCGCCTGGGTGCTTTGGGAATCAAGATCATGAGTTCCGGTCGTCTGAATGGTATCGAAATTGCGCGTACTGAGTGGTATCGCGAGGGACGCGTGCCGTTGCACACTCTGCGTGCTGATATTGACTATGGCACATCGGAAGCGCTTACCACTTATGGCCTCATCGGCGTAAAGGTATGGGTATATAAAGGCGAAAACACAGGTGTACAAGAAGTATCCGCACCTGCCGCAGAACCTGAAAAAAGAGTAAGAAAGTCGGGGGCGAAACATGCTACAGCCAGCTAGAAGAAAATACCGCAAGGAGCAAAAGGGCCGTAATACAGGCATTGCAACCCGCGGAAACAAGGTAAGTTTTGGTGAGTTCGGTCTTAAAGCTGTTGGTCGTGGCCGTTTGACAGCGCGTCAGATTGAAGCTGCGCGTCGTGCAATGACACGTCATATTAAGCGTGGTGGCCGTATCTGGATTCGCATCTTCCCGGACAAGCCGATTTCACAGAAACCTGCTGAAGTGCGTATGGGTAATGGTAAGGGTAATCCCGAGTACTATGTTGCAGAGATTCAGCCGGGAAAAATGTTGTATGAGATGGATGGTGTTGATGAAGTGATTGCACGAGAAGCATTCCGTTTGGCTTCAGCAAAATTGCCTATCGAAACCACATTTGTTATTAGACAGGTAGGGGCATAATTATGAAGGCTAGCGAACTGAAGGCAAAATCTGCGGCTGAATTGCAATTGGAATTGCTGTCATTGACTAAGGAGCAGTTTGGTCTGCGCATGAAAATGGCGACCCAGCAACTGAGCAACAACAGCATGCTGAGTAAAGTCCGTCGTGATATTGCGCGTGTTAAAACCATATTGACTGAGAAGGGTGCGCAGTAATGAATGCAACGAATTTGAAGCGTACGCTGACCGGTACAGTGGTTAGTGACAAAATGAACAAAACGGTTACCGTTTTGATCGAACGAAAAATCAAGCACCCGCTATTGGGTAAAATTTTGCGCGTTTCAAAGAAATACCACGCGCACGATGAAACCAATGAGTGTAATCAAGGTGATGTAGTCGTTATTGAAGAATGCCGGCCACTATCCAAGACTAAAACTTGGCGTGTGGCCAAGCTTGTAGAGAAAGCTCAGGCAAATTAATTGCGATAAGCACTTGTGCTTTTGTGCAGGTGTACATATAATGCGCGGCTTCGTTTCACCGTTGCTTGCGACGGCCTAACCCGAACGGGTTCCAAAACTAGCCGTCAAGAGCGGACAAAGTTGGAGATTGACAAATGATACAAATGCAGTCTGTTTTGAATGTTGCTGATAATACCGGTGCTCGCACCGTTATGTGTATTAAGGTGCTCGGTGGATCCAAGCGTCGTTACGCATCTATCGGTGATGTAATCAAGGTGAGCATCAGAGATGCAGCTCCACGTTCACGCGTAAAAAAGGGTGACGTGTATAGCGCCGTTGTGGTTCGTACTGCCAAGGGTGTTCGTCGCCCGGATGGTTCGCTGGTTAAGTTTGACGGCAATGCCGCAGTATTGCTGAACGCTAAATTGGAGCCAATTGGCACGCGTATTTTTGGACCAGTTACTCGTGAGTTGCGTAATGAGCGCTTCATGAAAATTGTGTCGCTGGCACCTGAAGTGCTGTAACGCAGTCGAGGAAAAGTCATGAGCAAGATTAAAAAGAATGATGATGTGATTATCATTGCTGGCAAAGATAAAGGTAGCCGTGGAAGCGTTCTGCGTGTGCTTGAAGATAAAATGCTGGTAAGTGGTGTCAATAAAGTTAAGAAACACCAGAAGCCGAATCCGGTTAAAGGTGTGAGTGGCGGTATCGTTGAAATGGAGATGCCAATCAGCGTTTCTAACGTTGCTATCTACAATGCGTCTACCAAAAAGGCGGATCGCATTGGTACTAAGTTCCTGGAAGACGGCAGTAAAGTGCGCGTGTTTAAATCCAGTGGCGAAGTGATTGCTTAAGGAGAAATACAGCATGTCTCGTTTGTACGATTTCTACAAAGATACAGTGGCTAAAGAAATGATGGCGAAGTTTGGCTATAAGTCCATCATGGAAGTGCCGCGTATTGAAAAAATTACGCTCAATATGGGTGTTGGTGAAGCTGTTGCCGATAAGAAGGTGATGGATCATGCGGTTGCTGATATGCAAAAAATTGCAGGTCAAAAGCCGGTGGTTACAAAGTCAAAGAAATCTATAGCTGGATTCAAGATTCGTGAGAATTATCCGGTAGGTTGCAAGGTGACTTTGCGTCGCGACCGTATGTATGAGTTTTTGGATCGTCTGGTTACAATTTCAATCCCTCGTATCCGCGATTTCCGTGGTTTGTCAGGCAAGTCTTTTGATGGCCGTGGAAATTACAATATGGGCGTGAAAGAGCAAATTATTTTCCCGGAAATTGAGTACGACAAGATTGATATGTTGCGCGGGATGAATATCACTATCACAACCAGTGCGAAGACCGATGATGAGGCGAGAGCCCTTCTGACGGCATTTAAATTACCATTGAAGAACTGAGGGAAAAATGGCTAAGATTTCTGTCATTAACCGCGATTTAAAGCGTCGTGAAACAGTGGAAAAGTTCGCTGCGAAGCGTGCCGAACTGAAGGCCATTATCATTAACGTCAAGTTGAGCGAGGATGAGCGTGCAGTTGCTCGTCAAAAGCTCCAGGCTTTGCCGCGTAATTCAAGTCCAGTGCGTTTGCGTAATCGTTGCTCACTGACTGGTCGTCCACGTGGTGTGTTCAGTAAATTTGGTCTTGGCCGTATTAAATTGCGTGAATACGTAATGCGCGGCGAGGTTCCTGGTGTAGTCAAGGCAAGTTGGTAAGGGTGAATTTATGAGTATGAGTGATCCAATCGCCGATATGCTGACGCGAATTCGTAATGCGCAGATGGCGGAAAAAGTAACTGTTGCAATGCCTTCTTCAAAGCTGAAAGTAGCGCTTGCAAAAGTGCTGCAGGATGAAGGTTATGTAGATGGTTTTAAAATTGTCAGTGACAATGGCAAGCCCACACTTGAAATCGGACTGAAGTATTACGCTGATCGTCCTGTAATCGAAAAGATTCAGCGCGTAAGTCGCCCAGGTTTGCGTGTATACAAGGGTAGCGAAGATATACCTCAGGTTATGAACGGTCTGGGTGTTGCTATTGTGTCCACATCCAAGGGTTTGATGACTGATCGCAAAGCTCGCGCCAATGGTATTGGTGGTGAAGTTCTGTGTATCGTCGCGTAACGAGGTAAATATGTCTAGAGTCGCTAAAAATCCAATTACGGTGCCGGCAGGAATAGATGTAACGCTTTCCGCCCACCAGATTTCGGTTAAAGGCCCGTTGGGTACTTTGATTCAGTCGCTTAATAGCGATGTTGCTGTAGAGCGTCAAGGTGATACCTTGTTGTGCAAAGCAACTAACGATTCAATGCAGTCAAATGCAATGTCAGGGACAGTTCGTGCTTTGTTGGCGAATATGATCGTTGGCGTAACTAAAGGCTTTGAGCGTAAATTGACTCTGATCGGAGTTGGTTATCGTGCCCAGGCAGCTGGCGATGCGCTTAACTTGAGTCTTGGCTACTCTCACCCCGTTGTGCACAAGATGCCGGCAGGTGTGAAGGTGGCGACGCCAACGCAAACCGAGATAGTTTTGACAAGTACAAATAAGCAACAAGTCGGTCAGGTTGCCGCTGAAATCCGCGCTTATCGTCCACCTGAGCCTTACAAGGGCAAGGGTGTTCGTTATGTGGATGAAGTTGTGATCCTGAAAGAAACCAAGAAGAAATAATTGAGGCGGATATGACGAACAAGAAAGAAGCGCGTCAGCGCAGAGCACGCAAAACCCGTGCAAAAATTGCTGAGCAAAAGACTGTACGTTTGGCTATTAGCCGCACAAATCAGCACATTTATGCACAAGTAATTTCTGCTTGCGGTGGCAAGATTCTTGCCAGCGCATCAACACTGGAAGCAGAAGTGCGTAAAGAAGTGGCTAATGGCGGCAACGCTGCGGCTGCAGCTGTTGTGGGTAAGCGCATTGCAGAAAAGGCTAAAAGTGCTGGAATTACTGCGCTCGCGTTTGATCGTTCCGGTCACAGATATCATGGTCGCATTAAAGCGCTGGCAGAAGCCGCGCGCGAACATGGCTTGCAGTTCTAAGTTGAGGTGAATCATGGCTAAAGCGCAAGGAAAAATGCAGCAACAAGAAGAACGTGGTGACGGCCTCATTGAAAAAATGATTGCTGTAAACCGTGTGACCAAGGTTGTAAAGGGTGGTCGTATCATGGGTTTTGCTGCACTGACAGTAGTTGGTGACGGCGATGGCAGTATAGGCATGGGCAAGGGCAAATCAAAGGAAGTGCCTGTTGCTGTGCAAAAGGCAATGGACGAGTCTCGTCGCAAAATGGTTAAGGTCAGTCTTAAAAACGGCACATTGCATCACGCTGTGATCGGACGTCATGGTGCTGCCAAGGTAATCATGATGCCTGCATCCGACGGTACCGGAATTATTGCCGGTGGCGCGATGCGCGCTGTGTTTGAGGCTGTGGGCGTGCGTAACATCCTTGCCAAATGCATTGGTTCAAGCAATCCATATAATGTCGTACGAGCTACTCTTAATGGACTGCAGGCGTTGAATTCGCCCGCTCAAGTTGCTGCCAAGCGTGGTAAGAGCGTAGAAGAAATAACGGAGTAATCATGGCACAAGCAAAAAAAATCAAAGTAACATTGGTTAAAAGTGTGATTGGTACCAAGGAATCACACCGTGCGTGTGTACGTGGCCTGGGTTTGCGCAGATTGAATCAAACTGTAGAGGTGGAAGATACATCAGCAGTGCGCGGCATGATTAACAAAGTGTTTTATCTGGTTAAGTGGGAGGCATAATGGAACTCAATCAATTAAAACCTGCTGATGGTAGCAAGCATTCTAAACGTCGCGTTGGGCGCGGCATCGGTTGCGGCCTGGGTAAAACTTGCGGTCGCGGTCACAAGGGACAAAAGTCACGCTCTGGCGGTTTTCATAAAGTTGGTTTTGAAGGTGGTCAAATGCCCCTGCAACGCCGTCTGCCTAAACGTGGCTTCGTATCGCTAACACGCAATGACACAGCTCAAGTTCGGTTGGAAGATTTGCAGAACCTGCCAATTGATACCATTGATTTATTGGCCTTGAAACAGGCGGGTTTAATTCCGGCGCGCTCTCTCTCTGCTAAAGTCGTTCTTGCAGGCGAAATCAGCCGTGCGGTAAAGCTTCAGGGCTTGCTGTTAACCAAAGGCGCTCGTGCCGCAGTGGAAGCTGCCGGTGGCAGCATTGCTGAGTAAGGGTTGCCTGTGAACGCTGCTGTCCAGAAAGTAAAGAAGGCTAAGTACGGGGATCTGAGTCAACGGCTGTGGTTCTTGCTGGGTGCGCTGGTTGTATACCGTATAGGAACATTTATTACTGTGCCGGGTATCGATCCTGCAGCACTTGCAGCAATGTTTGATTCGCAAAAAGGCGGCATCATGGGCATGTTTAATATGTTCTCTGGTGGTGCTTTATCGCGGTTCTCAATATTTGCGCTCGGGATAATGCCATACATTTCTGCGTCCATTATTATGCAGCTGGCTAGTCATGCCGTGCCTTATATGGAGCAACTGAAGAAGGAAGGCGAGGCGGGACGTCGCAAGATTACCCAGTACACCCGTTATGCAACTTTGGGACTTGCGTTGGTTCAGGCAATGGGAATTGCGGTTGCGTTGCAGTCCCAAGCTGGATTGGTTTTGAACCCTGGCACGATGTTTCAGGTAACCACCGTTATTACTTTGGTTACCGGGACTCTGTTTTTGATGTGGCTGGGTGAGCAGATTACTGAAAGGGGTTTGGGTAACGGTATTTCGTTGATCATCTTTGCTGGAATTGCGTCGGGATTGCCACATGCGATTGGGGCGACACTTGAAATGGCGCGAACCAATGCGTTTGGTGCCTTTTCGATTCCGATTGTGTTGTTTTTGATTGTTCTCGCATTTGCTATTACCGCGCTGGTTGTATTTGTAGAGCGTGGACAGAGGAAGATTCTTGTCAATTATGCAAAGCGTCAGGTTGGCAATAAGGTGTATGGCGGTCAGAGTTCGCACTTGCCGTTGAAGCTAAATATGGCTGGCGTGATCCCACCAATTTTTGCGTCAAGTATTATTTTGTTTCCTGCAACTCTGGCTGGCATGTTTGCCACAGGGTCTGGAATGAATTGGCTGAAAGATATTAGTGAAAAACTGTCACCAGGTCAGCCAATTTATGTAATGTTTTATGCGGCGGCTATCATTTTCTTCTGCTTCTTTTATACGGCTCTGGTGTTTAGTCCGAAAGAAACAGCTGACAATTTGAAAAAGAGTGGTGCCTTTTTACCGGGAATTCGTCCCGGCGAGCAGACTGCACGCTATATAGAAAAGATAATGCTAAGACTTACCATGGTTGGTGCTATTTACATTACTTTTGTATGTTTGATACCAGAGTTTCTGATCGTTAAGTGGAATGTACCGTTTTACTTTGGCGGAACATCTTTGTTGATACTGGTTGTTGTAACTATGGATTTTATGTCGCAAGTTCAGTCTTACATGATGTCGCATCAGTATGAAAGCTTGTTGAAAAAAGCCAATTTTAAAGGTGGGCTAGCGCGCTAATGTCCAAGGAAGATGTCATCCAAATGCAGGGAGAAATCGTGGAATCCCTGCCAAATGCTACCTTTCGAGTTAAATTGGAAACCGGAGTTGTCGTGCTGGGTCATATTTCCGGCAAGATGCGCATGCATTACATACGCATCCTGCCTGGTGATAAAGTAACAGTTGAATTGACACCCTACGATTTGACCAGAGCGCGAATAGTGTTCCGTGCCAAGTAATAGTTGTTAAGGTATTTAGGAGATTGAAATGAAAGTTCAAGCATCAGTAAAAAAAGTTTGCCGTAACTGCAAAGTAGTTATACGTAATCGTGTTGTACGTGTGATATGCAATAGCAATCCGCGTCATAAGCAACGCCAGGGCTGATTTGAGTAAAATCGCTGCTGGATGTTATAATCATTTTTTTGAACGAATAGGGTAGCTGCATGGCTCGTATTGCCGGTGTAAACATTCCAAATCATCAACACGCTGTTATCGCATTGACTGCGATATATGGCATTGGCCTCACCCGCGCACGCGAAATCTGCGGCCTGGCCAGTGTTGTCACTTCAACCAAGATCAAGGACATCAGTGATTCCGATATGGAAAAGCTGCGTGAAGAGGTCGCGAAATTTACGGTTGAAGGTGATTTGCGTCGTGAAATCTCCATGAACATCAAGCGATTGATGGATTTGGGTTGCTACCGTGGCGTGCGTCATCGTCGCGGTTTGCCTGTTCGCGGTCAGCGTACTCGCACTAATGCACGTACTCGTAAGGGTCCGCGTAAGTCCATCGCTGGCGCGAAGAAGTAATTTAATAGAGGAATTTGAGATATGGCTAAGACCAGCACGCGAGTGCGCAAAAAAGTCAAAAAGAACGTTGCTGAGGGAATTGCTCACGTACACGCTTCTTTTAACAATACTATCGTAACCATTACCGATCGCCAAGGCAATGCATTGGCTTGGTCCACCAGTGGTGGAAACGGTTTTAAGGGTTCACGTAAGAGCACTCCGTTCGCAGCGCAAATTGCTGCTGAAGCAGCTGGTAAGACTGCGCAGGAATGCGGTGTTAAAAACCTCGAAGTTCGTATTAAGGGCCCAGGCCCAGGACGTGAATCGGCTGTCCGTGCACTGAATGCTGCTGGTTTCAAAATCACCAGCATTTCAGACATAACCCCGGTGCCGCATAACGGTTGCCGTCCGCCGAAAAAGCGTCGTATCTAAATATTTGGAGCATAGATCTTGGCTAGAAATCTTGATGCAAAATGCCGTCAGTGTCGCCGTGAAGGCGAGAAGTTATTCCTGAAGGGCGAAAAGTGTTTTACCGATAAATGTGCGGTTGAACGTCGTGCTTATCCACCTGGTCAGCATGGCCAGAAGAAAAATACTCGTCAGTCTGAGTATGGTGGCCAGTTGCGTGAAAAGCAAAAAGTACGCCGTATCTACGGCATGATGGAAGGTCAATTCCGTCTTACCTTTAAGCGTGCAGACCAAGAGCGTGGCATTACGGGTGAAAACCTGTTGCAGATGCTTGAGTCCCGTTTGGATAATGTCACATATCGTATGGGTTTTGGCGCTTCACGTTCCGAAGCACGTCAGGTTGTGCGCCACAACTCCATTTTGGTTAATGGCAAACGGGTAAACATTCCGTCTTATCAGGTTCGTCCTGGTGACGTTGTTGAAGTGGCCGAGAAGTCAAAAAATCATTTGCGTGTTAAAGCAGCCCTTGCGGCAGCGGAGCAACGTGGTTTCCCTGAATGGATTGATGTTGATGCCAAGGCGATGAAGGGTACTTTCAAAGCTCAGCCTCAGCGTTCAGAATTGCCTGCGACAATTAACGAGCATTTGATCGTTGAATTGTATTCCAAGTAATCCACTGGGAGTCGGATATGTCTAATAATGATTTTTTAAAACCTCGCATTATCGACGTGCAAAGAATTTCTCCCACACAGGCTAAGGTGGTGATGGAACCCTTTGAGCGCGGTTATGGACACACACTGGGCAACGCATTGCGTCGCATCCTGTTGTCCTCAATGCCGGGCTATGCAGTGACTGAAGTAAAGATTGCTGGCGTATTGCATGAGTACTCATCAATCGATGGCGTGCAGGAAGACGTTGTTGAAATTCTGTTGAATCTGAAAGGCTTGGTACTCAAGCTGCACAATTCTACAGAAGCAACGCTGCGCCTGAATAAATCTGGTGCTGGCGTGGTAACTGCTGGCGACATTGAGACTAATGCCGATACTGATGTCGTTAATCCATCCCACGTAATTGCGCACCTGACCGCCGGTGGCAAGCTTGATATGGAAATCAAGGTTGAAAAAGGCCGCGGTTACGTATCAGCCATATCGCGTCAAGTACCAGGGATGACACGTCCGGTAGGTCACATCGCTTTGGATGCATCATTCAGCCCGGTTTATCGTGTTAGCTATGCGGTGGAAAGTGCTCGTGTTGAACAGCGTACTGACCTTGACAAGCTTGTTTTAGACATTGAAACCAACAGTGCGATTGATCCTGAAGAGGCTATTCGCTTCGCTGCACGTATCCTGGTTGATCAGTTCCTGGTGTTTGCCGAACTGGAAGGTACGCCTACTCCGGTAGAGAAGCCGCAAGCGCCAAAGATCGATCCATTGTTGTTGCGTCCGGTTGATGATCTGGAGTTGACTCCGCGTTCTTCAAACTGTCTCAAGGCACAGAGCATACATTATATCGGCGATCTTATTCAGCACAACGAATCTGATCTGTTGCGTACGCCTAACTTGGGTCGTAAGTCATTGAACGAAATCAAGCAAGTATTGGCTGAGCACGGCCTTTCGCTTGGTATGAAATTAGATAATTGGCCTGCGCCAGTTGAGCAGTAAGAAAGGGTAATCATGCGTCACCGTCTCGGATTAAGAAAACTAAATCGTACAAGTAGCCATCGTTTGGCTATGTTGCGCAACATGACCGTTTCGTTACTGCGTCATGAAGCAATTAAAACTACTTTGCCTAAAGCAAAAGAATTGCGCCGTGTTGCTGAGCCAATTCTGACCTTGGGCAAGAATCCAAGTTTGGCGAACCGTCGCTTGGCCTTTGCACGTCTGCGTGATCGCGAAATCGTGACCAAGCTGTTTGACGAGTTGGGTCCACGTTATGCCAGCCGTAATGGCGGATATTCACGTATTCTCAAGTTCGGTTTCCGCAAGGGCGATAATGCCCCTATGGCACTGATCGAGCTGATGGACAGACCTGCTGGTATTGAAGCAGTAGAAGACGCAAGCGAATAATCTAGCATTACTGCTTGTAAACAAAAAAAGCCGGAGAAATCCGGCTTTTTTGTTGTCGCGGGTTTCAATTGAAATTAGAAACTGTAAGCAGATTACGCAATTCTTTTCCAAGTTTTGCGTAATTGCCCGTCTATACTTTCTTCTCAAGAACCAGCTTCAAATATTCCCCCGTTACGCTGGCCGGGTTAGTTGAAATATCCTTGGGTGAACCCTGTGCAATGATGCGCCCTCCACCCACACCGCCTTCAGGCCCAAGGTCAATGATCCAGTCTGCTGTCTTGATTACATCAAGGTTATGTTCAATAACAACCAGTGTGTTACCTTGATCACGCAGTTTATGGAGGACTTTCAGCAGTAGCGCAATATCGTGGAAGTGCAAACCGGTAGTTGGTTCATCGAGGATATACAGAGTGCGGCCAGTATCGCGCTTTGACAATTCCAGCGACAGCTTAACGCGCTGCGCTTCGCCGCCTGAGAGCGTTGTGGCGCTTTGCCCGAGCGTAATGTAGCCGAGGCCAACATCAAGCAGGGTTTGCAGCTTGCGGGCGATGATAGGTACCGCTTCAAAGAAGGCATGTGCTTGCTCCACGGTCATGGAAAGAATCTCATGGATGTTTTTGCCCTTGTAATGTATTTCCAGCGATTCGCGGTTATAGCGCTTGCCGTGGCAAACATCGCAATCGACATAGACGTCGGGCAAGAAGTGCATTTCAACTTTGATTACGCCATCTCCCTGGCATGACTCACAACGCCCGCCTTTGACATTAAAAGAGAAGCGTCCCGGCCCGTAGCCGCGTTCGCGTGCCTGTGGTACGCCGGCGAACAGCTCGCGTATAGGGGTGAACAGTCCGGTGTAAGTGGCAGGATTGGAGCGAGGTGTGCGACCGATTGGTGATTGGTCTACGTTAATCACCTTGTCGAAGAATTCCAGTCCGCTAATTTCTTCGTAAGGTGCAGGCTCGGCGGTGCTGCCGTATAAATGTTGGGCAACCGCAGGATAGAGGGTGTCGTTGATCAAGGTAGATTTCCCTGAACCTGACACACCGGTCACACAAACCATTAAGCCTACCGGCAAATCGAGCGTTACTTCCTTCAGGTTGTTGCCACTTGCACCTTTAATCTGCAGCATTCGTTCTGGATCAGGTGCGCGAAATTTTCTGGGTGAGGATATGCTGCGCCGCCCCATCAAATAGTCTCCGGTCAGGGACTGAGGGTTGGCGCACACTTCTGCTGGCGTACCCTGGGCAATAATCGCTCCGCCGTGTTCGCCCGCGCCCGGCCCCATATCCACCACATGGTCGGCGGCGAGAATGGCGTCTTCATCGTGTTCGACGACGATCACGCTGTTACCCATGTCGCGCAGGCGCTTTAAGGTATCCAGCAGGCGGCTATTGTCGCGTTGATGGAGGCCTATCGAGGGTTCGTCCAGCACATACATCACTCCGGTCAGGCCTGAGCCTATCTGCGAGGCGAGACGGATGCGTTGCGCTTCGCCGCCGGAAAGGGTTTCCGCAGAGCGGTCCAGCGACAAATAATCCAGGCCTACATTGTTGAGGAAGGTGAGGCGGCTTACAATTTCCTGCAGGATTCTTTCTGCAATGGCCTGTTTGTTGCCGGGCAACTGCACGTTCTGAAAGACTGTCAATGCCTGCTTCAAGGGTAGTGCGCTGAGTTGGTAGATGGCGTGATCGGCAACCCGCACATGGCGAGCTTCGAGGCGCAAGCGTGTGCCTTTGCATTCGGTACAACTGCAGTTATTCAGAAATTTAGCCAGCTCCTCGCGCACCGTGGGCGATTCGGTCTCTTTGTAGCGTCTTTCAAGATTGTGCACAATGCCCTCAAAGCTGTGTTCGCGCAACGTCGGCTTGCCACGCTCATTGAGATAGCTGAAGGGGATTTGTTCCTTGCCGCTGCCATATAAGATGATTTGTTGAACCTTGTCCGGGAGGCTTTCAAATGGGCGTTCCAGATCGAAATCATAATGCCGCGCCAGGCTGTCCAGCATCTGGAAGTAAAACTGGTTGCGCCTGTCCCAGCCTTTAATCGCTCCCGAACTCAGGGACAATTGGGGAAATGCAACAATGCGTTTGGGATCAAAGAAGCTGATGTTGCCCAAGCCGTCGCACTTGGGGCAGGCGCCCATCGGGCTATTAAACGAGAACAAGCGCGGCTCCAATTCCTGCAGCGAATAATTACAGATCGGGCAGGCGAATTTGGCAGAAAACAGGTGTTCCTTGCCGCTATCCATTTCTACCGCCAGCGCGCGGCCATCGGCATGGCGCAGCGCAGTCTCGAATGATTCGGCGAGGCGTTGCTTGCTGTCAGCGCTTACTTTCAGCCTGTCGACCACGATTTCAACGGTGTGCTTTTTGGTCTTTTGCAGGGCAGGCAGGCTGTCCATCTCGTACACCTTACCGTTCACCCGCAGACGCACAAAACCCTGTGCACGCAGCTCGTCGAACAGCTCCAGTTGCTCGCCCTTGCGCTCCACGACCAGCGGCGACAGGATCATGATGCGGGTGCCTTCCGGCATTTCCAGTACATGGTCAACCATCTGCGAGATGGTTTGCGCGCGCAGCACGATGTCGTGTTCAGGGCAATACGGGTCGCCAGCGCGTGCGAACAACAGGCGCAGGTAATCGTGAATTTCGGTCACGGTGCCAACGGTGGAACGCGGGTTGTGCGAAGTAGCCTTCTGTTCAATGGCAATGGCCGGTGACAAGCCCTCGATCAAATCCACATCGGGCTTGGCCATCAACTGCAAAAACTGGCGCGCATAGGAAGATAAAGATTCGACATAGCGCCGTTGTCCCTCGGCATACAGGGTGTCGAAGGCAAGCGAAGACTTGCCCGAGCCGGACAATCCGGTGATCACCACCAGTTTGTTGCGTGGTAATTCAAGGTTGATGTTTTTGAGATTGTGCGTGCGCGCACCACGAATTTTAATACTATCCATTCTGAGCCCTGATATTCCAGTAAATGACAAGAGCAGTCGCTTCTATTTGTTTCGTATGGAACTTTGTTCGGCAGGATGTATGAATAACTCCCTCCCTCTCTTCACAAAACGGCGTTTTAGTGAAAACTAACCGCCAAGTTACGTCATAAGCAAAGTCCCTCTGCAAAACAAAATCCTGCGCGATCTTCCCCCAGATTTGTGAAACATCGGGGTAGGCTTTCGTCGGGTCCGCTAAACCTGCTAATATACGCGACTTTCTGTGCGTACCCAAACATCAAATATGCAGGCTGGACAAGATTCTACAATTAGACCAAAGGATTCCCGGATTGGAACCGGAAATTCCATGTCACCGACCGAGCTACGCGCCAGCATTGGCCTAGCCAGCGTGTATGGATTGCGTATGTTGGGGCTATTTATTATTTTGCCAATATTTGCGCTATACGCAGAACACCTGCCAGGCGGCGAAAGCCATTTTCTGATCGGCGTTGCGCTGGGTGCCTACGGTTTAACCCAGGCCATTCTGCAGATTCCGGCTGGCTGGCTGTCAGACCGCTATGGGCGCAAACCCATCATCTATATTGGCCTGATTTTATTCGCGATCGGTAGTGTGATGGCAGCTTCGGCAGACAATATTTACTGGATTATCGCGGGGCGAGTTATTCAGGGCGCGGGCGCCATCAATGCTGCGGTGATGGCGTTAACGGCCGACCTCACACGCGAAGACCACCGAACCAAGGCCATGGCGATGATAGGCATGACTATCGGTGTGAGTTTCGCGCTGTCTATGGTGCTGTCGCCTCTGCTATATGCACGCATAGGCATGTCCGGCATTTTTGTCATGACTGCCGTGCTGGCGGTGCTCGCCATATTGGTAGTCGCATTCTTCATTCCCAATCCGGCCATTACGCGCTTTCATACCGATACCGAGGCCAGCGGGAAACGCTTGGGCGAGGTACTGCGCAATAAGGATTTGCTGCGCCTGGACTTTGGTATTTTTTCACTGCATGCGATTCTGATGTCGGTATTTATGCAAGTACCGTTTCTACTGAAAGATAACGGCCTGCATGCAGCATACCACTGGAAAGTCTACCTTCCGGTGATGTTGCTGGCCTTCGTTTTCATGGTTCCACCGATGATATTCGCCGATAAAAGATCGAGGACGAAAGAGGTCTTTGTCGGCGCAATTGCATTGGCAGCATTAGCGCAATTGATGCTGCTGCTGTTTCACCATAGTGTGCTAAGTGTGGCAGTGGCGCTGCTGCTGTTCTTTGTTGCATTCAATTTGCTGGAAGCCATGTTGCCATCACTGATCAGCAAAACAGCACCGCTTGCAGCAAAGGGCACAGCGATGGGGGTTTATAGCAGCGTTCAATTCCTTGGGGCATTTGTCGGTGCAACCGCCGGCGGATTTTTGATGGAACATTTTGGCGGCAACGCAGCACTCATGTTTGCGATAGTGTTGCTGATATTATGGCTGCTGGTCGCGGGTGGCATGCAATCACCTGCCGCAGTACGCACCAGACTATACCCACTATCGGATATGGATGAATCCGCTGCAAAATTGTTGCAGAGCCGGTTAATGCAACTAAAAGGTGTGCGTGAAGTAATGGTGGTGGCGGCCGAGCAAATGGCCAGCATCAAGGTAGAGACGAGTGGTTTTGACGAAGCAGGCGTCGAGCAATTATTAAAAGGGGTATGACATGTCAGTAAACAAAGTAATTTTAATTGGTCGTCTGGGTAAAGACCCGGAGACGCGCTATATGCCAAATGGTGAGGCTGTTACCAATGCAGCGCTTGCTACCTCAGAAAACTGGAAAGACAAAACAGGCGAAAAACAAGAAAAAACAGAGTGGCATAACCTGGTGTTTTACCGGCGTCTCGCGGAAATAGCAGGTGAATACCTGAAAAAAGGTTCGCAAGTTTATATCGAAGGCAAGCTGCAAACCCGCAAATGGGAAAAAGATGGTGTCACGCGATACACAACGGAAATCATCGTCAACGAGATGACGATGCTCGGTGGCAAAGCTACGGGTGGTGGCAGTTTTGAGGTAATGGAAAAACCTGCTGCATCTGAGCAATCCTCCTCGGCGCCAGCAAGCAAACGCCCGGCTCCGGCAAAGAGTAATTTTGACAATTTTGATGACGATATTCCGTTCTAAGGGGTACCTGAAATATAAAGTATTGAGCTGAAGCCCCTGTTAATCAGGGGCTTTTTTATATCAAACAATAAGATGTAAAAAAATAATTGGCTTTCATCGCTGAGAGCCATATTTTCAGAATAGTGAATATTTTGTCATTGTACTATCTAGCGAGGGGACTAACATTTCATCTGATATTGTTCGTCAAATCCAGAGATAAAGCAGGATGGATACGGTGATTCTTTTAAGGATTTTCCCTATTCAGTGAGATAGAGAGTTATGGTTAAATTCTGTCGTAACCTCGGATATGCAAGTTTGCATGATTCATAAGGATTGCGAACTTCTTCCCTGAAACCTTAACCATCTTTATTGATAATAAGAACTGGAGCCGACCATGATAGGGAAGTCACAGGCATTTCTCAATTTACTTAATCTCATACAAACGATCAGCAATAGTGATGCTCCAGTATTGATAGAGGGGGAAAAGGGTAGTGGAAAGGCGTCGGCGGCGCGAGCAATTCATGCCGGCAGCAAGCGCAAGGCCGGTCCCTTTGTTTCGCAAGACTGCGTCGTTATCCCTGATGCGGAGTTTGAAAGCGAACTTCTGGGGCACTTCAGTGGAATGGCTACAGAAGCAAGGGATGAATTTGACGATTCGGCTGAAAGCGCTGAAGGCGGCACCCTGTTTCTGGATGATGTGGATGCGCTGTCGTCGCTGGGGCAGGCTGCACTGTTGCGCTTTTTGCAGGGGCAGCGCCATCCATCTGGCGGGCCTGGGGGCAGCGCACCGGACGTTCGCATCATCGCCGCATGCAGTACCGATCTCGCCAAATTATCAGCGCAGGGCGTATTCAGACAGGATCTCTATTCCCTGCTTACCCAGATGCGCCTGAAAGTGCCGCCGCTTCGCGACAGGAAAGGGGATGCGGCGTTGCTTGCCGCTTATTTCCTGAGGAACTGTGCAGTTCGTTATGGCACTGAGAGACATCTCGATGCTGCTACCATTGAATGGATTGAAAATTATAGCTGGCCGGGAAATATTCGAGAACTTGAAAACCTCATCAGCCGTGAATATCTGACTGCAGGAAATTCTGTCATTCATATTCCATCTCCGCTTGTATTAAACATGGAACGACGCAAGCAAGCGGACAGGCGCTTTGTGAATATCACCGAGCTTAATTTTAATCAGGCAAAATCACGGGCGATCGGGGAATTTGAACGCAGCTATCTGGATAAAATCCTGACTACCACCGAGGGCAATGTCACGCGCGCGGCCAATCTGGTTGGCAAAGAAAGGCGCTCGCTGGGCAAGCTGCTGAAGAAACACGGCATCGACAGGCACCAGTACGTGGAGCGATCGGGTTCCGTGATTCCTTCAAGGTCCGCTACTTCCTCAAGGCCTGCCGCCTCAAGATCGGCCTCGCTGCCGGGGAGGATGTCTACGGCTGGCTTGCCGGAGGTGCAACCCGCACCACTTCTTCCAAAGTAGTGGTGCCGTTCGCCACTTTCAGCGCCCCGGAAATTCGCAACGGCTTCATGCCCTCTTTGCTGGCCAAGTCGCGCAGCGGGGCGATGTCGGTGGTGGGGGTGACGAGTTTGCGCAGGGCTGGTGACATCAACAAAATCTCATAAATGCCGACTCGTCCTTTATAGCCTGTCATGCGGCACTCAAGGCAGCCTTCCGGTTGATGTATCTGCGCGGGCGGATTGGCCTTCCACGGTGCAACCAGTTCGTTCCATTGCGCATTTTCATCTTCCTGTAACGGCATGGGCTTCTTGCAGTGCGGGCACAGGGTGCGCACCAGCCGTTGTCCCATCACGCCGAGCAGGGTGGCGTTGATCATAAAGGGTGCCACGCCGAGATCGATCAGGCGTGTGATCGCAGAAGGTGCATCGTTGGTATGCAAGGTGGACAATACGAGATGCCCGGTGAGCGCCGCCTGTATCGCCATTTCGGCGGTCTCCAGATCGCGAATCTCGCCGATCATGATGATGTCGGGATCTTGCCGCATCAGCGCGCGCACGCCGTCGGCAAAGCCAAGATCGAGGCCGTGCTGTACCTGCATCTGGTTGAAGGCAGGCTCGACCATTTCAATCGGATCTTCGATGGTGCAGACGTTTACCTCCGGGGTGGCCAAGTGCTTGAGGGTGGAGTAAAGCGTGGTGGTTTTACCCGAGCCGGTGGGCCCGGTGACCAGGATAATGCCGTTCGGCTGCTCGGTCATCTTGCGCCAGCGGGCGAGGTCTTCCTCGGAAAAGCCAAGTTCGGCAAAGTCACGCACCAGCACCTCGGGGTCAAATATCCGCATCACCAGTTTTTCGCCAAAAGCCGTGGGCAGGGTCGACAGGCGCAGCTCAATTTCCTGCCCGTCGGCGGTGCGCGTCTTGATGCGTCCATCCTGCGGGCGGCGTTTTTCTACCAGATCCATGCGCCCCATCACCTTGATACGGCTGGTCATTGCGGTCATCACCGACATCGGAACCTGGTAGACCTGATGCAACACACCGTCGATGCGGAAGCGCACGATGCCTAGATCTCGCCTGGGCTCAATGTGTATGTCTGAGGCGCGCTGCTCAAAGGCGTATTGCCACAGCCAGTCGACGATATGCACGATGTTCTGGTCGTTGGCATCAAACTGGCGGTTGCTCTTGCCCATTTCGACCAATTGTTCGAACGAGGCATGGCTTGATGTACCACCGCGATTATTTTTTTCCGCGCTCTTCACTGAGCGTGCCAGGTTGTAAAACTCGACCAGATAGCGGCTAATGTCTGCCGGGGTGGCGATGACGCGGCGAATTTCCTTGCGCAGGATAGGCTTGAGTACCTTTTCCCATTCGCGCAAAAATGGTTCGGAGGTCGCGATGACGACTTCTGTTGTGGTGACCTGTACCGGCAAAATGCCGAAGCGCGCTGCATAGTCGCTGGACATGATGTCGGTGACGGCAGTGAAATCGATTTTTAACGGATCGATGTGGAAATAGCCCAGCCCGGTGCGATGCGCCATCCATTCTGTCAGGGCATCAAGGTGCAGCAGCTTATTGGGTGGCGCGTGCGACTTCCAGTTTTGTTCGGCAACCAGCAGCAGCGGATGGCTGTCATGACGCTGTCCGCGCCGCGCGGCAATGAGCGCGTCCGCCTGGGATTGATCAACCATGCCGTCGCTGACCAGCATGCCCAGCACTTCTGCCAGCGTGAGCTTATGTTCCCTAGTGTCGTTCTGATCCATGGCTATACCTTTTATCTACAGCGTTACTATACTGATACGGAGCTGATTACCCAAGGGTTGTGTAGCGGATAACTGATGAAATTAATCGTTTATGCGGTAAAATGCAGCACTGATTTGAGAAGGAAAAATAATGACACTCACCGCCGCCACCGCAGCACAGAAGGCTCAAACACTGTCTGAGGCCATGCCTTATATTCAGCGCTTTTTTGACAAAACCATCGTCATTAAATACGGCGGCAATGCCATGACCGAACCCAGGCTGCAGGAGGGATTTGCACGCGATGTGGTGTTGCTCAAACTGGTCGGTATGAATCCTGTCGTGGTGCATGGCGGCGGTCCGCAAATCAACGACCTGCTCAAACGCGTGGGCAAGGCAGGTGAATTCGTGCAGGGCATGCGTGTCACCGACGAAGAAACCATGGACGTGGTCGAAATGGTGCTGGGCAAGGTCAACAAGGATATCGTTAATCTGATCAATCGCTATGGCGGCAAGGCGGTCGGCCTGACAGGACAGGATGGCGCGTTTATCCGCGCCAACAAGCTGATGCTGGAGAGTTCGGATGAACCGGGCAAGATGCTCGATATCGGGCTGGTGGGCGAGATCAGCTCGATCGACCCTTCCATCATCAGCTTCCTGGATTCCGGCGACTTTATTCCGGTCATTGCGCCTATCGGCGTTGGCGTCGATTCAGAAACACTCAACATCAATGCAGACGTGGTCGCGGGCAAACTGGCGGAGGTGTTGAAGGCTGAAAAATTAGTCCTGCTCACCAATACCCCCGGGGTACTGGATAAAGACGGCAATTTGCTGACCGGCTTAACGCCCAAGCAGATCGATGAGCTGGTGGCGGACGGCACCCTGTCAGGCGGCATGCTGCCCAAGATAGGCTCGGCACTCGATGCTGCGCGTGGCGGGGTCAAGTCTGTGCACATTATCGACGGACGGGTGGAGCATGCCCTGCTGCTGGAGATTTTGACCGACGAGGGTGTCGGCACATTAATTAAAAGCAAATGAGCGGACGATGGGTATGCTTAAAATCCAACATGTTTAAGCCAGACTAGGCGCGGGTGAAAAATCGCCGCGCCGCATACTAAATGTATGCAAGCAAGATTTTGAGAGCGCAACAACGTATGGCGACAACATGTTGGATTTTTGATCTGGATAACACGCTGCACAATGCGACGCCGCACATCTTTCCGCATATCAACCGCAGCATGACCGCCTATTTGCAGCAGCATCTGGCGCTGGACGAGCAGGCCGCGAATGATCTGCGCATGCATTACTGGCAGCGCTATGGTGCGACTTTGCACGGCATGATGCTGCATCACGGGACCGACCCGGATCACTTCTTGTGGCACACCCACCAGTTTCCCGAGTTGCCGAAAATGGTGGTGCACGAGCCGCAACTGCGCCAGGTGTTGCAGCGCTTGCCGGGCAAGAAGCTGGTGTTTTCCAACGCGCCGCAGCATTATGCGCAGGCGGTGCTGAAATTGTTGCGGGTGGATGATTTGTTCGATGACCTGTTTGCCATCGAGCACACGCGCTATCAGCCCAAACCCAGCATCGCCGGCTTTATGCGCTTGCTGCGCAAGCATCGTTTAAAACCGGCGCGCTGCGTGATGGTGGAAGATGCGGCAGAAAATCTGCAGGCTGCCAAGCGCCTGGGAATGCGTACCGTCTGGGTCAATACCACACGTCGCGCGCCAGCCTATGTGGATGTAAAAATTCGTACTGTAATGGAGCTGCCGCGAGCGATGTCGCGGTTGCGCATCGCAGTCTGACAATACTGTAATTTGATGAAAGCAAAAATGGCGACTAAACCGGGTGAACGCAAGCTGCAAATTTTACAAACTGTTGCCGAGATGCTGGAGCAACCCAAAAGCGAAAAGATTACCACCGCTGCGCTGGCGGCCAGGCTGGATATCTCCGAGGCTGCGCTGTACAGGCATTTCGCCAGCAAGGCGCAGATGTTCGAGGGCCTGATCGAGTTCATTGAACAGACCATCTTCGGCCTGGTCAGCAAGATCACCGTCGATGAGAGCAGCGGGATGAAACAGGTGGAGAGCGTACTCGCCTTGCTGTTGGGCTTCGCGCAGAAAAATCGCGGTATGACGCGGGTGCTGATCGGAGATGCGCTGGTCAACGAGGATGATCGCCTGCAGCAGCGCATCAACCAGTTTCTTGATCGCATTGAAACCACGCTTAAACAATCGTTGCGTATTGCCGCCAGCCAGGGCGAGCTGGATAACAATGTTGACGTGAGCGCGTATGCAAATTTGCTGGTGTGCCATGTCGTCGGACGTTGGCAGCAGTTTGGCAAAAGCGGTTTTACGCGCGAACCGATGGCGCAATGGACGCTGCAATGGGCCATCCTTTCGCACAATAATATCAAATAAATTCATAAGGTTGTCTATTGTAGATCTACGAATCGAGCGGGGTATGACATGATACTGATTCTTGCTTCAAATACCGATCAGCAGAGTGCGGAGTACCAGCAGCTGACGAGTTTCCTTGCAGGCCTGGACGGCATCAATACACGCGTGCATATCGAACGCGGCACCGAGAAAACGCTCACGGAGATTTATCTGATCGGCAATACCAAGGCGCTGGATATCAAGGACATGATGGTGCTGCCCTGCGTGGAAAACGTGGTGCGCGTGTCTGAGGAATACCGCGTGCTGGGGCGTCATCTGGACGACTCGCGACCATCGCATTTCGAATACAAGGGTGTGCGTTTCGGGCAGGACACACTCAATGTATTTGCAGGTCTGTGCGCCGTGGGCGACCAGGAGCATGTCGAGACCATGCTCAAGGCATTGCGTGACAACGGCCAGGTGTGCACGCGCATGGGTGCTTACAAGCCGCGCACCAGCCCCTATGCATTCCAGGGCCACGGCAAGAAATGCCTGCCCTATGTGTTCGACCTGGCAGGCAAGTACGGCATGAAGGTCATCGCGATGGAGATCACGCACGAGTCGCATCTCGATGAAATCCGCGCGGCCCTGCAGCAAACCGGCAGCCCCACCGGCGTGATGCTGCAGATCGGCACGCGCAACACGCAGAATTTCGAGCTGCTGAAAATCGTCGGCCGCCAGCAGGAATTTCCGGTGCTGCTCAAGCGCGGTTTCGGCATCACCCTGGACGAATCGCTCAACGCCGCCGAATACCTGGCCAGCGAAGGTAACCGCAATGTGGTATTCGGCCTGCGCGGCATGAAAACCAATATGGGCGACCCGCACCGCAACTTTGTCGACTTCGCCCATGTGCCGGTGGTGAAGCGCCTGACCCGGATGCCGGTGTGCATCGATCCGTCACACTCGGTCGGCACGCGCAGCGCGGCGCCTGATGGCATTCTGGATGTGATGCACATTACCGCGCAGGGCGTGATGGCCGGTGCCAATATGGTGCTGGTGGATTTTCATCCGGCCCCCGCCAAAGCGCTGGTGGACGGCCCGCAGGCGCTGCTGCTGAAAGAGTTGCCGTATTTTCTTGAGGATGTGCAGCTTGCGCGCACAGCGTATTTAGAACGTGTGGTGCTGCAGCAGCGATATGCGAAAACTGAGTCTGCTGCTTCCTGAACGCGGCAGAGCAAAAAAAAGCCCGGATTGCTCCGGGCTTTTTTTACATCAAATTCTGTAATAGATATTACCAGCGGAACCCCATTTTCAGGCTGTAGGATTTTGTACCGCCTGTGGTGTCGCCTTCCAGCGCAAAGTTGGCGAGGCCCAGATTGATATTGGTACCCACGAACACTTTGCTCTGGGTGAAGCTTTCAGCGAGGGTGACACCGCTTACGCCGGTTACATTCGCTTCGCTGTTAACCCAAACCTGGCCGACACCCGCATAAGGCGTGAACATTAAAATGCCCTTGGAAATTGAAAGATCCAGACTCTTGGTGTCGAAAGCCAGCTGGTCCACGCCGCTCAGCCTGGTCATGGCACCGCGAATTGCCACTGCCGGCATGGCGACTCCGCCTTCAATGATGGCATAACGCAACTCGGCACCAACCAGTTTGATATTGGTGGTGGGGATAGAAGAAACGAATGCCGCGACATCAATGCCAAAAGGCAAACCCTTCGCCACATGCAGCTTGGGGACAATCAGCGTATCCAGCGTGCTGCCGCCGCCACTCGCCTTGGATAAGGCGGCCGAGCTCTTGGAGATGTCGGTGCTCGTGACTTCAATCCCGAGATCAAAGCCGGTGATGCCCAGCGGTTCAGCAGGCGTGACCGGCTTGTAGCTCAGTGCAGAGCCCAGGTCTTCGGATAACAGTTTGAATTCGGCCTGCGCCAGATTTTGCATCGTGGAGATGTCTGCGGCAGAAGCGGCAGACGAAAAACCGGCAATCAGGCACAGTAGCGGGAATAATTTTTTCATGGATGACCTCGTTAATTCTTACAGTTTGTACAAGACAGCTCATTTTGTAACATACGCCGCCAAGCCAGCTGCGGTTACATGGCGCGCAGTAGAGCCTATCGGGCCAAAGCTTGTCAAGTTAATGGGTATTGGTGTGTTGCAGAAATGACGCCTGTTTGCTGCTTGCGGCTGCCTGCTCCACGCCTTGCGCTGACAAACAAAAGTGGTTATATTCGCTTGCATGTTCTGCTCCCGCTCCTTTGGCTATTGCAGTTGAGCATGAACGATGGCAATAGCTTCCACAATCATTTTTAAACTGGCAGCATCATGGGTAATTGTAATTGCTGCGAGTTAGATAATTCCCCTGGAACTTCAACATGACTGACAAATTAATCATTTTCGACACCACCCTGCGTGATGGCGAACAAAGCCCCGGCGCTTCGATGACGCGTGAAGAAAAAGTGCGCATCGCCAGGCAGCTCGAACGCATGCGTGTGGATGTGATAGAAGCGGGGTTTCCCGCTGCCAGCAATGGTGATTTCGAGTCGGTCAAGGCCGTCGCCGATGTGATCAGGGACAGCACGGTATGTGGCCTGGCGCGTGCGCTGGAGAATGATATCCAGCGCGCAGGCGAGGCACTCAAGGGCGCCAACTCATCGCGCATCCATACTTTTATCGCTACCTCGCCCATCCATATGGAAAAGAAGCTGCGCATGACGCCGGAGCAGGTGGTTGAGCAGGCGGTCAAGGCGGTAAAGTGGGCACGCAAGTACACCGACAATGTCGAGTTTTCGCCGGAGGATGCCGGGCGCTCCGACGTGGACTTTCTGTGCCGCGTGCTGGAGGCGGTAATCAAGGCCGGTGCAACGACGCTGAATATTCCCGACACCGTGGGCTACAACCTGCCGCATCAGTTTGGCGCCTTGATCCGCCAGTTGCGCGAACGCGTTCCCAATTCCGACAAGGTCATCTTCTCGGTGCACTGCCATAACGACCTCGGCCTGGCCGTGGCCAATTCCCTGTCTGCGGTGCTGAACGGCGCGCGCCAGGTGGAGTGTACGGTCAACGGCCTAGGCGAGCGCGCCGGCAATGCCAGCCTCGAAGAGGTGGTGATGGCGGTGAAAACGCGCCGTGACATCTTCAGCTGCGATACGCGCATCGACACCACACAGATCGTGCCCAGCTCAAGGCTGGTGTCGAGCATTACCGGCTACCCGGTGCAGCCCAACAAGGCGGTGGTCGGTGCCAATGCTTTCTCGCATGAATCCGGCATCCATCAGGACGGTGTGCTCAAGCACCGCGAGACCTATGAAATCATGCGCGCCGAGGATGTGGGCTGGAGCGCCAACAAACTTTCGCTCGGCAAGCTGTCCGGCCGCAATGCCTTCCGCAGCCGCTTGCAGGAACTCGACATCGTGCTGGAAAACGAAGATGCGCTGAATGCTGCCTTTGCGCGTTTCAAGGAGCTGGCCGACCGCAAAAAGGAAATTTTCGACGAAGACCTGCAGGCGCTGGTCAGCGACGTAGAAGTGGCGATGGTAAGCGAACACTATCGCCTGCTGGCGATGCGCGCGCACAGCGAAACCGGCATCCTGCCCAAGGCATCGGTGCGTCTGAATGTGGGCGGCAAAGAGCAGGAAGCGGAAATGCAGGGCGGTGGCCCGGTCGATGCGACCTTCAAGGCCATCGAGCAGATTGTTCACAGCGGCACCGAGCTGCAGCTCTACTCGGTCAACAACATCACCAGCGGTACTGATGCGCAAGGCGAAGTCACGGTGCGGCTATCCAAAGGCGGGCGCATTGTGAACGGGCAGGGCGCGGATACCGACATCGTGGTGGCTTCCGCAAAGGCCTATCTGAATGCGCTGAATAAATTGCACGCCGGTACGGAGCGCGCGCATCCGCAAGTGTAGGTATTTATAATATATTGATTGTATTAAACAAAGTTATGACGCCTGTCAATGGCATCGCAACAGGGAAATAGATATGGGCGCACAGTGGAAAGCCAGGCATAAAGAAATCGCAGCCAATGCAAAAGGTAAAATTTTTGGCAAGCTGTCAAAAGAGATCATGGTCGCCGCACGCGGCGGCGCCGATCCAGATTCGAATTCACGTTTGCGCATCGTGGTTGAGCAGGCCAAAAGGGCGTCGATGCCGCGCGAGACGCTGGAGCGCGCCATCAAAAAGGGGGCCGGTCTGCTCGACGACGGCGGGCAACTGGAGAAGCTGATCTACGAAGGTTTCGCGCCGCACCGGGTGCCGGTTATCGTGGAGTGCCTGACCGACAATATCAACCGCACCCTGTCCAATATTCGTGTGCTGTTCCGCAAGGGGCAGCTGGGCGCATCGGGTTCGGTTGCATGGGACTTTGACTATCTCGGCATGATTGAGGCTATGCCTCAGTCCAGGGACGCCGATGCCGATCTGGCCGCAATTGAAGCGGGCGCGCAGGATCTGGAGGCCGCAGATGAGGGGGCGACTTTGTTCCTGACCGATCCGGCCGACCTGGATGCGGTATGTCGCGCCTTGCCCAATTTTGGCTTTACTGTGCAATCAGCGCAATTGGGCTACAAGGCAAAAAATCCGGTTACGCTGAATGATGCAGAGCGTGAGGAAGTGGAAGCATTTCTGGAGGCGATGGATTCAGATGATGATGTGCAAAACGTGTACGTGGGATTGGCGGGATAAATTATGACGACAAATAGCAAACCGGTTTACGGCCACGAAGACGGTTCATTTAAAGCCGCAGGCGGTGTAGAGGGAATTCAGAAACTGGCCGAGGATTTCTATCGAATCATGGACGAGCGATCCCATGCGACAGTGATCAGGAATATGCACCCGGATGATCTTGAGGTATCGGTAGACAAGCTTGCACGATTTTTATGCGGCTGGCTCGGCGGGCCGAGGCTGTATAACGAAAAATACGGTTCGATCAGCATCCCGGCAGTACATGCACATCTGGTGATACATGAGGGCGAAAGAGACTCATGGCTGAGTTGCATGCAAGAAGCTATTTCACTGCAACCCTATGCCGCGGATTTTGCCGAGTATCTGTTAGTGCAGTTGCGCGTGCCTGCAGAGCGAGTCTTTCAAACCAGCAAGAAATAAGCCTGTTTGTCTCCGTTACATTGAGATCGGAAATACCTATGGACACTTTTTGCGTTGGACTAAGCTGATCCTCAAAAACAGATATGTCAGACAAACTAAATACAGGCTTGAAACATACTCAATATCCGGCCATCCGCAACATGAGAAGGGTGTTTAGTCTGTTAGCATTGTTTTTTGTTTCGTTCCTGCTTGCTTACTCCTGGTCATCATATCAGGGTGAAAAAAGAGATCAATCAGCAGAACTCTCTTCAATTGCGGAGCTAAGCGGAAATTCGCTCGATTCCTATTTTTCCCACTATGAGAATTCTCTCAAAGTCCTCGCCCAGGAGACGGTTGATGGGCATGGCTCCATCGATATTGCTCATAGCCATCAGTTGCTCAAACGGTTTTTGCAGACCAGTCCGGATCTGTTGATCGCCAATATCAATCGCCCCGACGGGCAGATACTGGTTTCATCTGACGTACTTCCGGGGAAACCCTTGCCATCGATGGCAAATGCCCCCTCCTTCATTATGGGACGCGAAGAGCTTCTGAAGGGGGGGGACTTTAATATTGGCCGGCCGGCGTATGGTCCCCTGGCCAAGGGCTGGGTTATTCCTCTCCGCTACGCCATCAGGGATAAACAAGGCAAGCTGTTATATATCCTGGTCGCGGTATTGCCCCTCGCGCGCCAGCAAATCTTCTGGCATGACCTGTCATTGCCGGCCAATACCGCGCTGGGATTGTTGCGTGATGACGCGCATTTGATCAGCAGATATCCCGATTCTGGCGAAGTGGATGCAGAAAAGATATATGGAAAACCTCGGGCAGGTATTTTGATCGAGCATTTGAAGCAGCAAGGTTTTCCTGCACGCGGGAATGTTGAAGGGTACATCGGTCTATACCAAAAGAATTTTCTTTTCGGCTATCGTCGTTTGGCACATTACCCCATTACTTTTTTTGTGACGATGCCTGTCACCAACGTGTATCTACAGTGGTGGCAGAAGGTGCAGTTCACTTATCTGCTGTTAATTCTAAGCATATTGGGGAGCTACGTCGTCTATCGCTGGGCGGTGAAAAATCAGCTAACCTGGGAATTGGAGCGTGAGCTGCATGAAGAAAAGCTTCGTTCCATCTTTGAAGGCTCGAATGATGCCATCGTGCTGTTGTCAGACGGTGTCTTTATAGACTGCAATGCACGCACACTGGCCATATTTGGCATGCAAGAGAAGTCAGCGTTAGTAGGGCATCAGCCCTCAGACTTTTCCCCGCCGGTACAACCGGGTGGGCGCAAATCCCAAGATGCGGCCGCTGATCATATTGCAGAAGCGCTGCAGTCTGGAAAAGTGCAATTTGAATGGATGTACCGGCGCAATAGCGGTGAAACCTTTCCAGCTGAAGTGCTGCTTTCCGCTTTCAATTATGGCGGAGAGCGGATCTTGCAGGGGACCATAAGCGACATCACAGAGCAGAAAAATACCGAACGCGCACTGCAGCGCGAATCCTCAACCTGGATACAGGCCATGGATTCCTTCGTGGATGTCATTTATCTGCTGGATGCGAAGCGCCACCTGGTGCGCGCCAACAAGGTTTTTTACACCATGATGCGTGTCGAGCCTGAGCAGGCGATCGGCAAACATATCACCGAAATCATCCATCCTCTGGGTGAAACTGTGCTTTGCCCTGTTTGCCGTGCGCAGGAGGAGAGGCTGGACACGGTAATCACGATGGAAGTCGACCATCCTGACAATCCTTCGGGACGCCCAATTGAAATCAGCGTCAAGACAATGCGTGATGAAGCTGGCATGCCGACAGGAACGTTGATGAGCATTCACGACTTGAGCCATACCCGGAAAATTGAAGAGAATCTGCTGGAGAGCGAGGAGCGCTTCCGTCGCGTGGCGGCTGAAGCGCCTTTCCCGATGATGATACATGCTGAAAATGGCGAGGTGCTTGAAATCAACAAGGCCTGGTCAGAGGCGACGGGCTATAGCCATGCGGATATTCCTGACATCACAAGCTGGTTGCAGAATGCTTACTGGGATAATGTGCCCGCCATGCAAAGGATGGTAGAAAAACTGTACGGAATCAAACACCGTGTTGACCAGGGTGAACGTGTGATTCGCTGCAAAGACGGCAGCTTCCGCACCTGGCATTTTAGTGCCGCGCCGGTTGGCCAGTTGCCCGATGGACGCAAATATATTGTCAGCATGGCACAAGATGTCAGTGATCGGAAAGCGGCGCAGCAACAAATTGAATTCCTGGCTTATCACGATGCGTTGACCGGGCTGCCGAATCGCCTGCTGGCCAAGGATCATCTGGAGCAGGCGACACTCGTGGCTGACCGCGAGAAGACCCTGGTTGCACTGCTGTTCGTGGATCTCGACAAGTTCAAGACCATCAACGATTCCCTCGGCCATGTCATAGGAGACGGCCTGCTCAAGAGCGTTTCGCTACGGCTACGCGAATGCTTGAGAGAAACGGACACTCTCAGCAGACATGGCGGGGACGAGTTTCTGATTGTGCTTAACAATATGCCCGATACGGAATCGATCACGGTGGTTGCCGAGAAAATTCTAGCGCGCCTGGCGGAGCCCTTTGAAGTCGATAATCATGATTTGGCAATCTCACTATCGATCGGCGTTTCGGTCTATCCCGATGACGGTAAGGATTTTGATACCCTGCTAAAAAAATCCGACACGGCCATGTATCAGGCCAAGGAATCAGGGCGCAATACCTATCGCTTCCACACCGAACAGATGAATATTGATGCGATTGAGCATTTGCGCATGCGCAATGGCTTGCGGCGCGCCCTGGAGCACGGTGAATTCGTGCTGCATTATCAGCCGCAGATCAGTCTTGCCAACGGCGCCGTCACAGGTGCCGAGGCCTTGATCCGCTGGCACCATCCCGAGTTTGGCATGGTGCCGCCGGGACGTTTTATTTCGATTGCCGAGGACAGCGGGCTGATCGTGCCGATTGGCGAATGGGTATTGCGCGAGGCATGCCGGCAGGCGGTTGCATGGCACAAGGCCGGTTTGCCTGAATTGATTATTGCCGTAAATCTTTCGGCTGTGCAATTCAAGCGGGGCGACATGGAAAAAAGCGTCCTTCAGGCGCTGGTCGAATCGGGATTAAATCCCTCCTTGCTCGAACTGGAACTGACCGAATCTATCCTGATCAAGGATACCGAAAAAGTGCTGGCCAAGGTGCGGCAGCTGAAATCGCTGGGCGTGAAACTGTCGATCGATGACTTCGGCACAGGCTATTCCAGCCTTTCCTATCTGAAGCAATTTAATGTGGACAAGCTGAAAATTGACCAGTCTTTTGTACGCGATATGGCGGATGATCCGAACGACGCAGCGATTGTGAGGGCCATCATTCAGATGGCAAAAAGTCTGAACCTGACAACCATCGCCGAGGGCGTCGAGGATGAGCGCCAGCTTGCACTGCTGCGGCTGCAGCAGTGCGACGAGGTTCAGGGATACCATTTCGCCAGGCCCATGCCTGCTGAAGAGTTCGCGAATTATATGGCTAACCAACGCAGGTTAACGATATAACATATTGATTATATTTGATTAAATTTGCATTACGAGCTTCAGGATGCGCGTTTGAACGGGCTGCTGTCATTCAGCTCCTCCATGTACAGATCGACTCCGCCTGCTTCGCGCTGTAAGAACTCTTCTACCGCTTTTGCATATTGCGGATGCGCGAGCCAGTGTGCAGACCAGGTAGTGCTGGGCAGAAAACCGCGCGCCAATTTATGCTCGCCCTGGGCACCACCTTCGAACAGGGCAATCCTGTGCCTGATGCAGAAATCGATGGCCTGGTAATAGCAGGTTTCGAAGTGCAGGCCGGGGTGGTATTCCAGCGCGCCCCATGAGCGGCCGAACAGTGTGTCGTGGTTGTAGAAATTGATCGCCCCGGCGATCGGCTCGCCATCGCGCGAGGCGATGATGAGCAGGATGTGCTGCGGCATGGTGGTGCCGATGCGCTGGAAGAACGCCAGGTTCAGCGGCTGCGGCGAGTTGTACTGCACATGCGTATGCGCATAGCAGCGCACAAAAAATTCCCACTGCTCAGGCGTGATCTGCTCTCCGCGTATGTGTTCGAAAGTAATCCCCGCATCGCTGACCTTGCGCCGTTCCTGCTTGATCTTCTTGCGTTTGTCGCGGCGCATGCCGGCGAGGTAGGTGTCAAAATCGGCATAGCCCGCATTGCGCCAGTGCAACTGCACGCCGCGGCGCAGCATCATGCCTTGCGCCTGCATTTCCTCGGCCTGGCTTTCGTAGGGGAAGAGCAGGTGCAGCGAAGAAACGCCTGCACCTTTTGCCAGCTCCAGTGCGGCGCGCACCAGGTCGGCACGGGCTTCGCGTGTTTTTGCCAGCAGGCGCGGCCCGCTGGCCGGGGTGAAAGGCACCGAGCACACCAGCTTGGGGTAGTAGCGCAACCCGTTGCGCTGGTAGGCATCGGCCCAGGCCCAGTCGAAAACAAATTCACCATAGGAATGAGACTTGAGATACAGCGGCATGCCTCCGATCAGCTGTCCGCCTTCCCAGAGGGTGATGAACTGGGCCTGCCAGCCGGTCTGCGGAATGGCGCAGCCGGTTTGCTGCAGGGCGCTCAGGTAGGCATGCTTGAGGAAAGGATTGTTTTCGGCGAGGGCATCCCATTGCGCGGCGGGAATGTCGGCGAGGTTTTCGATGACCTTGGTGATCATGGCTGTGTGCGTTTCCACACTAAGGTGCGATTATTGCCGGGCATGCTGATGTCCTTCAGCAGGCGCAGTCCCTGTGCTTCGGCGAGACAATTAACAGCCTCAAAATCACGTACGCCGCTAAGTGCGTCACGAGCCTTAAGCCAGGCGTCAAAGCGCGCATTGCTCTCCGAGGTAAATTTCCCGCCGTAGTTGAATGCACCGTACATGCAGACTATGCCCCCTGCGCTGAGTACACGGCCGATGCCGGCAAACATTTTTTCGACACCTGCCCACGACACGATATGTACGGTGTTGGCATTGAACACCGCATCCACGCCAGCAACTGGCCAGGCCGGCGAATGAACATCGATCACAACGGGGGGAAGCACATTGGGTAATTGTGCTTCGTTCAGCCAGGCCAAAATACCCTCATGATTCTGTTCCAGCTCACTGGTCTGCCAGCTTAGATGCGGCAGCGCACGACCAAAATAAACCGCATGTTGTCCGGTTCCACTGGCGATTTCCAGTACTTTCTGCCGCTCGGCAAACTCCTCACGCAGCACTTCAAGTATCTGCGCCTGGTTATGTTCGCAGGATTCAGCGTAGGGTTTCATATGCTTGGGAACTGGGAGGACTTAAGCGGACAGTTTTAATGCGGTTTGTGCGAGCCGTTTGCCGAGTGCGATGCACAGTTTTTTCTCGGCTTCGCTGACAGGCTGATCGTTGGCCAGCCCTGCAACATGGCTGGCCCCGTAAGGCGTGCCACCCTGCCGGGTTGTATTCAACTCCGCTTCAGAATAGGGCAGGCCGACCATCACCATGCCATGGTGCAGCAGCGGTATCATCATGGTCAGCAAGGTACTTTCCTGGCCGCCGTGCATGGTGCCGGTGGAGGTAAATACGGCAGCCGGTTTTCCGACCAGTGCGTGCTTCATCCACAGCGCGCCGGTGCCGTCCCAGAAGTATTTCATTGCGGCTGCCATGTTGCCGAAGCGGGTAGGGCTACCCAGTGCGATGCCTATGCATTCTTGCAGGTCGCTCAGTTCGACATAAGGCGCGCCCGAGTCGGGAATGGCAGATTCGGTTGCTTCGCAGGTGGCGGAGACCTTGGGCACGGTGCGCAGCCGTGCACGCGCGCCGGGAACCTGTTCCACGCCGCGCGCAATCAGTTGCGCCATCTGGCGCACTGCGCCGTGCTGACTGTAATACAGCACAAGAATTTCTTTGTCAGTTATCATGCTCGCCATTGTATTTCAGTTATCCGTCGCATTATAAAATTCTCAGTATAAATTGCCTGCTATGCCTAAACTCTTCAAGAAAATTTCGGAACTCTATGTAATTCATTTTGTTAGTCTGCTTGTCGCGCGCTTCAGGCAGGATCGTTGTGCCGATATGGCTTCAAGCTTGACCTTTACCACGCTACTGTCGCTGGTGCCGCTGATCACGATCGTGCTCACTGTTTTTTCGGCATTCCCGCAATTTTCCGATTTTTCCGAGCATGCCAAAAACATCATACTGCAAAATATGCTGCCGGAAACAGGCGGTAAAATGATCTCGCGCTATATGGAACAGTTTGCCGAAAATGCAGCCAGACTGACCGCAGTGGGCATCGTATTTTTGGCGATTACCTCGATGTTGATGATTTACAGCATCGACAATGCCTTTAATACGATTTGGCGCGTCTCGCGGCAGCGGACCGTGCTGCAGCGTGTGCTGGTTTATTGGGCCGTGCTGACCCTTGCGCCCTTGCTGATGGGTGGCAGCCTGTCGATGACCTCATGGCTAATTGGTATGTCAGTGGGCAATTTCAACCATATTCCTACTGTGGTTGTGTGGATGCTCAAGGTCGTGCCGTTGTTGCTTGCCACCCTGGCATTTGCCTTTTTGTTTCGTGTAGTGCCGAACCGCTATGTGCCCATGCAGCATGCTTTTATTGGCGGTGCGGTGTCGGCAATTGCATTTGAAGCCATGAGTCGGGCATTTGCGCTTTATATAACCAATTTCCCAACCTACAAGCTGGTATACGGCGCATTTGCCAGTATCCCCATCTTTTTGCTGTGGATATATCTGTCATGGCTGACCGTGTTGCTGGGCGCTTTATTGACGGCCTCATTGTCACACTGGCGCAGCAAGACAGGTATTCAGCCGCTGTCGCCGGAAGTGAAGCTTTTTTACGCACTGTGCATCCTGAGGTTAATGAGCGAAAGTATGCGTAGCGGGATAACGCAGACCCTGCCGAAGCTTTCCAGGGAGTTGAAGCTGGGTTATGACTCGCTGGAGGAGTTGCTGGAGAAAATGGCCACCATCGATCTCGTGCAACGTACTGTGGGCCGCAGCTGGGTGATGATACGAGCTCCAGAGCATGTGCAGGCCATCGAGCTTTATCGTTTGTTTGTGTTCGATCCGGCCAAGCCGCCTTTCAGCGTAAGCTGCGAGGGAATCAATACATGGTTGACACGCTTGGCCGAGCGTAATGCAAAAAATTCAGAGGTGAGTTTGCGTGCGCTGTTTAACGAAGCTACAATCTCGCGTTAAGTTAATTTCTGTTTGCGATTTTTTATAGGAACACACCATGATGAAGTTTGTTGAAAGTTTTTTTGAAGGCTCAATGTGGAACAGCCGCTTTGTAATCATGTTCGCGGTATTGGGTAGCCTGTTTGCCGGCTTTGCGATTTTTTATCTCGCCACAGTGGACGTGGTATATCTGGTACAGCACGCGATGCATTACGCTTCTTCCGAATTGGGCGATGAGGCACGCAAGGCATTACACGACAGCATCGTGTCGCATATTGTAGAGGTGGTGGATGGTTACCTGCTGGGAACGGTGATGCTGATATTTTCACTGGGCCTGTATGAGCTGTTTATCAGTGACATCGACCAGGCACACGGCACCAAAGCCTCCAGCAAGATTCTGGTGATCAACAGTCTGGATGATCTGAAATCACGTCTGGCCAAAGTGATCCTGATGATCATGATCGTGACCCTGTTTGAAGAGTCTCTGCACATGAAGTTAACTGCGCCGATTGATCTGCTCTATCTGGGCGGCAGTATCGCGCTGATCGGTCTGGCTCTGTATCTGAGCCATGCTGCCGAAGCTGGAGGCAAGGGACACGGCGGCGGGGAAGAGCATGAAGATAATCACTAAGGGGAGAGGCGCATCATTGATGAAGCATTTGCGTTTGCTGCTGTTGGCCTGCTCACTACTGGTCACGGCAAATGTTGCAGCCAATGAATTTGTGTTCAAGGACATACGGGGCAATGTGCAGCGCCTGTCCGATTACAAAGGCAAATGGGTGCTGGTCAACTTCTGGGCGACCTGGTGTCCGCCATGCCTTGAAGAAATCCCTGATCTGGTCGAGATGCATAATGCGCGCAAGGCCAGCGATTTCGTAGTGATCGGCGTAGCGATGAGCTCTTCCATGGATTCAGTGAATTCGTATGCCAAGCAGCTGGCAATTAGTTATCCAATCGTATTCGGCGACGACAGGATTGCTGCGCAGATCGGCAGAATTGATGCATTGCCCACCTCTTACCTGTATGACCCGACCGGCAAGCTGGTCAGTTACCAGTCAGGAATGGTGACGCGCGATGAAATAGAAGCCTATATTCGTTCCAAATCCGGGAAGTCGCAGTAAGCCAATATCGCGGGAGGCTCGTTATTGCTGCCTGAGTCTAGCTGGTTGGAATGAGCTTGTCTTTTGAGCGGGTACGGATGGGCGCTGTCCAGTGTTTGTGCCATGCGGCTTTGACCAGGTTGGGATATTCGGCCTGGCCCAGGCTGCCGTTGTATCTTCCCAGTGCGCGATACAGATTGCCCTTTTCCATGTCTACATAATAACGCAAGATGGTGCAACCGTAGCGCAGGTTGACGCGCAGGTGGAACAGGTTGTGTTCGCGAGTACCGATAGACTTTACCCAGAATGGCATGACTTGCATATAGCCGCGCGCGCCAACCCGGGATACCGCATATTTATTGAAGCCGCTTTCTACTTCGATCAGGCTCAATACCAGGTGTGGATCAAGTCCTGCGCGCACCGCTTCATAGTGCACCGTGCTTAAAAATTCACGCCGGGATTCTTCATCCGGTATTTTCTTCTTAAGTCGATCCGACATCTCGGTCAGCCAGAACTGCGCTTCCTGTTGCGAGGGAAACGCCAGTTTCGGGGCGGCCTGATCTGCGACGGCGCGTTGCATCCCTGCACGCACACTGGCGGAAAGGACGCCCTCTGTCTGCGCGCCAGCCAGGGCTGTAGAGGTAAAACACCCCCCCGCTGTGGCTAAAGACAGCGCCAAAACATGCCGGCTGAAATGTTTGATTACACTCATAGCAGTGATTGTACGACTCCAAATGCATTCTGCAAGTCCAAAATTCTGGCCTCTGCATCACGGCGGCCCTGATATTCCACTTTGCCTTCTTTCAGGCCGCGGTCGCCAATCACAATACGGTGCGGAATTCCGATCAGTTCCAGGTCGGCAAACATCACGCCGGGACGCTCGTCGCGGTCATCCAGCAAGACTTCAATACCCGCGGCGGCAAATTCGGCGTATAAATCCTCGGCTGCCTGACGCACTGCATCGCTTTTCTTCATGCCGATTGGTGCGATGGCTACCTGGAACGGCGCCATGGCGACAGGCAGGGCAATGCCTCGCGCGTCGTAATTCTGCTCAATGGCAGCCGCCACGATGCGTGATACGCCGATGCCATAGCAGCCCATCTCCATCGCCTTCAGCTTACCCTTTTCGTCAAGATAACTGGCTTGCAGCGCTTCGGAATACTTGGTGCGCAACTGGAAAATATGGCCGACTTCGATGCCGCGGCACAACTCCAGCGTGCCCATGCCGTCCGGGCTGGCATCGCCGGAAACGACGTTGCGCAGGTCGCGCACATTGGCTTCATCCAGAGCGATGTCGCGCCCGAAGTTGGCACCGCTGTAGTGGAAGCCATCTTCATTTGCGCCGCACACGAAATTGCCCATCGCAGCGGCGGAGCGGTCGGCCAGCACAGTATGGCTTGTGTTCACCGGGCCGATGTAACCGGGGCGACAGCCCATGTTCTGCTGAATCTCTTCGTCGCTGGCGAAACGGAACTCGCCCAATATTTTGCCGGCCTTGATCTCGTTCAGCATGTGGTCGCCGCGCAGCAGCAGGAGTACAAACTTGCCGTTGCCATCCACCACGGCAATGGTTTTCAGCACCTGTTGTGCATCCACTTTCATGAAGGCTGCGATTTCTTCTATCGATTTCTGTCCGGGAGTAATAACCTTCTGTAGTGACTCGCTTGCGCCAGTGCGCGGTGTTGGGGGAGCAATTGCTTCGGCAAGTTCCACATTGGCCGCATATTCCGAGGTGGGACAAAACGCCAGTGCATCCTCGCCGGAATCAGCCAGCACATGAAACTCATGCGAACCGCTGCCGCCGATCGCGCCGGTGTCTGCGGCTACTGCGCGGAACTGCAGGCCGAGGCGGGTAAAGATGCGGCTGTAGGTTGCGTACATCACTTTGTAGGTCTGTTCCAGGCTGTCAAAGTCGGCATGGAAAGAGTAGGCATCCTTCATCAGGAATTCGCGTGCGCGCATCACGCCGAAACGCGGCCGCACTTCATCGCGGAATTTGGTCTGGATCTGGTAGAAGTTCAGCGGTAATTGGCGGTAGCTCTTCACCTCGCGGCGCGCGATGTCGGTGATGACCTCCTCATGGGTAGGCCCGAAACAGAACAACTTTTCATGGCGATCGGTAATTTTTAGCATCTGCGGCCCGAATACATCCCAGCGCCCCGTTTCCTGCCACAGTTCGGCAGGCTGCACGGCTGGCATAAGCAGTTCAATGCCGCCACTTCTGTTCATCTCCTCGCGCACGATCGCCTCAACCTTGCGCAATACACGCAGCCCGAGGGGCATCCAGGTATACAGGCCGCTGGAAAGCTTTCTAATGTAGCCAGCACGCAGCATCAGTTGATGGCTGATCAGTTCGGCTTCGGAAGGGGCTTCTTTCAGGGTGGAGATGAAAAATTGTGAAACACGCATGGTTAATTCCGTTATTGATTTGATGATGGGTCTGCTATTTTACCGATAAAGGTTGTGCATAGCGATGCAAGTTGACCATGAACCAAATAAAGCGGTTTGCAAATCATATATTACTAATATGATGCATCAGTTTGATTTAGATGTAGAATAAATACTCCAATACCAAGGGAGGAAAAAGAAATGGGGATTTTTTCTAATTTAGTTGGCTTGGGCAAGAAAAAAGCAGTGTCAGAAACAAAAATAAAAATAAGTGATGAGATCAATATCATGGAGGCAATCAATGCCCATATCCTCTGGAAAATCCGTCTGGAAAAGTACCTTGATGGGACCTCGGAGGAAAATCTTGATCCAACGGTTATCTGCCGCGATGATCAGTGCAAATTGGGCAAGTGGATACACGGTCCTGCACTTAAATATTTTCACGATGATGATGAAACATTAAAAGTTTTACGTTCCGATCATGCTCACTTTCATGTTACAGCAGCCAAAGTGGTCACCAGTGTGCAACAGAATAATAACGCCGCAGCAGAGGCGATCATGGACGGGGAATATACCAAGGCTTCGCGCAAAGTGGTGCATGGGCTGACCGCACTGAGTAAGCATGTGCATGCATGAGCGGTAAATTTTCCGCCAGTCTATCGCTGCGTTGCTGGATGAACCCAAGTGGGGATATCAAAATAACCATTGTAAAAATGACCAATAGACTTTTAGTGGTCATTTTTTTTAGTTAAATCAATTGCCAGTTTGACAGCCCTGAGGTTGGTTGCTGGCTTGTCTGCCTGCGAAAAGCTGTGCAAGCACGGAATAACGGATAGCTGATCCGGCAAGTGAGCACGTCAAATTCCGGTTTTTGCCGGGTAGTTCAGCCGATAACTGAGTTGAAGAAGTACTTAAGCTGTCTGATGGTTTCTGAACAAGTTTTAGTTTGCGCCAATGATTGATCAAATACGCCTTAGTGCTTTTCACAGCGCGTGAATTATGGAACAATTCGTCCTATCAATATAATTTATGGGGCATAACATGATAGACCGAGATGGCTATCGCCCAAATGTCGGCATCATACTGACAAATGAAAAAAATCAGGCTTTTTGGGGTAAGCGTATCCGGCAGGATGCGTGGCAGTTTCCGCAAGGTGGCATTCAGTATGGTGAAACGCCAGAGCAGGCGATGTATCGAGAGTTGCATGAAGAGGTAGGTTTGCATTGTTGTCACGTTCAGATTCTTGGGCGAACACGTGAATGGATGCGTTACGAAGTTCCGCAGAGCTGGTCAAAACGGGAGTCGCGCGGGAGCTATAAAGGGCAGAAGCAAATCTGGTTTTTATTGCGCCTGGTGGGACGCGATTGTGACGTATCCTTGCGGGCTTCAGGGCATCCGGAGTTCGACGCGTGGCGCTGGACAGATTATTGGGTAGACATCAATAATGTTATCGAGTTTAAGCGCGAGGTGTATGGTTTGGCATTGAAAGAGTTGGCACGTTATCTTCCGCCACTCAGACATGCAGAAGGAAGTGATGCAACGAGACATCTTGTTAGCAATGCTGGCAGCAAATAATAATAATTTAGTCGCTAAATAACATCCTGGAGGAAAAATGATAGCTCGAGAATATGCCCCTTTATCCATACATTCATTGAAGCTCGGTGCCAGTTTTGTGCGTCCCACCCAGGAGTTTCCGGAGCGGGTCAATTTGGAAGATCCTGCGCATTACGTTATGACCGACCTGAAAAAAGTTTCAGTGGTAACGGTGCGTGCCAAGACTCCAATGGAAAAAGCCCACGCCAAGATGCAGCGTTATGGTGTGCGTACGCTGCTGGTATTGGATGAGACCGATAAGGTGCTCGGTTTTCTCACCACGTCAGACATTCTGGGCGAAAAGCCGATGCGCTTCTTGCAGCATCATGGCGGCACACATTCCGATATTCTGGTGCGCGACATCATGACGCCGCATCGCGAACTGGAAGTGTTGAGCTGTGACGATGTGGCTTCTGCAAAGGTTGGACATGTGCTGGCGACACTGAAAGCATCCGGCCGCCAGCACGCACTGGTGGTGGCAGAGAATACCGGCGGCCCCCAGGCAGTATGTGGCATTTTTTCTGCGACCCAGATTGCGCGCCAACTGGGTGTGCAAATTCAGATCACCGAAGTTGCACGCACTTTTGCTGAAATTGAAGCTGCGCTGGGCGATCTCAGTCTGTCTTGATTCCACCCGGGACCTGCGGCTGTTAAATCTGCAGACTCCCGGTGTTTCTCTAGTTCTGCTTTTCCAAACACTAAACTTTAAACTGCTTCATCGCTGGTAGTCGGCTGTGCGCTTGCAGCACTGCGCTCCATCACGGCGGCAAAGAAGCCATCGGTGCCGTGCTTTTGCGGCAGCAATTGCAGGTATTCACCCATTTCCAAGGGCACTTTCTGCTGCGCCAGCACTACGCCAGCAGGCAGCAGTTTGAAATCCGGGTGACCGGATAGAAAGGCTTGCACGATGCCGGCGTTTTCTTCATGTAGCAGGCTGCATGTGGCATAGACCAGACGTCCGCCTTTTTTCAGCAGTTTGCTGGCGGCGGACAGAATGTTGCTCTGTTTCTGCGTGAGCTCTGCCACGCTTTGCGGCGACTGGCGGAACTTCAGATCCGGATTGCGGCGCAAGGTGCCCAGGCCGCTGCACGGCGCATCTACCAGTACGCGGTCGATCTTGCCGGCGAGGCGTTTGACCTTGATGTCATTTTCATGTGCAATCAGCTGTGGCTGCAAATTGCTCAAGCCTGAGCGTTTCAGGCGTGGCTTCAAATTGGCCAGGCGTTTTTCCGACACATCGAGCGCATACAGCCTGCCCTGCGAGTTCATCATGGCACCCAGCATCAGTGTTTTGCCGCCGGCACCGGCGCAAAAATCCACCACCATTTCATTGCGTTTCGGGGCCACCAAAAATCCCAGTAATTGGCTGCCCTCGTCCTGCACTTCAAATTTTCCGCCTTCAAACATCGGGCTCTTGTTAAGCGCGGGTTTGCCTTTGCAACGGATGCCAATAGGCGAGTAGGGTGTGGCTTCGGCAGTCACGCCTTCGGCCTGCAGGCCCGCCAGCACTTCGTTGCGATTGGACAGATAGGTGTTGACGCGCAAGTCCAGCCCTGCGGGTTGCTGCATGGACAGGCCGATGGCCAGAATTTCTTCGTCATTGTAATGCGCGCGCAGTTTTTCGATGATCCAGTCCGGCAGCTCGGCCTGCACCGACAGCGGCAATTCATCAACCTTGATCGACTTTACATGCACCAGCCATTCGGATTCGGTGGCTTTGAGCAATGGGGTGAGTTCGCGCAGATTGTAGCCGCCGAATTTCACCCAGTAGGCGAGCGCCAGGCGACGCGGCGTGGTTTGCTCGCCACAGCTATGTTCAAGGAACAGGCGGTGACGCAGCACGCCGAATACCGTTTCTGCCACCAAGGCACGCTCGTTGGAACCGATGCGTTCTGCCTGGAAGAAGTAGCGCAGCGAGGTATCAGCGGGATGTTCCAGCGGCAATATGGTGCGCAGCGCTTGTACGACGAGGTCTAGGCGGTATTCGGTAAGGAGCATTGGAAATTTACGTGTGAATTATTCATCCGAAACGCGGATGTCGGTGATGACCATATTGGCTGAGATTTCGCCTGATTTATCCAGGTACAGTATTTTAACCGGTAACAGGCGATATTCTAAAGCTAACCAGATGATCAGGCCCTCCTCATTTGCGCCATGCACCTTATACAGGGTAACGGTGCGGAGTTCGCCCATTGTGGTGCTGATCGTTCCTTCGTCGCCAACCGCAAGGTAGTGCTGCCTGATATTTTTACCGTTGCTCAGCGCAATCGGGAAGTGTGCCAGATTTAACGGTAGTTGAGACAGCTGGTAGGGCAGGCTCAGTGCATCCTGTGCCTGTTCAAGCAGCTTGCTGACACTGCCGTCGGAAAAATATATCTTGTTCCCATCCCAGTCGAAGCGGGCACTCGAAGTCTGGGTCCCGCTGCTGTCCGTTTTGCTCTCGTCGTAACTTTCAGGCCGCAACCCCTGTTTGGTCACGCTGCCACTGCTGCTCTGGGTGAGCCGATAGCTTTTGAAGATGCCGACCACTCCTGTGGTCCGGGTGATCGCGCGCAAGCTGTAATGCCCGTCGATGTTTTCCAGCTCGTGACTGACTTCACCTACCTTGAAGGTGCCTCCGCCGTACTGCACGGCGAAATGCAGTTGGGCATGTTTGGGCAGCAGGGGAGGACTTGCAGCTTCTTCTGTGGTCGTGGGCGTTGGAGCCAATGAGGAAGTCGCATCAACTGCGCTGGCTGCGGCTGCCACTGCAGCTACGGCCGAAGTGGCGTCCGCGATAACAGCGGGCGTCGCAACAACAGGTTTTACCATGGGTTCCACCCTGGCGGCGCGGCGGGGTCTGGATTTGCGTGGCACGGGCACGGCAGCCAGTTTGGGCAAGGGCTCGAGCTTTGCCTGCAGCGGGGGCAGCAACTCCTGCTGGCTGGCGAGATCCAGTTTCGGCCATTGCCACAGCAGCAGGCTGTGCACCAGAATTGAGAGTGCAACGGCAACAGCAATGCGGGTGAAAGGGAAGCCTGCTGCGGAGTTCACGGGGTAATAGTGACTTGTGTCAGCACCTGGGTAAGCTTGCCGCCCTTGGCATCAGTGACGATAATCTTGATGGGGAAATTATTGAGCTCCGTCGCCATCCATATTTCGTATTTTACGGTTTCGCCTATGGGAGTATTGGATATATAGCGCGTTGTAAACGTACCCAGGGGCACGCGCACGCGCTGTGTTTCTGCTGTGAGGCTGAAGTTGTAGTCCTCCAGATTGTTGCCGTCCGTCATGTTGAATTTAAATTCAGCCTCACCAGGCTGTACCTGCAGCGGCAGGTGATACAGCACGCTTAACCTGTCCTGCGTGCCCTTGGGCAGAGGCATATCCTGCACGCCTTTATAGTCGTTATGGGTAAGGATGGAGGTTTCCCAGTTGAATTTTGCACTGGCATTTTTTTGGGTATCGATTTCACGTGTTAGTGCATAGCTGAGTGGAAGCATGCCTTGCGGCGTGATCTTGCCCTGGCTGGTGACGCGTATTGTTTCAGGCTTTATGCGCGCAAGAAGTCCCACCGCCCTGGTCACGCTTTCTATGTGGTAGCTGTCGTCCTTGCGGTTAAAGGTTTCGCTGATATTTGCCAGCGTCATGCCAAAACCGATCACGTCGTAACTGGCCTCTATGTGGCTTGCAGGCGCGGCCAACAGCGGCTGTGCAGTGATGCACAGCAACAGCACAGCGAGGTGGCGTGGAATAAGCTGTTTCATGACATTACTCCATATTGGGTGCAATAAGCGCGGCCGCGGCATGTTCCTGATGATGGCACACGACTCTGCCTGCAGCATTTAGCGTCACCTGATCGGAGCACAGCCAGCGAATGGCTTGTATATAGATCGGGTGTTCTTCCTTCAATACCCGCGCAGCCAAAGACTGTGGCGTGTCGTGGCTTAATACAGGCACGGCGGCCTGAATAATGATGGGGCCGTGATCGAGATCGGGCGTCACAAAATGCACGGTGCATCCATGTATCTTTACCCCATCCTGCAAGGCGCGCTCATGGGTATGCATGCCGGCGTAGGCAGGCAGCAAGGACGGATGGATATTGAGCAGGCGGCCATGGTAGCGATTTACAAATTGTTCCGTCAGGATGCGCATAAAACCGGCCAGCACAACGAAATCAGGTTGGTAGCTATCTATGACTTGTGCCAGCGCAGTATCGAATGATGCGCGGTCTGCGTAATCGCGGTGAGATACAACGCGTGTCGCTACGCCGTGCTGTGTGGCAATTTCCAGTCCATGCGCGTCGGCGCGGTTGCTGATCACCGCTGCGATATGACAGGGCAGATTGGCAGACAGCATCGCCTGCATATTGCTGCCGCGGCCGGAAATCAGGATGACAATTTTTTTCATGTGTGAGCAGAAACTAATTCACGGGTTACCTCGGCGAGTTGGGGCTGCACAGATTAAAAGATCGAAGCGTATGCATATTCAATCTGTTTAATCCACCCAGTTATGCGGATGGCAGTTCTATTTGACCTGGGTCTGATGCTCATCACCCTGACGCGCACGTATCTGGCCGATCTGCCATACCTTTTCACCTGCAGCAGTCAGCTGGCTGATGGCTTTGCCTGCATCCGCCTGACTGACGACCACCACCATGCCGATGCCGCAGTTAAAGGTGCGGAACATTTCCTGCGCCGCCACATTGCCCTGCTCGCGCAGCCATTCAAACAGCTTGGGCGTCTGCCAGGTCTTGCTGTCGAGGTCTGCCACCACATTTTGCGGCAGTACGCGCGGCACGTTTTCGGTGAGGCCGCCGCCGGTGATGTGCGCCATCCCCTTTACTGTCAGCGTCTGCATCAGCGCCAGCAGCGGCTTTACGTAGATGCGCGTGGGCGCCATGATGCAGTCGGCCAGCGTGAGTTTGCCGTCAAATTTGGCGTTGAGGTCGGGATTGCTGCGCTCGATGATCTTGCGCACCAGCGAGTAGCCGTTGGAGTGCGCGCCATTGGAGGCCAGACCCAGCACCACGTCGCCGGCCTTGATGTCACTGCCTGTGATGATATTGGCCTTTTCCACCACGCCCACCGCAAAGCCGGCCAGGTCATATTCGCCCACCGGATACATGCCCGGCATCTCGGCGGTCTCGCCGCCGATCAGCGCACAGCCGGACTGTTCGCAGCCGTTCGCAATGCCCTTGATTACTTCGGTAGCCGCATCCACATCCAGCTTGCCGCAGGCAAAGTAATCGAGGAAAAACAGCGGCTCTGCGCCCTGCACCAGAATATCGTTCACGCTCATGCCGACCAGATCGATGCCCACGGTGTCATGGCGATTCAACTCGAACGCCAGCTTAAGTTTGGTGCCTACGCCGTCCGTGCCGGAAACCAGCACAGGTTCTTTGTATTTTTTTGAAATCTCGACCAGACCGCCAAAGCCGCCGATACCGCTGAGCACTTCGGGACGCATGGTGCGCTTGGCAAAAGGCTTGATGTTCTCCACCAGGCGATCGCCGGCATCGATGTCCACTCCGGCGTCGCGGTAGGAGAGGGCGTTGCTATTAGAGGTTGGGGCTTGTTTCAAGTTGAGTTCTCGCTTTCTTCAGGATACAGTGCGGCAAATTTCAATTATTCAATTAACGGATTTTACCCGAAATGCCCATGGAACGCTTTGTTGCACTGCAATGGATTGCGATAACTGCAGCAATTTCCTGGCTGCTGTACCTGCTGGAGCCCATTCTCATGCCATTTGTTGCTGCGGCCATCCTGGCTTACATCTGCGACCCATGGGTGAGCAGGCTCTGTGCTTTGAGGCTGCCGCTCGGCCGGAAGCTGCCGCGTACGCTGGCAGCCTTAATGGTGATGGCAGCGCTGCTCGGGCTGCTGGCGCTGCTGATATTGATCATGCTGCCGCTGCTGCAAAAGGAATTCAGTCACTTTATATCGCGCCTGCCGGCGCTGCTCGATCTGGCACGCCTCAAGCTGTTGCCCATCCTGCAGGAAAAATTCAACGTCAGCCTGCAGTGGGACAATGAAGTGCTGAAAAGCCTGTTGTCGGAACACTGGCAGAGCGCCGGTGGCGCTGCAGCAAAAGTTCTGCCCTGGCTGGGCGGCAGCGGCGCCATGCTGCTGGCGCTGCTGATGAATGCGCTGCTGATTCCTCTGGTGCTGTTCTATCTGCTGCGCGACTGGCCACTGTTGATGGCCAGGATTGAAGCTGCGATCCCGCGCCGGCTGCACGCCAAAGTGCTGGAAATCGCGGCTGAAATCGACCGCATTCTGGCTGAGTTTCTGCGCGGCCAAATGTCGGTGATGCTGTTAATGAGTACCTACTATGTACTTTGCCTGTGGCTGGCCGGCCTTGAGTTTGCGCTGCCAATAGGCATAGTGGCGGGCATGCTGGTATTCGTGCCCTATCTCGGCATGTTAAGCGGCCTGGCGCTGGCCACCCTTGCCGCCTTCACCCAGTTTGATCACGTTTCGAGCATCGTGCTGGTGTGGGGCGTGTTTGGACTCGGGCAACTGCTGGAAGGCATGGCAATCACCCCGTGGCTGGTGGGCGACCGCATCGGCCTGCACCCGCTGGCGGTGATCTTCTCCCTGCTGGCATTCGGCCAGCTGTTTGGATTCTTCGGCCTGCTGCTCGCTTTGCCTCTCTCCGCCGCCCTGTTGGTAGGCCTGCGCCATGCCAGCCGTTGGTATCTGCACAGCAGCCTCTACAAAGATTGAAATTTTAAATGACGCAAATGTTGCTGGGCATTTCGCCCGACTGGATACCCACCCTCGATAATTTTGTTGCGGGACACAATATTGAATTGCTGTCCGCGCTCAATCATGCCCTGAACAAAACCCAGGACGAACGCGGTTTTTATATCTGGGGCGAAACCGGCAGCGGCAAGACGCATCTGCTGCAAGCCGCAGTTGAAAGGGCGCTAAACCTGGGCCTGTCTGCCGTATACGCGCGTGCGGCTGTGCCGGATGTGGCGCAGGTCGTCGCAGTGGATGATGTGGAGCTGCTCGACGAGGCCGCGCAAATTGCGCTGTTCGCCCTCTATAATCGCCAGCGCGAAACAGGCGGCATGTTGCTGGTAAGCGGTATTGCAGCCCCCGCGCATCTGACCCTGCGCGACGACCTGCGCACCCGCCTGGGCTGGGGCCTGGTCTACCAGGTGCAAGCCTTGAGCGATGAGGAAAAGGCCCTGGCCCTGCAGCAGCATGCACGGGCACGCGGTTTCGAGCTGTCGCATGAGGTGACGCAGTACCTGCTGCGCCACGGCAGGCGCGATTTACCCGCATTGCTCGGTGTGCTGGATGCGCTCGACGAGCACTGTTTGCGCCTGAAGCGCGGCGCAACGGTGCCGCTGCTGAAAGAAGTGATGCAGATGTCGAAGCAGGATCGTGTTGCATGAAGGATCTGAGAATCTTTAAAACCGAGTTTGATATGGGAGAATGAATAGTGAATCTGGCCTTATTTGATCTGGACAACACCTTGCTCAGTGGCGACAGCGATTTCGAGTGGTCGCAATTTTTAATTGAGCAGGGCCTGCTTGACCGCGAACTGTTCGAGGCAAAAAATCTGCAGTTTTACGAACAATACAAGGCCGGCACACTGGATATTCACGCCTTCCTCGATTTTCAACTCAAGCCCTTGTCGCGCCACAAGCGCAGGGAACTGGATAAATGGCATGAAGATTTCATGCGCATCAAAGTGCGCCCGATGATGAATGCAGCGGGAAAAAAACTGGTGGCCGGCCATCGTGCGGCCGGCGATGTGTGCGCCATCATCACCGCCACCAACAGCTTTGTGACCGCGCCGATTGCACATGAGTATGGCGTGGAGTTTCTGATCGCCACCGAACCGGAACACAAGGATGGAGAATTTACCGGACGCGTAGCCGGTGTGCCGAGCTTCCGCGAAGGCAAGATCACCCGCCTCGAAACCTGGATGAAGCATCACGACTGGACCTGGGGCAGCTTTGCCGACAGCACGTTCTACAGCGACTCGCTCAATGATCTTCCCTTGCTGACCCTGGTAAAAAACCCGGTGGCGGTTGACCCGGACGACACCTTGCGGGCGCATGCCGAGCAGCATGGCTGGCCCATCATCAGCTTGCGTTGAGTACATAGTCCGATTTTCACGGAGCAAATAGATGACCAGAAATAATAAAACTTCTGTGCTGGGCATCATCGGCGGCAGCGGCGTTTACGACATTGAAGGGCTGAGCAACAAGCGCTGGCAGCGCGTCGAGTCGCCGTTTGGCGAGGCGTCTGATGAACTGTTATTCGGCGAGCTGGACGCTCAGCAGATGGTGTTCCTGCCGCGTCACGGCCGCGGTCACAAGATACCGCCTTCCGAGATCAATTTCCGCGCCAATATTGACGCGCTGAAACGTGCCGGGGTGACCGACGTGATCTCGGTGAGCGCGGTCGGTTCGCTGCGCGAACATCTCCCTCCCGGCGCCTTCGTCATCGTCGATCAGTTCATCGACCGCACTTTCGCGCGCAACAAATCCTTCTTTGGTTCAGGCCTGGTGGCGCATGTATCGATGGCGCATCCGGTGTGCCAGCGCCTGGGTGACCACATCGAACAGGCGGCGAAGGAAGCGGGCATCAGCGCGTTGCGCGGCGGCACCTATCTGGTGATGGAAGGCCCTCAGTTCTCCACCCTCGCCGAATCCGAGCTGTACCGCAGCTGGGGCTGCGACGTGATCGGCATGACCAACATGCCCGAGGCCAAACTCGCGCGCGAGGCCGAGCTGTGCTACGCCACCGTGGCGATGGTCACCGACTACGACTGCTGGCACCCCAATCACGACGACGTCACGGTGGACCAGATCATCAAGGTGCTGCTGGCCAATGCCGACAAGGCGCGGAGCCTGGTAAAGCACGCCGTGCCGCACATCGGCGCGGATGCAAAGGCCTGTGAGTGCGGCTGCCGTGGCGCTTTGCAGCATGCGATCATCACTCCGCCCGACGCGCGTGATGCAGGGATGATAGAAAAGCTGCAGGCGGTTGCCGGAAGAATGCTGACGTAGGTTGGGTTAGCGTTTTTGCGTAACCCAACGTGAGTTACGTGCAATGTTTGGTTACGTGATGAAGCCGCTAACCCAACCTACAGAATCTGATTTTTGAATGGAACGCTGATCATGAGCAAACACGGATTACACCAACAACTGCTGGACGCCTCGCATCGCCTGGTCGAGCTGGGCCTTAATCGCGGCTCATCGGGTAATGCCTCGGTGCGCGATGGCGACGGCATGTTGATTACGCCTTCCGCGATGCCGGTATCCGAAATGACGCAGGCGAGCATGGTGCGTATGGATCTGGCCGGCAAGGTGCTGGAGGGAGGCAAGCCGTCCAGCGAATGGCGCTTCCACCGCGACATTCTCGCGGCGCGTGCCGAGATCGGCGCGGTCATCCACACTCATTCCACCTTCGCCACCACCATCGCCTGCATGCGCCGCGACGTGCCCGCCGTGCATTACATGATCGCCATGGCGGGCGGAGATCACATCCCGTGCACTCCCTACAGCGTGTTCGGCGAACAGGAATTGTCCGACCACGCGCTGGCCGCACTGCAAGGGCGCAAAGCCTGCCTGTTGGGCAACCACGGCATGATCGCGCTGGGCACGGACTTGGCCGATGCGCTGGCGGTGGCCGAGGAAGTCGAGTTTGTCTGCGAAATCTACTGGCGCACGCTGCAGGCGGGCGGGCCGCACATCCTCAGCACGCAGCAGATGCACGATGTGAAACTGAAATTCGTTGAATACAAGAAACCCGGTTAATACAGAAAAACCATATATCCACAGGTTACACAGATTAGATGGATTAAACATCGAAGTGAATCTGTGGATAAAAATGTTGTTGTGAATTTTCCCAAGGAAACAGAATGCCCATTAAATCAAAAATCCGCACCGTCCCCCATTACCCCAAACAGGGCATCCAGTTTCGCGACATCACCACCCTGCTCAAAGACCCGGTGGGTTTCCGTGCCACCGTGGATGAGCTGGTAGCCCGCTACAAAGACGTGAAGATCGACAAGATCGCCGGCATCGAATCGCGCGGCTTTATTTTGGGCGCACCGATGGCTTACGCGCTGGGTATAGGCTTCGTGCCCATCCGCAAAAAAGGCAAACTGCCCGCTGAAACCATCGGCCACGACTACGAGCTCGAATACGGCAGCGACCGCATCGAGATCCACACCGACGCCATCTCCAAGGGTGAGCGCGTGCTGCTGGTGGACGACCTTATCGCCACCGGCGGCACCGCCGATGCCGCCTGCACGCTGATCGAGAAGATGGGCGGCAAGGTCGTCGAATGCTGCTTCATCATCGACCTACCGGACATTGGTGGTCGCGCGCGGCTGGAGAAGCACGGGCACAAGGTGTTTGCGTTGTGCGAGTTTGAGGGGGATTGAGTGTGAAAGTCGAAACTCTGCGCTGGTCCAACAACAAGCTGGAGATGATAGACCAGCGCATCCTGCCCGCCGCCTTTGAATACATTGCTTACGACTCCGCCGCCTCGGTGGCGGATGGGATACGCAGCATGGTGGTGCGCGGCGCGCCGGCGATCGGCGTGGCGGCGGCTTATGGGGTGGCGCTGGAGGCGCTGCGCTTGTCTGCCACCCTTCGACAGGCTCAGGGCGAACGGCCTGAGTTTGATAAAGGCATGGAAGCCGGCTTTAGCGTGCTGGCGCAAAGCCGCCCGACCGCAGTGAATCTGTTCTGGGCATTGCAGCGCATGCGCCAGGTGTGGGAAAGGGTGGCCACGCAACCGCCAGCGCAGATCGCGCAGCGCCTGCTGGCCGAGGCGCACGATATTCTGGCCGAGGACATCCGCATCAACCGCGCGATGGGGGCGCATGGTGCAGAGTTATTAAAAGACGGCGCGCGGGTGCTGACGCACTGCAATGCGGGGGCATTGGCGACGGCGGGCTGGGGCACGGCGCTGGGGGTGTTCCGCTCGGCGGTGGAAGCCGGCAAAAAGATTTCCGTCATCGCCGACGAGACCCGACCCTTCCTTCAGGGCGCGCGGCTGACGGCGTGGGAAATGGTGCAGGAGAATATTCCGGTGACGCTGATCACCGACAATATGGCCGGCTACATGATGGCGCAGGGTGAGGTGGATGCGGTGGTGGTGGGTACGGATCGCGTGGCGGCCAACGGCGATGTGGCGAACAAGATCGGCACTTACATGGTGGCGGTGCTGGCCAAGCGGCACAACATTCCGTTCTATGTGGCGTGTCCGCTTTCCACCATCGACCTGAGCATCGCCACGGGTGCGCAGATTCCGATCGAGGAGCGTTCGGTGGAGGAGGTGAAAGGCTTCCGCGATTATCAGTGGGCGGCGCCGGGGGTACAGATACGCAATCCGGCATTTGACGTAACCCCGGCTGAACTGGTGACAGGTTTGATTACGGAAAAAGGGGTGGTCATGCAGCCTGATATGCGCAAGATCGCCAGTTTGTTTTCACACGAATATATGAAATGAATTCCATGCGACAATTATTTAAACATCCCCTCTGGCTGGTTGGCTTCCGTTCCTTGTTTACACTGGGTTTTATCAGTGGTGCGGTGTTGCCGATGGCATGGTTCATGATGTACAGCAACCGGCTGTCCGCGGATTTGAATGTAAGCACCTTGCAGTGGCATGTGCATGAAATGTACTTTGGTTTCGGCTGGGCCGTGCTGGGGGGCTTTCTGCTGACCGCCAGCAAAAACTGGGCAGGGGTGCGCGGGTATCATGGCGGGGTACTGGTTGCGGTTTGTCTGTTCTGGTTGCTGGACCGGCTTGCTTTCTGGCTGCCCGCCGATCTGCCGCAAATGATGCCGCTGATCTTGCATAACGCTTTCCTGTTGCTGATTGTGCCCATGCTTTTATGGACCTTTCTCACCAGTCTGGACAAGATCGGCAAGGACAACTGGTATTTCATACTAGGCTTGCCGCTGTTTATCGTGAGCAAAAACCTGATGTTTTTCGAGCAATATTTCGAGCTGGCCTGGACCATGTCGCAAGGCTTGTTCCGCCTGGCAGTGGCCATCATGCTGGAGCGCACCATGGTTGCCTTCATGCAGGCAACTTACCAGATTGCCATTCCAAAAATAAAATGGCTGGATGCGCTGATACGCCTGGGTATTTTTCTGTCTGTGTTTGAAGCGCTGTTGCCGACTGGCGTAGCTGTGGGCGTCATGGCTGTCACCGCCAGCCTGCTGCTGTACCGCTTTGTGTTGTGGCGTCCGGCGACTGGCATGCGCCAGCTCGATACCGGTGTGATGTTTGTGGCCTATCTCGGCCTGGTAATCAGTCTGTATCTGGAATGCTTGCGCATAAGCGGCAAGCTGCATGTGGTTGGGGATGTGGCAACCCATGTGTTTACCCTGCTCAGCATGGGGCTGGTGATGGCGGCGATGATGATACGTATTTCGCAGGGCCACACTGCGCGCAGTATCGTGTTTACCAGCGGTGATAAGGCCGCCATCTGGCTGCTTGGGCTGGGTGGCGTGGTGCGCATTATGCTTCCGCAAATCTGGCCGCAGCATTATCTTAACTTTGTGCTGTTTGCTGCGTTTGCATGGGAAATGGGTTTCATGCTGCTGGGGTGGCGCTTGATTCCTTTTTTGTTCAAGCCCAGGCTGGATGGCAAGGAAAGCTGAAGAAAGTTTCAGGCTGTTTTATAATCGCCGCGTTTCCGGATTCGGCAGGAAACTAACAGGAGTTGTGCCGACAGATTGAAATTAACTATTGTTGAGGAAATTTAAATGAAGAAATTGTTCAGTGTTGCAATCATGGCTTTATTTGCTGCCAATATGGCTTTCGCGGCTGATACCAGTTGCGAAGCCAAGGCTGCCGAAAAGAAACTGGCTGGTGCAGCCAAAACTAATTTCATGACAAAATGTGAAAAGGATGCGGCTGCCGCCGGCACACCAAGCTGTGCAGTCAAGGCTGCCGACAAGAAACTGGCTGGTGCCGCTAAAAATGCCTTCATGACCAAGTGTGAAAAAGATGCTGCTGCCGCCGCTACGCCAAGCTGTGAAACTCGGGCAGCCGAAAAGAAACTGGCCGGCGCCGCAAAAAACAGCTTCATGAAGAAGTGCACTGAAGGCGGTGCAAGCAAGTAAGCAAGTATTGAATGTTCATGCAAATGAAGGGCTGGCAATTGCCAGCCTTTTTTTATTGTAATTCATATGGTTACATGTATAGCGGAGTTGTTTGATCGCCAGTGTATAATCCGGCCTTCCTGATGTGCGTAATTTTGCGGCATCTCATTGAAATTTAAGGTAATGATAAAAAAACTGATTAAGCGCGTCCTGTCACTGGCGCGGGGTAAGTCCAAAAAAACCAGGACGGTTGGAAGTTGTACGGTAATTCCTTTTAAGGAGCATGGCGTCAAACGTGATGGCCTCAGCCACGCTGCGCTTCGTGTCACCGACGGCCTGCAAGCCGCCGGATTTCAGGCTTATGTGGTGGGCGGCGCGGTGCGCGATCTATTGCTCAAGCGCCAGCCGAAGGATTTTGACATCGCCACCGATGCCACGCCCGAAGAGGTGCGCCGTGTCTTTCGCCGCGCGCGCATCATCGGCCGCCGCTTCCGCCTGGTGCATGTGATGTTTGGCGATGAAACCGTGGAGGTGTCCACCTTCCGCCGCATGATCGATGCGGTGGATGCGCAGACCGACGATCATGGCCGCCTGCTGCGCGACAACGAATTCGGCGACCAGGAGCAGGATGCCGCGCGGCGCGACTTCACCGCCAATGCGCTGTTCTACGACCCCGCCACCCAGGAAATTTTCGACTTCCACCACGGCTATGCCGATATCCGCGCCAATTTGCTGCGCATGATCGGCGACCCCGCCACGCGCTACCGCGAAGATCCGGTGCGCATGCTGCGCGCGGTGCGTCTTTCGGCCAAGCTGGGCATGAAGCTGGAAGCCGCCACTGCCGAACCGATTTTCAGCATGAAGGGCCTGCTCGGCAATGTGCCCGAGGCGCGCCTGCTGGATGAAATGCTGAAGCTGCTGATGTCCGGGCACGCGGTGGAGTGTGTTAAAAAACTGCGCGCCATGCATTTGCATCACGGCCTGCTGCCGATGCTGGACGTGATACTGGAGCAGCCGATGGGCGAAAAATTCATCATGTCGGCGCTGGCCAATACCGACCAGCGCCTGCGCGAAGACAAGCCCGCATCGCCGGCCTTCCTGTTTGCCGCTTTGCTGTGGCACGAAGTGTTGAGTTTGTGGCAGGCGCAGCTCGAAGCCGGCAAGCCGTCGATCCCTGCCTTGCATCTGGCGATGGATGCGGTGCTGCATAAGCAGCGTGCGCAAATGGCCATTCCGCACCGCCACGATACGATCATGAAAGAAATCTGGCTGCTGCAACCGCGCCTGGAGCAGCGCTCGGGCCAGCGTCCGTTGCGCCTGCTGGCGCTGCCGCGCTTCCGCGCGGCCTATGATTTTCTGCTTTTGCGCTGCCAGAGCGGCGAGATGCCGATGGAGCTGGCTGAGTGGTGGACGGAGTTTCAGGATGCCTCCGACGAACGACGCGAAGAAATGCTGTTGCCGGAGAAGGGCCCCAAAAAGAAGCGGCGCCGCACCAAGAAACCGGCGTCAGCTGCGGCGGCGTGATTGCAGGGAGTTTGATGAAGCACACTGCTTTTATAGGGTTGGGCAGCAACCTTTCGAATCCGTCCGCTCAGGTATTGCAGGCGATGCAGGCGATAGACCGGCTGCCTGACACCCGCGTTGTCGCGCGTTCCAGCCTGTATCGCAGCGCGCCGGTCGGCTATCTCGACCAGCCGGATTTTATCAATGCGGTAGTCAAGATTGAAACCGGGCTGGCACCGCTGGCCTTGCTGCAGGCCCTGCTGGCACTGGAACAGGAAAATGGCCGCACGCGCGAGTTTCAGAATGCGCCGCGCACGCTGGATCTGGATGTGCTGCTGTATGACGACATCCGGCATCACCAGCATGGATTAACTTTGCCGCATCCGCAGATGCACAAACGTGCCTTTGTATTGCAGCCCCTGCTGGAGATTGCGCCAGATTGCGTGATTCCGGGTGTGGGCGCCGCAGCGCAGGCACTGCAGCATTGCGGGGATCAGCAGTTGGAGAAGCTGGAAGCGGTTTTTACCGGCAAGGGGTGCCTGGCCAATGATGCTTGAGAAATACCGTTACATCGTGGTGGAAGGGCCAATAGGGGTGGGCAAGACCAGCCTCGCGCAACGACTGGCTGAGCATATAGGCGCGGATGCCCTGCTGGAAAAGCCACAGGACAATCCATTCCTGGCACGCTTTTATCAGGATCCGCAGCGGCATGCGATGTCGACGCAATTATTTTTTCTGTTCCAGCGCATCAACGAACTGCGCGACCAGGCGCAGATGGATCTGTTTAACACGCGCACGGTTTCCGACTACCTGTTTGAGAAAGATGCGCTGTTTGCCCGCCTCAACCTGAGCGAGGACGAGTACAAACTGTACCAGAATATTTATCAGAGCCTGGCACCGCAAGCCCCAACTCCCGATCTGGTGATCTATCTGCAAGCCTCCACCGACACCCTGATTGAACGCGTGCAGCGGCGCGGTCGCAATTACGAACGCTCTGTTTCAAATGATTATCTCAACCGCCTCGGCAACAGTTATGGTGAATTTTTCCACCAGTATGTAGACGCGCCGCTGATGATGGTGAATAGTGAAAACCTGAATTTCGTGGATAATGACGACGACTTCAAGTTGTTGCTGCAACGAATTGAAGGCATGCGCGGGCCGCGCGAATTTTTCAGTTTGGGGGTTTAGCACTTATGTCGACAACATTAAGCACATTACAGACCATGCACAGCAAGGGCGAAAAGATCGCGATGCTGACTTGTTACGATGCCACCTTCGCGCAGGTGCTGGAAAGCGCCGGGGTCGATGTGCTGCTGGTGGGCGACTCGCTCGGCATGGTGCTGCAGGGGCATGACTCGACCCTGCCGGTGACGCTGGACGACATGGCTTACCACGCCGCCTGTGTCGCGCGCGGTGCTGCGCAGTCTTTCATCATCGCCGATTTGCCGTTCGGCACGTTCCAGGTCAATCCGGAAAAAACCTTTGAACATGCCGCGCGTTTAATGGCGGCCGGTGCAAACATGGTCAAGCTCGAGGGCGGCGAAACCATGGCGGAAACCATCGCCTTCCTCACGCAGCGCGGTATCCCGGTGTGCGCGCATATCGGCCTCACCCCGCAGTCGGTGCACCAGTTGGGCGGCTACCGCGTGCAGGGCAAGGACGACAAAGCCGCGCAGCGCCTGCTGCAGGATGCGCGGGCGGTGGAGCAGGCAGGGGCCGGCATGATGGTGCTGGAAGCGATACCCGCCATTCTGGGGGCGGAGATTACCAGCAATTCCGATATTCCCACCATCGGGATCGGCGCGGGTGCTGGCTGCTCCGGCCAGGTGCTGGTGCTGCACGACATGCTGGATATTTACCCCGGCAAAAAAGCGCGCTTCGTCAAAAACTATATGCAGGGTGCCAGCTCGATTGCAGACGCGGTAGCGCGCTATGTGGCCGAAGTGAAAGCCGGCACCTTCCCCGCAGCCGAACATAGCTTCTGATGGAAATCCTGTCTTCAGTTGCAGACTTGCGCCAGCGCCTGAGCAAGGAAGCCAGTGTGGCCTTCGTGCCTACCATGGGCAATCTGCACGAGGGGCATCTCGATCTGGTGCGCATCGCGCAGCAGCACGCGCAGTGCGTGGTGGTCAGCATCTTTGTGAATCCCCTGCAGTTTGGCGCCAATGAAGATTTCGGCAAATACCCGCGCACCCTGCAGGCCGATTGCGACAAGCTCGCGGCTTGCGGCGTGGCGGTGGTGTTTGCGCCGACCGAGGCGGACTTGTATCCGCAGCCGCAACAGGTGACGGTAGAGCCGCCGCCAATCGCGCAGGAGCTGTGCGGCGCCTTCCGCCCCGGTCATTTTCGCGGCGTGGCCACGGTGGTGCTGAAGCTGTTCAATATCGTACAGCCGCAGGCGGCGGTATTCGGCAAAAAGGATTACCAGCAGCTGCATGTCATACGGCAGATGGTTGAACAGCTGAATGTGCCGGTAACCATCGTCGGCGCCGAGACCCTGCGCGCAGCAGACGGTCTGGCATTAAGCTCGCGTAATCAGTATCTTGCGGCGGATGAACGAACCGAGTCAACATTTTTGTATCAAACGCTTGCGGGTATACAAAAAGAACTGAAAAGCGGCGTGAAGGATTATGCTTTTCTTGAGGGGAAAGCAGTAAAAGCGCTTACTTTTCATGGATGGCGCGTTGATTATGTCGCTATCCGCAGTCAAAATGATTTGCTTGTGCCAAGCCCGGATGAGCGGGAACTGGTAGTGCTGGCAGCCGCCAGACTGGGTAAGACCAGACTGATCGACAATCTGGAAGTTTGTCTTTAAGCATAAGCGCTTTATAATGTACACAGAGATTTACGGAGATTGACCATGTTGCGAACCATGTTACAAGCCAAATTGCACCGGGTGCGCGTGACGCAGTCGGAATTGCATTACGAGGGCTCGTGCGCAATTGACGATGACTTGCTGGATGCTTCAGGCATTATGGAGTATCAGGCGATCGATATTTACAACGTCACCAACGGTGAGCGTTTTTCCACCTATGCCATCCGTGCAAAGCGCGGTTCACGCACGATTTCCGTCAATGGCGCGGCGGCGCACAAGGCCAATCCCGGTGACATTCTGATCATTGCGGCATTTGCGACTTATTCCGAGATAGAGTTGCATAAATACCATCCGCAACTGGTGTATGTAGACGAGCACAACCGCATCATCGACCAGCGCGACAAGATACCTGTACAAGCCGCTTAGTTGTTGAAACAGATTGAATAGCTCCAGCAGAAATGCAAAAGCCCTTGCCTGTAAAGACAAGGGCTTTTTTCATATTCAAGCGCGACAGGCTCCCTAAGCGGTATGCCGCTGCTGAAGTTCATTCCCCTCAGCGCTGACAATCAGTTTAGGGTCTGCATTTGAACATTTCAAAAGTGCGCTTGCCGAACGCCGTGGATTCACCCTTCACGAGCGTATCTGCACCGGCATCTACAGCATCATTACGTGCCAATTGATACAAATTGGCCTCCACGTCTTCCTTACTGCGATTGATAAAGCCAACGACGGTAAGCACGCTGACGATCGTTTTGCCTTTGGACTGGCAGCCGGCAACCTGATTTGCATCCGCCAGTGACACACGCTCGGCACCCTCGCGCACACCGATCAAACTGCTGGCACAGCCACCTAAACCGAATGTCAGTGAAATGATCGTAGTAATAATTAATACGCTTTTAGAAAGTTGCATGGTATTTCCTCTTTGTCAGGTTAGATTTTTTTTGCCAGTTCGCCAGCCTTGCCCGTGTATGTCTCAGGGCTCAGTTCGGACAGGCGCTGCTTTTCCGCCGCCGGAATATCCAGCGTCTGGATAAACGCACGCAGGCTGTCACGGTTGATACCGCCCTTGCCTCGGGTCAGGTCTTTCAGCTTGTCGTAGGCGTTCTCGATGTTGTAGCGGCGCATCACTGTCTGGATCGGCTCGGCTAGCACTTCCCAACTGTTGTTCAGATCTTCCGCCAGGCGTTGCGGATTGGCTTCCAGCTTGTTCAGCCCCTTCAGGCATGATTCATAGGCAAGCAGCGTGTAGCCCAGCGCCACGCCCATGTTGCGCAGCACGGTGGAGTCGGTGAGGTCGCGCTGGCCGCGGGACACCGGCAGCTTTTCCGAAAGGTGGCGCAGCAGCGCGTTGGCCAGGCCGAGGTTGCCTTCCGAGTTTTCAAAATCGATCGGGTTGACCTTGTGCGGCATGGTTGAGGAACCCACTTCGCCGGCGACTACCTTCTGCTTGAAATAGCCCACTGAAATGTAGCTCCAGATGTCGCGGTTCAGGTCGATCAGTATGGTGTTGAGGCGGGCATAGGCGTCGAACAGCTCTGCCATGTAGTCGTGCGGCTCGATCTGGATGGTGTAGGGGTTGAATGTAATGCCGCGCGCTTCCACAAATTGCTGCGCCAGCTTTTCCCAGTCCACATCGGGGTAGGCCGACAGGTGCGCGTTGTAGTTGCCCACCGCGCCATTGATCTTGCCAAGTATTGCAACACCTGCAATGCGTGCCTTGGCACGCTCCAGCCTGTGCACCACGTTGGCCATCTCCTTGCCCAGCGTGCTGGGGGTGGCGGTCTGGCCGTGGGTGCGGCACAGCATCGGCAGATCGGCAAGCTGGTGCGCGTGGCTGCGCAAGCGCGCAATCAGCGCATCCAGCGCGGGCAGCATCACTTCATCGCGGCCGCTTTTTAGCATCAGCGCGTGGGAGAGGTTGTTGATGTCTTCCGAGGTGCAGGCGAAGTGGATGAACTCCAGCTTGTCGGCTGTCTCCCTGTTGTCCGCCAGCTTCTCGCGCAGCCAGTATTCGATCGCTTTCACATCGTGGTTGGTGCGGCGCTCGATCAGCTTGATCTGCTCGGCATCGGCCTCGCTGAACTGCGCGGCGAGCTGGTCGAGCTTGGCGATTGTCGCCGCAGAAAACGCCGGCAGTTCCTTGATGCCGTTTTCCATGCTCAGGGCTTTCAGCCACTCAATTTCTATCAGCACGCGGTAGCGTATCAGTCCAAATTCGCTGAAGTGGCTGCGCAGGGCATCCACCTTGCCGTGGTAGCGGCCATCGAGAGGAGAAAGGGCGGTGAGTGCAGTAAGAGTCATGTTAGATTCGGCCATCAATATTGTGCAAGTCGCTATTTTACGTGAAAGTGGTTGGATGGGTATGGTGGTGCTTGGTTTGTAAGAATTAAAACCTTGGCACAGAGCACACAGAGACCACAGAGAGTGCACAGCAACCAAATGGTGTAGCGGAATTCTCTGTACCCGCAAGGAGTAGGCCGGGGCTGTAAGTGGCTAAAGCCCCAACACCCACGCTCTGTGCTCTGTGATCTCTGTGGCTAGTTTTTTGTAGGGTTAAAGAATAATCCCGCCACCCAGACACACTGCGCCATCATAGGCCACCACCGATTGCCCCGGCGTAACGGCCCATTGCGGCGTGGTAAAGCTGAAGCGCGCATTGCCATCCGCCATTGCTTCGATACGGCACGGCGCATCTTCCTGGCGGTAGCGTGTCTTGGCGGCGTAATCGCGGCTGAAGTCGGGTGCATTGCCGCTGATCCAGTGCATTTCCATCGCGCTCAGTTCGGGCTTGAGCAGCAGCGGATGGTCGTGCCCCTGCACCACGATTAATTTATTGCGGGTCATGTCCTTGTCCGCCACAAACCACGGCAGGCCCTGCCCACCTATTCCCAGCCCCTGGCGCTGGCCGATGGTGTAGAACGACAGCCCCACATGTTTGCCCACTTCCTTGCCTTCAGGCGTGATCATGTCGCCTGGCTGGGTGGGCAGGTATTGGCCGAGGAATTCGCGGAACGGACGCTCGCCGATAAAGCAGATGCCGGTGCTGTCTTTTTTCGCATAGTTGGAGAGCTTGTGCTCCTCGGCGATTTTGCGCACTTGCGATTTCTGTATGTTGCCGAGCGGGAACATGGCTTTTGACAGTTGCGCCTGATTGAGGCGATGTAAAAAGTAACTCTGGTCTTTGCTGGCATCGTCGGCTTTGAGCAGCTGGAATAATCCATCTACTTCGCGCACCTGGGCGTAATGGCCGGTGGCAATTTTCTCTGCGCCAAGCTTGACGGCGTGATCGAGAAAGGCCTTGAACTTGATTTCCGAGTTGCACAGGATGTCGGGATTGGGCGTACGGCCAGCCTTGTATTCGCGCAGGAAATAACTGAATACGCGTTCCTTGTATTCCCTGGAAAAATTCACGGCTTCCAGCGGTATGCCGATGGTGTCGGCCACTGAGGCGGCATCGATCAGGTCTTGGCGCGAGGAGCAGTATTCGTCGGTGTCGTCATCTTCCCAGTTCTTCATGAACAGGCCGATGACTTCGTAGCCTTGCTGTTTCAGCAGCAGTGCGGTGACGGCGGAATCCACCCCGCCGGACATGCCGACCACGACACAAGGTTTAGTCATAATGTGTGACGAGTTCCAGCGGATATCTTTTGCCGGCCAGGTAATCTTCCACGCAGCGCAATATCAGCGGGCTGCGGTGACGGGAGGTAGTTGCGCGGATTTCTTCCACGCTCATCCACACGGCGCGCACGATGCCGTCATCAAGCGACTGTCCTGCATGGTGCGCGAGAATGCGGCCGCTGTAAGCGAAGCGCAGGTAGGTGGTGTCGGACGAATCTGCATGCCAGCGGTACACACCGACCAGATATTGCGGTTCGAAATCATAGGCTGATTCTTCCAGTGCTTCGCGCACGACGGCCTTCAGCAGTGATTCGTTTGCTTCCAGGTGGCCGGCGGGCTGGTTGAACCTGAGCCCTTGCGAGGTGTGCTCCTCTACCAGCAGGAATTTCCCATCCTGTTCGATAATCGCGGCGACGGTGACGTTAGGCTTCCAAGTCATTGATTGTATTTAGTATTTAGTTCTTGGCGAGTGGCAGGCCGTCGCTTATCCAGCGCGTAATGCCATGTTTTACGTTGTAGATTTTGGTGTAGCCCAGTTGCTCAACCAGTGCGCGCGATAGGGTATCAGTGCGGCTGCCGGTGCGGCAGATCAGAATGACGGGATCATTTTTGCCGACAGCCTGGGTAAATTTTTCAACAAAATCGGGCATGACGCGGCCTTTGTCATCCACAAAGGTCAGGCGACGGCTGCCTTCAATTACCCCGGTCTGCAACCATTCATCGGTGCGGCGAATGTCGTAAACAGGGATGCCTTGCGCTTGCAGTGTTTTCAACTGCTGATTGTCGATGTTGGTATAGGGAGGTTCGCTGCAGGCGGCAAGCGGCAATAAAACCAGAAAAAGGAATAAATGGCGTAACAGCATGGAAATGGCTTTAGTTTGATAAGAGAAGAACCAGGTTTTATTTGAGCAATTTTAACATTAACACGGGCCTATGTTCCAATCGCGTTTGTATGAGGGGGATTCTGTGATGGAGCGGGTAGTGATTCGTACGCCCAGCAGGGCAAAGTTTCCATATGAAACAAAAGACAAGTGAGGCAGCCCAAATCTATTAAACCCGGAACCTGTGGTACGAGTGAATTTTGTATCCCAAACTGCCTTGTAAAATAAAAAAAGGCAGGGGAAGCCCCCTGCCTTTTTTAGAGACGTGCGCCTAATTACTTGGCAGCTGCGTCACCTTTCATAGCTTTTGCTTTTTTTGCTTTTTTTGCTTTTTTTGCTTTTTTTGCTTTGGCTGGAGCTTTAGCTGGAGCTTCTGCAGCTGCAGGAGCCGCAGCAGGAGCTGCACCCATGTGTTGAGCTGCAACAGCGCCGAAGCTCAGAGTAGATGCGAAGGCAATAGCGATCAAGGTGGAAATCAGTTTCATGTAGGACTCCAATTCATAGTAGGTTAATAAACGTTTATGACACTACTCGTGTCAGACCCAATAACGCTACGTCATTCTGTTGCGTTGACAAGCAGTGCATCTTTATTAATTTGCTGCATTAAATCTGGTGCCGGGAGGGGGACTCGAACCCCCACATCCTCGCAGATACTGGATTTTGAGTCCAGCGCGTCTACCAATTCCGCCATCCCGGCAAGGTCCGGGCGAGACACCCGGATCAGGAAGCCGCGAATTATCCATGAAATGCCACGCTTCATCAAGCTACAATGCGCGTTTTTGTATCACGCAACAAATTTCAACCTATGCGCACCGACGAATTTACCTTTGAACTTCCACAGCACTTGATCGCGCAGCGCCCACCAGAGCGACGTGGCGCAAGTCGTCTGCTCGATGCAACAGGAGACAGTTGCGAGCACCGTCTGTTTGCCGACTTGCCAAATTTATTGCAGGAACATGACTTGTTAATTCTTAACGATACCCGCGTGATCAAGGCGCGGCTGTATGGACAAAAGCAGAGCGGTGGCAATATTGAGGTGATGGTCGAGCGTATTCTGGATGAACACGAGGTGCTGGCGCAGGTGCGCGCAAGCAAAACCCCAAGGAAAGGCGGGCGTTTATTGTTGGCCGGGTGTATCGACGTAACGGTGCTGGGGCGTGCGGGTGAGTTCTACCACCTGCGTTTCGAGGGCGGGCAAACTGTGGGCAATTTGCTGGAGGAATATGGCCGCTTGCCCCTGCCACCCTATATTACGCACAGCGCCGATGCGGAGGATGATTCACGTTACCAGACTGTATTTGCAAAAGAGTCTGGCGCGGTTGCCGCGCCTACTGCGGGATTGCATTTTGATGAGGCGATGCTCGCCACCTTGAGCAAGCAAGGTATCAATGCGGCTTATGTCACGCTGCATGTGGGGGCAGGCACTTTCCAGCCGGTGCGCGCAGAGCATGTGGGAGATCACGTGATGCACAGCGAGCGCTATGCCATTCCGCAGGCAACGGTTGACGCCATCGAACAGGCCCGTGCACGCGGCGGCCGGGTGGTGGCAGTGGGTACCACCAGTTTGCGCGCCCTGGAAAGTGCCGCACAAAGCGGGGTGTTAAGAGCGGGTGGAGGAGAAACAAGTATCTTCATCACGCCGGGTTACCAATTTAAAATGGTGGATGTGCTGCTGACCAATTTTCACCTGCCCAAGTCCACGCTGCTGATGCTGGTGTGTGCGTTTGGCGGTATGGACAAGATGCTGGCGGCATATCGTATTGCAGTAGATAATGAATATCGCTTCTTTAGTTATGGCGATGCGATGATTATTGGGCGCGATCAGTCTGTTAAGTCAAAGTAAAAGCTGGCAAAAATTTGTCGGGGGGGAAATATGGCGATCTATGTTTTCTGGTTCCTTCTGGCCCTGGTTCTGCTTGGGCTGGAAATGGCCACGGGTACTTTTTACCTGTTAATGTTATCGCTTGCGATGGCGGTAGGGGGCGCGGCAGCGCTGCTTGGCTGTGGCCCGCCTGCCCAACTGGCGCTTGCTGCGCTGGCAGGCGTTGCCGGTATTGTTTTATTGCGCCGCTGGAAAGGAGGCCGCAGCAGAGATGCCGCCAGCCAAAGCCTGGACACGGGGCAGGTGGTAAAGGTGTTAACCTGGCATGATGATGGCACTGCCCGTGTTTATTATCGTGGCGCAGAATGGGATGCCGAACTGGATGCCAATGTTACCGCTCATGGAGGGTATCTATATATTAAAGATATCCGCGGTTCCGTTCTTGTTCTGACTGATCACAAAGCGGTCTAAGTTATGGCAAATCGCAAACGGGTCGGATTTAAAAAAATATCACAACGATAATATTTAAGGTAAGCAATATGGAAATCTCATTATTCATTCTGGTCGCAGCCATCATTTTTGTCATCAAAGCGCTTAAAGTCGTACCGCAGCAAAATTCCTGGGTGGTTGAACGATTGGGACGTTTTCATGCCGCACTGCTGCCTGGCCTGAATATCGTTATCCCCTTTGTCGACCGTATCGCCTATAAGCATATGCTCAAGGAAGTCCCGCTGGACGTGCCGAGCCAGATTTGCATTACCAGGGACAACACCCAACTGCAGGTAGACGGCATTTTGTATTTCCAGGTGACCGACCCCAAGCTGGCCTCCTATGGCACCAGCGATTACGTGCTGGCGATTACCCAGCTGGCGCAGACCACCTTGCGCTCGGCGATCGGCAAAATGGAGCTGGACAAAACCTTCGAGGAGCGCGAGCACATCAACAGCGCGGTGGTGGCGGCGCTGGATGAGGCGGCTTCAAGCTGGGGCGTGAAAGTGCTGCGTTACGAGATTAAAGACCTGACCCCGCCAAAGGAAATCCTGCACGCGATGCAGGCGCAGATTACAGCGGAACGCGAGAAGCGCGCGCTGATCGCGGCTTCCGAGGGCCGCAAGCAGGAGCAGATCAACATTGCGACGGGCGAACGCGAGGCCTTTATCCAGCGCTCGGAGGGCGAAAAGCAGTCTGCCATCAACCGCGCACAGGGCGAAGCCGAAGCAATCAAGGCAGTGGCATCGGCGAATGCGCAGGCGATTCAGCAGGTGGCGCTGGCGATCCAGTCGCCCGGCGGCATGGATGCGGTCAACCTCAAGGTGGCGGAAAAATATGTAGAAGCCTTCGGTAATGTCGCCAAGCAAGGCAATACCCTGATCTTGCCGGGAAATTTGGCTGATATGGGGGCTATGGTGGCGACGGCGATGAGCATTGTGAAGTCTCAGAGATAGATAGGTAGCTGCAACAGGGGAGTCTGCGTAGGGCGAAATAGCAGTGTGCCGTATGAAGCTGATAAATAATCCGTTTTAATTTTAATTTTTGATGATGAAATTTGATTTGCATAACACCGACGGCCTCGCCCGTCGCGGCACGCTCCACCTTGCCCACGGCACCGTTGAAACCCCCGCCTTCATGCCGGTTGGCACCTACGGCACGGTGAAGGCGATGTCGCCGCTGGAACTCAGGGAAATTGGCGCGCAAATCGTGCTGGGTAATACCTTTCACCTGTGGCTGAGGCCCGGCCTGGAGGTGATCGAGGCGCACGGCGGGCTGCACCGTTTCATGGGCTGGGATGGCCCTATACTTACCGATTCGGGCGGCTTCCAGGTGTTCAGTCTGGGCGAGTTGCGCAAAATCACGGAGGAGGGGGTGAAGTTCCAGTCGCCGGTGAATGGTGACAAGTGCTTCCTTACCCCGGAAGAATCCATGCGCATACAGAAGGTGCTGAATTCCGACATCGTGATGATCTTCGACGAATGCACGCCTTATCCGGCCGATGAGAAAACGGCGGGCGAGTCCATGCGCATGTCATTGCGCTGGGCCGAGCGCTCGAAAAAAGCGCATGAGGGGAATGCCAATGCGCTATTCGGTATTGTGCAGGGCGGCATGCATGAGAACCTGCGCGATGAATCTCTCGCTGAATTGACCAGCATCGGCTTTGACGGTTTTGCCATCGGCGGCTTGTCTGTGGGCGAACCCAAGGAAGATATGCTGCGCATCCTGCAGCACACCGCACCGCAATTGCCTGCGCATAAACCACGTTACCTGATGGGCGTGGGAACACCGGAAGACCTGGTGGATGGAGTCAGGCAGGGGATCGATATGTTTGATTGTGTGATGCCTACGCGCAATGCGCGCAACGGCATGCTGTTTACCCGCTACGGCAATATCAAGATCAAGAACGCGCAATACCGGCTGGACATGCGCCCGCTCGACGAGCAGTGCGGCTGTTATACCTGCCGCAACTTCACCCGCGCCTACCTGCATCATCTGCACCGCATCAACGAGATACTCGGTGCGCGTCTCAACACCATACACAATCTGTACTATTATCAGGAGTTGATGGCGGGTATACGCATCGCCATAGAACAGGAGAAGTTTGACGAGTTCACCGCTTCTTTTGCGGCAGAGCGGGCTATGCTGTAGGGAGCGCCAGCCCGTTTATGAAGCGCTGTCACAGTATGTGCGGGGTCTTCGTGTTAGAATCACCTAATGAATTTGGACTGCTTTAAATTTTTAATCTGGAGAATACTATGATGTCGATCAGCAATTTGTTTATCAGCAACGCTTACGCAGAAGGTGCCGCGGCTTCACCAGCCGGCAGCTTTATGGATTTCCTCCCTCTCGTCGCTTTAGTGGCAGTGTTTTATTTCCTGGTGCTGCGTCCACAAATGAAACGCACGAAAGAGATGAAAATCATGATCGAAGCGCTGCAAAAAGGCGATGAGGTGGTGACGACCGGCGGCGTGATGGGGCGCATCGTCAAAGTAGGCGACAGCTATGTCAGCCTTGAAGTGGCAGAAGGCATTAATCTTACTATCCAGAAGGGTGCGATTCAGTCTGCGCTGCCTAAGGGAACCATCAAGTCTGCTAACTAAGTAAGGGAACTAAAGGTGCTGCAATGAACCATTACCCGCTGTGGAAATACCTGTTGATTTTTGGCGCACTTATGTTTGGCCTGGTGTATGCGCTGCCCAATCTGTACGGCGAGTCGCCTGCTGTTCAGGTCATGCCTTTACGCTCACATCTCAAGGCAGATAGCGCATTGCTGAAGCGGGTAGAGGATGCACTTAGAACCGCGCAAATCAGTACTGAAGCTCTGGCGCTTGATGCAACAAGCATCAAGGCGCGTTTTGCGGATATTGATACCCAGGGCAAGGCAAAAGATATTTTGCAGGCCCAATTGGGAGAGGATTATGTGGTGGCCTTGAATTTGCAGCCGCGTTCTCCGCAATGGCTGGTCAAGATGAATGCGTTGCCAATGTATCTCGGCCTGGATTTGCGCGGCGGCGTGCATTTTATGTTGCAGGTCGACATGAAGAGCGTGCTGGACAAGGCGCTGGATACGGCTATCAGCGATTTCCGTTCCACCTTGCGCGAGCAGAATATTCCCTACTCCGGCGTTAGCCGCGAGGGAAACAATCTGAGCATCAAGTTTCGTGATGCCGTAACCCGCAGCAAGGGAATGTCCGAGTTGAGACAGCGCTTTGGTGGAATTGAGTTTAACGATAGCGACTCCAGCAGCGATTTTCGTTTGATCGCAACGCTGAAACCGCAAGAAGAGCAAAGCATACAGAAAGCTGCGGTGCAGCAGAATCTGACCACCTTGCGCAACCGGGTGAACGAGCTCGGTGTGGCGGAGCCTGTCATCATGCAGCAGGGTTTTGATCGTATCGTGGTGCAGTTGCCGGGGATGCAGGATACCACTCGTGCAGAAGGCATATTGGGGCGTACCGCTACCTTGCAGGTTCGCATGGTGGAAGCGCACCTGAATGCCGATTCGCGGGATTACAGCCCCGAGAAGATCGAGGCTGCCAGGAACGGCATGGTTCCGGCTGGAACAGAGTTGCTCTATTCCCGCCGTGATGGCCGGGAAGAGCCTTTGTTGATTTCCAAACAGGTGGTGTTTACCGGAGAGAATCTCACCGGAGCCGATGCCTCGATCGACCAGCATAGTTCAGGGGCGGTAGTCAGTGTGAAGCTGGATGCCAAAGGTGGTATCGCGATGAAAAATGCGTCGCGTGAAGGCATCAAGCGGCGCATGGCGGTGGTGTTGATTGAGAAGGGCAAGGCTGAGGTGCTGACCGCGCCGACGATACAATCCGAGCTTAGCAACAGATTTCAGATCACCGGCATGCGTAATACCGAAGAGGCCAACGATCTTGCGCTGCTGATGCGTGCGGGTGCATTGGCTGCGCCGATGGAAATTATCGAGAAGCGTACGGTCGGTCCCAGCCTGGGTGCAGACAATATCGCGCGCGGCTTCCATTCCACCCAGATCGGTTTTATCGCCATCTCGGTTTTCATGATCGTGTATTACCTGATGTTCGGCGGTTTCTCCGTGCTGGCGCTTGGTGCAAATTTGCTGCTGCTGGTGGCGCTGTTATCCATGCTGCAGGCCACGCTGACGCTGCCGGGTATGGCCGCTATCGCGCTGACGCTGGGTATGGCGATTGACTCCAACGTGCTGATTAACGAGCGTATCCGCGAGGAATTGCGCAATGGGGTGCCGCCGCAAACCGCAATCCATGTCGGTTATAGCAATGCGTTTGCAACTATTCTGGACTCCAATATCACCACGCTGATAGCTGGTATCGCCTTGTTCATGTTTGGTTCCGGACCAATTCGCGGCTTCGCTGTGGTGTTATGTCTGGGTATCATGACTTCGATGTTCAGTTCCGTGCTGGTATCGCGGGCACTGGTGAATCTGATTTATGGCCGCAAGGCGCGCCTCAGCAAAGTGTCTATAGGTTAAGGCATTAACCTTTACGCGCAGGCATTATTTTAAGGAATAGCGACATGGAATTTTTCAGACTTAAAAAAGACATCCCGTTCATGAGCTATGGACGCTGGACGACCACCATTTCTCTGGTGACTTTTATTCTGGCGGTATTTTTTCTGGCATCCAAGGGGCTGAATTTTGGCGTCGATTTTACCGGCGGCACAGTGATCGAGATGCATTACGCGCAGCCAGCTGATGTTAACAAAGTGCGGCTAGAACTCGCTGAAATAGGCTACCACGATGCACTGGTGCAGAACTTCGGTTCCAGCCATGATGTGCTGATTCAGGTGCCGGTGAAGGCCAATACCACGGGTTCAAAATTGAGCGAAGAGGTGCTAGTCAAGCTGCAGTCCGGTGATGCCAGTGTGGAAATGCGCCGGGTCGAATTTGTCGGGCCGCAGGTAGGTAAGGAGCTGTTCGAGAATGGCGCAATGGCGTTGCTGCTGGTATCGCTGGGTATCGTCGTCTACCTGTGGATACGCTTCGAGTGGAAATTCGGCCTGGCTGCGATTATCGCCAACCTGCATGACGTGGTCATCATTCTCGGCTTCTTCGCCTTCTTCCAGTGGGAATTTTCGCTGTCGGTGCTGGCGGCGGTACTGGCCGTGCTGGGCTATTCGGTTAACGAATCAGTCGTGGTTTTTGACCGTATCCGCGAAAATTTCCGCAAGATGCGCAAGGCTGAGGTAACTGAAATTATCGATAATGCCATTACCCGCACCATGTCGCGCACCATAATCACCCACGGTGCCACTCAGATGATGGTGACAGCCATGCTGTTTCTGGGCGGCGAGACATTGCATTACTTTGCTCTGGCATTAACCATCGGAATTTTGTTCAGTATCTATTCCTCTGTGCTGGTCGCCAGCCCTCTGCTGCTGATGTTCGGCGTGTCACGCGAGGATTTCATCAAGCCGGAAAAAGCCGAAGCCGAAGAAGTGTTGCCATAGTCATGGAACTGCTGACCTATCTGTTTGATGTTGTGATGCATCTGGATACCCATTTGCTGACACTGACCCAGCAGTATGGTGTATGGATCTATGCCATACTTTTCGTAATCATCTTTAGCGAAACGGGTCTGGTGGTATTCCCTTTCCTGCCGGGTGACTCGCTGTTGTTTGTGGCTGGCGCTTTGTGCGGCATAGGCGCGCTCGATTTTTATATTTTGCTTCCGCTGTTGATGCTGGCCGCCTTTTCGGGGGATAACACAAATTACTGGACGGGGCGCCTGATCGGCAAGCGCCTGCTGAAGTTTGGAGATTCGCGCCTTATCAAGCACGAACACCTGGATAAAACCCATGCCTTTTATAAGAAGCACGGCGGCAAAACCATCATTTTCGCGCGCTTCCTGCCGATCGTGCGCACCTTCGCCCCATTCGTGGCCGGCATCGCCAGAATGCATTACCGCCTGTTCATGATTTTTAGCGCTTTGGGAAGCTTGGCCTGGATTGCTTTCTTCGTGATCGGCGGCTATTTTTTGGGTAACATTCCTGTCATTAAGAATAACCTGACTTTGATGATCCTGGTGATCGTCTTCATATCACTCGCACCAGCTATGCTGCAATTTATTCGTCATCGTCGTGTGCAAAACAGCTGAATGCACCCCAGGTTGTTGAAAAATTTGGAGAAGGAGTTTGATCATGTCCGGTAACTCCAAGCTTGAAGAACTCAAAAAGAGTGGCTATTTGCCTTCCCCCAAGGGTGCCGCCGTGCAAGTGCTGCTGCTTTGCCAGCAAGAGGATGTGACCAATCAGGAAGTCGCCTACGCGATCCAGGCTGATCCGGCCCTGTCTGCGCGACTGATCAAATTGGCCAATGCCCCGGTGTCACATCAGATACGCCCCATTGCTTCCGTGGTCGATGCCGTTGCCGTGTTGGGGATGAACACAATCAGGCAATTGGTGCTGGGCTTATCGCTGATAGACAGCACACGCAACATAACGTGCAAGAAATTTGATTATCAGAAATTCTGGTCGCATTCACTGCTGACAGCAATCGCCGCGCAAAACCTGGTGTCGCTGAGAGGGGTTGGAGCAATAGCCTCAGAAGAGGTTTTTGTTCTGGGCTTGCTTGGAAAAGTGGGTTCGCTCGCGCTGGCGACAGCCTATCCGCTCGAATATACGGCTGTGCTTGAAAAAGTGGCAGAAGATGTCAGGCTGGTTGACCTTGAACGTACAGAGTTTGGTTTTGAACACAATCTGCTGAGCAAGGAGATGCTGGCTGACTGGCGCATGCCCGAGGTATTCCAAACCGCAATTTTGCATCACGAAGACCCGGCAAAATCGGATATTGCAGAGGGCGGCAGGGACTGGTGTCTGCTGCATTTGCTGCATATTGCAGATTATTTGGCGCAGATGTGTATGGCCCAGGAGCCGGCGCGCAGCAAAATGGTGTCAAAGCTGATCTTCAAGGCTACCCGTCTGGGTGTCGAGTCGGATGTGCTGACAGGATTGGGCGATAAGGCAGTGAAGGAGTGGCATGACTGGAGCAAGCTGTTCGGCATATGCGCAACAGAAGTGCCCCCCTTTGAGAGTTTGCTGGAAGTGGCGCCATTGGCACCGGAAAATAGCGATGCCGGCGAGTTGCCAAACAATGCCCTGGATTCATACAAGCTGCGCATTTTGCTGGTGGATGACGACCGCGCCGTGCTGATGATCATGAAAATGTTGCTGGATCGCTGCGGGCATACGGTGGCAGTGGCGCGCAATGGCGTGGAAGCACTTGGCATGATCAAGGACTTCATGCCGCAAATAATCATGACTGACTGGATCATGCCGGAAATGGACGGTATCGAGTTTTGCAAGGCGCTCAGACGCAACCCTGAATGGCGAAATATTTATGTGTTTATGCTGACCGCGCAAGAAAGCACGGATCGCCTGGTGGAGGCGTTTGAGGCAGGTGCCAACGACTATATGACCAAGCCCGTCAACCCCAAGGTGCTGGGGGCAAGGCTGAGCGCGGGGCAACGTGTGGTGCAGCTGCAGGAAGAACTGGAGCACGAACGTCAGCAGCTGCATAAATTCTCCAGCGAACTGGCAGCCAGCAATCAGCGCTTCCAGAAATTAGCGCTCACCGACGTGCTCACGGATCTGCCCAACCGCCGTTTTGCAAATGAACATCTGGATCGGCAGTGGGCATTGGCGCAGCGCAACAACACGGCACTGTCATGCATGATGGTGGACATCGATTATTTCAAGCAGGTCAACGACACCTATGGCCACAAGGTCGGCGATGATGTGCTTAAACGGATAGCACACGCATTTCAAATGTCCGTGCGCAAGCAGGATGTGGTGTGTCGTTTGGGCGGGGAGGAGTTTCTGGTGATTTGTCCCGAAGTCCAGGCGCAGCCTTTCTTTCGTTATGCAGAGCGGCTACGACAGAATATCAGCGAGCTGACTTTCAATGATCCGGCAACTGACAAAAGTTTCAAACTGACCATCAGCATCGGGGCGGCGAGTAAAGCGCCGCTGGTGTCGACTTCTGAAATGTTACTGCAGCTTGCGGACAAGAGGCTATATGCGGCAAAAGAAAGCGGACGCAACCGCACCGTTGCTGACTAGGTAGCAAGAAGCATCAACAAAGCGCCGCCCTGAGTCGACGACGCCCTGATTTAGGCCGCTACTTCTTCCTTCTCAAACTCCAGCAGCACCTTGCTGTCCTTCACATCCACGGTGACCTTGCCGCCATTGGCCAGGCGGCCAAATAGCAGTTCGTCGGCCAATGCGCTGCGGATGGTGTCCTGGATCAGGCGCGCCATCGGGCGGGCACCCATCAACGGATCGAAGCCTTTCTCCGCGAGATAATCTTTCAGCGTGTCGGTGAACACGGCCTCGACTTTCTTCTCGTGCAGCTGCTCTTCGAGTTGCATCAGGAACTTGTCCACCACGCGCAGGATGACTTCTTTCTCCAGTGGTGCGAAGGAGATGGTGGCATCCAGGCGGTTGCGGAATTCAGGCGTGAACAGGCGCTTGATATCGGCCATCTCATCGCCGCTTGAGGCGGTCTTGGTAAAGCCGATCTGCACCTTGTTGAGCGCTTCAGCACCGGCATTGGTGGTCATGATGATCACCACGTTGCGGAAGTCTGCTTTTCTGCCATTGTTGTCGGTGAGCGTGCCGTGGTCCATCACCTGCAGCAGGATGTTGAAAATGTCCGGGTGGGCCTTTTCGATTTCATCCAGCAGCAGCACGCAATGCGGCTGCTTGGTGATAGCTTCGGTGAGCAATCCACCCTGTTCGAAGCCGACATAACCGGGAGGCGCACCGATCAGGCGCGACACGGCGTGGCGCTCCATGTATTCGGACATGTCGAAGCGGTGGATGGGCATGCCCATCACGTACGCGAGCTGGCGTGCCACCTCGGTCTTACCGACGCCGGTAGGGCCGGAGAAGAGGAAGCTGCCGATCGGTTTTTGCGGGTTGCCCAGGCCGCTGCGCGACATTTTGATGGCGCGTGCCAGTACGTCGATGGCGGCATTCTGGCCAAATACTACGGCCTTGAGATCGCGATCCAGCGTCTTCAGGGTGTTGCGATCGTCGTGCGACACGGTGCGTGCCGGGATGCGCGCAATCTTGGCAATAATCTCCTCGATCTCATGTTTGCCAACAACCTTCTTCTGTTTGGACTTGGGCAGTATGCGTTGTGCCGCACCCGCTTCATCGATGACATCGATCGCCTTGTCCGGCAGATGGCGGTCATTGATAAAACGTGCGGAAAGCTCGGCCGCGCTGGTGAGTGCGGCGGCACTGTATTTGATGCCATGATGGGTCTCGAAACGCTGTTTCAAACCGCGCAGAATCTCCACCGTCTGCTCTACAGACGGCTCGGGAACATCGACTTTCTGGAAACGGCGCGACAAGGCGTGATCCTTTTCAAAGATGCCGCGATATTCCTGGTAAGTGGTGGCGCCTATGCACTTCAGCGCACCACTGGATAAAGCAGGTTTGAGCAGATTGGAGGCATCCATCGTGCCACCTGAGGCAGCACCCGCACCGATCAGGGTGTGAATCTCGTCAATAAAGAGTACCGCATTGGGAGCATCAGCCAGTTCCTTGAGTACCGCCTTCAGGCGCTGCTCGAAATCGCCGCGATATTTGGTGCCTGCCAGCAAGGCGCCCATATCGAGCGAAAACACGTGCGCATCCTTAAGGATGTCAGGCACGTTGCCTTCGGTAATGCGCCGCGCCAGGCCTTCAGCAATGGCGGTCTTGCCCACGCCGGCTTCGCCAACCAGCAACGGGTTGTTTTTGCGGCGACGGCAAAGCGTCTGGATTACGCGCTCCAGTTCAAGGTCGCGACCGATCAGCGGATCGATTTTTCCGGACAAGGCGTGGGCATTGAGATCCAGGGTGTAGCTCTTTAATGCGCTGTCGTCATTGGCTTCTTGCGTGACTTCCGGTTCGGCTGCCGGCTTGATGCTGTTGATTTCGGCAGTTTTGTTGATGCCATGTGCAATGTAGTTCACCACATCCAGGCGGGTTATGCCGCGCTGGTGGAGGAAATACACAGCATGGGATTCCTTTTCGCCGAAAAGGGCAACCAGAATGTTGGCACCGGTGACTTCTTTTTTGCTGGAAGACTGCACATGCAGAATGGCGCGCTGAATCACGCGCTGAAACCCTACCGTCGGCTGGGTTTCCACTTCGATATTGCCGGGCGAACGGGGGGTATGTGTATCGATATGATTGGCAAGCACGGTACGCAACTCTTCCATGTCTGCACCACACGCGCGCAACACATGTGCGGCAGAAGGATTGTCCAGCATGGCGAGCAGCAAATGCTCGACCGTGATAAATTCGTGCCGCTTTTGGCGCGCCTCAACAAAAGCCAAGTGCAGGCTTACTTCCAGTTCTTGCGCGATCATGTTAATTTTCCTCCAATATACAGCGTAGCGGGTGACCGTTTTCTATTGCAAATGCAGTTACTTGGGCGACTTTTGTCTCTGCAGTATCCTTCGGATAGACACCGCAGACGGCAGACCCTTCATTATGTACTTTGAGCATTACCTGCATGGCGCGTTCCCGGTCCATGGCGAAAAATATTTGCAATACCTCGACTACAAAAACCATTGTCGAATAGTCATCATTCAGCAATAGCACCCTGTAGAGTTTTGGGGGTTGGGTTTTACTGCGCTCTGCCTCAAGTAAGGTCGTGCTTTCATGTTTCGTCTTCATCGTAATATTGTCACATTTTTGAGGTTCATTATCTGGGGATTAAGGCACCTTTTTCAAGCATATTCCGGAGATTTGTAAAAACATGCATTTAATGCTTGACTGTTTTAGCAGAACTAGCGTAAAAAGCGCATGGGTGTTTGAATCAAAGTATCTGCAGTACTGGTTTTGCCATGCGCGGGATGGAGAATTCAAACAGTTTAACGGGAATCCACCCGGTTTTTTAGTAAGGAAGTTTTAACATGGCAAACGGTACAGTTAAGTGGTTCAATGATGCAAAAGGCTTTGGCTTTATCACTCCAGATGATGGCAGCGAAGATCTTTTTGCGCACTTTTCCGCAATTAACATGAGCGGTTTCAAGTCGCTGAAAGAAGGCCAGAAGGTTACCTTTGATATCGTTCAAGGTCCTAAAGGCAAGCAAGCTTCAAACATCCAGGCTCCTTAATAGGTTTCTGGCTGGATAAGCTAAAGCCCGCATACGCGGGCTTTTTTTATTGCTGCATCACAATGCCGGAAGCAAGCTCCTGCCCCGGTCAGAGATATTTACTGGCTCAAATGGCGCCCAAGGCAGCATTGAACGTCTCGCTTGGCCGCATTGCTTTCGAGGTCTTGTCGAAAGCAGGGTGGAAATAACCTCCCAGATCAACGGGTTTCCCTTGCGCAGCGATCAGCTCTTCATTGATCCTGGCTTCGTTGTCCGTCAATGCCTTGGCTAACGCTGTGAAACGCGCCTGCACTTCCTTGTCCCTGCTCTGCGCGGCCAGTGCCTGTGCCCAGTACAGCGCGAGGTAAAAGTGGCTGCCCCGGTTGTCGATCTCACCCACCCTGCGGGAAGGTGACTTGTTGTTGTCCAGAATTCTGGCGTTGGCCTGATCCAGCGTCTCGGCCAGAATCTGTGCCTTCGAGTTATTGAATTTCTGCGCCAGATGTTCCAGCGATACCCCCAGCGCCAGGAATTCACCCAGAGAATCCCAGCGCAAATAGCCTTCCTGCTGGAATTGCTGCACATGCTTGGGTGCCGAGCCGCCTGCGCCGGTCTCAAACAATCCGCCGCCATTCATCAGGGGCACAATGGACAGCATCTTGGCACTGGTGCCCAGCTCAAGTATCGGGAACAGGTCGGTGAGATAGTCGCGTAAAACATTGCCGGTGACGGAGATAGTGTCTTTCCCTGCACGGATGCGCTCAATCGATAGTTGAATCGCGTCTTCTGGCGTCATGACGCGAATATCGAGTCCGCTGGTATCGTGGTCCTTCAGGTATTTCTCCACCTTCAGGATGAGCTGGGCATCGTGCGCCCGGTTCTTGTCCAGCCAGAAAATGGCCGGGGTTCCGCTGATACGTGCCCGCTCGACGGCAAGCCTGACCCAGTCCTGGATCGGCGCGTCTTTTGCCTGGCACATGCGGAAAATGTCACCCTGCTCGACCGTCTGTTCCAGCAGAGTTTTGCCGGAAGCATCAACTACGCGCACACGGCCGTTCGCGGCGATCTCGAAGGTTTTGTCATGGGAGCCGTATTCTTCGGCCTGCTGCGCCATCAAGCCGATGTTGGGTACGCTGCCCATGGTCTTGGGGTCAAATGCGCCGTGCTTCCTGCAATCGTCGATCACGACCTGATAAATCCGCGCGTAGCAACGGTCGGGGATCATCGCCTTGGTGTCGTGCAGTTTGCCGTCCGTTCCCCACATTTTTCCGGAATCGCGGATCATCGCCGGCATGGATGCATCGACAATGACATCGCTGGGCACATGCAGGTTGGTGATGCCCTTGTCAGAGTTAACCATGGCCAATTCCGGGCGGGTCTTGTACACGGCCTGGATGTCGGCTTCGATCTCGGCGCGCCGGGCTTCGGGCAGTTTGGCGATTTTCGCATAGAGGTCGCCCAGGCCGTTATTGACGTTGACGCCCAGCTCCTTGATTAGCGCAGCGTGTTTCTCGAACACATCCTTGTAATAAACGGTGACGGCATGGCCGAACATGATGGGGTCGGAGATCTTCATCATGGTGGCCTTGAGGTGCAAAGACAGCAGCACGCCCTGGTTCTTCGCGTCTGCCATCTGCTCCTCGTAGAAGGTGCGCAGAGCGCGGCGGCTCATGACGCAAGCGTCGATGATTTCGCCCGCTTTGAGCGTGGTTTTTTCTTTCAGTATCGTGCTGTTACCATCGTCGCCGACAAGCTCGATGCGCACCGCGCCGGCATCCTTCACCATGGCGGACTTTTCGCTGCCGTAGAAGTCTCCGGCGTTCATGTGCGCCACATGCGTCTTTGAATCTGCGCTCCAGGCGCCCATCTTGTGCGGGTGCTTGCGTGCGAATTGCTTGACTGAGGCGGCGGCACGACGGTCGGAGTTGCCTTCGCGCAGCACCGGGTTTACGGCACTGCCGAGCACCTTGCTGTAATGCGCCTTGATTTCCTTGTCGGCATCCGTTTTCGGCTCTTCCGGATAGTCTGGAATCTTGTATCCCTGGGACTGCAATTCCTTGATGGCAGCCTTTAACTGAGGTAGAGATGCGCTAATATTCGGCAGCTTGATGATGTTTGCTTCCGGTTTGAGTGTAAGCTCACCCAGTTCAGTCAGTTCATCCGCGATCTTCTGCCTGGCGCTGAGGTTTTCAGGGAAGTTTGAGAGAATGCGCCCTGCCAGGGAAATGTCCCGTGTTTCAACGGTGATGCCGGCGGCCTTGGTGAAGGCTTGAATGATGGGAAGCAGCGAATAGGTCGCCAGTGCCGGTGCTTCATCTGTCAGGGTGTAAATGATTTTTGGGGTCGCCATGATTTTTATTAAAGAATTGAAACTTTGTTTATGAGAGAAATGAGATGAGCCGCATCTTGCTGTTCAACAAACCCTATGGGGTGATCTGTCAATTCAGCCGTGATGGCATGCATCCGACGCTAGCCGATTATATCTCGCTTCCCGATTTTTATCCTGCCGGACGGCTGGATACTGATAGCGAGGGACTATTGCTGCTGACGGACGATGGCAAGTTGCAGCATTTGATCACCGATCCGCGCCATAAGTTAAGTAAAACATACTGGGTGCAAGTGGAAGGTGTGCCCGATGATACTGCGCTGGGAAAGTTGCGCAAAGGCGTTGATCTGAAGGATTTTGTCACCTTGCCGGCAGACGTTCAGCCGATGGAAGAGCCTGGCGGTTTGTGGCCGCGCAATCCTCCCATCCGTATTCGAAAGGAAATTCCCGCCAGCTGGTTAAAAATCACGATACGCGAAGGAAAAAATCGTCAGGTGCGCAGGATGACAGCAGCAGTAGGATTGCCGACTTTGCGACTGATTCGTTACTGTATTGGCGAGTGGGCACTGGATGGCCTGGCACCCGGTGCGTGGCGCGAGGAGACAATGGCTCGGCCCGGATAGGGAAATAGAAATGGTCATGGTTGCCCCCATATTGCAGCATGACACTCCATGCAAAGGAACACCAGGCGTAGGGGCTTGCCCTATGCAACCCAATGGGGTTGTGTAGGGACTCGCCCTATGCGCACCGATAGGGTAGTGTAGGGTATAATGCCTCCCTTTTTTTAGCTTTAGATCCAGGAGTATTCCATGCCCATTTATGAATATCGCTGCAGTAGTTGCGGCAAACAAGATGATGTCATGCAAAAGATGAGCGATGCACCGCTCACCAAATGTCCGGCTTGTGGCAAGGAAACCTATGCCAAGCAGATTTCTGCTGCCGGTTTCCAGCTCAAGGGCGACGGCTATTACGTGACTGATTTTAAAAATTCCGGCAGCAAATCCGGCGCGGCGAAAAGCGAGTGAAAAAATACTTACTGACAGGGCTGCTGGTCTGGGTGCCGCTCGGCATTACCGTGTGGGTGTTGAAGGTCACCATCGGCATGCTGGATCAGAGCCTGCTGCTATTACCCGAGCAATGGCGCCCGGATGTGTTGCTTGGAGTGCACATTCCCGGATTGGGGGTCATTTTGACCGTGCTGGTACTGTTAGGCACAGGGCTGATTGTACGCAATGTGTTGGGCCAGCAATTGTTGCGCGTTTGGGAAGGCATACTGCGTCACATTCCCTTTGTTAGCGCCATTTACAACAGTGTAAAGCAGGTGAGCGACACCTTGCTCTCCGGGGAAGGCAACGCCTTCGGCAAGGTACTGCTGGTGCGCTATCCGCATGTAGAGGCGTGGTCGCTGGCGTTTCAAACGACTGTTCCCGGCGGGGTATTGCAGCAACTGGGTGATGAATACGTGGGCGTGTTCATCCCTACAACGCCCAGCCCGGTCAACGGTTTTTATTTCTTCGTGCGCAAAGCCGACACCATAGAGCTGGACGTCAGCGTGGATGTCGCCTTTAAATCCATCATCTCCATGGGGGTGGTTGCCGATCCAGAAATAGTGGTAAGCGGTACAGCCGCAAAATCCTGAGAATTTATTATCAATTATTTTTTACCAAAGAACTGACATGCGAACAAATTATTGCGGGCAATTAAATACCTCTCACCTTGGCAAGGTCGTCACCCTGTGCGGCTGGGCACATCGTCGCCGTGACCACGGCGGGGTGATCTTTATCGATCTGCGCGATCGTGAAGGCCTGGCGCAGGTAGTGTGCAATCCCGAGCCGGCCGAGATGTTCAAACTGGCCGAGTCCGTCCGCAGTGAATTTGTGTTGCGCATCACCGGCAAGGTGCGTCGCCGTCCGGAAGGCTCGGACAACGCCAATCTGGCCAGCGGCGAAATTGAAGTGGTGTGCCAGGAAATCGAGATTCTGAACGCAGCGGTCACACCGCCGTTCCAGCTGGATGACGAAAACCTGTCGGAAAACGTGCGCCTGACCCACCGCGTGATCGACCTGCGCCGCCCGCAAATGCAAAAGAACATGATGCTGCGCTACAAGACTGCGCGCGCCTTCCGCCGCTTCCTCGACGACCGCGGTTTCATCGATATCGAAACACCGATGCTGACCAAGTCGACACCCGAAGGCGCGCGTGATTACCTGGTGCCGTCACGCGTGCATGCCGGCGAATTTTTCGCCTTGCCGCAGTCGCCGCAGCTGTTCAAGCAGATGCTGATGGTAGCCGGCTTCGACCGCTACTATCAGCTCACCAAATGCTTCCGCGACGAAGACCTGCGCGCGGATCGCCAGCCCGAATTCACCCAGGTGGATATCGAGACCTCCTTCATGTCTGAAAATCAGATCATGGAGCTGACTGAAGAAATGATCCGCACCGTGTTTGACGAGGTGATGGGCGTGAAGCTGCCGAATCCATTCCCGCGCATGAGCCACCAGGAAGCCATGGCGCGCTTCGGTTCCGACAAGCCCGACATGCGCGTGACGCTGGAAATCACCGACGTCACCGAGGCAGTGAAAGACGTGTCATTCAAGGTGTTCGCCAGCATAGCTAACCAGGCTGACGGTCGTGTCGCCGCCTTGCGCATTCCCAACGGCGCGGCTTTGACACGCAGTGAAATTGACGAATACACCAAGTTCGTCGGCATCTACGGTGCCAAGGGCCTGGCTTACATCAAGGTCAACGATGTCACGCAGCTCAACGAAACCGGACTGCAGTCGCCTATCGTCAAGAACCTCAGCGCAGCTGCACTGCAAACAATCATGCAGCGCACCGGCGCGCAAAATGGCGACCTGATCTTCTTCGGCGCGGACAAAGTCAAGATTGTTAACGATGCGCTGGGCGCGCTACGAAACAAGGTTGGCCATGAAAAAGGTCATGTCAGCGGCGAAGCCTGGAAACCGTTGTGGGTGGTCGACTTCCCGATGTTTGAATACGACGAGGAGGGCAAGCGCTGGAATGCCTGCCACCACCCCTTCACTATGCCCAAAGACGAGCATCTGCAGTATCTGGAAACCGATCCTGGCAAGTGTCTGGCCAAGGCCTATGACCTGGCCCTCAACGGCTGGGAAATCGGCGGCGGCTCGGTGCGTATCCACAAGGAGGAAGTGCAGAGCCTGGTGTTCCGTGCCCTCAATATCAGCGCCGAAGAAGCGCAGCTCAAGTTTGGCTTCCTGCTGGATGCCCTGCAGTACGGCGCGCCACCGCACGGCGGGCTGGCCTTCGGACTGGACCGCATCGTCACCATGATGACCGGTTCCGAATCTATCCGCGATGTGATTGCCTTCCCGAAAACGCAGCGTGCGCAATGTCTGCTGACCCATGCGCCTTCTGCCGTGGATGAAAAGCAATTGCGCGAATTGCACATCCGTTTGCGTCAGCCTGTAGCGACAGAAACGCCGAAAAGCTGAACATCGCCTGAGTGTTGATTTGCACCGGACGTATGTCACGCAGCGATCTTGGTTTGGGGGAAATTCTATGAACCTGAAGTGGATGAATATATTCTGCGCGGCAAGAATTCAGCCGTTTGCTGTTTTTGCCCTGCTTGGTATCCTGGCGTTGACAGCCACGCCGGCCTCTGCCTACAGTCAGCGTTTCTACAATGATCATGCGGTTCAGGAAATTGGGCTTTCCGTTTTGCCGGAGGAAGCCAAAGAAACCCTGCGGCTGATCAAACAGGGCGGACCATTTCCGTTTCCGCGTGACGGTGTGGTATTTGGCAATTTCGAAAAGCGCCTGCCCAGACAGCAGCGCGGCTATTACCACGAGTACACCGTAAAAACGCCGGGCCTGCGCAGTCGCGGGGCGAGACGTATTGTGTGCGGCCAGCCTGCAGAGTGCTACTACAGTGACGATCATTACGAAACATTCAAGCGAATCCGGGAGTAGGACATGGACAATCTTGCATTGCGTTTAAAGGATCTCAACGAAGCCGGTGTGTACAGCATCAATTGCGCCCTCAGTGATGTTCGCACGGCGGCAAGCGAGGCGGGCCTCGTCGTGTTTGATGCGGATTTGGCTAGCGTGCAGAGCAAGGGCGAGTTTCTGGCGGCAATCGCGCAGGCGATCGCCGCACCGGCCTGGCTGGGAAAAAACTGGGATGCGCTGGCCGATGCGCTGGGCGACCTGTCCTGGCAGTCTTCCAAAGGTTATGTGCTGGTGCTGCGCAATGGCGGCGACACGTTTAATCTGAGTGCTGGCGATCATGAGATTGCACGGGAAATTCTGGACGGCACCGTGAGCTTCTGGAAGCAACAAAGCAAACCATTCTGGGTGTTTTACTGCTGAAAAGTCATGGTCTATAAGCAGCCTGTTTCGACCCTGGTAGTGATCTATACCGCGGCCCTTGAAGTCCTGTTGCTGGAACGTGCGGATCATCCCGGCTACTGGCAATCGGTAACCGGCAGCCGCGATGACGACGAGCCGCTGAGCCACACTGCCGTGCGCGAGGCGTTTGAAGAAACCGGGCTGGATGCGAAGCGCTACAAACTGAGCGATTGGCATTATCAGAACATTTATGAGATATACCCCGTATGGCGTCATCGCTATGCGCCGGGTGTGACGCAAAATATCGAACATGTATTCGGGCTGGAATTACCCGAGGTTCAGCCTGTCAAACTTTCATCGCGCGAACATCTGAATTACATCTGGTTGCCGTGGCAGGAAGCCGCAGAAAAATGTTTTTCCCCCAGCAACCGGGCGGCGATACTGCAGCTGCCGCACAGGGCTGCTAGATCAACAGTTTGATTATATTTAATAAAAAGACAAGAGGTAAGTAAGGCCGCCATGCCCAATAACACCATTTCCATCGCCTACGATCATCCAGGCGCGAGCAACCAGAGCGTCTGCAGCAGTGCGCAAGCCTGGGCCAGCCTGCCGCGCGACCCAAAGCCGGAAGAGAAGCCTGCGCTGATCGAGCGCATCAAGCGCATGCTGAAGGAGCAGGATGCGGTGCTGGTGGCGCACTACTATGTGAATGCAGATCTGCAGGACCTGGCCGAGTCTACCGGCGGCTATGTGTCCGACTCGCTCGACATGGCCAGATTCGGCAATGAGCATCCCGCCAAAACGCTGGTCGTGGCCGGCGTGCGCTTCATGGGCGAGACCGCAAAAATTCTCAATCCGGAAAAAAGAGTGCTGATGCCCGATCTGGATGCCAATTGCTCGCTCGATCTGGGTTGTCCTGCCGATGAGTTTTCCGCATTCTGCGATGCCCATCCCGACCGCACCGTGGTGGTATATGCCAACACCAGCGCAGCGGTAAAGGCGCGTGCCGACTGGATGGTCACCAGCTCCATCGCACTGCCTATCGTCAAGCACCTCAAGGAGCAGGGCAAGAAAATCCTGTGGGCGCCGGATCGCCATCTGGGCCATTACATACAGGAGCAGACCGGTGCTGACATGCTGCTGTGGCAGGGCTCATGCGTGGTGCACGATGAATTCAAGCTGGTTGCGCTGGAAGAGCTGATGGCAGCACACCCCAATGCCAAGGTACTGGTTCACCCGGAATCTCCGGCCTCCATCATCGCGCTGGCTGATGTGGTGGGCTCCACCACCCAGCTGATCAAGGCCACGCAGGCCCTGGATGCGCACGAATTCATCGTCGCCACCGACAACGGCATCCTGCACAAAATGAAAACCCTGTCGCCCGGCAAGGTTTTCCTCGAAGCGCCCACCCGCGGCTATGGCGCAACCTGCGTCAGCTGCAACCATTGTCCGTGGATGGCGATGAATGGCCTGTTGAATCTTGCCGAAGTGCTGGAAAAAGGCCACAACGAAATCCATGTGGATCGGGCGTTGGGTGAGCGGGCCAAGGTGTCGATCCAGCGCATGCTGGATTTTGCCAAGCAGATTAATCTGCCGGGGAAAAATTTGGGGAATGCTTAGGAGTTGGTTTTTGCGTATTTAAAACTAGTCTCAACTTCAACACCGCCGGGCTGCCCCCGGCGGTGTTGACTTGTTCTTGATTTTTTTGCTAAGGTGGCAATGTGTAAGTATTTGTTTTAATTTGTAATTTTGTGGTTTAGTTGTGTTTCTAAAGCACTGCCAACGCCTTATCCGCTGACAAATACGTCATCCCCAAATCCTCCGCCAGATGCGCATGCGTTACCTGACCCGCGCAAATATTCAATCCGCTTCTCAATCCAGGATCAATCTGCATCGCCTGTTTCACTCCCTGATTCGCCAGCGCCAATAAATAGGGCAGGGTGGCGTGGGTCAGTGCCTGGGTTGAGGTGCGCGCGGCGGCGGCGGGCATGTTGGTAACGCAGTAATGCACCACCCCTTCCTCGATGTACAGCGGCTGGCTAAGGGTGGTGGGGCGCGAGGTGGCAGCGCAGCCGCCCTGGTCGATGGCCACGTCCACCAGCACCGAGCCGGGACGCATAGCCTGGAGCAGCGCGCGGCTGATCAGCTTGGGTGCATGTTTGCCGGGCAGCAGCACGGCGCCGACGACGAGATCGGCTTCGCGCACGCAGCTTTCGATGGCATCGGCTTCGGAATAGCGCGTCTTCAGACGGGCACCGAACACCTCCTCCAGATGCCGCAGACGTGCTGGATCGCGATCCAGCACGGTCACATCCGCCCCTATCCCCACCGCAATGCGCGCGGCATTGCTGCCGACTACGCCCCCGCCGAGGATGATCACGCGGCCGGGGGCAACACCTGGCACCCCCGACAGCAGCACGCCGCTGCCGCCATTGGCCATGGTCAGCGCCCAGGCGCCCATCTGGATGGCAAGACGGCCTGCCACCGCCGACATCGGTGTGAGCAAAGGCAGGTTACCCTGTGCGTCGAGCACGGTTTCATAGGCGATGCAGAGCGCCTTGCTGCGGATCAGCTGCTCGGTCAGCTCGCGCGAGGCAGCCAGATGCAGGTAGCAGAACAGGGCCAGCCCCTCGCGCAGCAGCGGCGCTTCGCTGGCTTGCGGCTCCTTCACCTTGATCACCAGATCGCAGGCGTAGACTTCGTGCGGCGAGGCAACGATGGTGGCACCCGCCTCGCGGTAGTGCGCGTCGTAAAAACCGATTGCGTCAGCGGCATGGGTCTCTACGCATACCTCATGCCCGGCCTCGCGCACGGCGCGCACGCCAAGCGGGGTGAGGCCGACGCGAAATTCATGGTCTTTTATTTCCTTGGGGACGCCGATACGCATTTTGCCTTCCTCACGGGTTAGTCTGAATAAGCGATGTTAGTCCGATCTATATGATGCCGGGCAAACAATCTAAAAGAGCTTGAGCTTGCTGCATTATGCCCAAGGTAAGGTAATATTGCTGGGTGCGATTGAGTGGAAACAAGAGGCATTCAAGGCCTTCAATCTGAAATGACTATGTTAAAAATAGCGACTTACAATATTCACAAGGGCTACTCGCAATTTAACCGGCGTTTCGTGCTGCATGCGCTGCGCGAGCGACTGCGCGAGCTGGATGCAGATATTGTTTTTCTGCAGGAAGTGCAGGGCGCGGACAGGCGTGTCAGGCAGCGCCATCACTTTGACGGCGCGCATCCCCAGCATGAATTTCTGGCCCACGAGAGTTGGCTGCATCACGCCTATGGCAAAAATTCGGTATATGACGCTGGGCACCACGGTAACGCGATACTCAGCCGTTATCCCATTATGAAATGGGACAACCAGGATATTTCCGCGCACCGCTTCGAGAGTCGCGGTGTGCTGCATTGCGAGATAGAGATGCCGGGGAGCGGGAAAGTATTGCATTGTCTGTGTGTGCACCTGGGCCTGTTTTCGCGCGGTCGCGGCCGGCAGATGGAGGAGCTGGTCAAGCGCGTGCAGCGCATCGTGCCGGAGGATGCGCCGCTGATTATTGCCGGTGATTTCAACGATTGGCACAATCATGCAACGCACTTGCTGGCGCAGCATTTGAATTTGAAAGAAGCTTTTGAAACCAAATCGGGAAAGCCAGCGCGCAGCTTTCCCTGTGGTATGCCTTTTTTGCGCATGGATCGCATCTATGTGCGCGGTCTGAGCGTGCAGCAGGCAGAGGTGCATGCGCATTACCCGTGGAACAAAATTTCCGATCATGCGGCGCTGTCGGCGAACCTGGTCTTGTCCTAGTCATGAACCGTCCACATCAGGTTGCCGGACACACCCTCACTCTTTTGCGCAATGGCGAGGAGTATTTCCCCCGCTTGATTGCAGCGATCGACGATGCTGTGCACTCCATCTATCTGGAAGCCTATATTTATGCCGCTGATGCCAGCGGCCAGATGATCTCTGCTGCCTTGAAGCGTGCGGCCAGACGAGGTGTGCTGGTGCGTTTGATGCTGGACGGTTTTGGTTCGGCCGATTTGCCGCCCTCCCTGGAGCAGGAACTGCTCACAGATGGCGTATCCGTGTTGTGGTTCCGCAAGGAGGTAGGAAATTTCAGTCTGCACCGTTACTATTTGCGCCGACTGCACCGCAAACTGGCGCTGATCGACGGCCGCATTGCCTTTGTCAGCGGCATCAATATCATCAATGACAATCCGCAAGGGATTGAGTCGCCCAGGCTGGATTATGCCGTGCAGATAGAAGGCGAAGTGGTGCGCGATATACATGCCGCAATGCAGCGCTTGTGGACGCTGGTATCGTGGACAAATTTCCGCCAGCGCGGCAAGCGCAAAAAAATTCGTCCCCATGCACCCGCCGTCACGCAACAGAAAGTGGTTTTTCTGGTGCGTGATAACTTCCGCCATCGGCGCGATATTGAGCATGCCTATCTCGAAGCCATCGCAGAGGCGAAACGCGAGATCATCATCGCCAACGCCTATTTCCTGCCGGGGCGGCGCTTCCGCCGTGCCTTGCTGGAAAGGGCACGAGCCGGTGTACGCGTGATCTTGCTGTTGCAGGGCCGCGTTGAATACCGTCTGCAGCACTATGCAACGCTGGCGATGTACGATGAGTTTCTTAACGCCGGTGTCGAGATTCATGAATATCAAGCCAGTTTTATGCATGCAAAAGTGGCGGTCATGGACGGCAAGTGGGCCACCGTTGGCTCATCCAATATCGATCCGTTCAGCCTGTGGCTAGCGCGCGAGGCGAACCTGGCGGTAAATGACCCGGGTTTTGCCGGCAGCTTGCGCGACGATTTGTTGCTGCAGATAGAACATCATTCGCGGCAGATTTTACGCAGCGGCTGGCGTGAGTGGAATGTATTCTTATGGCTGCTGATGCGCAGCAGCTATGTCATCGCGCGTATTCTGACCGGGGTGATAGGGCGTGCAAAAGGCCGGGACGATATTTGAGCGACAGTGGTAGAGGTCGGTCTAACGCTTTCCCGTATGAGTATCCGCTGTATATCAAATGGCTAAAGATGGGCTGAAGCTGTCTTCGCGGATAAAGACTGGGCGGGTGGTTTATCGAAGTAATATATTCGCCGGTACGCAATTGCTGGTTCAAGCAGCCATCAGCATTTTGCAGGATTTTAAAATGTAATTTTTTACACATTTTTTACAGCAAACCCTGCAGAATTGTCACAAACCTCATCCAGCAGTCTTATGCTGGTCCAGGTATTGATCAGGATGCAATATATGACGGCACCCGCCGCACCATCAATCTCAACTTCACTCCGTGTGCTCAGGAATCCCTACCTGCTGGCCGTCGCGACCAGCAGTCTGACTGCGTTGATAGCCATGCCATTGCGTGATCGCCTGGACCTTGCAAATACAGTCATGCTGTTTCTGCTTGCAGTGGTACTGGTCGCAGTGCGGCTGGGCCGCGGCCCGGCGATTCTCGCGGCATTCTGCAGCGTTGCCCTGTTCGATTTCTTTTTCGTGCCTCCACGCCTTTCGTTCGCAGTGAGCGACGTGCAATACCTGGTAACTTTCGCTGTGATGCTTGCAGTAGCCTTGCTTATTAGTCATCTGACGAGCGGCTTGGCGTGCCAAGCCCGTGCTGCAAAGGCGCGGGAGTTGCAGACACACACTCTCTACGAACTTGCCAAGGCGCTGGCCGGTGCCTTGTCGCAAACGCAGGTGCACGAAGCCGGTGCAAATTTTCTGAGCGAGAATTTGCATGCTGAAACGTGTTTGCTGTTGCCAGATGCGCAGGACAATCTGCATTCGATAGTCGCGCCAGCTATCCCACTCTCGCTTGCTGCTGGACATGTCGCACGCCAGGTTTTCGACAGCGGCAAAGTTACCGAAAACACTGCCGGAGATGAGAGACACAGCCTGTTGCTCCCGCTCAAAGGCTCGACACGAATGCGCGGCGTGCTGATGGTTTCAATAAAGTACGAGGATAAGCTGCTGTTGCAGCGCCAACGCTCCTTACTGATGACGGTAGCTTCTCTGATGGCGATTGCCATCGAGCGCCTGCATTTCGTGGAAGTGGCGCAAAATTCGCAGTTGCAGGTCGCCTCAGAGCGCTTGCGTACTTCGATACTCTCCGCGCTTTCGCATGATGTGCGCACACCGCTGACGGTGATGTACGGCTTGGCCGATTCGCTTGCGCTGGGCAAACCGCCCTTGTCGGCATCTGCTCAGGAAACGGTGATCACGATTCGCGAGCAGGCGTTGCGCCTGAACAATATGGTCAGCAACCTGCTCGACATGGCGCGTATGCAGGCAGGCCATCTCAGGCTGCGCAAGGAATGGCAGCCACTGGAAGAAGTGATCGGTGCCAGCATCAATATGCTGGGAACAGGATTGCAAGGCCATGCTGTCAAAGTGTCATTGCCAGCAGACCTGCCCATGATTGAATTCGACGCAGTGCTGATGGAGCGCGTGTTCTGCAATCTGCTGGAGAATGCCGCGAAATATTCCCCGAGCACGGCTGACATCAACGTGCGTGCACAAGTAAGCGACGCAATGATCGAAATAACGATCTGCAATGCCGGTGCCGGATTCCCATCCGATAGACTTAGCCGGATTTTCGATCTGTTCGAACGCGGTAGTGTTGAATCAGCAGTCCCCGGCTTCGGGGTCGGTCTGGCCATTTGCCGCGCTATTGTCGAAGCGCACGGTGGCACCATTCGTGCTTTCAACCCTGAAAGCGGGGGAAGCTGCGTGTGCTTCACCTTGCCACGCGGCACGCCGCCGCAGATTGAAAGCGAGAACGATTCAGGAGAGTCGCAATGAGCACCCCCAGCCCGCTCGTGCTCGTGGTCGAAGACGAAATGCAGATTCGCCGCTTTGTCCGTGCCGCGCTGGAGGACGAAGGCTGCCGCGTGGCGGAGGCGGAAACCATGGCAAAAGGCTTGATTGAGGCCGGGACGCGCAAGCCGGATCTGATCATTCTCGACCTTGGTTTGCCGGATGGCGATGGCGTGCGTTTCGTGCACGATCTGCGCGCCTGGTCCAACCTGCCGGTATTGATACTCTCCGCGCGCTCGACCGAAAGCGACAAGATAGGCGTGCTGGACGCGGGTGCGGATGACTACCTCACCAAACCGTTTGCCGTGGGTGAACTGCTGGCACGGGTGCGTGCCTTGTTGCGGCGGGGCAAGCCGGGAGGCGAGGCCGAGAGTCCGCTCATTCGCTTTGGCGATGTCGAAGTCGATTTAACCCGGCGACAAATCTTGCGCCAGGGTACTCCTGTGCGCCTGACCCCCATCGAATACCGCCTGCTGTGCGTGATGCTGGCGAATGCCGGCAAGGTCATGACCCATCGCCATCTGCTACGCGATGTGTGGGGGCCGTCCTATGTCGAAAGCAACCATTACCTGCGCATTTACGTCGGCCATCTGCGGCAGAAGCTGGAACAAGACCCGACCCAACCCCGGCACTTCCTCACCGAAACCGGCGTGGGTTACCGTTTTCAAAATTAATTTCATTCTTACATCCTGAAGGGTACAACATGACTCATCCCGCTCACTCCAATCCATCGCGCCTCGGTGCGCTTACCCTGGGTGCTTTGGGCGTTGTTTATGGCGACATCGGCACCAGCCCCTTGTACGCTTTTAAAGAAGCGTTCTCCGGCCCGCACGGTCTGGCACCGACAGAGTTGAATGTGCTCGCGGCACTGTCCGCCTTTTTCTGGGCCTTGATGCTGATTATCTCGATCAAGTACGTGTGGATCGTGCTCAAGTTCGACAACGAGGGTGAAGGTGGCGTGCTCGCGCTCACTGCACTGGCACACCGGATTACCAACAAAACGTCAAAATGGTCGCTGTTTGTCATTGGCGCAGGCATATTCGCTGCCGCGCTATTTTATGGCGATGCCATCATCACCCCTGCCATCTCGGTGCTTTCCGCGGTTGAAGGCTTAAGCATCGCCACGCCGCAGTTCGAGCATATGGTGGTGCCCATCACCATCGGCATCCTCACAGGTCTATTCTTTATCCAGCGTCACGGCACCGGCCGCGTCGGCGGCTTGTTCGGCCCGGTGACCATCATCTGGTTTTTTGTGTTGGCGGTTCTCGGCGCTGTCAGCATCGCGCAGACACCCGCCGTGTTGCAGGCAATCAACCCGATGTATGCCATCCATTTCGCCGGCGAGCATCCCGGCGCAATGTTTCTGCTGTTGAGTGCGGTGTTTCTTGCGCTCACCGGCGGCGAAGCGCTGTATGCGGACATGGGTCACTTTGGCGCCAAAGCCGTGCGCCTAGCCTGGTATTTCCTGGTCTGTCCCGCGTTGCTAATCAACTACTTCGGGCAGGGCGCACTCATTCTGCGGTCGGCTGAAGCGGTACAGAATCCGTTCTATCTGCTGGCGCCTGACTGGTTCCTGTTGCCGCTGGTGGTACTTGCCACGGCCGCTACGGTGATCGCATCGCAAGCGACAATTACCGGCGCGTTTTCCATGACGCTGCAGGCATCGCGTCTGGGCTATCTGCCGCGCGTGCAGCTACTGCATACCTCCGAGACGATGCGCGGCCAGATTTACATACCCAGCGTCAACTGGCTGATGTTCATCGCGGTGATCGTGCTGGTGATCTCCTTCGGTTCGTCTGGCGCTCTGGCCGCTGCCTATGGCATCGCGGTCTCCGGCACCATGATTATCACCACTATACTCACCGCGTTCGTCGCCTTCATGCTGCCGGGCCGAGCCCGCATCGGGCTGCTGCTGGCCCTGGCACTGTTTGGCGTGCTTGAGTTGATGTTTTTCAGCTCGAATCTGACCAAATTACTGCACGGCGGCTGGCTGCCGCTGGTGTTTGGCGCGGTCATCTTCCTGTTGCTCACCACCTGGAAAGAAGGCAGCCGCATCATTGCCATGCAGCGGCGCAAGCTCGACATCCCGCTCAAGGATTTCATGTCCGGCCCGCAGCCTGATGTGCCGCACGTGGAAGGGACTGCGCTGTACCTCACCTCAGACCCGACTCTGGTGCCCAGTGCGCTGTTTCACAACCTGAAACACTATAAAGTCATGCATGAGCGCATGATTTTCCTCAATGTTGTCAACGAGGATGTGCCCCGCATCGACCCTGCCCAGCGCATGCAAGTGACGGAACTGGCGGCAGGGATCTACAGCGTGGCGGTGCATTTCGGCTTTCGCGAAGAGCCGGATCTGACACTGGCGCTGGAGCGAGCGGTAGATTTTGGACTTGAAATCGAAATCATGAACACGACCTTCTTTGTCGCGCGCTCCACCGTCATCGATGGCCCAGGTGGCTTGCCCGCATGGCGCTGCGGACTCTACGCCTGGATGACACGGCAATCGGAAGGTGCCGCGAGCTACTTTAATCTGCCACCGAACCGGGTAGTGGAGCTTGGTACCCATGTGCTGCTCTAGCTGGGATATGTGCGCCTGATTGTAGAAGAAACCAGCTGTGGTGAAGTGTGCTGAGAGCTTTTATTTTGAATAACAGGATAGGCTCTCTTGCCAGAGTGCATTATCTGGTTGGCCTCACTGTGCGGAGATTCAATACTCATCACAGCGTAAAGGAGATTTATTCCATAACAGTGCATGAATGATCAATTATGGTGCGATTTCTTTTGCTGGCTTTTACGCGACAAATTTAACATATTGATTATATTTAACAATATAATCTGGCATGTAGCTTGCTTATAAAATAACTGAAAGCGCTGTCTTGGTCGGCAGCGCTTTCTGGGAACTCCTCCTGTTTGGGCAGCCGCAAGGCTGCTTTTTTTTTCCTGTATTTTCGTGCTGGCTCAAGCCGAAGCTATAATGCAGCACTCCAATATTTTCCCTCCCCATGCGCCACCGTTACTCAGACCACGACCCATCCGCCCGCGCCGAGTGGAGCACCATACGCACCCTGTTGCCCTATCTGCTTGAGTTCAAGGGGCGCGTTGTACTGGCCATTGTGCTGCTGGTGCTGGCCAAGCTGGCCAACGTGGCAGTGCCGCTGGCGCTGAAGGAAATTGTCGATGATATGAATCATCCGCTGGCAACGCTGGCGGTGCCGGTGGCGCTGGTGATTGCCTACGGCCTGTTGCGGCTGTTCAGCACGCTGTTTGGCGAGCTGCGCGATGCGGTATTTGCCAAGGTCACACAGCGTGCCATCCGCCAGGTTGCACTGAAGGTATTTATCCACTTGCACAGCCTGAGCCTGCGCTTCCACCTGGACCGGCAGACGGGCGGCATGTCGCGCGACATCGAACGCGGCACCAAAGGCATCAGCTTTCTGCTCACTTTCCTGCTGTTCAATATCTTGCCCACCCTGCTGGAAATCGCGCTGGTGGCGATCATCCTGTTCAGCAAATACAGCGCATGGTTTGCGGTGATCACTTTCGCCACCCTGCTGCTGTATATCGCGTACACGCTGATGATCACCGAGTGGCGCATGGTATTCAGGCGTGAGATGAACGAGATGGATTCCAAGGCCAATACACGCGCCATCGACAGCCTGATCAACTATGAAACGGTAAAGTATTTCGGCAACGAAAAATTCGAAGCGCATCGCTTTGATGAGCACATGGAAAAATGGGAAAGCTCGGCAGTGCAGAACCAGACCTCGCTGGCGGCGCTGAACGCCGGGCAGAGCGCGATCATCGCCCTTGGCGTGACCGCGCTGATGCTGCTGGCTGCGCATGAGGTGGTCGATGGGCGGATGACCGTGGGCGACCTCGTTTTGGTGAACGTGTTCCTGATCCAGCTGTATCAGCCCATGCATTTCCTCGGTTTTGTCTATCGCGAAATCAAGAGCTCGCTGATCGACATGGAGAAGATGTTCAATCTGCTGCATGAGAACCGCGAAGTGCAGGATGCGCCCGATGCCGGGCCCATCAGGATCAGTGCCGGGGCGGTGCGTTTTGAGCAGGTGGCATTCAGCTACGAGCCGGACCGCAAAATTCTGTCGGATGTCAGTTTCGACATTCCGCCGGGGCATATTGTTGCGGTAGTGGGTTCCAGCGGCGCGGGAAAATCCACACTCTCCAGACTGTTATTCCGCTTTTACGATGTGCAGTCGGGACGCATTCTCATCGACGGGCAGGATATCCGCGACGTGACTCAGGCCAGCCTGCGCGCGGCCATCGGCATCGTGCCGCAGGATACCGTGCTGTTTAACGACAGCATCTACTACAACATCGCCTACGGGCGGCCGGATGCGAGCCACGAAGAAATATTGCAGGCAGCCCAGGCGGCGCATATCCATGAGTTTATCGTGACGCTGCCCAAGGGCTATGACACGATCGTGGGCGAGCGCGGCCTGAAGCTCTCCGGCGGCGAAAAGCAGCGCGTGGCGATTGCGCGCGCCATCCTCAAACGCCCGTCGATACTGATTTTTGACGAGGCGACCTCGGCGCTGGATTCCAAGTCGGAAAAGGCGATACAGGCGGAATTGCGCCATATCTCGCGTGACCGCACCACTTTGGTCATCGCGCACCGTTTGTCGACTATTATCGACGCTCATCAGATTCTGGTGATGGATAAGGGGCGCATCGTCGAGCGCGGCACGCACCGAGAGTTGCTGTCGCAGCAGGGAATTTTCGCGCAAATGTGGGCCCTGCAACAGCAAGAAGAGCCCTAAATATGGCCTTTTATATGCCTTGATTTATCTCGATTTCTTGGTATTCTGGCAACCCGTGGCCCAGCCTTAAGTTAGAAATATGCGAAATAAATTCATTACACTCCTGTTGTTAAGCTCTGCGCTAACAGTGACTGCAGCCGATGGCGCGGTTGAGCCTGCACCAAACACCCAGGCGCAGAATACCCAACTTGCCCTGGCCGGGATGCAGCCCGATGCTGATATCAGCGAGCAGGAGGAGAATGACGAGCCGGATGTCGTCGAAACTGAAGAGATGGAGCAGAATGAGTTCGCCACGGACGAACCACCGCTTAACCAGCGTTCAAATTCTGCCAAAGCCTATGAAGATCTCATCAAGATCATGCCGCAGCTGGGTTATTCTGCAAATAAAGCAAAGCAGAACGACGAAGCAGACAGCGCGGAGAATAAAAACAAGCTAGACGCCGCGGTGATGAAGTTAGCTGCCATGCCCCGAATGCGCTCCTCTATCGTGCTGATTTACGACGAGAACGGGCAACAGCCGCTGCATAGCATGAAAGCAGATGTGGTCGCGCCTATCGCTTCAATAACCAAGCTGATGACCGCAATGGTCGTGCTGGATGCAAAGTTGCCGCTGGACGAAGAAATCAGCTTAAGCCCGCTCGACATCAACAAACAAAAGCGCACCCGTTCGCGCATGCGCACCGGCATGACGCTGACACGCGGCGAATTGCTCAAGCTGGCACTGATGGCCTCTGAAAATCTGTCTGCCGCGGCTTTGGCCCGTACCTATCCGGGCGGTACCGAGGCAGCTCTGGTGCAGATGAATGCCAAAGCGCGCGAGCTGGGCATGACGTCGACACGCTTTCTCGACCCCACCGGCCTGAACAGCGGCAATGTATCCACTGCGAATGACCTGGTGAAAATGGTGCGGGCTGCTCATGGTTATGAATTGATACACGAATTTACCACGTCGACCTCACACACTTACGAGCAGGTGGGACACCGGCCTTTGCGCTTCCACAATACCAATCCGCTGGTACGGAATGCATCATGGGATATCGGGCTGAGCAAAACGGGTTATATCAGTGAGGCAGGACGCTGTCTGGTGATGGAAGCAAAGATCACCGAGCACCCTGTCATCATCGTGCTGCTTGATTCGTGGGGCAAAAACTCTCGCGTGGGCGATGCCATTCGCGTCAAAAAGTGGATGGAAAAGGCGAGTTTGCGCGGTCGCAACCTGTAAAAGTTTAATATTTTAAGTATTAATATCAGGTAATTGCCTTATTTTCTGTTTTTTAACTTGCATAGCTTGAGATTAAGGAATTTAATAACCAACAAGTGTTGCGAGATTAATTCATTAACAACAGAGGAGAGGTAAATAAAATGTCAGTCAATTCAATTTCACCTAGCCAGACAGTCCAGCCTGCAGAGGCTCCCAAAAAAGCCGAAGTAGTTGCCGCACGTAAACAGTCCGAAACAGAAGAAGCTAGCAAAGTAGATAACAGAAAAGAAGCTGCAAGACAGAAGGCACAGGTTCAGAGCACACAGGAACCAGTCAAGCCCAGCGTAAACACCAGCGGTCAAAAAACCGGTTCCATCATTAATGTCGCGGCCTGATTGACATAAAGTAGCGTAATGCCTGTTCGGGCGTGAGTGTGACGGGAGTAGCAGCTTCCCCTCTTAACTCATAAGTAGCTACAGTTTCAAGCTGGCACCAGTTTCAAAGTCAGCATCATCCCCCCAAAAAAACTTACCCGGTAGTATCACCGAACTCGATGATGAGGCTTGGTGTCTGCCGTTCCTGCGCGTAAGCAGATCGTTGCCTCACCTGAGGCATGCTGCTGTTGGCGATTCAATCCCTTGGCAAAGATATGCGACGCTGCCGCTGCCTTCGGTATTGAAATATTCGCATTAGAAAGCAGATGACTGCTATGTTCCACAGAACGCCCCTGCAACTCAAACCCCATCTCATGGAATATTTCGATGGCGAATCAGACCACCCATGCAAAGAAGCCCCTCCCGCCGCCCTGGCACCAGTTATCACCCGCAGAGGCGATACACAAACTAAAGACTGACGCCCACGCCGGATTGTCGGCTGCAGAAGCAGACGCGAGGCTGATGCGGCACGGCCACAATGAGCTGCAGGAAAACCCCGGACGCAGCCTGTTGCGCATGTTGCTCGACCAGTTTGCCGACTTCATGATACTGGTGCTGATCGGCGCGGCGCTGATCTCAGGCATGATCGGCGATATCAAGGACACGATCGCGATTATCGTGATCGTAGTATTGAATGCGGTGATCGGCTTTGTGCAGGAGTATCGGGCGGAACGCGCGATGGCTGCGCTCAAAGCGCTGGCTGCGGTGAGTGCGAAATTGCTGCGCGAAGGCGAGACCGTCGTATTGCCCGCCAGCAAGATTGTGCCGGGAGACGTGGTGGTGCTGGAAGCGGGCAATGTCATCCCGGCAGATTTGCGCCTGCTGCAGGCAGCCCAACTCAAGGTGGACGAGGCTGCGCTGACCGGCGAATCGCTGACCGTTGAAAAGCACACGCATGAACTAACAGGGCATGAGCTGCCGCTGGGCGACCGCAAAAATCTGGCTTACAAAGGCACCGTCGTCACTTACGGCAGGGGCCTGGGTGTGGCCGTGGCCACCGGCATGAACACGGAGCTGGGCAAGATCGCAGCCTCCCTGCAGGAAGATGGCGAGAGCAAGACGCCGTTGCAGAAACGCCTGGCCAGCTTCGGTCGACGTCTTGCCGTGGTGGTGCTGGCCATCTGCGCGATTGTGTTTGCGGCGGGGGTAATGCGCGGTGAAACACCGGTGTTGATGTTCCTCACCGCCATCAGTCTGGCGGTGGCGGCCATCCCCGAAGCGCTGCCCGCCGTGGTCACCATCGCGCTGGCGCTGGGTGCGCGCAAGATGGTGAAGAAACACGCGCTGATTCGCCGCCTGCCGGCGGTGGAAACACTGGGCTCGGTCACCTACATCTGTTCGGACAAAACCGGCACGCTGACGCAGAACAAAATGCGTGTAGAAGAAATTTTTGCCGACGGCGAGTTGCTGCATCGTGAGTGGCGAGGTCGCGGCAGCAGCGACGTTTGGCAACTGCTGTTTAGGGCCTTGGCGCTCAGCAACGACGCAAGCTTCAGCCGGCATGGCAAGCCGAGCGGCGACCCCACTGAAGTGGCCTTATATGTGGCCGCGCGCGAGGCTGGCTTTGACAAGGTCGAGCTTGAGCAGCTTGCGCCGCGCCTGCTGGAATTGCCGTTTGATTCCGAGCGCAAACGCATGACCACCTTTCACCGCGCTCAGCAGGGCGCGCTCTCGTTCACCAAAGGCGCGCCGGAAAACCTGCTGCCACGCTGCGCAAGCATGCTCAGCGTCATGGGCAGCGTGGTGCTGCCGCTTGCGGAAATGCTGGCGCAGGCGGAGCGCATGGCAGCGGATGGCCTGCGCGTGCTGGCGGTGGCGTACCGCGTGTGGCCTGAGTTGCCGCAAACCGGTGAAATAGATGAAATCAAGGCGGATGAAATAGAAAGCAAGCTGGTCTTTCTCGGCCTGATAGGTCTAATGGACCCGCCGCGGCATGAGGCGCATGAGGCGGTTTCCCTGTGCCGTTCCGCAGGCATCATTCCGGTGATGATCACCGGCGACCATCCGCAGACTGCGCGCGCCATCGCGCTGCGTCTGGGGATCGTGTCCGATGGCGGCAGGGTGATGACCGGCGCAGAACTTGCACAGTTATCCCAGCAGGACTTTGAACAGCAGGTGCTCGATGTTCGCGTGTATGCGCGCGTAGACCCGCAGCAGAAAATAAAGATCGTCAAAGCGCTGCAGGAAAAGGGCGAGTTTGTGGCGATGACCGGCGACGGCGTCAACGATGCCCCCGCCCTCAAGCGTGCGGATATCGGCATTGCCATGGGCAAGGGCGGCACCGACGTGGCGCGAGAGGCCGCAGCACTGGTGCTGCTGGACGACAACTTCGCCACCATCGTGCATGCGGTGCGCGAAGGGCGGCGCATCTTCGACAACATCCGCAAGTTCATTAAATACACCATGACCAGCAATGCGGGCGAGGTGTGGACCATCTTCCTCGCGCCGTTCATGGGCCTGCCCATCCCCCTGCTGCCCATTCATATCCTGTGGATCAACCTGGTCACCGACGGCTTGCCCGGCCTCGCCCTCACCGCAGAACCGGCCGAAAAAGGCATCATGCAGCGCCCGCCCCGCCCGCCCAAGGAAAACATCTTCGCCCACGGCATGTGGCAGCACATCCTGTGGGTGGGGCTGCTGATGGGCGGCGTGTCGCTCATCACCCAGGCATGGTCTGTTCACACCGGCTCCGCCCACTGGCAGAGCATGGTGTTCACCGTGCTGTGCCTGTCGCAGATGGGCCATGTGCTGGCGATCCGCTCCGAAAAGGAATCGCTGTTCAAGATCGGCTTCTTCTCTAATCCCCTGTTGTTGGGTGCGGTGGCGCTCACCTTTGCGTTGCAGATGGCAACCATCTACGTGCCGTTCCTGCAGCCGATTTTCAAGACAGAAGCGCTGAGCGCGGATGAACTCCTGCTGTGCATCGCGCTGTCGGCAGTGGTATTCTTCGCGGTGGAAATCGAGAAATGGCTGGTGCGCAGGGGCGCGCTGTACCAGAACGCGTGAATGTGAGATCAGCGCACCCGGAGATTTGGAGTGATATGTTTTGTGGGAGCGCCGACGTCCCCGTCGGCTATTTCAAACTTGCTTGCCGACGGGGACGTCGGCGCTCCCGCATTCAATAATCCTTTGTTGCAGCATATTTTAAAAACAGCAGTGTTTTTATGTAACTACTTGATTATATTTAATATTTTGAATTTAAGCTGGAGCATCACAGAGCGCAAGGATAGCCGCCGTTGGTTCTTCGCCACAATGCCGGGCAAGCCCATAAAGGGCAACTCCCCGTGCTTCAAATCCATCGCCTCCAGCACCTTGAGCGCCGCGTAGGCATCGTTTGCCGCATACAGCATTTGCTGCGGCGTCAGCTGAGGCTGCGACCAGTTGGAAGTGGTCACATGCCGCGACTTCGCAAAGCGCTGCTTCAACACCTGTCCCACGCCCGCCCGCACGCCCATCTCCTTGTGGTAGCCGTCCATGCTGAACACCGTATTGAGATCCACCACTGCGCGCATCTGCACGCCCAGCTTCGCGCGGATATGTTTGCTGTCCGATTTAAGCCCGAAGCCCACCTTGATAAACGCATCCGACTGCAGCAGCTCCAGCAGAAACGGATGCCCCTGCGCATGATGCAGTTGAAACAGGTAAGCCTTGTCGCGCAATGCAAACTGCACCAGATGCGGCCCGTCGCTGACCTCGCCCACCGCAAACGTCGGCCTGGATTCCGTATCGAAACCCACCACACCCGCCGCCTTGATCGCGGCAGTGGCGGAGGCAAACTGTTCAGCAGTAGTCGGCACATGGATGTGCGCCAGCGCAAGGCCGGTAAAGGGTTCCAGCAGCGCGATGTCGGCCTTGGTGGGGGCGGTTTTTTTCATAGGGCTAGAGGGTGTGATGTTTGAATTGAGTAGGCTCTTGAGGGTGACATTTTGCGAATGGGGATAGAGCAGAACCGAGCAGTAATTAATTCTTTGGCTTGCCGATGCTCCTTGCTTTCTTGAACGATAATCCGGCGTGCCGCCTCTTCATGCTGAAAATGTTGACGAAAATCGTAATGGTGAGAGTCAGGCAAAACCCGAAAATGGGAGCGTCGTAGTAACTTGCCGCTCTCGGAAAAAGATGGCTTTACCCAAGTGACAAGGTGATACGGGGATGTTGGAGTCACCATCGGCCAGCGCTTTCGTGCATCCTCACGGCTTGAAATGTCACGTGCGCAAACGGTGCTTTTGAACTCGCCTTTTCGTGAGAAAACAACTAAAGCTTCATTCATGCGATTAATTTTTGGTAAAGAAATCTCGAAAATCAGGCCTTACATTTGGCAACTGCACAGGTAAGGTCTCGTGTGTTGGTCGTCCGTTTCCAAAAAGGCTTGCTCTTCAGCCTCGTTGGCGAATTTTGGAAGGGGGCTTAAGTGGCTTGCTCATGCTGCAGCGTGTTGTTCTGGTTCCACTGAGAGTTTCATGCCAACAGCTTTCAATACGGCAAGCAGTGTTTTGAGTGTCGGATTTCCATTGGCCGACAGTGTCCGATATAACGATTCGCGGCTGATCCCGGCTTCAGCGGCAACAGCCCCAAGTCCACCATAGGCTTCAGCAACGGTGCGCAGAGCAAGCAGGCCTGCCGCACGGTCATCGGGGTTGTCGAGTGATTCCATGGCGGCCTTCAGATATTCAACTGCCAGTTCACGATCCGCGCGCAGTTCTTCCACCTCGCGATCATGGTGTGATACTGCAGCTTTCATTTTTTTGTTCATATTTGCCTCCGTTTCCAATCTTCCCAATATACCTTGGCGTTCTTGATATCTGCAGCTTGTGACTTTTTGCTACCGCCGCACAGCAAAATTACAACCGTCTTTCCATGTCGACCAAAATAGATTCGATAACCAGCACCAAGGTGTTCCCGTAATTCTTGCACGCCTTCGCCCACTGTATCGCAATCGCCGAAATTTCCCGCTTCCAGCCGTTTGATACGGACACGAATCTTGGCTTGCGCCTGCTTATCCTTTAGCGACTTGAGCCAATCTGTAACGGGCTCTTTGCCATCTTCGAGCTGGTATCGAAAAATTTCAATCATAGAACAATGTAGCTTATAAGCTACATAAGGGCAAGCTGTTTGTTAACCATTTTGTTGACGTTAACAAAATGGTTGGCCATGGCTCAGATAGGCGATGTGAAAAGAGAACCTAGGAATTGCGAGGTGCTGGAATCTTCTAAGTAACTCAACTAAACGTGCTTGTGGAGCAATTTGAATGAATTAGGGATTTGAAATGATGTGTCTTGTAGGAGCGCCGACGTCCCCGTCGGCTGTTCTAACATCTTTGCCGACGGGGACATCGGCGCTCCCAGGGTTGGTAATTAATGCGGCCAGGAAGGAGGCAGTCTGCAAACATATGATTGCAAATTACTTAATACAATCATGTTGTTATAAGTGCCGTCCTTTAAGGTGTTTCATACCCAAACCCGCGCATCACCGCTCTTGCCTTCTCACTCTTCAGAAAAGCCAGCAACGCCTGCGCCGCTGCCGGCTCTTTCGCGCCGCTCAACAGCACCGCGCTCTGGCGGATGGGGTTGTGCAGTTCGGGCGGCACAATCCACCAGGAACCTGTCGCCACTTTGCCATCGCGCATCACCTGCGACAGCGCGATGAAGGCCATGTCGGCGCTCTCAGTTGCGGCAAGCTGGTAGGCCTGTGTTAAATCGTCGGCCTTTTTCAGCTTTTTCTGCATCGCATTCCACATCGTCAGTTTCGTCAGGGTCTCTCTGGTGGCGATGCCATAGGGCGAGAAGCTGGGGTTGGCGTAAGCCAGCTTGTCGAAATTGCCGCTGTTGAGCACGGCACCTTTTTCATCCACCAAGCCGGGCTGCACGCTCCACAGCACCAGCCTGCCTGTGGCATAGACGAAGCGCGAACCGCCGACCGCCAGGCCTTCCTGCAGCAGGCGTTTCGGCAGCTCTTCATCGGCGGAGAGGAACACGTCGAACGGCGCACCGCCCTTGATCTGCGCATACAGCTTGCCACTGGCCGCGAGGCGGAGCTTGACGGTGTGCCCGCTTTCCTTGTGGAACAGCGCCGCGATGCGCTCCATGGGTGCTGCGAAATTCGCCGCCACCGCAGCGCTGACTTCGGCCGCGCACGCCGGCGTGCTGATAGAGATGAACAAGAAGAATGCGGCAACATGGCCGCGCAAAGAAATTTGCATCATCAACTCCTGACTAGAATGGCTAGCATGATAGCAAACTGCTTGAACTCCATGTTCAATGGAGAACACTGCTTTACCCTGTGCAGAATTTACAAACAGTATAATGTCCGCACCAGCACAATAAGTCGGGAGTGAACAAGATGAAAATCAAGATGAACGGCCCCAAGTCGTCGGATACCCTGTATGAAAACGAACCCTTGCACAAGGCGGTGTCCATTCTTACCAGCAAACGCCTGGCAGCTGTGCCGGTGATCAATGAACAAGGCAAGTTTGTCGGCATCATCGGTGTGAACGGCCTGCTGGAAATGCTGCTGCCGCAGGCGGTGCGCTCGGCGCTGGCCGCCAGTGGCGATACGGTGCCCAGCCTGTCTTTCATGGATGACAATATGGACGAGCTGCGCAACCGGCTGGCCGGTTTGTCCGAGGCAACCGTGGGCAGCCTGGCGCAGCGCGATGCGCCGGTGATCTATCCCGATTCTCCGGTGATGGAGGCGGTGTTGCTGCTGCTGCGCGGCGAAGACGATGTGGCGATGGTGGAACGCGATACGCACAAGTTTATCAGCATGGTGTCGGCACTCGATCTGCTGCATACCCTGAACGAAGAGGTGGCCAAATGAACCACGTGGCTTCGGCGGCAAGCAGCGCTTCCATGCTGTGGCTGGCAGTGGGTTTGTTTGTGGCGACCTACGCCGCGATTATCAGCGAGCGCGTGAACCGCGCCATCGTGGCACTGCTGGGCGCGGGGCTGATGATCGTGTGCGGCGTGCTCAACCAGCAGGCCGCGATTGAAGGCATCGATTTCAATACCCTGGGCCTGCTGGCCGGCATGATGATCATCGTCAATGTCACCAAGCGCAGCGGGCTGTTCCAGTATGTCGCGGTGTGGGCGGCCAAGAAGGTGAAGGCGCATCCCATCGGCATCATGCTGATGATGTCGCTGGTCACGGCGGTGTTCTCCGCGCTGCTGGACAACGTCACCACCGTGCTGCTGATGGTGCCGGTGATTTTGCTGATCACGGAAGAACTCAAGCTTTCGCCTTATCCCTATCTGCTGGCTGCAGTGTTCATGTCGAATATCGGCGGCACCGCCACCCTGATCGGCGACCCGCCCAATATCATGATCGGCTCGGCGGTCGGCCTGGGCTTCAACGATTTTCTGCTGCACCTGACCCCCATCATCCTGATCATCATGCTCGTCACCGTGCCGCTGATGGCGCTGATCTGGCGCAAGCAGATGGTGGCGACAGCAGAAGACCGCGCGCGGGTGATGGCGTTTAACGAGCGCGAGGCCATCACCGATGTGCGCCTGCTGCGCCAGTCGCTGTTTGTGCTGTTTCTGGTGATGAGTGCCTTTATCCTGCATGGCATGCTGCACCTGGAACCGGCCACAGTGGCGATGCTGGGTGCTGCGCTGTTGCTGCTGCTGGATAATTTCAGGCTGGACGCGGAAGCGCAAAGCCACAAGGTGCACCACGCCTTTGCCGAAATTGAATGGGTCACGCTGTTCTTTTTTGTCGGGCTGTTTATCGCGGTGCGCGGCCTGGAGCAGGTGGGTGCGATCGATCACCTCGCGCAGTGGATGCTGCAGATCACCAAGGGCGACATGACCGTCACCGCCTTCACCATCCTGTGGGGCTCGGCCATCGCATCCGCGTTTGTCGACAACATCCCCTTCGTCGCCACCATGATCCCGCTGGTCAAGTCGATGGCGCCGGCGATGGGCGGCGAGCAGGCGATCATGCCCCTGTGGTGGTCGCTGGCGCTGGGCGCATGCCTCGGCGGCAATGGCTCGCTGGTGGGCGCATCGGCCAACCTGGTGGTGGCTGGTTTTGCGGAACGCGCTGGTTCGCCGATACGTTTTATCGGCTTTCTGAAAGTGGGCTTCCCGCTCATGATGCTGACCGTGGCGATCGCGCATGTGTATATTTATTTGCGTTATCTTTAGGCTGGAAAAATAAGCTGGCCGCACAGTGCTCAGCGTTTACTGCGGATGCGGTACGAGACGGTGTTTTGGGATGCGCTGGGCGAATGCCGATTATTATTGTAACGTATTGTTTGTATTAAGCATTGTAGGTTAGTTGGCTGGCTAGAGACCTTCTTATTCAGTGATGTGAGTCGCCGTTGTAGGGTGCGCCGTGCGCACCATGCTGCGTGTGACGCACCTACATGGTCGTCGCCAAGTAAGTGACTACGGCAACTATCCATCCATGCATTTGTTGTATTTATTTCCTATTTTCCAGGCATAGGCTTACTCAAAACCGCAGAATAAACTCGCTGCACCCAGGGTAGCGGGTACAGCGCCACCAGAAGTGCGCTCAGGCTGATGCTGACCAGCACCACCATGTAGGTGGTATCGCGGATTACTTCTCCACCTGTCACACCGTATTGAAGAGGCAGGCCGGCCAGCACGGCGGCCGCCAGACCTTTCGGCACCATCATCGAGGTGATTGCGGTGTCCCTCAGTTTATAAACAGGGTCGCGCAGTGCCACGCGCGTCAGCACCAGACGCATGACATATACCAGTAGCGTCATCAGCGCGGCAACCATGATCAGCGTCGCCGCGCCAAAGCGGATGGAGACGCCGAGATAGACGAAGAAGTAGGTCTTCAGCAGAAACACCGCCTCGCGGTAGAACACCAGATCAATTTCATTCAGCGGTTCGAGTTTTCGGTCCAGTTGCTGAATGCGGTGCAGGCCAAATTTTTCAAAATTGGTGAGCGTAATGCCCAGGGCCAGCGCGGCAATTGCGCCGGAAAATCCGAGCAGCTCGGTCAGCCCATACACAATAAAAACATAGGCGAGGGTTGAGGAGATGGTGTTGGGGAAGTTACGCACCTTGCCCAGCACCAGCAGCCAGCCGATGCCGCCCAGCACGCCGATAATGGCGGCGAAAATCAGCGCGGACATCACGCTGCCGACCAGCCTGCCGGGCTCGATGCCGCCCTGGGTATGGGCCTGCAACAGCGCAAACACACCGATGATGCACAGTACGTCGGTGAGTACGGATTCGAGCACCATCACCGTGGCGGGTTTTTCCGATACGCGCAAGGCGTTGACCATCGGGATCACCACCGCAGAAGATGTGCCGCCCAGTGTGACACCCAGTATCGTGGCTGCGAGCAGGGACAGGTCTAGCAGGTAGATGCCGAGCAGGGCGACGATAAGGGTGGTAAGCACAAAACACCACATGGTCAGCACACCGGTTGTCGCCAGTGCTTTTCGCAGCACGCCGACTTCGAGCGAGGTGCCGCTTTCAAACAGAATCACCACCAGTGCGATGGCCGCGATCAGCGAACCGATCTTGCCGAAATCTTCCGGCGTGACGAAGCCCAGCACGGGGCCGATGACGATGCCGACCAGAATCAGCACCAGCACATCCGGGATATTGGTCTTGCGAAATTGCAGCGACAGAAAATGTGCGAAGAACACCATCAGGCCGATGAGCAGAATTGTAGTGGACATGTTTGTTGTTCCTGTTCGATAGGCAGCCAATTATACATGCCGATTTTTTACAGTGATGTGGCCCATGCGGAAGCTGAATTTTTTATGGTGTTATAATCGGTCACTCACTCGCGGCGTTTTTTATGATTGCGCCGATAGAATAATGCTGCAAAGGGAGAGAGTATGACCAAAAAGATACGTGTCGGCCTGGTTGGATACGGCAAGGCCGGCAGTGCCGTAGCCAGTGTCTTGAGCGCTGATCCGCGTTACGAATTGCGCTGGATCGCGCGGCGCTCGCCAGCGGCAGAGCCGCAGTTCCACCCTGGTACAGAGATTCCCATTATCAGTCTGAATCAGAGCTCTTTTGCGGAGCTGTTTGAGCAATATCCGGTGCATGCGCTGGTGGATTTCTCCTCTGCTGAAAGCCTTCATGCTTACGGCGAAGAAGTGCGCAGGCGCGGCATCATGCTGGTCAGTGCCATCTCTGCATATTCGCAAGATGAGCTGGAATATGCACGCTCGCTGGGGCGGGACTCGCGCGTGCTGTGTTCACCCAATATCACACTGGGTATTAACTTCCTTATCGCGGCGGCCAAGCTGCTGCGCAAGATCGCACCGTTTGCCGATGTGGAAATTGTCGAACAGCATTTCCGCGAAAAATCCGAAGTTTCCGGCACGGCGCGCAGGATCGCTGAATCGCTGGAGGTGGATGGCGAGCGCATCACTTCGCTGCGCCTCGGCGGCATCGTCGGCCACCATGAAGTGATCTTCGGCTTCCCGCACCAGACCGTGCGACTGACGCACGAATCAATCCGTCGCGAAGCCTTCGGCACCGGAATTGCATTTGCGCTTGAACAACTCGTTAAATGTGACATTGGCTACTACACCTACGATGATTTGCTGCTGCGTATGATGAGTGCAGAGATGGCAGACAAACTTGCCGCCTGACAATATGAAATTGCATGATGCCGTAGCGGAATTTATAATGCTGGCACAAAAACAATTTATTGCATTTGTTCCGATGTAACTCTCCGTATCCATTTTTTCCTTTCCATTCGCTGCTGACTCCTGGCGGCGCGATACTGATGCAAGAAATCCATGCATTCCATTCGGCGAAATAACCGCCGGATTTTTTGTTATTTAAGGTCGCATAATGAATATCCAGAATTTTCCGGAACTGAAAACCAATATCCTGAGCGGCCTCACGGTCGCGCTGGCGCTGGTACCCGAGGCGATCGCCTTTGCGCTGGTGGCGCATGTGCATCCGCTGGTCGGTCTGTATGCCGCCTTTATGGTGAGCCTGATCACCTCGCTGATCGGCGGACGCCCCGGCATGATCTCGGGTGCAACCGGCGCGCTGGCGGTGGTGATGGTGGCGCTGGTGGTGCAGCACGGTGTGGAATATCTGTTTGCCACGGTGGTGCTGATGGGCGTGCTGCAGATTATTTTCGGCCTGGCCAGGTTCGGCAAGTTCATCCGCATGGTGCCGCACCCGGTGATGCTGGGATTCGTCAACGGCCTCGCCATCGTGATTTTTCTGGCGCAGCTTAACCACTTCAAAGTCGCGGGGCCCGACGGCACGATGGTGTGGATGCAGGGCGGGCCGCTGTACACCATGCTGGGGCTGATCGCGCTGACGCTGGCAATTATCTATCTGTTGCCGCTGCTGACCAAAATTATTCCATCAACGCTGGTGGGGATCGCAGCGGTTTCCGCGCTGGTGATCTTCGCCGGCATCGATACCAAAACCGTCGGCGATCTCGCCTCGATCAAGGGCGGTTTTCCAACGTTTCATCTGCCCGAGGTGCCGCTGAACTGGGACACACTGCAGATTATTTTTCCCTATAGCCTGATTCTGGCCGGCATCGGCCTGATTGAATCGCTGCTGACGCTGAACCTGATCGACGATATGACGCAGACGCGCGGCAAGCCGAACCGCGCCAGCGTGGGGCAGGGCGTGGCCAACGTGGTAACCGGTTTTTTCGGCGGCATGGGCGGCTGCGCGATGATAGGGCAGAGCATGATCAACGTCACCAACGGCGCGCTGAAGAATATCTCCGGCATCGCCGCGTCGCTATTTTTGTTAAGCTTCATCCTGTTCGCCTCGGAGTGGATCGAGATGATCCCGCTGGCCGCGCTGATCGGCCTGATGTTCATGGTGTCGGAAAAAACCTTCGAGTGGGGCAGCTTGCGCCTGTTTGGCAAGGTGCCAACACCGGACGTGGTAGTGGTGGTAACCGTCGCGGTGGTGACGGTGTTTACCGACTTGGCCATTGCGGTGATTGTCGGCGTGATCATCTCGGCGCTGGTATTTGCGTGGGAACATGCCAAGCACATTGACGCGTATGTCAGCACCGAAGAGCATGGCTGGAAAGTGTACGAATTGTCCGGCTCGCTGTTCTTCGCCTCGACGCAGAATTTCATGGCGCTGTTCTCGCCCAAAACCGATCCTGCCGAGGTGGTGATCGATTTCAAGAACGCACGCGTCAAGGACCACTCCGCGCTGGAAGCCATCGACCTGCTGGCCGAGCGCTACAGCAATCTCGGCAAGAAGCTGCACCTGCGCCACCTCAGCCCGGATTGCCTGGAACTGCTCGACAAGGCCAAGGGCATGATCGAGGTGAACGTGCTGGAAGACCCGCTGTATCATCCGGCAGACAACCGGTTGGGTTAATAAGGATCAATATATTATTAAATATAATCAATATATTGCAATAATTTATCCTGTAGGGTGCGTCATACGCACCATGGTCGCACGGCGCACCCTACGCAAAGTCATTGTAGCTTGTTGGCGGTAAATCGATTTTTTGGGCGTTATGAAACAGGTAGTAATTAATTGAGAGATATTTATGTCGCATCAAGATCAAGTTGATAAGCGGACCGAGCAAGGCGTGATCTACGCCCCGTGGGAGCGCGCCTTCACGCGCATCCTGACCCCGTTTGAGGAGTTCATCCACCGCCAGACCACCAGCGGCCTGCTGCTGATGGGCACTGCGATCATCGCGCTGCTGCTGGCGAACAGCTCTCTGGCGGATGCGTATCTGCATTTTATCCACACCCCGACCAGCGTTCATGTCGGCGCGTGGGGTATCAGCATGAGCCTGCATCACTGGGTGAACGACGGCCTGATGGCGCTGTTCTTCTTTGTGGTGGGCATGGAGCTGAAGCGCGAGATGCTGGTGGGCGAACTGGCCGATCTGCGCCAGGCCGCGCTGCCCATCATCGCCGCCATCGGCGGCATGGTGGTGCCCGCGCTGATCTATCTGGCCATCAACCATGACGGCGATGCGGCGCGCGGCTGGGGTATCCCGATGGCAACCGACATCGCGTTTGCGGTGGGCGCGCTGGTGCTGCTGGCCGGCCGCGTGCCCAAGGCGCTGATAACCTTTCTGGTGGCGCTGGCGATTGCGGACGATCTCGGCGCGGTGCTGGTGATTGCGCTGTTCTACACGCAGCAGCTCGCGCTGGACTGGCTGGCGGGGTCAGGTGCACTGGTGCTGCTGCTGTTTGTGCTGAATTTTGCCGGCATCCGCAGGGTGATGCCCTATTTTATCCTCGCCGTATTGCTGTGGTACGCGCTGCTGCAGTCAGGCGTGCATGCCACGCTGGCGGGCGTGCTGGGTGCGTTTGCCGTGCCGGCCAGGCCGGAATATGATCCCGCCCTGTTCAGCACGCGCATCAAGGCGCTGATTGCGCGTTTTGATAGCAGCCACCGGCAGGGCGGCAATATCATGGCCAATGAAGAGCTGTATTCGGTGGTGCAGACTTTGGAGAAAAGCGTAGTGGGCGTGCAGACGCCATTGCAGCGGCTGGATCATATCTGGCATCTGCCGGTGGCGTTTCTGGTGATCCCGATTTTCGCCCTGTTCAACGCGGGCATCCCCTTGCAGTTCGGTGCAGTGGGCGCAACCTTTACCCATCCGGTGATGCTGGGCGTGATGCTCGGCTTGCTGTTGGGCAAATTTATCGGCATCAGCGGCGCCTGTTGGTTGGCGTTGCGCCTGGGTATCGGGCAGCTGCCGAGCGGCACGCGCTTCAGCCAGATTGCCGCGGTGTCGGTGCTGGGCGGCATTGGCTTCACCATGTCCATCTTCATCGCCGAGCTGGGTTTTGCCGCGCAGCCGGAATATCTGCTGATGGCAAAAACCGGCGTGCTGACCGCCTCGGTGCTGGCCGGCGTGCTGGGATTTTTCTGGCTGTGGTGGCTGGGGCGCAAGGTGACGTGAGCGCCTGCGGCTGCCTGCTGCAGCCGTAACTGGGTTGCAGGTTGCATAAAAATATTAAATATAATCAGATAGTTGCACTTGTGTTCAGCCGCGCTTTGCAGGACGGCATGCACAGGCGTTTACCTCAACCAAGCATGGCCAAACAAGAGATGAAAAAATTTGCTCATCACGATCCCATCCGTCACCTTGCACTCCGTGTGCGCGAGGTGGCGCAGCTGTTTCACTCGATGGACCCGACCCCGTTCCTGAACAAGGATCTCGACCCGGAAGCCGAGCGCTTCATCGAATCATGGGCGTCTGAATTTTCGCCGGCCAGCCGTTTTCATATCACCATCCACCTTGAACAGTGGCCCTCAGACGGTGATCCGGTCGAGATGCTGGGCGGGGCGATCCGCAATCACTTTGCCTACAAGGCAGCACGTACGCGCAGCGACCTGAAACATTTTCTGAAGCAAGGCCGTATCAGCCTGGTCATCGGCATTGTGTTCGTCTCGCTGTGCCTGCTTGCGGCCGATGCCATCGACAAGCTGGGCACCCATGGCAGCATCGGCATCGCGCGCGAAAGCCTGACCATCGTCGGCTGGGTCGCGATGTGGCGCCCGATGCAGATTTTTCTGTACGACTGGTGGCCGCTGCAGCGGCAGATACGCCTCTACGAAAAGCTGGGCAGCGCCCAGGTTCAGGTGATTCAGGGCCGCTGACGCAGGGCATGCATGTGAAATTTGCCACTGAATCTGCATCGCAGTGAAACGCTTTCTGCTTTCAGTTTTCAAGGCATGCTGAATACCGGATTCGCGCCTGTCAGGGTCAGACGCCGGCGCCAGACTTCGGGGTCATCGCTGCCGCAGTGAATCAGCACCAGCGTTTTGCCATCCATCACCGCCTGATGAAGTACATCGAGCTTGTCTTCCGGAATGCCAATACGACGCATGGCGATGGTCAGGTGAGTTGCTGCGGCGCCTGCGGTCATCAGGCCGGCACCCACTGCTGCGCCGACGATGGCGTCGATCAGTGGACCTGCGACGAGCACAGGCCCGATACCGGGCAACAGCAGCAGGCCGGCGGCACCGGCCAGTAGTCCGCCCAGCGATCCCCACAACGCCCCCTGTGTGCCCCACACCTTGAAACGTTCCTTTTCGCCGGAATAGATTATTCCAAGAAAGTCGTCACCCACCCCACCCGCCCTGTGCAGGATGGATACCTGATCCATCGGGAAGTTGTGTTTGATCATCTCCTCGACCGTGGCGTGGGCATTGTCAGAATTGTCAAACACAGCCCCGACAAAATGATTGATCTGCTTATTCATGGTTATCTCCTGTTGCCGGAATGAACAAAAGTCCTGCGCGTTGATGCTCGGTTTCAAAAGCTAATAGCCGGTGCGTATGCCTGTTTCGCCTGAGCCAAACAATGCCCAGCAGCATCTGGTTAATCTCTACACACAGTTCGTAGGCTATGCCGATAATTTGCGGTGTTATATAAGCAAAATCCCTAATTTATTCCCTGCAAGGTTCAGGGGGAGGCTTGAAATGGATTCGGCCGCGCCAGCCATTTTTGGTTTCGATGGTAACGAACGCGATGCTGGATATTGAAATGCAAGACCTGGCACCATATTCACTTCTTTGCTTCAGCGCGCTGATGGCGGAGAGTGTGCATAGAAATTTTACGCAAGGAGTGATTTTTTCCCTGCTGCCCTAAACGAGCACTTGGCGCGAATGCAACAGGAAGTGCTGGATCTGCTGCTCGATTTCAGCATCGATCATCACCTCCGGCCGCTTGCCATTGGGGCAGGGCAGGCGTGGGGTGGTGCCGAACAGGCGGCAGATCAGCGGGCGATCGTCATAGACCTCGCAGCCATTTTTGCCCAGGTGGGGGCAGCTCAGCTCGGCAAGGGCTGCCTCATGCTCCGCGATGCTTTTGACGGGAAGGTTTGCCATCTCTTCGGATGAGGCGGTCACCGGCCCGCAACAGTCGTGACAGCCTGCTTTGCATGGGAAGGACGGAATCTGCTTCCTGAAAAATCTTATTTTGGCGTAATTGTTTGTCACAACCCGTTCACTCCTTCGCCTTCAAACATGAATTTGCACACAATTTTAACCCAGCAAGCTTATTTAAGGATTTCCCCTATTTTTTGGAGGCGGCTATATATGGTTCAATGCATCATTATCCCTTGAACTATAAACGTTTCAATGGGGAAAAAAACGCCAGCCTGAATCCGCCAGGTGAAAGATGGCGGCCGAACTCGCAGTTTTTTTAATAAGCCTGCCGACAATTATTGAGAGGATCTGTCATGAGCACCGTTGATATTCTGATTCACGTTCATCCCGAGCTGTCCCCGGAAACACGTGCCAAGGTAGAGGAGGAGGTAAGCGCATGTAACGGCGTCATCTCCGCGAACTTCGACCATCACCAACATCCGCATGCATTGATCGTGCTTTACAATCCCGACGCCATTCAAGGCAAGCAGATGCTCGATGTGGTGAAACGGCACGACCCGGCGGCCACCATGGCAGGCATGTAGCCTGCTTTTAGCCCGCTCTGGAATTTATATGATGCGGGACGATGGTGTTTCAAGGCATGGCCCCTTTTGCGCGCGTGCTGATGGCAGGTTTGGCGTAGTGCGAAAACGCTTAAGACAGCAAGTTCGGATGAGGCTGGACAATGCGTGCGACCAGTACTTTGTCCACGCGATTTTTGTTCATGTCGATCACTTCAAAGCGGCAGCATGACGATTCGAAGTGGTCGGTTATCGCCGGAATGCGACCCAGCACATACATGATGAAACCGCCCAGGGTATTAAAAGCATTTTCTTCCTCGCCCGGCAAATCCTCATCGATTTGCAGCACAGACTTCAAACGTTCGATGGTGACGCTGCCGTCGATGAGCCAGGAGCCGTCCTCGCGCACGACAATGTCCTGTTCTTCGGCAATATCAGTGGGCAGCTCGCCGACTATCGAGGTCAGCACATCGGTCAGGGTGACCAGGCCCTGCAACTCGCCATACTCGTCGACGATCAGTGCGCACTGCTGGCGGGCTTTGCGGAAGTTTTCCAGCAGGTGTGTGGTGGATACGCCTTCCGGCACGTAGAGCGGCGGGCGCAAGGATTGTTCAATGGCAAGCGGTTTGCCTGCCAGCGCGTCTTTAAGGATGTCCGCCGTGCGCAGGATGCCCACAATATGGTCCAGCCCGTTGCGGCACACGACGATGCGCGTGTGCGTGCTCTCGGCAATGCAGTTGCGAATGTCCGCCTCCTCCTGATCGAGATCAAGCACATAGATGTCATTGCGGTGCGTCATGATTTCGCCAATGCGCTGCTCGTCCAGTCTCAGCACGTTGGAGACGATTGCCTGCTCACTCTGGTGAAACACGCCGGTTTCGGCACCCAGTTCCATCATCACCTTGATTTCCTCATTGGTGACGGTCGATGCTTCCTTTTGCGCAGCGCCCATGATATTCAGCAGAAAATTTGATGTCGCCGCCAGAGACCAGACCAGCGGCCGTGCTATGCGTGCCAGCATGTTCATCGGAGGCGCAATCAGCGAGGCAATTTTCTCGGGGGCCAGCAGACCGAGTTGTTTTGGAACCAGCTCGCCGATCACCACGGAAAAATAGGTCAGGCCCACCACCACCACGGTCAGCGCGGTGCCTCTGGCTACATCTTCGCTAAGTCCCAGGCTGGAAAGCCACGCATGCAGCGGATCGGCCATTGCGGATTCGCCAATGGCGCCGCTCAAAATTCCCACGGTTGTGATGCCGACCTGGATGGTGGAAAGAAAGGTGGAAGGTTCGTTATAAAGTGCAAGCGCTGATTCTGCACCGGGGCTGCCGTCATCAGCCAGTTTTTGTAAACGCGCCTTGCGCGAGGAGACGACGGCGATTTCTGACATCGCCAAAACGCCATTCAGCAGAATCAAAAAAAGCAGTAGTGCGAAGAGCGTAAGATCCATAGAAAAAAGCCATCCCCGTTAATGAATTAACGTCTGGCTGAGGTTAGCAAGGTTGGTAAATATAACATACTAATAAGCGCCGGGCGAAATCCGGCCCTCTGCAAATGAGGGGTATGAGCCGTGCCTGTAGTTACGGCTAAGGCGACTGCCCGAACTGTATCCAGGAGTTAATGACATACAGCATTAACAGTAGCAGGCTGACCCAGGTTAGACCCAGTATGACGCGTTTCTTCGGGCGGAAGGTCAAGCCCACCGTCACCAGTGCGCTCATCATCACGGCGGTAAATGCGGTCAGCGCATGGCTGGTGTCGACGTGCGCAAGCAATGGCCCCCTGGTGTAGAACAGGTCGTCGATCGCCAGGATGATGATGTCGAACAGATTGCTGCCCAGCAGGTTGGCGATCGCCATATCCAGCGCGCCGATGCGCAGGGCTGAAATGGTCACGGCTACTTCCGGCGCAGAAGTGACTGCCGCCACCAGCAGGGTGCCGACAAAGCTTTGCCCCCAGCCCATCAGCCCGGAAATATCCGCGGCGACAAAGGGCAACCAGGAACCCGCGATCATGACAGCGAGTGCCGCGCGCAAATAGCCCTTGATAGCGCTGCGCAGCGTGACCTCAGGATAACGCTCGCTGGATTCCTCGGTGTATGCGGACAGGGTGCTGCGTTCGTAGCTGTACACGGCGCGCATCGCCACCAGGTATACCAATACGATGAACGGCGAATAAAGCCCGATATGTCCCCATGCCGGGCTCATGCCCGCATGGTCCAGCAGCAGGCTGAAACCGGCGAAGGCGATGAGAATGGTGCCCAGTGAAGCCGATAGAATATGTCCCTGTGCGGCACGGCTGTACAGGGTTTCCCGCTTGTACAACGCATCCAGCAGCACCAGGATGGCGAGGTTGAACACGGTGCTGCCCAGCACATCGCCGACCGCGATGTTGGGTGCGTCGGCGACAGTGACGGCGGAAATTCCGGTTGCCAGCTCGGGCAGCGAGGTTGCGGTTGACAGCAGCATGAGGCCGATCCACGACGCGGAGACACCGGATTTTTCGGCGATGATGTCGCCATAGCGCGACAGGTAATATCCGGCATAGCCGATGACGGCAAGGCACAGCAGAAGTTGCAGCCAGAGCATCACGTCTTGGGACTCCTATGGGGCGGCGATGGCAAAAAGAGGCGGTGCAAGGTTACTTTTGGCATATTGTACAGGCATGAGTTATGGTGATTGTTGCAGCAGCGCTGGTTGAGCGTGAGGCAGCATCCCCAAGCCTCATCACCGCGCTTGCTGCGCTGGACATAGACAACGCAGGCTTTCAATTAATCCCGTTCAACTGCCGGAGACAGCATGCACCATAACATTATATTTACCGACCTGGACGGCACGCTGCTGGATGCGGCTTCCTATTCCCATGCCGGGGCGCTGCCGGCGTTAAGCTGGGTTGAGGCAAGCGGCATACCGCTGATTTTGTGCTCCAGCAAGACGCGCGCCGAGCTGGAGGTTTACCGCGTGCGCCTGCACAATTCCCACCCTTTTATTGCCGAAAACGGCGGCGCTATCTATATCCCGCCGGGCTATTTCTCATTCGAATTTAACTCAATAAAATCAAATGGATATAATCTGATTCTGCTTGGGCTTCCCTATGCCGAAATCAGGCAGCAGTTTGTGCGGCTGCGCGAGCAGTCGGGCGCCAGGGTGCGCGGCTTTGCGGATATGTCCGCCGCCGAAGTCGCGGCGCTGACCGGGCTTACTGCCGAGGAGGCCACCTTGGCCAGGCAGCGCGACTTCGACGAGGCGTTTGTATTCGACGGCGATACCGATGAAAATTTTTTGTTCGCAATCGAAAGCGCCGGACTGCACTGGACCCAGGGCCGCATGTTTCACCTGCTGGGAAATCACGACAAGGGGCGCGCGGTTGAGATCCTGCTGTCGTTGTACCGGCGGCAATTCGGCATGGTTGCGAGCATCGGGCTGGGCGACAGCCTGAATGATTTGCCCATGCTGAGGGCGGTTGACCGGGCTGTGCTGGTGCGACATGCGGATGACAGCTTTGACACGCGCATAGATCTTCCCGGCATGGTCAAGACGCGGCTTGCCGGCCCGGCAGGGTGGAATGAAAGCGTGCTGCAATGGCTGGCGCAACAAGATGAGGCGCAGCCAGACAGGCAAACGCTGCTGGCTATTTTTAACGCCGCGCTGGCGGCCGCCGATCCGTATAACGCCGTGCTCAAGGCTGTCAGGTTCGAACAAAAGCAGTTGCAGATTGCGGGGGCAGTTTATCCGCTCGATGCATATGCGCGCATCGTGGTGGTCGGCGCGGGCAAGGCCACCGCGCGCATGGCGCTGGCAGTTGAAACGCTGCTCGGTGACAGAATTGACGCAGGCCTGATCATCGTCAAGGACGGCCACACCGAGCCACTGTCCGTCATCGAGCAGGTGGAGTCCTCTCATCCGGTTCCCGCTGCGGCGGGCGTGGCGGGAACCCGCCGCGTGCTGGAGATGCTGCACGCAGCCGGTGACAAGACCCTGGTCATCTGCCTGCTTTCCGGCGGTGCCTCAGCGCTGCTGGTGTCGCCGGTGGCGGGCATTGAGCTGCAGGACAAGCAGGAGACGACCCGTCTGCTGTTGAATGCAGGCGCCTCGATAGGCGAACTGAATGCGGTGCGCAAACATCTGTCGGCGGTGAAGGGGGGCAGGTTGGCGCAGGCCGCGTATCCGGCACAGCTGATCACGCTGATCGTTTCCGATGTCATCGGCGATCCGCTCGATGTGATCGCATCGGGGCCGACTGCCCCCGACAGCTCTTCGTTTGCCGATGCCTGGGCAGTGCTGCTTAAGTACGGGCTGCAGCAGAAGCTGCCTGCGCGCGTTGCGGAATATCTGCAACGCGGGATGGCGGGCGGTGCAGAAGAGACGGTGAAGGAAAATAATCCGTGCATGAACAAAACGCGCAATGTGATTATCGCCGGTATTCATCAGGCGCTGGCCGCCGCGCAGCAACAATGCGGTCTGCTCGGGCTGGCATCAAGAATTATTTCCGACAGCCTGCAGGGCGAGGCGCGCGACGCCGCGCGCTTACTCGCGCAAGCCGCACGCGCCGAGCTGGCCGCAATGCAGGCGCATGAGCGGCGCTGCCTGTTGTGCGGCGGTGAAACCACCGTCAGGGTGAGCGGCGGCGGCAAGGGCGGCAGGAATCAGGAACTCGCCCTGGCCTTTGCCGTGGAAACAGCAGGATTGCCGGGAGTGTCGCAGCTGTCCGCAGGCACGGACGGCACGGATGGCCCCACCGATGCCGCAGGCGCCATGGTTGACGGCAGCACCGCAGCGCGTGCGCGGAAGCTGGGACTGGAGCCGCTCGGCTACCTCGATAACAACGATTCCTACACCTTCTTCCAGAAGTATGACGCTGCGACAGGCGGGTCCAGCCACTTGAAAACCGGGCCGACCGGCACCAATGTGATGGATATACAGATCGTGTTGTTGAGTAAAGATGGAACCTTGATTGACACAGGCTGATGATGAACAGGAGCTTGGCTGCCGATGCAGAGCGTGACCTTCAGAACGGAAGTGCAAGAGCAGCTCGATCGCATAGGGCAGGCCGATATCATCGTCGGCATCCCCAGTTACAATAACGCGCGCACCATCGGCCACGTGGTGCGGGCAGTGCAGGCAGGCCTTGCAAAATATTTTCCCGAACACAAAGCCGTGATCGTGAATTCCGACGGCGGCTCCAGCGACGGTACCAGGGATGTGGTGCATAACACCACCATTGAGGATTACAGCACCATACTGCTACATCACCGCGTGGCGCCGGTTTCCAAAATCGCCTTTCCTTATTCGGGCATACCCGGCAAGGGCAGCGCCTTTCGCGCCGTTTTCGAGATTGCCGGCGTGCTCAACGCAAAGGCCTGCGCCGTGGTGGATTCAGACCTAAGGAGCATCAGCCCCGAATGGATAGAGCTGTTGCTGAAACCGGTGCTGGCGGACGGCTACGATTACGTGTCGCCGCTGTATCACCGGCACAAATTCGACGGCACCATCACCAACAGCATCGTCTATCCGCTCACCCGCGCACTTTACGGTAAGCGGGTGCGCCAGCCTATCGGCGGGGATTTCGGGATTTCGGGAGACCTGGCACAGTTCTATCTGGGCAAGGATGTGTGGCAAAGCGATGTCGCGCGTTTCGGCATCGACATCTGGATGACGACAACCGCGATCGCGAACAGATTCAAGGTCACGCAATCATTTCTCGGCGCCAAGATTCACGATGCCAAGGATCCCGGCGCCGACTTGAGCAGCATGCTCTACCAGGTGCTCAGCGCATCTTTTGAACTGATGGAATCCTATGCCGGCGTATGGGCGCCGGTGCGCGGCTCCGAAGCGGTGCCGGCCTTCGGTTTTGAATACACGGTCGGGCTGGAGCAGGTCAACGTCAACACCGAAAGGATGCTGCACCTATTCCGCGAAGGGCTGAGCAATGCAGCCAGCAGGCCGGTTGACCAGAACATGCCGGTTGCTTTCATGCCGCGGCTGATGAGATAGCTGTTGAGTGCGCTGAATACCCCGCGTTCACTGAGGATCTCCACCATCATCCACATGAACGCCATGAAGGCGATCAGCGAGAACAGTTCGACCTTGTTTTCTTTCTGCATCTCGATGAAAGATTCAAAACGGTGCGGATCGTCACCGGAGAAATAGTAATAGAGCCCGATCAGTAAGAAGGATGACAGCATCAGCATCGCGGGCTTGAATTTATCCAGATGCAGTCTGGCTTCAAAAATGATGAGCAGCATACCGATGCTGAAAATCAGCAGCACAGCGATGCCTATCCAGGAGAGGGGTTGTATGGGCATATTAATGAATTTAAAGCTTATCAAGAGTTGCAATATGCTATCACGAACGCCAGCTATGATGACGTTCCGGTTCTGGTATATCAGCCAGTTGATACGGCTGATCAGGTTGCGGAAATCAGGACGTTTTTGGATTTATTCCGTCAGTATCATCTGGATGGCCATGGTGTCCCGCATCCTTTGCCGCTTATGTGGGGCATGATAGGGATGGAGTTGACATGCAATGCAAGGGAATATTGGGCGTTAATTGCACCATGATTCACCGCTTCATATAATCCGCCGACGCAATCAAATCAATTCAGGTTTTCCGATGTAACGCTCCGCCTCCATTTGTCACTTTTCTTTTCCGCTGCTGTCTCGTGGCAGCGCGATGCGGATGCAAAAAATCCACGCATTCCATTCGGCGGAATAAACGCCGGATGTTATCGTTGCGGTGGCGTTCACTGACCTAGCCATTGCGGTGATCTTCGGCGTGATCATCTCCGTTGGTAGAGAACGACCTGCTGGCGGAGCGCTACTCCAATCTCGGCAAGAAGCTGCACCTGCGCCACCTGAGTGCGGATTACCTGGAGTTGCTGGATATGGCAAAAGGCATGCTCGAAGTGAACGTACTGGAAGACCAGTTGTATCATCCGGCGGATAACAGGTTGGGTTAACCGCTAATTTTAAATTCCTGTGTAATTTTAAGGAAACGCTGAATAAATGTGCTCCGATCATGGTTCGATAAGCTCACACCCAAAGGGTGTGAGAACCTCTGCGAGGCCACAAACGGAATCAATATGTTGCCGTTCGTTCTGAACCTGTAGGATGTAGGGTGCGTCATACGCACCATGCGTGATGTCATGAAATTTGTAACGATCAATAGAGAGATGCTTATGTCAGAACAACATCAAGATAAAAAGCGAAATGAACAAGGCATCATCTATGCGCCGTGGGAACGCACCTTCAACCGTATCCTGACCCCGTTCGAAGAATTCATCCACCGCCAGACCACCAGCGGCCTGCTGCTGATGGGCACCGCGATAATCGCGCTGCTGCTGGCAAACAGCTTTCTGGCGGATGGGTACCTGCATTTTATCCATACCCCGGTAAGTCTGCGCATCGGCACATGGGGCCTGGATATGAGCCTGCATCACTGGGTCAACGACGGCCTGATGACGCTGTTTTTCTTTGTGGTGGGCATGGAGCTGAAGCGCGAGATGCTGGTGGGCGAGCTGGCCGATCTGCGCCAGGCCGCGCTGCCCATCATCGCCGCCATCGGCGGCATGGCGGTGCCAGCGCTGATTTACTTTGCCATCAATCCTGATGGTGACGCGGCGCGCGGCTGGGGTATACCGATGGCAACCGACATCGCCTTTGCGGTCGGCGCGCTGGTGCTGCTGGCCGGTCGCGTACCCAAGGCGCTGATCACTTTTCTGGTGGCGCTGGCGATTGCGGATGACCTTGGCGCGGTACTGGTGATCGCGGTGTTTTATACGCAGCAGCTGGCGCTGGACTGGCTGGCGGTGTCAGGCGTATTGGTATTTCTGCTGTTCGTGATGAATTTTGCCGGCATCCGCAAAGTGCTGCCCTATTTCGGCGTGGGTGCCTTGCTGTGGTACGCGCTGCTGCAGTCCGGCGTGCATGCCACCCTGGCAGGCGTGCTGTGTGCCTTCGCCATTCCTGCACGGCCTAAATATGACCCTGCCGTGTTCAGTGCGCGCATCAAGGCACTGATTGCGCGTTTCGACGCCAGCCATCAGCAGGATGGCAACATCATGACCAATGAGAAGCTCTATGCAGTGGTGCAGACGCTGGAAAAAGGTGTGCGCGGCGTGCAGACGCCTTTGCAGCAGCTGGAGCATGGCTGGCACCTGCCGGTGGCGTTCCTGGTGATCCCGATTTTCGCGCTGTTCAACGCGGGCATCCCGCTGCAGTTCGGCGCACTGGGCGACACACTGAGTCATCCGGTAATGCAGGGTGTCATGCTCGGGCTGCTGCTGGGTAAATTCATCGGCATCACCGGCGCCTGCTGGCTGGCGTTGCGGCTGGGCATCGGGCAGCTGCCCAGCGGCACGCGCTTCAGCCAGGTGGCCGCGGTGTCGGTGCTAGGCGGAATTGGTTTTACCATGTCCATCTTCATCGCCGAACTCGGATTCGCGGAGCATCCGGAATATCTGCTGATGGCCAAAACCGGTGTGCTCGCCGCCTCGCTGCTGGCTGGGGTGCTGGGGTTTATCTGGTTGTGGTGGCTGGGGCGTGAAAGGTAAGCGCAGGAGTTATCCCTTTGGTGTACTCTGAGTCCAGTGTGGAATGAGTTATGTATGTACGTTCTGTTTGATATTTGAGCAGATTTTGATCGGTTACAAAAAATTGGGCTACGGCGCAGGTATTTTTAAGCGGAGTGTAGCGAATAAATTGAAATGTCAGTTCTTATTCCGCACCAGCAACGGGGATTGTTTGCTTGAAAAGATCGTTTTACGGCAATCTGACATGGACTACATAATGCAAAGGTGTATCCGCCCGAGAGGATCAGCAATCACTCTCTGTGATAGGGAAATACGAAAAAGGATGATAAAAAAATGAAACTTTCGATACGCTTCGTTCTGCCTCTAATGCTGGTTCTGGCAGGCATCGCCTACGCCATCGCGCCGCTGGTTGATCAATTGACGCTGCGCTGGTTCGTCAAAGACATCGATATTCGGTCGTCACTGATCGTCAATACCATCCAGGAACCCCTGCTGGAACAGCTTGCGGCCGGCAAGAAAGCCAAGATCGTGGACTTCTTTAACCACATCACCCAGGATGAACGTCTCTATGCCGTCGGTTACTGCGCTTCGCCAACGGCGACGGTATTGGCCAGCCGTTCCCTCCCGAAAGAGATTCGCTGCAACCGACTGGAAAGATGGCTAGCGCCGGGAGAAGATCTGCTGCAAATCGACCGGGAACCGCTACACGTTTCGGTAAAATCCATGGAAAGCGAAGCAGCGCCTTCAGGCCGGTTGGTCATTGTGCATGACATGAGTTTCGTGGTTCGTCGCAGCGAAGAGACCAAGCGCTACGTCTTCTATTTCTTCCTGGGATTGGCGGTTGTCATTTCTCTGATTACGGTGGTCATCGCCCAGTTATCATGGCGTGGATGGATGGCCGGCATGCGCGCACTGCTGCGCGGTGAGGGACTATTAAGGCAACCGGGGGCTGGAGCACAGTCCAAATTAACCGAATTCAAACCGATCGCCCGCGACTTGCAGCGGCTGATTCGGGAACTGGAGGCTGAGACCCGCACGCGGGACGAGGGTCAGGTGACTTGGACGGCGGACTCGCTACGCGCCATACTCCACAGCGAATTGCGCGGCGAGGATGTAATCGTGGTATCCAATCGCGAGCCTTACATCCACCAACGCCATGGCGAACACATCGAAGTACAACGACCGGCCAGCGGGTTGGTCACGGCACTGGAGCCTATCATGCGCGCCTGCTCGGGAACCTGGATCGCGCATGGCAGCGGCACAGCCGACCGCGATGTGGTCGACAAGTACGACCGTATCGCGGTACCACCGGAGAATCCCGCATACCAGATTCGCCGCGTCTGGCTCTCCAAGGAGGAAGAGGCTGGCTACTATTATGGCTTCTCCAACGAGGGTATGTGGCCGCTGTGCCATATCGCCCACGTGCGTCCCACCTTTCGTTCAAGTGACTGGGAACAGTATGTCGCGGTGAATCAGAAATTTGCCCAAGCCGTGGCCAGCGAGTCCAAGACCAAGAACCCCATCGTTCTCGTGCAGGACTACCATTTCGCCCTGCTGCCCAAAATGATCCGCGAGATACTCCCGGATGCCACGATCATCACTTTCTGGCATATACCATGGCCCAATCCCGAGTCGTTCGCCATCTGTCCATGGAGAAACGAAGTGCTCGAGGGGATGCTGGGCAGCAGCATTCTCGGGTTTCACACGCAGTTCCATTGCAATAATTTCGTGGATACGGTGGATCGTTTTCTCGAGGCGCGTGTTGACAGGGAGTCTTTCAATGTCTCCTTCGAGGGTAAGCTCACCGCCGTGCGTCGCTATCCGATTTCCATCGCCTGGCCGCCGGAAGCAGAGATGGTGCAAAAGCCTGTGCCGGACTGCCGCAGCGACATACGGCAGATGAACAATCTTCCTGCAGAACACAAGCTCGGCGTCGGTGTCGACCGCCTCGATTACACCAAGGGCATCATGGAACGCTTCCGCGCCATCGAGCGCCTGCTGGAGTTGAATCCGGAGTGGGTCGGTCGCTTCTCTTTCGTCCAGATCGCCGCACCGACGCGTTCCGGCATCGAGGAATACCAGCATCACGAGACACAGGTGCGGGACATGGCCGCGCGCATTAATGACCGCTTCGGGCGCAACGGACCGCCGCCCATCGTGCTCAAGGTCGAGCATCACGAACCGCGCGAGGTATACGAGTATTTTCGCGCCGCCGATCTATGCTTCGTCAGCAGCCTGCACGACGGCATGAATCTGGTCGCCAAGGAATTTGTCGCGGCACGCGACGATGATAGAGGCGTCCTGATCTTGTCCCAATTCACCGGCGCCGCACGGGAGTTGCCGGAAGCCCTGATCGTCAACCCCTATGATGCCGACCAGTGCGCTGCCGCACTGCATATGGCGCTGACCATGCCAGCGGACGAACAACGCGATCGCATGCGTCTGATGCGCGGGCTGGTGGCCGAGTTCAACGTCTTCCGCTGGGCCGGGCGCATGCTGCTGGATGCAGCCGCGATGCGCCGCCGCAGCCGCCTGACCGACAAGACGGGGCGCGGGGAGTTATGAGGATGCGACCCGCTTTACCACCAGCCCCCAGCGTCGACTGGGCGTATTTTCTCGATGTCGATGGCACGTTAATCGATATCGCCGAGTCACCGGATGCCGTCTGTGTCGATACGGCTCTGCTCGAACTCATTGCGCGCCTGTACCGTGATAGTGGCGGGGCAATGGCGCTGGTCAGTGGTCGCGCAATTTCTGATCTGGATAAGCGTCTTGGCATGCTGCATATGCCAATGGCCGGTCAGCACGGGCTGGAGCGGCGCGACGCCGCCGGACGGTTGTGGATACATGCCGCCGCGCCCGCAGCCAAACGTGCGATCAAGGAAGCGTTGGAACCGGCTCTTGCGCGCCATCTCGGTTTGCTTCTTGAAGACAAGGGGCTGACACTGGCGTTGCATTATCGTCTTGCGCCACATCTTGCGTCTTATGTAAATCGTTTGATGGATCGGCTGGCGCATGAAGCCAATGCAGGTCTTGAGGTGCAGCGCGGCAAGCGCGTGGCTGAGGTTAAGCCTTCAGGCATCAACAAGGGCACTGCGGTGGCTGAATATCTGACAGAGTCGCCATTCAGGGAGCGGCGCCCGGTGTTCATTGGCGATGACCTCAACGACGAGCATGGCTTCGCCGAAGTGAACAGGCTGGGCGGTATTTCCATCAAGGTGGGCAAAGGCCCGAGCTGCGCCAGTTTCCGCCTGCCCGATGTGGCGGCAGTAAGGCGCTGGCTGGGCGAGGCATTGAAAGGAAGAAAATGCGCAATCTAGATATGGCCCTGATCGGCAATTGCACCATAGGTGCCCTGATAGATGAACGGGCGAATATCACCTGGGGTTGCTTTCCGCGTTTTGATGGCGACCCGGTGTTCTGCTCCCTGCTCAGGGATGCCGACGACTTCGGATTTTTTGCTGTCGAGCTCGCGGATTGCGAACGGATCGAGCAACACTATCTGGAGAACACCGCGATCCTGATCACGCGTATGTACGACCGTCACGGCGGTGCCATCGAAATCACGGATTTCGCGCCGCGCTTCGGCCAATATGGCCGCATGTTTCGGCCCATGATGCTGGTGCGCCGCATCAAGAGACTTTGCGGCAGCCCGCGCCTGACTCTGCGCCTTCGTCCTGCCTGTGATAACGGTGCCGGTCGGCCCGAAGTCACTTGGGGCAGCAATCACATCCGCTATGCAGCGCCCGCATTCACACTCAGGCTGACGACCGATGCCTCCCTTACTGCGCTGTTGCAGGAGACGCCATTCTTCCTTGAGGACACGGTCACCCTTCTGCTTGGGGCGGACGAAACCGTGCATGAGGCAGCCGGCGAAGTCGGTCGCCGCTTTCTCGACGAGACCATCCAGTACTGGCACGAATGGGTGCGCTCCCTGGGAATACCCTACGAATGGCAGGAAGCAGTGATCCGTGCCGCGATCACCCTCAAGCTCAACGCCTATGACGATACAGGTGCCATTGTCGCCGCCATGACCACTTCCATTCCTGAAGCTGCGGGCAGTGGACGTAACTGGGATTACCGCTACTGCTGGTTGCGCGACGGTTATTTCGTGGTCAATGCGCTGAACCGTTTGGGCGCGACCCGCACCATGGAGCGCTACCTCGGCTACATCGTCAATATTGCCGCCAATTCCGGCGGTGCGCCGTTACAGCCGGTGTACGGTATCGATGGCCGGGCTGAGTTGGGCGAAAGGGAGATTGCAGCGCTGACTGGCTATCGTGGCATGGGGCCGGTACGCACCGGCAATCTGGCCTATCGCCAGGTTCAGCATGATGTCTATGGTTCGGCCATCCTCGCGGCGACACACATTTTCTTCGACCAGCGCCTGACCCGGCGCGGCGACGAAGCACTGTTTCACCGCCTCGAACTCCTGGGCGAACAGGCCATACGCTGCTACGACCAGCCGGATGCAGGGCTCTGGGAGTTGCGCGGCAGTGCGCGTGTGCATACCTTCTCCGCCGTGATGTGCTGGGCGGGATGTAATCGTCTGGCGCTGATAGCGGACCGGCTGGGTCTGGCCGAACGCTCGGCCTACTGGAACGATCAGTCGCAGATCATCCATAAAACGATCTGCCAGCGCGCATGGTGCAAACAGCGCGGCGCTTTTGCCTCCACCTTCGAGGGTGAGGCGATGGATGCCAGCCTGCTGTTATTGGCCGAGGTGGGCTTTCTTGAGGCTGACGATCCGCGCTATGCAGGCACGGTCAGCGCAGTCGAGAAGGATTTGCGGCGCGGCGATTTCATTTTCCGCTACGTCGAGAAAGACGACTTCGGCGAGCCGGAGAATGCCTTCCTCGTCTGCACTTTCTGGTATGTCAATGCTTTGGCCGCGCTGGATCGGCGCGAGGAGGCACGAGCGCTTTTCGAGAAACTGCTGGCGCACCGCAATCGCCATGGCTTGCTGGCGGAACATATCGATACCAAAAACGGTGAGCAGTGGGGTAACTTCGTTCAGACTTACAGCATGGTAGGACTGATCAATTCCGCTATACGGTTATCGATACGCTGGGATCAAGCTTTCTAGGCATCAAGTTAATGTGATGAGCTAAATAAATTTGAGTGGCAAACGAAGAATGAGCGCACACCAAATCCCAGTTGCAAAAACACGCAACTACATTTGTAGAATCCTATACAGCCGGTAAGGGGCGTTTACTGAACTTGTTGAAGGGTGACATTGCACAATGAATTTCAATATCGGGTGACTGTTTCGGGCACTTCAGCGGCTGTTAGCTATCGTGCAGATCGGCGGATAATATCCGGCCAATAGCGGAATCGGAAAATTTTGGTCATGAAAAATTAGGGCGCTATTTGGTAATTCCGATTTTCGCTTTGTTCAACGCTGGCATCCAGCTTCAGCCAGGTTGCCGCAGTTTCGGTGCTGGGTGGCATCGGCTTCACCATGTCCATCTTCGTCGCCGAACTCGCTTTCGCCGAGCAGCCGGAGTATCTGTTGATGGTCAAAACCGGTGTGCTGCTGGCATCCATGATGGCTGGAATATTGGGATTCATCTGGCTGTGGTGGTTGGGGAGTGTGCGGCAGGGTATATATGTAACACATTGATTATATTAAATATTTATCAATGATAATATAAGCTTCATTTGTTAATGTGACTGTCCGAACAGTATCCATGAGTTAAGCACATACAGCATTAACAAACCGAGGCTCACCCAGGTCAGTCCCAGCACGACCCGCCGTTGCGGACGGAAAATTAAACCCACGGTCACTAATGCACTCATCATCACTGCGGTGAATGCGGCCAGCGCGTGGCTGGCATCGACGTGCGCAAGCAGCGGGCCTTTGGAGTAAAACAAATCGTCCACCGCCAGGATGACGATGTCGAACAGATTGCTGCCCAGCAGGTTGGCGATGGCCATGTCCAATGCGCCAATGCGTAGTGCCGAAATGGTGACGGCCGCTTCGGGGGCGGAGGTGACTGCCGCCACCAGCAAGGTGCCGACAAAGCTCTGGCCCCAGCCCATCATCTCGGAAATATCTGTGGCGACAAACGGCAACCACGACCCCGCGATCACCACTGCGATAGCCGCCAGCGTGTAGCCTTTGACGGCACTGCGCAGGGTTACATCCGGATAACGCTCAGTGGACACCTCGGTGTATTCGGACAGAGTCCGCTGTTCGTAGCTGTATACGGCGCGCATCGCAACCAGGTAGACCAGCACGATGAACGGCGAGTACATCCCCACATGCCCCCATGCAGGACTCATCCCTGCATGATCCAGCAGCAGACTGAAGCCGGCAAAAGCGATCAACAGCGTACCCAGTGACGCCGATAAAATATGTCCCTGCGCCACACGGCTATACAGGGTTTCGCGCCGGTACAGTGCATCCAGCAATACCAGAATGGCAAGGTTGAACACTGTGCTGCCCAGCACATCGCCGACAGCGATATTTGGCGCATTGGCGTAAGTGACGGCAGAAATTCCGGTCACCAGCTCGGGCAGCGAGGTGGCGGTAGACAGCAGGACGAGGCCGATCCATGAGGCGGAGATTCCCGACTTCTCGGCGATGATGTCGCCGTAGCGGGAAAGAAAATAGCCAGCGTAGCCAATGACAGCAAGGCAAAGCAGAAGTTGTAACCACAGCACCATGTCTAGTCACTCTTGTGTGGACGGCGATGGAAAAAGTGGGAGAGGCTTTGTTTCTTCAAAGGCTTATTGTAATTGTACATGCGCATCCACTCCCATGTAGTTTGCTTATCTTCGCCTTGCAATTTTCCTTGCGGTCTTAATATTGCATTTGCATTTTATTTGTCATTTCTATATTATTGGAAACATGAAAATAAAATCAGCGGTTGAGGCATTGTCGGCATTGGCGCAGGAGTCGCGTCTGTCCATCTTTCGTTTGCTGGTGCAGGCGGGCAAGGAAGGTGTGCCTGCGGGTGTGCTGGGCGAGCAACTGGGTATACCGGGGGCGACCCTGTCGTTTCATTTAAAGGAATTATCGCGTGCCAAACTGATCAAGTCGCGCACAGAGGGGCGCTATGTGATTTATTCCGCCAGCTTTGGCGAGATGGACAAGCTGATTGCCTATCTGACCGAGAACTGTTGTGCGGGCGATGCGGCGCAATGTGCGCCGCGCAAGACCTGCTAGTGGCGGCGTGATGATGGAAAATCACTTTGTAGTTTTACTCATGGAAGAAGTTCTGCAATGAAAAAATTAATACAAGGCTGGCCGCGCGCATTTTTACTCATTGCTGCCGTGCTGTGGTTCGGCCTGTACAAGACACTGGAACCGCTTTCACACATTCTGGTGGATGCGCTGCCGCTTGAAGCGGGCAGCCATACTTACGATGCGCTGCAATTTTTCCTCTATGACACGCCCAAGGTGTTGCTGTTGCTGGCCGGGGTGGTGATGGTGATGGGTATGATCAATTCATACTTCACCCCGGAGCGCACGCGTGCGCTGCTCGCCGGGCGCCATGAAGGTGTCGGCAATGTGCTGGCCGCTCTGCTCGGTATCGTTACCCCTTTTTGTTCCTGCTCTGCCGTACCCTTGTTTATCGGCTTTGTGCAGGCTGGTGTGCCGCTGGGCGTGACATTCTCCTTTCTGATTTCTGCACCGATGGTGAATGAGATTGCACTGACTTTGCTGTTTGCCTTGTTTGGCTGGAAGATCGCCGCGCTGTATCTGGGGCTGGGACTGGCCATTGCCATCCTCTCAGGCTACATCATCGGTCGTTTGAAAATGGAGGCGCATCTGGAAGACTGGGTGCGCAACATGCCGGCGGTATCAGCCACGCTGGAAGGCGACACGCTGACGCTAGCCGAGCGCATTCATGCCGGCTTTGCCAGCGTGCGTGAAATCGTCGGCAAGGTCTGGCCTTACGTGCTGGCGGGTATCGCCCTTGGGGCGGCTATTCACGGCTATGTGCCGCAGGATTTTATGGCCAGCCTGATGGGCAAGGATGCGCCCTGGTGGTCGGTGCCGGCCTCAGTATTGATTGGCGTGCCGATGTACACCAATGCCGCAGGCATCATCCCCATCGTCGAAGCGCTGCTGGCCAAGGGTGCCTCGCTCGGTACGGTGCTGGCCTTCATGATGAGCGTGATTGCCTTGTCGCTGCCGGAGATGGTGATCTTGCGCAAGGTGCTAAAGCTCAGGCTGATCGCGGTGTTCGTTGGTGTGGTGGCAAGCGGCATCATACTGGTGGGTTATATATTCAACGCGGTGGTGTGAGTAAGGCGCTCGCTGTCGCGGCAAAATTTTTGCTTAAGGAGAATTGAAATGAAAAACATAAAAGTGCTGGGTACAGGTTGTGCCAACTGCAAGACCACACTGAAGCTGATAGCAGAGATGGCGAAAGAAAAGGGCACGGAAATTCAGCTGGAGAAGGTTGAAGATATCCAGGCCATTATGGGTTACGGCGTGATGTCCACGCCTGGCGTGGTGCTGGACGGCAAGGTGGTGCATGCGGGCGGCGTGCCCAGCCGCGACAAGATTGCCGGGTGGCTGTAAACATTATGCCGAGAGCTACATTTTCAATACTGATTTTTTATGCAAGCTGGCGTAGGGTGGGCAAGCTTTATCTGCCCACGCGAGTTGGTGGGCACAGCCTTCGGCCTTTGCCCACCCTACGTATGTTTTTTGATGCCAGTTTGTCCGGCTTAGGATATTAGGGGGGCCTGTCATGACCAATACTGCTGATACTGTTTTACCTCCTGCCATCCTTGCGATGGTGTCGCTGGCCGCCAATATTGCCGCCAACCACCCCAAGAAGGGGATTTGCCAGCTTGAGCGCCTGCGCAGCATGGGCGTGCCGGAGGCGCAAATCGACATCGTGGTGGATATTGCGCGCCATCTGCGCGACGAGGCTGGACAGATTGTCGACAGCGAATTTGACGCCGCCTTTGCGCCGGGTGCAAAGGCTCCTGTAGTTGCCGCAGCGAGCGGGGGCGCCTGCTGCGCACCTACCGCGAAAGGCAATGCCTGCTGTTAGCTTAGTGATACGCTGATTAAGTCGTCATCCCCGCGAAGGCGGGGATCCAGCTTTTTAATTTTACTGGGTTCCCGCCTTCGCGGGAACGACAAGATGGACTTAATCAGTGTTTCCTTGGCAAGCTCCACCCGATATCCGGAAATGTGGTGTTATTTTTTACTATTGATTAAAGAGAAAATGAAATGACCAAAACTGTATTAATCCTTTGCACCGGCAACTCCTGCCGCAGCCAGATGGCCGAAGTGCTGGTCAACCACGATCTCGGCCCCGATGTGCGCGCAATTTCTGCCGGCACCCGTCCGCAGCCCAAGGTGGCGGATGGCGCCATCGAAGCGCTGAAGCTGGGCGGCATGTCCACTGCGGGACTGTATCCCAAGGACGTGGACGCGGTGATGAGCGAGTCCATCGATCTGGTGGTGACGGTGTGCGACAACGCAAAGGAAGCGTGCCCGATTTTCCCCAGGCCAATCCCCTCCATCCACATGCCTTTCCACGATCCGCACGGCGAGCCGATGGAAAGCTTTATCAAGGTGCGCGACGAGATTCGCGCCAGACTGATTCCGGAATTGAAACAGCGTTTCGGCGTGGCCTGAGCGGGTGGTCGTGTAGGGTGCGTCCCACGCACCATGCGTGTTGCATGGACTATCAATGGCGGCTGGGCAAAATCATGAATACGACATTTTTATAAAAATGGTGATGACATGGACAATCCGAAACTGACCTTCCACGTGGAAACCATGCGTGTCGATATGCACGGCAGTGTGGCGCACTGCAAAGCCGCGGATATCACGCTGGATACCGACCTGGCTGGCCGTAAGGATGCATTCAATCCCGCCGAATTGCTGCTGGCGGCATTGTCGGCCTGCATCATCAAGGGTATCGAGCGCGTCACGCCCACGCTTAAATTTTCCCTGCGCGGCGTGGAAGTGCGTATCACAGGCGTGCGTCAGGATGTGCCGCCAAAGATGGAATCAATCAGCTATGAAATAATTGTCGATACGGACGAGGTGGACAGGCGCCTGGAGCTGCTGCACGACAACGTGAAAAAATACGGCACGGTGTTTAATACCGTGGCGCCGGGCACGCAACTTGGCGGAGTGTTGCGGCGCAAGGGCAGCGGCAAGGATGGCAACCATGAACCTGTTTGAACGCTACCTGACCCTCTGGGTGTTTTTGTGCATCATCGTTGGTGTGGCTCTGGGTGAATTTTTTCCTGCACCCTTCCAGTGGATCGGCGGCCTGCAGCTTGCGCACGTTAATCTGCCGGTGGGCTTGCTGATCTGGGTGATGATTATTCCGATGCTGCTACGCATCGATTTTTCGTCGCTGCGGCAGGTTAGCCAGCACTGGCGCGGCATCGGCGTCACCCTGTTCATCAACTGGGCGGTCAAACCCTTCTCGATGGCGCTGCTGGGCTGGCTGTTCATCCGTTATCTGTTTGCGCCTTATCTGCCGGCGGAGCAGCTGGATAGCTATATTGCCGGACTCATACTGCTGGCCGCCGCGCCCTGCACCGCGATGGTGTTTGTATGGAGCAGGCTGGTGAATGGCGAGCCGCTGTTCACCCTGAGCCAGGTCGCGCTGAATGACGCCATAATGATCGTTGCGTTCGCGCCGTTGGTCGCCATGCTGCTTGGTTTGTCGGCGATCGTGGTGCCGTGGGATACATTGCTTATTTCGGTGGTGCTGTACATCGTAATCCCGGTGCTGCTGTCGCAGCTATGGCGCAAGTATTTGCTGGCGCGCGGGGCTGAGGTACTGGAGCGCACCCTGCAACATCTGCATCCGCTCTCGCTGCTGGCGCTGCTCATGACGCTGGTGCTGCTGTTTGCGTTTCAGGGAAAAGCAATCGTTGCCCAGCCGTTGATCATTGCGATGCTTGCTGTGCCAATTACCATTCAGGTGTACTTCACCTCCGGGCTCGCGTACTGGCTTAACCGCCGCTTCGGCGAGGCACATTGTGTGGCCGGGCCATCAGCGCTGATCGGTGCCTCCAACTTCTTCGAGCTTGCGGTGGCCGTTGCGATCAGCCTGTTCGGCTTTGAGTCGGGTGCGGCACTGGCCACCGTGGTGGGGGTGCTGATCGAGGTACCGGTGATGCTGTCAGTGGTGTATCTGGTGAAACGCAGCCAGGGCTGGTACGAGAAGGCCCGGTAAGGCAAGTTCTAAATATTCATGCAACTTCTGCCTGTTAAGAGATGATTTTTTGGCTCTGCGATGATAATGGAATAATCAGCCAAGGATGGGAAGCGAGCAATATGGGCAATACTTTCAAGGAACGTATGAACGGCCGGTGAGCTGAGCAGAATTTTATCTGACGGGAGGCATGACATCATCCAGCTTTTTTGGATGGTGCTGTTTGAGCAAGCGCATCACAAACCGATTTCAAAGTGGCTTTCTGGTTGGGGCTTAGCGCGCGAAAGTTTTTGAGCAGAAGCCTTTCTTCTTCGCTGAGTGTATCCGCTTGATACTCGGCATGATCTTGCTGCGTTGTGGATGGGATATCCATCCATCCAGACGGTTTGCCAAACTCTATCTCAATTCGGCGTGCTATCCCATCGCCGATGGGTTGATCGCCCTTGATCCGGCTTAAATACGAAGGCTCAATCCCTATTTTTTCGGCAAACATTCTTTCTTGCCTAAAAAATCTTTGCAAAAGCAATAACATATTATCTCTTCTTATTGCTTCAATTTTTTTATTCATATATTTAATTATGAACATTTTTAACATAACAAAATGTTAAAAATCACTTGACTAATAATTAACATGATGTAATGTTTAAAGGGGTGGATATGCACATAGTGATACTCGTTCGCTTTGCAGGCAGCTTCAGCATCCCGCACACCCTCCAGAAAATAAGTTAACTTTAGGGGAGATTCATTATGGGCAACTCAAATCACAAAGGCGTGCAGGAAGCGTTCCGCGAAGTTGTTTACAAGTTTGGTGTGGAGAAGTTGGCGGATATGATGGGCAAGTCACCCGGCGTGCTCTACAACAAGTGCAACCTGAACGATAACAACAAGCCGCTCCTTTCTGAAGGGGTGCTGGTCACTAACCTCACCGGAAACATGCTAATCGTTAAGGAAATATGCCGGGCCACCGGTATGGTTGCGATGGAGTTGCCAATCCTTTCCCCCCTTTCCACTGACGCTTTGATGATGCATCTCACCCGGATCGAGGAGGAAGGCGGCGATTTTTACCGTTCACTTCATGGTGCGCTGAAGTCAAACAACGACATCACCCAGAAGGGATTCACCAGAATTGAGCGCGAGGCGCATGAATGGATTGCCGCAATTCTCGAAAGTCTGGCACGGATGAAGGAGATGTCTGGAGGCTGCGGTGAATAGAAGCCCTGTTCCGGCCAAATTTCTTGGGAATTGTGAGCGCCAGCGCAAATTATATTTGGGTTCATCCAATATATTGAAGTGATGTGCCCCTAAAAATCGCCACCTCCCGCCTCATCGGCACTCAGACAGCACTTTTTGTATTTCTTGCCTCTGCCGCTGCCGCTGGGGGCGTTGCGACCGACTTTGGCTTCTGCGCGGACAAAGGTCTCGGGGATATCACGAAATCAGGGAAGCAATGCCCTGGAAAGCACGCTGGCATGCTCCGGCAACCTCCTGCTCGATTTTCCGCGCTTACAATATCGGGCATTGCTGAATTGGGTGAAGCGCAGTCAGGGGCTGAGACGAAAAAACTTGCAGATGACGGTTTGTAAAGGTATTCAACGTTTATGTAGGGTGCGTCACACGTACCATGGTGCGTGTGACGCACCCTACGGGGTTTATAATTAGATTTTAATTGTGCAGCAAGCGAGCTCTCTTGCTAAAATTCCCGTATTCAGAATTTCGCTCATGGAAGCAGGCAAGGAGTCTATATGGAAAATAATTTTGCGGCGCGCATGAATGGCAGGTTTTACGGCGTATTGCAGTGGGCAGATCTGGATAAGCTATGGGATAGAGTACGTGCCGAGCCGGAAGGCTGGTATACCGCTTTGACGGGCGATGCGCCGCCCACCGCGCCATTGTCGGTTGCGGAGCTGGGCAAATTCATTACCGAGATCGATGCGCTGTTACACAAGGAGCATCATTATGATTATTGCGGCGTGGTCTATGTTGATGAGCCGAGCAAGCCAACGCTGCTCAAGATTTTTGATCCCTACAATATGGGTAGCGGCTGCCGCGTGGGTGGCGAACCTATCCCGCCGCTGTGGGTGTTGAGCCGCATACAGCCTACCCTGATGGAGAGCAATATCCCATTGTCCAATAGCCGGCGTCGCTGGTGGCAGAACCTGTTCGGTCTGGCGGCCTCATAGATCGCGCTAACTGGGAGCACAGAGCGGATGAAAAAATTTCTGACCAGCTTGCGCTGCGCATACAGAGGAATTCGCTACGCAGTGGCGACTGAAAGAAATATCAGAGTCCATCTGCTTGTTTTTATTTTGGCGTTAATCGCGGCCTTTACTCTTGGGATTTCGAAAATTGAATTTTTGCTGATCCTGGGAATCTCTGCTGTGAATTTTTCCCTGGAGTTGACCAACACCTCAATTGAACACCTGGCAGACAAGGTTTGCCCTGAATATAACGAACAGATCCGCATCGTTAAAGATGTGATGGCGGGTGCGGTGCTGGTATCAAGTATTTTTGCCATCATCATTGGCTTCGTCATCTTTAGCGGGCCGCTACTGGAATTGTTTCAACGATAACCCATAATCCAGACAGGAAAACGATGTCCAATCACGAACATCATGCCCATGGGCATGCACACCATTCACACCACGGTCATGCACATGCCGCGGTTGACCCCACGCAACGCGCGTTTTCAGTCGGCATCACACTGAATCTCGTTTTTGTGGCGGTCGAATTATATTTTGGCTTCAGTGCAAATTCACTTGCGTTGCTGGCAGATGCCGGACATAACTTCAGCGATGTCATCGGCTTGCTGATTGCGTGGGGTGCGCTGACGCTGGCGAAACGCAAGCCCTCCGCGCGCTTTACCTACGGGTTGCGCAGCTCAACCATCATGGCGGCAGCGGTGAATGCAATGATCTTGCTGGTCGCAGTTGGCGGCATCGTGTGGGAAGGTGCGCATCGCTTGTCTGCACCTGAAGCAGTGAGTGGCGACACGATTATCTGGGTCGCCTTGCTCGGCATGTTTATCAATATCGGCACCGCATTGATGCTGCAACAAGGCAGTAAACACGATATCAATGTGCGCGGCGCATTCCTGCATATGGTGGCAGATGCCGCCGTTTCACTGGGGGTGGTTGTGGCCGGACTGGCGATGCTGTGGCTGGGCTGGCTGTGGCTGGATGGTGCGGTGAGTATACTGATCGCGGTCGTTATTCTGTGGAGCACCTGGGATCTTTTCAGGGAGTCAATCAACCTGTCTTTGCATGCAGTGCCGGCACACGTCGATGCCCGCAAGGTGCGCGATTATCTGTCCGGTCTGTCCGGTGTCACCGAGGTGCACGATCTGCATATCTGGGCAATGAGCACCACTGAAATTGCGCTGACCGTCCATCTGCTGCTCCCTGCCGGACATCCCGGCGACGCATTTCTGCATGATGCTTCCGACCAGCTCGGGAAGCGCTTCCACATTCATCACTCCACCCTGCAAATAGAGATCGGCAGCGATACAGCGAGCTGCCGTTTGGCGCCAGAGGACGTGGTGTAAGCTGATCTAGCTGACCTTCATCGGCAGTATCACTACCTGCTGCCCGCGCTTATGCAGGCGTCGCTGCAAGCTGAGCGCTGTCTGGTTATGCAGCCAGCGCACCAAGAAATTATCGTTGGCGAAAATCAGCTTGGCGGCAAAACAAACGCTGTTCGGATACTCTTCAGATATTTCCCGGACAAGATCATCAAGCATCTGTACCGGATCGGTACCGTATGCTATGCGCCAGGTGGCATGCAGTTCCTGGCTTTCGCAAAAGCTGGCGTAGTAGCACAGCGTGTTTTCGGTTTTGTATTGCATGGTGCGGATGGTTGCGTCGCTGTCGAAGCTTTGTGTATCCACTTCGCCCACGCTGAGGAAAATAAAATTCTTGAAATGCCCCGGGAACAGACGCATCACCCACATGATGGTGTGTATCCCCACGCCGCGATTCTCGTCCACCATAAAGACTGCGGTGGGCAATTCAGGGTCGAGTTTTTTCGGCAGACAGGAACCGGTTTTGATTGATTGTGCGAAAAGCTTTTCCACTTCGCGCAGTTTTGCTTTTGTTTCATCGTAGTGTTTGTGGATAAGCAGGCAGATGCCAACCACCAGCCCTGTAATCAGCACGGTTACCCAGCCGCCTTCGCTGAATTTCTCTATCAGTGTAATCAGTAAAATGCTGCCAGTGACAGAGAGGCCCCACAGGGAGAGTAGCAGTTTCCTTTTCCAGTTTTTTACGCTGCGCCGCTCGCGCCACCAGTGCACCGAGAGTCCGAGCAATGACAGGCTGAAGGTGAGGAACACGTTGATGCTGTAGAGCACAACCAGTAACGCGACCGAGCCCTTGCTCCAGACCAGGATCAGCAGCGCCGCAATGCCCATCACCAGAATGCCATTCTGTGTGACCAGGCGTGACGAAAGTTGGCGGAACTGGCGTGGAACCCATGAGTCTGCGGCCATGTTGGCCATTACCGCGGGGCCGCCAAGGAAGCCGGTGTTGGCGGCAACCAGCAGCAATCCGGCTTCCAGCACCAGCACCAGCACCAGCGTGCTGCCGCTGAGCCAGTCGGGCAGGTCAAGCGTGCCAATGATTGCCTTGAAGGTGACTGCGTTCAGTGTTTGCCCGTCCACATGCTGCGCCTGCCATAGCAGATACAGCACGATGATGCCGCCCGCGGTGAAAGCCAGCGACATGGCCATGTACAGCATCGTCAGCTTGCCGGTACGCACGCGCGGCTCGGTGAGCATGTTGACGTTATTGGAAACCGCCTCGATACCGGTATAGGTTCCGCCGCCGAGTGAATAGGCGCGCAGGAACAGCGATGCGACGAAGATCCAGCCGGTCTGCTGTGCCAGTGTGGTGGTTTCATTCAGTGTGTTGGGAATCAGCGCAGGCAGGCCTTCTGCATGCGCGTAGATGCCATAGGTGATGAGCAACGCATGGCTGATGAAAAAGCCGATGAAAATTGGCAGCAGCACCTTGATCGATTCTTTCATGCCACGCAGGTTGAGCACAATCAGCACGATTAGCAGCGCTATCTCGGTGCCGAATTTGATGCTTTGCAGCGCCACAGGCAGCAGGCTGAACAGGGCGTCTGCGCCGCTGGCCACCGAGATGGCAATCGTGAGTACATAGTCCACCATCAGCGCTGCACCTGACACCAGGCCGGCATGGGGGCCAATGAGGTGAGAGGCTACTTTGTAACCGCCACCACCGGAAGGAAACAGTTCTATCACCTGGTTATAGGCCAGCGCGATAATGAAAACGGTCAACGCCGTCGCCAGCGCCAGATACAGCCCCAGCTGGGTGTGCGTGCCCAGTGCGAGGAAGGCTTCCTCGGGGCCGTAGCAGGAGGAGGAGAGGCCGTCTGCGCCCAGTCCTATCCACGCGAGAAACGCGACCAGGACAATGCTATGTCGGGTAGCCGGATTGAGCGGATCGAGAGATTCGCCGAGAAAGCGTTCGCGCAGTTTGGTTATCAAGGTCTGTCAGCAGAATTATTGGATTGATCAAGGGGTTTTTAATATCTCTATAACCGCGCATTATCATCCTAAAAAAAACAATTTGCCACTGCGAAAAGGAGAAGACAAGAACTCCGGCTAATGCCGCGCTACTGGCTGGTCATTTCAATTGTATTGAAAAATGCAGCGATGCCTCACACAGCAAGGTATTATTCGCTTATTTTAGAAGAGCAAAGTGCCTTGATGTCCTATCGATATGCCTGCCCTGCCTGCGAGGGCGATCTCAAAAACCATTCACCCGCTGCAAAGAAGACTCCCTGGTATAAATTGGTCACGCGGCATATCTGGCTGTGTCCGCATTGCGGTGCGGAAATCGAGAAGCGCTTTGCCGATTTTGATGCCGGTTTAGCCATGGGTACGGCGGTACTGCTGGGGGGCGGTGGCTTTGTCTCAATCTGGCGTCTGGGCAAGTATCTCGCACCTTTGGCAGCCATAATCTTCGGCCTGCGTATGCTGGCTGGCGGCATTTTCCCGCTCTACGTGAGTGTGAAAAGAAGAAATTAGCTGGCGCCGGGGATAAGTCGGGGATAAGGGATCTCCCCGCGCGAAAATCGTAAATATCTATTAAAATGCAATATCTTATAAAAACAGGCATGGGAAAAATGACTTCTTTCAAACTCGCAGCAGCGCAATGCGCCGCCGGCAGTTGACACAGGATCTGCGAGCCAGCCCTGGCTATTATCGATCAGGGGGCTAGCAAGATGATGGCTGCCATTCCGCAAGCCATGCGAAGCGGGTGGATCTCGGGATTGCGCAGGCATGTGGCAAGCACGCTCAAGCGTCAAAAGACCAATAACATGTTGTATAGCCGGCGTGCTTCTGTAACCGCATCATTTAAAATTTAAGTGGATAAATTTCTTTGAGTCGTCAATATTTTTCTGCTATCAGGCCGAACTTGACCGGCCTGATAGCATTAATTTTTCTGCTACCTGCTTTTTCATACGCAGCGCCGCTCAAGCTGACGCTGGTGCTGAGCGAGCAGGGCGGCGCATATCAGGAGTACAGCAATGCGCTCGGCACGCAGCTGGACAATAAGAACGTCACCCTGAGTGTGATCGACGCAGACAAGCCGTTGCCCCATTCAGATCTGGTTATCGCAGCAGGCATGAAGGCATCAATCACTGTTGCGCGAAGCAAGCCTGCTGCCATGCTTGCGGTGCTCATCCCCAAAGACGGATATAACAGGCTGTTGCCTGATCCGGCCACACCGTTGAAAGGCGGAGCAAGCGCGATGTCGGCTATTTATCTTGACCAGCCGTTCAAACGGCAACTTGATTTGATTACCGCCGTGCTCCCAAACGCAAACACAATAGCCGTGCTGTATTCGACTCAGCACAAAGAGATAAGCACATTACGCACGTTGCTGGCAGCGCGGAAATTTGACCTTAATGAGCGCTCCATCAGTTCTGTATCTGAGCTGAATGCTGCACTGCAATCACTGTTGATAAGCAGCGATGTGTTGCTCGCGCTGCCGGATGCTGAAATATATAATACGTCGACGATACGCAATATCTTGCTGGCAACTTATCGCAGTAAAATACCGCTGGTCGGATTCTCGCCGGCCTATGTCAAAGCCGGCGCGCTATGTGCAGTATTCAGCACTCCGGAACAGATTGCGGCACAATCACTCGGTATCATCCTGGCGTATGCGGAGACACGTGCGTTGCCCGCTGCAACGTATGCAAAGGAGTTCGAGGTGTCAGTCAATGAGCAGGTGGCTCGTTCGCTGGGGCTAAATATTAAAAGCGTATCTCAATTGCGCAGTGAAATTGGATTGACACCATGAAACGCTACGGTATTGAACGGCAGACTCTGCTTGTTACACTGATCCCCATTCTGGTGATGGCGATCTTGCTGGAGAGCTATTTCATTTTTACGCACTTTGCCGATCTGGACCGTGCATTGCTCGAGCGCTCGCAATTGTTGTCACACCAACTGGCCTCATCAAGCGAGTATGCGGTATTTTCCGGCAACACAATATTGCTGCAGCAGAATGTGGATGCGGCCCGCTCCTACCGGGACGTTAAATCGATCGCGATTTTTGATGCGCAATCGAAACTGATATTGAGCTCGGACAAAGACGGAGTTCAGGCTCATGCAAATGATGCGACGTCATTGATGCCGATTTACCAGGATAACGACGTCCTGCGCTTGCATGAGCCCATCATGGCGACGCAGATCAATCTGGACGGCCTGGTTTCGGCACCTTCCGTTGCCAATCAGCTTGGCGCTGTGTTGATTGAAATCAGCAAGGAACGACTGAATAAACAAAAAACTGAATATCTGCTGTTCAGCTTGCTGTTTACCCTGATGGTTCTTGCAGTAGCGATGATACTGGCCTTGAGGACGGCACGCAGTATTACGTTGCCGATCGTGCAAATGCACCAGACCATCCGCCGCATAGCTGCGGGTGATCTGGCAACAGATACAGTGCCGCAGTGCAGTATTCACGAGCTGCATGAGCTGGCTACTGGCATCAGTGACATGTCGCAGCAATTATTGCGCGACAGGGACATGCTGGAGAGCCGCATTGTCGAAGCGACGGATGGTTTGCGAGTGAAGAAAGAGGAAGTCGAGCAGGCGCAGCTGGAGAAAGAGCGGCTTAATGAAAATCTTGCGGTCGCCCTGAGCGAACTGCAGGCCATCATGGAGGCCAACCCGGACATACTTTACGTGTTTAATACGCGCAGTGAACTCGTCCAGTGGAACTCGAGTTTTGCAAGGTTCTGCGGGCTGACACCCGGGCAAATGTTAAACCGGCATGTGAACGAATTTGTGTGCCAGGCTGATAGAGCCCTCGCTACAAAAGGTGTGGCGGAGGTCTTTGCAAAAGGATCGGCGACAGTAGAGATGCATTTTGTACGACATGATGGTGTGAATGTTCCCTATCTGTGCAACGGGGTGGTGCTGAAAAATATTGCAGGTGAGGTAATAGGATTTACAGGAACAGGCAGGGATGTCAGCGAACGCAAGATGGCCACCGAACATATACATCATATGGCGCATTACGATATCCTGACCGACCTGCCAAACAGATCACTGCTGTCGGAACGGCTGCAGCATGCACTCATTACCAGCAAGCGTGAACGCACCCACCTGGCGCTGATGTTCCTCGATCTTGATATGTTCAAATATATTAATGACAAGCTTGGTCATGATATTGGCGACTTGCTGCTGAAGGAGGTGGCGAAGCGCATACAGGATTGCCTGCGTGAATCAGACACCGCAGCACGTATTGGCGGCGACGAGTTTGTGGTGTTGCTGCCGTCTGTTGAATCAACTACAGTTGCCATGCTGGTCGCCGAGAAGATTCGTCATGAACTGTGCCTGCCTTTTGAGATATCAGGGCATATCATCAATCTTTCTTCAAGCATCGGCGTTGCGGTCTACCCTGAGCACGGCAGCGAAGAAAAACTGCTGCTCAAAAATGCTGACACTGCGATGTACCTTGCCAAACGGAACGGGCGCAATACGGTGGTACTGTTTTCGCCATAACGGCGCTTGCGCAAGGCCCTGTCTGTCGCTCAAAGCCCGCTCAGAACCTTGATGTGTGCCAGTACGCTGCGCCCCAATGCGTGCAGGGCATATCCCCCTTCCAGTGTTGACACGATGCGGTTGCCGGCATGGCGCCCGGCGACATCTCTCAGCGTAGCGGTAATCCAGGAATAATCTTCCTCGCGCAAAGCCAGGCCGCCCATATCATCTTCGCGATGCGCATCGAACCCTGCCGAGATCAATAACAGCTGCGGCTGAAAGCGTTCCAGTGCCGGCAACCATTGCTCTGTCACGGCAGCTCTAAATTCTGTGCCGTTAGCACCAGCATGCAGCGGCACGTTGATGATGTGTTCATTGGCACTCTCCATACCGGCGTAGGGGTAATAAGGATGGCGGAAAGTAGAGCACAGCATCACGCGGGGATCGCCATTAAAAATCTCATCGGTGCCGTTGCCGTGATGCACATCAAAATCGGCGATCGCCACGCGCTGCAAACCATGCTGCTCAAGCGCATGCGCGGCAGCCACCGCGATGTTATTGAAGATGCAAAATCCGGCAGCATTACTCCGCCCTGCATGGTGGCCGGGCGGGCGGATATTGCAGAAGGCATTTTCTGCCTGGCCCGACATCACCAGATCAACCGCTTTAACAGCAGCTCCCGCCGCATGCAGCGCAGCTTCCAGGCTATAGGGGTTCATTGCCGTGTCCGCATCCAGATAAACCAGGCCGTTGCGCGGCGATTGTTTGAATATGGATTCGATATAGTCGCTGGAGTGCACGCGCGCCAGTTGTTCCCTGGTAGCTGCTGGCGCTTCGTGCCGGTCAAGAAAAGGCAGCAGGCCGGAAGCGATTAGCTGATCCTCGATGGCATGAATGCGCGCAGGACACTCTGGGTGATCCGCTCCCATATCGTGCCTGAGCGAGGAGGGGTGGGTCAGGTAGGCGGTGGTCATATGCGCTGGGTCTTTCTGCTTTTAAGCCAAGCCGGAACTATAAAAAAAGCGTAGGGTGGGTAAAGGCCGAAGGCTGTGCCCACCAATCCGCGTGGGCAGATGAAGCTTGCCCACCCTACGCCAGCTAATCTCTTACAGTATCTTGTCTACACGCTTGATGCTGGCATCTTCCGCGCTGTCTTTAATGCTGAAGCCAAGCCTGTCCATCAGTTTCAACATGGGGGTATTATTTTTCAGCACTTCGCCGATCATGATTTTAAGCCCCTTGCCGCGTGCGGCGTCCATCAGTGCAATCATCAGTTTCTGGCCCAGCCCTTTGCCCTGCATGGCGTCGGCGATCACCAGTGCGAATTCGCAGCTTTCACCATCCGGATTAATCGCAAAGCGGGCAACCCCCAGTTCGATTTCCTTGTCGTGCTCGGACGTCACCGCGATCAGCGCCATCTCGCGACTATAATCAATTTGCGTAAAGCGTACCAGCATGGTCTGGCTGAGCTCCTGCACGCTGAACATAAAGCGGAAATAGCGCGACTCATCCGACAAGCCGCGCACGAATGCCTGTTCAATTTCCGCGTCCTCCGGGCGTATGGGGCGTATCGTAATATTGCTGCCGTCGGCCAGTTGCCAGTGGCTGATCAAATGAGTCGGGTAAGGATAGATCGCCATATGCGCGTAGCGGTCAGAACTGGGCGGGCGCAAGGCAATCACCACGCGCGCATCGGCTGCCAGCGCGCCGTGTTCGTCGATAATCAGGGGATTGATATCCATTTCCAGCAGCGCGGGCAGTTCGCATACCATTTCCGACACGCGCAACAACACACTTTCCAGCGCGGCAATATCGACAGGCGGCATGTGGCGGAAAGCGCCGAGCATGGTGGAGGCACGGGTGCCCTGGATCAAGTCCTTCACGAGAAATGTATTGAGCGGGGGCAGAACCACCGCGCGGTCGCCCATCACTTCGACCATGGTGCCACCCGAGCCAAAAGTGATCACCGGGCCGAATACTGCATCACTGCTCACACCCACCATCAGTTCACGCCCGTTCGGTTTTACCACCATGGGCTCGATCGACACGCCATCCATCTGCGCATCCGGCCGGTTGTGCCTGACGTTTTCGATAATCAATTGATATGCCGCGCTCACAGCCTGGGCGTTGGCCAGGTTAAGCAGCACGCCGCCCGCATCGGTCTTGTGCGTGATGTCGCGAGAATTGATTTTCATCGCAACCGGGAAACCCAGTTGCTGTGCGATGAGCAGCGCCTCGTTGGGCGAATGGGCGAGCATGGTTTGCGCCACCGGGATATGGAAAGCTGCGAGCAGGGCTTTCGATTCCATTTCGCTCAGCACCTTGCGCCTGTCCTGCAGTGCGCCATCGATAATGAGGCGCGCAGCTTCCACATCCGGCTCCACATGGTGCGACAACGGGCCCGGCATCTGCATCAGCAGCTTCTGGTTGCGGTAGTAAGAAGCCAGATATGAGAACACTTCCACCGCCGGTTCCGGCGTGCGGAAGTTGGGTTTCCGCGCATGATTAAACGCGATGCGCGACTCGGCCACCTGCGACTCGCCCATCCAGCAGGTCAGCAGCGGTTTGCTGTTATGCGCGGAGAGTTCCATCACCGCAGTGGCGACTTCCAGCGGTTTGGTCATGGCCTGCGGCGTGAGTATGGCCAGCACACCGTCCACTCCGGGATCTTCGAGGCATGCGCGCACCGCGCTCTGGTAGCGGTCGGCCTGCGCGTCACCGATCACGTCCACCGGATTGCCATGCGACCAGTTGGGCGGTAACACCTGATTTAACTGTTTCATGGTGGCATCAGACAGGACGGCCATGTCCAGGCCAAGATCAATCGCGTGATCGGTGGCCATCACGCCCGGCCCACCGCCATTGGTGACGATCGCCAGGCGCTTGCCGCTGGGGTGAAAGCCGCAGGACAGCGCCTTGGCGGCCGAGAACAGTTGCGTGATGGTCTGCACCCGCACCACGCCGGCACGACTGACTGCGGCATCGAATGCATCGTCTGACCCCACCAGCGAGGCGGTATGCGACAGCGCCGCTCTGGATCCCGCTTCATGGCGTCCCACCTTGACCAGAATCACCGGCTTGATGCGTGCGGCAGCGCGCAACGAGCTCATGAAGCTGCGCGCGTTGCGTATGCCCTCTATGTAAAGCAGTATATTCTGTGTCTGCTGGTCGAAGATCAAATAGTCGAGAATCTCGCCGAAGTCCACATCGGCGGAAGAGCCCATCGAAACCACGCTGGAAAATCCCACATCGTTGGTCTGCGCCCAGTCCAGAATGGCGGTGCACAGTGCGCCGGATTGCGACACAAAGGCGAGGTTGCCCATGTTGGCACTGCCCTTGTTAAAAGTGGCATTCAGGCCTATGCCGGGGCGCATGATACCGAGGCAGTTGGGCCCCAGCAGGCGTATGCCATAGCGGCGTGCGTTTTCCAGTACGGCCCGTTCAAGCGCCTGACCGGCAGCACCTGTTTCTGCAAAGCCCGCGCTAATTATGACGGCAGCCTTGACCCCATGCTTGCCGCAATCTTCAATGATGTCAGGCACGGTCTGCGCCGGGGTGGCGATAACCGCCAGTTCCACCGTCTCGCTGATTTGAAACAGCGAGGCGTAAGTTTTATAGCCCTGCACCATTTCATGCTTGGGATTGATGGCATACAGCGAGCCTTGAAAACCGCTTTGCAGCATGTTGTGAAATACAATCTGCCCGACAGAGTCAGCGCGCTCGCTGGCGCCAAATACGGCGATGGTTTGCGGGGCGAAGAGCGGCTTGAGATAGTGCTGGCCCATGATTTTGAGACCACGATAATGAAAGGGGAAGAGTAAAGCCTGCGCGTATTATCTGCGAATATTGTTCCTTGCTCCATTTAATCAAGCCATGCCATCAGCGCAAGCTAATTCTTGAAATGGTATGCATTCGCCGGATACAGTTGCCAATGCCCGTTTCCACTGAGTTCCAGTACCTGACGGTGATACTTGAGTACGCTGGGGCGATGGCTGATGCTGACCAGTGTAGACGAAGTTTCTGCCAGCAGCCGGTAAAGGCTGTCCTCGTTTTCAAGATCCAGCGCACTGGTGGCTTCATCGAGCATGGCATAACTGGGCTGGGAAAGCAGCACCCTGGCAACGGCCAGCCGCTGTTGTTCTCCCACGGACAATACCTTGGCCCAGTCCTTGGTCGCATTCAGGCCGCCCAGCCTGTCGGCCAGCTGCGGCAGCCTGACCCGCTCCAGCAATTGGAAAAGTTCATCGTCCGAAATTTTTCTGTCGGGGTGGGGATAGAGTAACTGGGTGCGCAGAGTGCCCGGTATCATGTAAGGATGCTGCGGCAGGAACATCATATGTTCTTCTCCGGGCCGCACGATAAAGCCGCTGCCGCTGTCCCATAACCCCGCGATTGCGCGCAGCAGCGAACTCTTGCCCTCACCGCTGGGCCCTACAATTAGCAGGCTCTCGCCCGGGTTGACCGCAAGCGTAAGGTTGCTGATCAGGGTTCTTTCGTGGCCGGGTGTTTGCAGGGTGACATTTTCCAGCGCCAAACGCGAGTTCTCTGCCGCATGAATGATAGTTTCAACCTTGCGATGCCCTTTGGGTTCTGCGGATGTGGCGCTCAATGCTTTGGAAAAAGTATCCAGGCGCTCAATCCCTGCAACAAACCTGCTCAGGCTTTCAAAATTGTCCACGATCACGGTCATTGCGCTCAACACTGCGGCAAACGCTCCGGCGGCCTGAATTGCGCGTCCAACCTCAAGCTCGCCTGAAAGCACTCTTGAGGCGATGATTGCACTGGGCAGGATGATGGTCAGAAAGCTGTAGGCATATTGAAAAAGGTTGAGATTGAGCTGCCATTTAATCAGCTTGAGGTAGTTGACAAACGCATCATGGAAGCGCTGTTTTACATGGTTTGATTCCTGAGTTTCACCGCGGTACAGGGCGATCGCTTCTATATTTTCGCGGACGCGAACCAGGCTGAAACGAAAATCAGCCTCGCGTTTCAATTGATTAAAGTTGAGTCCGATTAGAACTTTGCCGAAGAAAAACAGCGTAATTATCGTGCCTGCGAAGGCGTATGCAATGAGGAAAAAAACCAGCTCCTTCGAGATGTACCACAGCACGCTGCTGAAGGCGATGAGCTGAATCAGCTCGCCCAGCATGATCAGCAAAAAATACAGGGAGCGTTGCGTGTAGGTGTTGATATCCTCGGCAATCCGCTGGTCAGGGTTGTCTATGTCGGCATAGGCCGTGAGTCTGTAATAAGCCCGCTTGCTGAAATATCGGTCGAGGTAATGGTGGGTTATCCATTGCCGCCAGTATAGAGCCAGCTTGTCGCGCACATAGTAGTAGTAGGCGTAGATCGGTACGGTCAGAACCAGAATAATGAAGCTGGCCCGGATGGAGCGCCAGAACCGCTCGGCATCCCTGGCGGCCAATGCCGAAGTAAACTCCCCCGTCTGCTCGTTGAGCAGCACATTAAATTCAGTCTGCCCCAGCAGCAGCAATATCAGAAGCGCGAGCAATCCCCTGGCTCTCCATTTTTCGTCGGAGAACCAGTAAGGTTTGGCGATCCCCTTGAATTGTTGCCACAGTTTGCGGTTATATTCAGCCATGAATTGCATATGGGGTTGATGCGGGTGTTTTCATCTGCGGCCGCTCTTGCGGATTCCAATTGAGTGAAATGACATGTAAGCGACTGATTGAGTATTGCATGATAGCGACGTTCAAAATGCCTGCGCAACAGAATTAAGTCAATTGACTTAATCAAGCGACTGAATTATATTTAAATAGATTTATTTGACTCGGAGGCGAAGCATGGGCGCTGCAAAAGAAACACGCTGTCTGTTGCTGAAAACAGCACAGCGTTTGCTGAGCCATCCGCCGGGCGCCCAGGAAGAAACGCGCTGGCGTTTGCTGCAGGCGGCGACCGAAGTGTTCTCCGAGGTTGGATACCACGCCGCGACCACGCGCGAGATATGCCGCCGTGCCGAGGTTAACCTGGCATCCATCCACTATTATTACGGCGACAAGGCGGAGCTTTACCGCGAGGTGTTTCGTCTGCCGTTTTTGAACGAATGCAATGTGTTCGCCACGCTAGACATCAGCCAGGTCTCGCCGGAGAAGGCGCTGCATGCCTTTTACCAGTGGTTCTTTCCGCCCGTTGCCGAAGAAGATCCCATGCTGCAATTGTTCATGCGCCTGCATGCGCGCGAGGAAGCCGAGCCCAGCGGTGTGCTGGGTGATGCCATGGTGCAGGCGTTTCGCCCCAATCACGAGAAGATGCAGGCATTGTTATGCCGTGAGTTCGGCCTGAAAAAACCGGATGCGGAAGTGGACAGATTAACTTTTGCGGTGCTGGGTTTGGCGACATTCTACTTCCATAACCGCACTGCGCTTGATTACTTTGCCGCACATTTGATTGATGGACAAAAATCCAGAGAGACGATGGTGGAAAGACTGGTGGGATACGCCGGGGCAATGATAGACGCCGAACGCAAGCGCCGTGCCGCAGCGGCGCGCGTGAAAAAATGAGGCCGAGTGTAGTATCGTAACATGTTGTTTATATTTAATTATCTGTAACATTGTCGTCGATGTAGTCGCCATTTTCGGGATCACGAATCAGGCGCCCCGGAACGCTTTCAAAGGAATAAAACAATGAGCATGAACATCATCAAACACCACCCGCTGCTTTTCAAAATCGCCGTATCAGGTTTGCTTGTGGCCGGCGGCGCGATATGGCTTTTCGGCAGCAGCAAGGGGGTGCATGCCGCAGCAGCCCCCGGCGTTGCAGTGAGCCGCCCCGCGCTGACGGTGCGCACCACGATGTTGCGTGAAGAGAAATGGGCGCGGATTCTGCAGGCCAACGGCAGCATCCTGCCGTGGCAGGAAGCTGTTATCAGCGCACAAATACAGGGGCTGCGCATCTCGGAAGTAAAGGTAAGCATCGGCGATCATGTGAAGCGCGGCGATGTTCTGGTGACGCTGGATAATTTCCCCCGCGCCACTGATGATGCCTCCGAGCGACTCGCCCAGGGCCGCATCGTTGCGCCGGATGACGGCGTCATTTCGGCGGCCAATGCCAACGTTGGTTCGATGCTGCAGCCGGGGGCAGAACTGTTCCGGCTGATCCGCCAGAACCGTCTGGAATGGCGCGCCGAGCTGACGGCAGAGGAATTGATGCTGATCCGCAAAGGCATGCCTGTGGAAGTAAGCGTAGGAGAGGGGCGCGTCATCAAAGGCGCGGTGCGGGCGATTTCGCCTTCGGTGAATGCGCAGACGCGCTATGGCTATGCGCTGGTCACCTTGCCGGATAGCCGCGGGATTATTGCAGGCGCTTATGCGCGCGGCACTTTCGATATCAGCGGCGGCAGCAAGAGCTTGCAGTCGTTGCCGCAATCTGCCGTGATGCAGCGCGGCAGCACGACATATGTGCTGGTGGTGGAAGCAGATAACCATGTGCATGAGCGCACCGTCACGGTGGGGCAGCGCAGCGGCGATCGCGTGCAGATCAAGCAGGGGCTGAAAGCGAACGAGCCGGTGGTTGAAAGCGGCGGTGCTTTCCTCACCGAAGGCGATATCGTGCGCGTGGTGAAGGGTTAATATGAATATTTCCGCCTGGTCGATACGCAATCCCATTCCGGCGCTGCTCGGTTTCGCGCTGCTCTCGTTCCTGGGGTTCATGGCTTTCAAGGCCATGAAGATCCAGCTGTTCCCCGACATCGACTTGCCGATGATTACGGTGACAGCTTCGATGCCGGGCGCCTCACCAGACCAGATGGAAGCCGAAGTGGCGCGCAAGATTGAAAATGCGCTGGCCAGTGCGCAGGGGCTCAAGCATATCTATACCCAGGTTAAAGACGGTTCGGCCATCGTCTCGGCCGAATTCCGCCTTGAGCGCGATTCGCGCCTGGCACTGGAGGATGTGCGCTCCACCGTCACGCGTATCCGCAGCGACCTGCCGCAGGAGATGCTTGATCCGGTGATCAACAAGGTGGAAATGAGCAGCAAGCCTATCCTGACCTATACCATCGCCGATACGAACATGAGCGAGGAAGCGCTGTCGTGGTACGTGGACAACAACATAACAAAATTACTGCTCGGTGTGAAAGGGGTCGGTGCGGTCAATCGCGTCGGCGGTGTCACGCGGCAGGTGCGGGTGGAGCTTGATCCCATCAGGATGCTTGCGCTGAATCTTTCCCCCGCGGAAATATCCGGACAGTTGCGCAAGATACAGCAGGAAGCGCCGGGTGGGCGCACCGATCTCGGCGGCATGGAGCAGTCCGTGCGAACCGTGGCGACGGTGAAAACTGCCGAGCAACTGGCGCTGATGGAAATCAGCCTGCGCGATGGACGCAGCATACGGCTCAACCAGGTGGCTGATGTAAGCGACACCATCGCCGAGCGGCGCTCGGCGGCGTTGCACGACGGCAAGCATGTGGTCGGGTTTGAGATCATGCGTTCGCTGGGTGCAAGCGATGTCGAGGTCGGCAACGGCGTGAAAAAAGCGCTTGAAAATCTGAAGACCACACATCCGGAAATCATCGTAGAGCGCGTGTTCAATACCGTCGATACGGTATATGAAACCTACAAGGGCTCGATGGAAATGATCTTCGAGGGCGCATTGCTGGCGGTGGTTGTGGTGATTTTTTTCCTGCGCAATGCGCGCGCCACCATTGTCGCGGCGACTGCGCTGCCTTTGGCCATCATTCCCACCTTCGCTTTCATGTACCTGTTCGGCTTTACCATCAACCTGGTCACGCTGCTGGCGCTGTCGCTGGTGGTCGGGGTGCTGGTGGACGATGCCATCGTCGAAATTGAAAACATCATGCGCCATCTGGAGATGGGCAAGACGCCGTATCAGGCCGCAATGGAGGCTGCCGACGAGATCGGCATGGCGGTGATTGCAACCACCTTCACCCTGGTGGCGGTGTTCCTGCCCACCGCTTTCATGAGCGGTATTGCGGGAAAATTCTTTGTGCAGTTCGGCTGGACGGCGGCGATTGCGGTGCTGTTTTCGCTGGTGGTGGCGCGGCTGTTGACGCCGATGATGGCCGCCTATTTTTTGCGTCCGCGTGAAGAGCACCCCACACCCGGATGGATTAAGTATTACCTCAAATGGGCACAGTGGTGCCTGTATTACCGCAAGACCACGCTGGCCGCCACGGCAGTGTTTTTCTTCGGCTCTTTCTTTCTGGCCGGGACCTTGCCCACGGCATTCCAGCCCAAGGACAACCAGTCGCAAACACAGGTGACGCTGACCCTGCCGCCGGGCAGCAGGTTTGAACAAACCCTGGCGCTGGCCGAGCAGGCGCGCGGCATTATCATGCAAAACCCCAACGTGACCCTGGTATATACCGCGATAGGCGGCGGCACTGCAGGCGGGAATGCGTTTGAGCCGGCCGGCGTTTCGGATGTGCGCAAAGCCACGCTCTCCATCCAGCTAAAGCCGCGAGATGAGCGTGTGCGCAAGCAGTTTATTGAGGATGATTTGCGCGAGGCGATGAATGCATTGCCGGGCGTGCGCGTCAAGGTTGGCATGGGTTCATCGTCCGACAAGCACCAGTTGGTGCTGACCAGCGAAAACGGCGAGACATTGAGCCGCCATGCCTTGAAGGTGGGACAGGAACTGCGCACGATACCGGGCATAGGCAACGTGGTATCCAATTCCAGCATCCTGCGTCCCGAGGTGGTGGTGCGTCCCGATTTTGCGCGCGCTGCCGACCTGGGTGTGACATCGAGTGCAATTGCCGAAACCCTGCGCGTGGCGACCAGTGGCGATTACGACCAGGCGCTGGCCAAGCTCAATCTGCCGGAGCGGCAATTGCCTATCATCGTCAAGCTGCGCGACGATGCGCGGCAGGATATTGAATTGCTGTCGCGCCTGGTGGTTCCGGGTGCGCGCGGGCCGGTAATGCTGGGCAACGTCGCGACGCTGAGTCTGGAAAGCGGACCGGCGCAGATCGACCGCTATGACCGGCAGCGCAATATCACTTTCGAAATCGAACTGGCTGGGCAGCCCTTGGGCAAAGTGCAGGCCGCTGTGCTGGCCTTGCCGTCCATCAAAAACATGCCCGAGGGCGTGGCAATGGCGCCAATAGGCGATGCCGAAGCCATGCAGGAACTGTTTGCGAGTTTCGGCCTGGCGATGTTCACCGGCGTGATGTGCATCTACATCGTGCTGGTATTGCTGTTCAAGGATTTCTTGCAGCCTGTCACGATTCTGTGGGCGCTGATCCTGTCGGTCCCCGGTGCCTTCCTGGCGCTGTTCCTGACGCACACCTCGATCTCGATGCCTTCCATGATCGGCATCATCATGCTGATGGGCATTGCGACCAAGAATTCCATCCTGCTGGTGGAGTACGCCATCGTGTCGCGCCGCGAGCGCGGCATGAACCGCGCCGAGGCACTGCTGGATGCGTGCAAAAAACGCGTGCGTCCGATCGTGATGACCACCATGGCGATGGGTGCCGGCATGCTGCCGGTGGCGCTCGATCTGGGTGTGGGGGATGGCAGCTTCCGTTCGCCGATGGCGATCGTGGTGATCGGCGGCCTGATCACCTCGACCTTCCTCAGCCTGCTGGTTATTCCGGTGGTGTACACCTATGTGGATGACTTTATTGAATGGCTGAAAGCCAGGGTCAACAAGTTCAGGGCTGCCTAGCACAGTGCCGGCCCCGGGCCTGATGAAAATGCAACATATTGATTATATTTGGCCGGTCTGAGCGTAACAGTGGAAGCATGTGCGTGACTGGGGCAGCATGATCGTCAGCCTCCTTGCGCGCTATTTCGGGTAATCGAGGTAGATATTCACCCGCCGGTTCTCACGCCGCCCCTCCTCGCTCAAGTTGTAGGCGACACGCCTGGTCTGGCCGAACACGTAGACGGAGAGCCTGCTGCGCGCGATGCCGAAATTGTCCGCGATATAGTTGACCACGCTCTCGGCGCGGCGCCGCGAGAGCGCCATGCTCTGTGCAGGAGAACCCTCCGCATTGCTGGCGTGTCCTTCTATCGTTGCCGATGCGTTTGGATTCTCCGTCAGGAATTCCGCCACCTTGGCGAGTTCGTTACGGTAGCGCGGCTTGATGTCGGCACGGTTATGGTCAAACTCCATATCCAGCACGACATGGGTGATACGGCCGGGAAACGGCTTGAAACCTTCCTTGATATCCATTGCGCAGTCGATGATGGAGTCTATTCGCCGGTTCTGCCGCTTGCCCTCCTCGGTACCGTTGTCCGCCACGGGGCGCGTCTTGCCATATCCCACGGCTTTCAGCCGGGAACGGTCGATGCCGGAGTGCGTCACGAGGTATTCCACGACACTGTTTGCACGGCGCTGCGACAGCTGCATGTTGTACTCGTCCGTCCCCACCTCGTCGGTATGCCCCTCGATCACGGCCGTGGTGTCCGGATATTTCGTCATATATGCGCCCAGCTTATCGACCAAGGCCCCGTATTCGTGCTGGATGGCATCCCGGTCGACCTCGTACTGTATATCGAGGGTTGTGCAGTACTTGACCCGCTCCGGGGATGTTGGTGGAACCGGCGCCCCCTCGTTGACTGGCGCTTTAGCCCGCTTGATGAGATCCGGGTCGCATTCTTCGATCGCCATCTCCGGCGTCCAGTAGGTCGTGTGCCAGCACAGTCCCGTACCGCTCCTGACAAGTTCGCCACTGCTGTCCACCAAGTAGCCCTGCGTGCGCGCTTCCTTTTGAGCCATGACTTGCGCAGGAAAAAAGGCCGCCGCACAAGCCGCGATAACAACCGGGTTCAACAACATTTTCCATGTTACGTTGTTCGGGCATGAGAAATTATTCATGACAAGCTCCAATGCAAATGACCAGTTTTCAGTGTTGGTCATTTGGTCGCCGCATGCAATGGGGTGCAACATGTAGTTTTTTCGGCAGACTAAATAGTTCCCAGTAGCGAACAGGCTACTTGTTCATCTGCGTCGCGAGAGCAAATTTCTGCGATTTTCAAATACGGGCCAGATAACCCTGTTATTACGCTGCCAGATTGCGGACCTTCGCGAAGGCCGGTTATTTGCGTTTTAGAATTTCACTCTTTGACCTGCAAATTTAATTGCCCGACTCCGGTTATCCAATATCAGCCGCTTAAAATCCCAGCAGCTTGAGGTCGAACACCCGCTCGACCAGCCACACCGAGGCTAGCAGCGTGATCATAATCGAGCCTGCAAACAGCACGGCGCGGCGGTAGAACAGCGTATTGCGCAGGAAGTAGGCCAGCGGCAGGAAGGCGCTGACGATGGCAAGCTGTCCGCCTTCCACGCCGAGGTTGAATCCCACCAGCGCCAGCAGCAGCGCATCTTGCGGCAGGCCCAGATCGGCCAGCACGCTGGCAAAGCCGAAGCCGTGTATCAGGCCGAAGGCGAACGCGACCATCCAGCGTCGCCCCTCGATGAGCGGAAATATATTGTTCAGGGCCGAGAGCACCACGGAAGCGGCAATCGCCGATTCCACCAGACGGCTGGGCAGGGTCACGACGCCCAGGGTGGCGAGGCTCAGCGTGATCGAGTGGGCCAGGGTGAAGGCGGTGACGATCTTGAGCACATCCAACAATGCAGGGCGGAAACCGGGAACCGCTTCCCAGTGCTTCTTGCTGCGGTACAGTACGGCGGGCAGCAGCAGTGAAAGCAGAAACAGGATGTGGTCAAAGCCGATCCAGATATGCCATACGCCTTCCCGCGTGTAGTCGAAAAACTGGCGCAGCAGGCTCAGCTCCGCCAGTTCGAAACGCTGGCTGGATTTATCGGGGCTGAAGATGGCGGTGCGGGTTGTGCCCTGATATTCGAGGCGCAGCAGGCCTTTGTGCTGCGGGTCCACATCAAACAGCAGGCTGTAGTTCAGTTCCACGGCGGTGAGCGGTTTTGTGCACTCGGCGACAAAGCGCAGCACGGCATAGGCGCCGTCGCTGTGCTTGTCCACCAGATGGGCGGTGGCGCGGGTTGGACATGCTTCGTCTTGTGCGTGTATCTTGAGGCGCGGCAGCGCGTAGGCCGCGATGGCGTCGTGGCGCGCCCGCAGTTCGCCCCAGGTGATTGAGCCGTCGCCATTGCCATCCAGGCCAATGGCAAAATCGAGATCGCGCAGCGCGATGTCCCACTGCCCCTGCACGCTGGCACCCTCAGTTTTAAGGATCAGATAGCTGTCGCTGGGCTTGTGCGCATGCGCGGCACTGGGCAGGGTCAGCAGAAACAAGGTGAGGAAAAGGCGCGTGATCATTTGAGCCCCCTGACGGCTTTGACCAATTTTTCCAGATGCCTGTCCTCGATGCGCGACTCGGTGAACCAGTACAGTGCAGGCTGTGCGGCAGTTTTATCTTTTGCAGCGAGCGCCGTTTCCAGCAAGATGCGCGCATCGCTCGGTTCGTGCTGGCCCAGCCAGTTTTCCTGTGCTAGTCTGAGTGCTGCTTCGGGGGTGTTGAGCAGGTATAAATTAAAGCGCGCCTCGTCCTGAATATGCAGTTTGTCACCGCGCATACGGGCGGCATCAAAACGGGCGCGAATGATCGCCTGATGCTCTGCAGCCCTGGGCGCATTGATCGCCTTTTCCGCCAGCGCAAGGCGCATCAGCAGCACGTCGGAGCGCTCCTTGTCTTTGAGAAGTTTTATTACTTCGCTGTGTCGGTGCTCGTCCAGCAAAAATTCCGCATACACCGCCAGCAAATAGGCGTCGGGGATGTTCAGTTTGAGCGCTGCCCTGAAGTATGCGTCGGCTTCCTCGGCCAATCCCAGCCTGTCGCTCATTTCTGCCAGCCTGGTGAGTATCCATAGTTTTTCATTGGCTGGCACTGCCGGTGCAGAGGCATAGGCTTTCTGCAGGGTGCTGTAAGCCTGCCGGGCTTGTCCGCTGAGGCTATCCACGGTTGCGACACAGGCAACCACGATCAGGCTGCTGGCCAGGCCGTGCAGCTTTTCGCAATCCTGTCTGGCCGTCGCATATTCCGCCTGCACCATATGGATTGCCGCTAACAGCGACCAGGCCGTGCCTTGGCGCGGCTCAAGCCGTGTGGCCAGTTTGAGGTCTGTCAAAGCGCTGTTGAAATTGTGGCTGTATTGGCGCAGTGCGGCACGCTGCACCAGCACCGCGACAGGCGCTTCGTCCATTTCCCACCAGGGGGCGAGCGCTGCCTGGGCATAGCCGATAAAACGCGGGTCGCCATCGGCCATGGCAAGCCGGTAGTAACGCTGTGCCAGTGCGACTGCCTTATCCAGATTATGCGGACTCTCCGACAGCTCCTGCCGCATGCGTCTTAATTCACGGGTAGTTGGATCGCTGGCCTTGAACGGCAGCTGTTCAAGTACCTCGGCATCAGAGGCGGGGATGAAGGGCGCGGCGTAAACCACGGGAGCCTCAAGCAGCAAGCAGGGCAGAAACAGCAGTATGGATAGCTTCGGGTGCATGGGTATAGTCAGGCTGGATTGATTGCGGGCACGGCTGAACTGTATTTTATAGGAAGAGCAGATGGCTGAGCGTTAGTTCGTGCAGGAAAACAATCTGCTCTCGTGGCACTGAATGATTTTGGCAATTTTCAAGTCAGAATGGCGCGTTCGCAGCAACTGGTTTTGATGCAGCATGATTAAAGCCGCTTGATTTACGCAATGCGGGGGTTGCTGTTATGATGTTTGCTCATTTCTGAAGTTTTTTCGGGTTTCATATGCCAGGCAAATTAATTGATCGCTTTGAAATTATCAAAGTGTTGGGACGGGGTGCGCAGGGCGTGGTGTACCTTGCACGTGATCCGCGTCTAGACCGGCAAGTAGCGATCAAAACCCTCCGTGCGGGCACCAGCGCGCAAAACGACAGATTGTTGCGCGAAGCGAGAACCGTCAGTAATTTGCAGCATCCCAATATTGTTCCCCTGTATGACTTGGGGTCATATGAAGGCGCGCCCTATCTGGTTTATGCCTATATAGCAGGGGAAACGCTGGTGCAATTGATGAAGCGCTTGGGCGCGTTGTCGAGGGCTGCGGCTGCGCGCATAGCGGCCAATGTGCTGGATGCACTTGCCAGTGCGCATGCGCAAGGCATCATGCACCTTGATATCAAACCCGCCAACGTGTTGATTTCATCGACAGGTCAGCATTTGGTGATGGACTTCGGTATTGCACGCAGCATTTCACAACTGCCGGATGCATCCGGCGGTATTACCGGTACGCCTCAATACATGGCGCCGGAAACAATATCCTCACAGGGGGCGGAGTTCCGCTCTGATCTCTTTTCGGTGGGCATCATGCTGTACGAGATGGTGACCGGCACGCCTGTCGTAGAAGGCGGCAATGTATTCCAGATTCTTCATCGCAATGCGCATGAGAAGGCGGATGCGCCTTCCACTCGCAATGTGAAGGTGGATGAGAAGCTGGAGTGGATTATTCTGAAGGCGATCGCAAAAAAACCCGAGGAGCGTTTCGCGAGTGCAACGGCAATGCGCCAGGCATTGTCGAATTACCTCGACTCTTCTCAGGAAACGGCGGTCGAGGCACCGGATGCGGACTTGCCAAGCACGCTCAGGTTCTTGTTCCGCCGCATGCGCAGCAAAAGTGATTTCCCGGCGCTGTCCGGCATCATCAACGAAATCAATAAAGTGGCTTCATCCGAGTCAGAGGGATCAAGCAAGCTGGCGCAAACCATCCTGCAGGATTTTTCACTGACCAACAAGCTGCTCAAGCTGGTCAACACCACTTCCTACTCACAGTTTGGCGGCAAAATTAACACGATTTCCAAGGCGGTCTCCATCCTTGGCTTTGAGAGTGTGCGCAATATTGCGATGACGATCATCCTGCTGGATTTTCTGCAAAACAAATCGCAGGCGCAGGAGCTGAAAGACGATGTCATTTCATCCTTCTTCTCGGGTATTGTTGCTGTACAGCTGTCTGAGGGAATGAATGCACAGGATGTTGAGGAGACGATGATCTGCGCCATGTTCCTTAATTTGGGCAGAATGATTGCAAAATTTTATTTCTTTGAAGAAAGCGAGGAGATCAGTCGCCTGATGGAAGATAAGGGGCTGGATGAGGATCGCGCTGCATTAAAAGTGCTTGGCGTTACCTATAACGATCTTGGTATAGGAATAGCAAAGACCTGGAATTTTCCCGAGCGCCTGATAGCCGGGATGCAGAAAAATTACGATGTGAAAATCAAAAAACCGGCCAACGATATCGGGCGTATCGGCGTGACGGTCAATATGGCCAACGAGTTGATCGCGATTGCGACGGTGCTTGATCCCAAAAGCAAGAAAGAATCCCTGATCAAAATCAGCGAGCGTTATTCTGAAGCCATGGATGTTTCCGAGGAAAAACTTTCCCAAGCGCTGGAAAATGGCCTGCAGGATCTGTCGCGACGTTCGAGAGTGCTGGGAATAGATACGACTAAAAGCCCGTTAATGAAGAAGTTGCGCGTGTGGCTAGACCATGTAGTGGAACCTTCCGTTGCGGGAAAGATAGACGCAGCAAAAACGGACCCATTAAAAGGTGTAACCACCATTGATGTCGTTGTCGACGCAAAGACTGCAGCCCATGCCGAAGCTGAGACCAAGCTTGACCCTGAAGCGACACTGAGCGACGGTATTCAGGATGTGACGAACACCCTAGTCGAAGAATTTAAACTGAACGATGTGCTGCAGATGGTTCTGGAAACGATTTATCGCGGTCTGGGGTTCAGACACGCGCTGATCTTCAGCCGTGACAACAAGCAGGGCTTGATGGTCGCACGTTTTGGTTTTGGCGAGGGCATCGCTGATATTCTTCCGCGTTTCCGCTTTCCGCTCGCGTTCGAGGCGGATGTCTTTCACCTGGCGCTGGAGAAGGGGCTGGACATTGTCATCGAGGACGTGGGAGCACCAAACATCGCGAATAAAATTCCCGCGTGGCATAGCAAGGCTGTCGATTCCAAATACTTTCTGCTGTTGCCGGTGATGGTAAACAAGATGGCGGTTGGGTTAATCTATGCCGATATGCTGGAACCCAAAAAATTTCAGATTACTCCCAAGCAGCTGGCACTGCTGCGCACCTTGCGCAACCAGGCGGTTTTGGCGATCAAACAAAAAGCATAGCGGCCAACCAGCCGGAACAAAATGTTTTCAGGCGGAGTCAGGCAAAACTCAAAACTTTATGATCATTAAGTGAGACAGACCCATGAATAATTTTCACACTAAAAGCATTCTTGTAGCGCTCAGCTTGCTGCTGAGCACGGCTGCCCATGCCGCCGGAGAGCAGACCTCCAAGGTTGGGAAGGAGGCTGCGTCGACTCGGCTTGAAGCGGTTATCGAGGTGCCGGAGCTGAGCGCGGATGCAAAAAAACTACTGGCAGAGGTTGGAAAGCGCATCAGCAATATTGATACAGTGGGGCTGCAAACCTTGCTTAAGGAAAAGCCGCAAACCGTGGTGATTGACGTGCGCAATCCGGATGAGCTGAACCTGCAGGGTGGTTTTATCCGTGCAAATAATATTTACAATATTTCTCGCGGGCAGCTTGAATTCAATATTGGCCTATATGTGCAGGATAAAAATACCCCTGTGGTGGTGTATGACGGGTTTAATCAGCGTAGCCCGCTGGCTGCCGATGCGCTGACCAGGCTGGGATACACCCAGGTCAAAAATTATGCCGATGGATTTTACAAGTGGAAGCAAGCCGGCCTGCCGGTGAAATACAAGGACATGGCGCTGGATTCATTCCTCTACAGAAAGCCGGTAGAAGTCATTCCCGGCGTATGGTCTGCGTTTGGGGAAACAGCCCCGGGTTCGTATGAAAATTCCGGGCACAACAACAATCTCTCTTTTGTGATTACGGATGACGGGGTGTTGGTGATGAATGCCGGAGACAACTATTTGCTGGCACAGTCACTGCATGAAGAGATCAGGAAGCTGACCAAACAGCCGGTTAAATATGTGGTGCTGGAAAACAGCCAGGGCCATGCGATGCTGGGTTCGAAGTACTGGAAAGAGCAGGGCGCAAGGATTATTGCACATCAAGATGCGGCAAAAATCATAGAAACCTCGGGTGAACAGATTCTGCAGAATATGCAGCGACGTGCACGCGATAAAGCGTTTAAAACCGAGGTGGTGATGCCGGACATTATCACCGGGGATAAATATGAAATCACCATGGGTTCCTGGAAATTCGAGGTTTTATATTTAGGCCCATCACATAGCCCCGGCGATTTGTCCGTGTGGATACCGGCCAAAAAACTGATGATCGCGGGTGATTTGGCTTTTCACCAGCGCATGCCGCCGCTGTTTGACGATACCGATACCGCAGCCTGGCTGGATACCTGGACAAAATTTGAGGCGATGGGGGCGAAATATGTGATTCCGGGACATGGCGTGGCGACCAATATGGAAGAAGTCACCAAAGTGACCAAGGGCTATCTCATGTTTTTGCGCAGCAAAGTAGCCGAGATTATGAAGAGGGGCGGCACACTGCAGGACGCCTATAATATCGACCAGTCTGGCTTCGCCTATCTTGATACCTACCACGAACTTCACGTGATCAACGCGGGCATGGTGTTCCGCAAGATGGAATTTGAATAAAAAGCGCTTTTACTGTTTTATTCTTAAAAAATATGCAGCCCCACTTTTCAGCTCTATAAGTGGGGTTTTTTTTCATTTGTAGCAGGAGTTTGTATGTATGAAGTAAAACCCAACCAGTCAGTCGAGCTGTTGAAGGAACTGCACATTCTTACCCGCGACGGCAAGATGAATCAGGACAGCCGGCGCAAGCTCAAGCAGATCAATCATCTCTACCAGTTTATCGAGCCGCTGTTGCGGGAGGTGCAGCATGATCATCCGGCTCTCACTCTGGTGGATCACGGCGCAGGAAAATCCTATCTGGGTTTTATTCTGTATGACCTGTTCTTCAAGTCGTTGAACAATGCCTCGCATATCTACGGCGTTGAAACGCGGGATGAGCTGGTGACAAAGTCACGCGAACTGGCCAGCAGGCTGAATTTCCCCCGCATGACGTTTTTGAATCTGTCAGTGGCGGAATCGATTGATTCCGAACTGTTGCCGCCACAGATCGATGTGGTGACTGCGCTGCATGCGTGCAATACCGCGACGGACGATGCAATCCATTTTGCGCTTAAGCGCAAGGCCAAATTTGTGGTGCTGGTTCCCTGCTGCCAGGCAGAGGTGGCTGCGATACTGAAGAAAAACAAGGGCAAACAGCTGGCCAAAAACGTGCTGGTCGAGTTATGGCGGCATCCGATCCATACCCGCGAATTCGGCAGCCATGTCACCAACGTGTTGCGCTGTCTGCAACTGGAAGCTCACGGCTACCAGGTGACGGTGACCGAGCTGGTGGGCTGGGAGCACTCGATGAAAAATGAGCTGATCGTGGCGACATACAAAAACCTGCCGCGCCAGCGCGCCGCTGAGCGCTTGCGCGAAATGCTGGAGACGCTGGGGCTGGAAGAAATGCGCGAGCGATTTTTTACTGCATTGTAGTTCTTCAGCTTATTGGCACGTGGCGGGCAAAAACCGCGCTTCAATGTCAGCGCTGCTGCACTTCCAGCTGAGGCTTTGGTCGGCTTCCAGGGTAGGCGTAAAGATCAGGTGTTTGTTGCTGATGGCTTTGCGCACAGTATCGCTAAAGGTCAGGATGATCGCGCCATTTTGCTGATTTACTGCAATTTCAGAGACATGGGGAGATAGCTCTATATCGCCACTTGCATCGCCTATCACGGCGGGAATGCTGCGATTCTGAAGGTAGTAACGCGACGCGGCCAGTGTGGCCTCCATGCCAATCTGCATGCCATTTTCCAGCTGCACTTTCATAACTTGCTGCTGAAAAAATGGAAGGCCGACAGTGGCGAACAGTGCCAGCAAGGGAATCATCAACGCGAAAAATAGAACCAGCAGGCTCGCCTTGATGGAAATTTTCCTGTTTTCATTTGCGCGAACGACAATGGTGCCGGCAAGCAAGTCATGCAAGGCTTGTTTGCGCGGCATAAGGGATTGAATCAGAAATCCGCTCATCAGCAACAGATGGGAAAATACGCGGGCAATCAATCGAAGCAGGGCGCGTGTTACCGAGAGCCTGTTGCCATCGATTTTCATCACTTTAATGTTCATCCAGCGCTTGCCGAAGGTTGCGCCCTGCGTGCCGGACTCCATCAGGATGTAGTAGGCCAGCGACATGCAAACGATAGCCCAATAGAAAGCCGATATAGCCGTGTGGTTGCCTAAAATACTGTCTTGACCGCTGTATGCAATCAGGCCTGCTATGCCAAGCATAATCAGAATAGTCCACGCACCGAGCACAAGCAGGTCCAGGAATGCGGCAAGAAAACGTACCCACCATCCGGCATAGATCAATTCGGCAGGTTTCGCAGCGCGATTGGAAGCTGGTGCAGTGCCGACGAGTTCCACTTCGCAATTCCTGCAAGATGTGGCGGTGACGGGATTGTTGTAACTGCATTTAGTGCAAAGCATAATTATTTGTTACTTGTTTGATCTGCCAGTTTACCCAGGCGATAGGAATCAATAATGCTGATAATCCAGCAGGCAACAAAAAGCCATTGTGCAATATTCAGCATGAGCAGTTCCGGGCCGGCAGGCGCCGCCAGTATCAGCCTGGAAATGGCATCTGCATCGAGCGGCACATCGCCCCGCTCAATCTGCTCGGCTATGGCAAAGGCCTTGCGCATAGAACTATCGACAATAAACACCAGGCTCAGCATCGCGGGAACAAAAAATACCAGCCCCCGCACATAGCGCTTGAGAGAAAACTGGCCGACACCCGGAAATACCAGGCCTGACAACAATGCCGCTTTGGCTGATTTTTTCATTGCTTCTCCTGTTTGTTCAATTTATAGCAGAAATGTCGAGCTTAGGCCAAGTCTCGCAAACGACAAAGCCCCTGGATCTCTCCCGCCATTCGCCTGTTGCCGCACGGCTCAACTCGAATACCAGTATGGCCTCCGTGCCCAAGCCGAAGTGTTGTGCCAGCCTGCTCTGGAGCTCTGCGTGAGTCATGACGATAGCGTCTGCTTCCATGCGCGCAGGTGCCAGCCAGCGCAGGCGCGGCAGTATGATCCAGCGGCTGTCGGCAGATGCCTGCGGCAGAGGCTCAACGGAGTGGTGCACCCACCAGCCGCTAAGATGTGAGGCAGAAACGCCGCGCACGGGGAGCTGATCCAATGACGAAGCGTGATAGAACAGATAGCCTTTGATGAAGGCCTGGGTTTTGTTCAGTTGCAGCCCTCGCGGCAATGCTTGTTGTCCTGCGGGTGTTTGACCCAGCAGAAGCTGATGCTGAAACACTCTGTCCAGTTTGAGATCCAGCCGGTCACGGGTGCCGGGACCAATGAAGGCATGCTGTTCAGTCAGCGGCTCGCGCTGCAGATAAAATTTTACGGCTGCTTCCCAGTGGCAGACTGCCGCATTGGCATCGCGGAACAGGAAATCGTATTCACCCAGGGTGCGCTGTTCATCATGCACCTGCAGGTTGGTGGCAATAATTTGCGTATCCTGCAGCTGCATCAGCCAGAATTTTATAAGCGATTCAAAGTAATGGCCAAGGCGGCGTGTGGGGCGGGCAGCGATAAAGTCGTGCAGCGGAAGCGGTGCCAGGTCCAGCGCGGAGAGCCATGCTGTAGCGGCCTGCATCTGCTCTCTGCACCATGCATCGTCCACTACCTGCCCCTTGTAGGCGGGGTATGCTGCTTCCAGCAATCCGGGCGAGCCGATTACCCAGGCAAGATCGCGCACGGCTGGATCATGCAGAGTATCGATTAAGGAGGTATGCATCAAGTGAGATGGCTGTGCGAAATGTGGCGCGCGTGCAGCAAGCGTTAAATGATGCTGCAAGCCTCATCAAAGGACAGGCGCGGGCTGCGCGGGTGTATTCCGACAGGATCGCCATAGCCGAGGTTGCACAGGAAGTTGGATTTGATCGCTGTGCCGGCGAAGAACAGCTTGTCCACCAGCGCATTGTCAAAACCGGACATCGGGCCGCAGTCCAGTCCGTAGGCGCGCGCAGCCAGTATCAGATAAGCGCCTTGCAGCGTGCCGTTGCGGAAGGCTGCGCTGAAGGTTGTCTGTTCGTCTTTGTCGAACCAGCTGCGTGCACTGGGTTCATGCGGAAACAGCTGGCCCATTTTCTCGTAGAAGCGCATGTCGTAACCGATGATGGCCGTTACCGGTGCTGCCATGGTCTTTTTAAGATTGCCCTCGCTCATCGCCGGCTTGAGTTTTTCTTTGGCTTCTTTGGAGGTGACAAACACGATGCGCGCAGGAGAGCAGTTGCCTGAAGTGGGGCCCATGCGCATTGAATTGTAAACGCGCTTTAGCAACTCATTCGGAACGGGCCGGCTTTGCCAGGCATTGTGTGTGCGCGCGGCGTCGAAAAGTTGAGCCAGCGCGGATTGATCGAGGACTGAGGGCATGATTTTTCCTTATTGAGATGAGGCGGTGACAATTGTTTCCAGCAGCAATGCTAAAGATGAAAGATTACCATCCTTGGGTGTGGACTGTCAGTTATCAATAACCTGCAATTTGATATTGGTGTATAAAATAGCACGATCGTGCTATATTGAGCAAATGGAAAAAGGTGTCGAGACCCGTGAAAAAATTTTGAACGCGGCCATGCATATGGTGCGCGAGAATGGGCTTGATAGCCTGACCATAGGGGAAACCGCAAAGCAGGTGGGCATGAGCAAGTCTGGCGTGTTTGCGCATTTTGAATCCCGCGACGAACTGCTGTTAAATGTGATTGAGTTCACCGCGCAGGATTTCAAGGTGCAGGTTTTTGACAGGGCAATGCAGCACAACAGAGGGCTGGAGCGGATACATGCGCTGTCACGTTACTGGCTCAGGTGGAGCAACCAGCCCAGCGGTGGGTGCCCGTTTATGTCCGGTGCATTTGAGTTTGATGACAGGCCGGGCGTAATCAGGGATGCGCTGGTGAAACATGAGAAATCTGTGCATGACATCTGGGAACGTGCTGCAAAGATTGCGGTGGAAGAAAAGGAATTCAAGGAGGATGCCGACTGCAAGCAGTTTGCCTATGAAGTTTTCGGCAATATTTTGTCATTCCATATATACAAGCGGTTATTGAACGATGTGAAGGCGGGGCAACTTTACAACGTGTGTTTCCAGAATATTATTTCCCGGCATTTAAAGTAGCGCGAGGTCGTCATGCAAAATGCAGCAAAAAGCCATGTGCAAAAAAAGCACGACCGTACGATTGTGTCGGGAGCGACTTATGTGCTGACTAGAATAGCGTTTCAACTCGCACCGAATAAAGTGGCACGGCTGATGCGTGTGCAGGGATTTTCGATAAAGTCCTACCATTTGTCAGCGAAGCAGCGTGAGTTGCTGGGGCAGGCGCAGAGTTTTTATCTCGACTTGGCCGGCAATAAAATAAAAGTATTTGAATGGGGTGTCGGCCCGGTTATTCTGCTGGTGCATGGCTGGGGTGGCAGGGCATTGCAGATGGACTCGTTTGTGACCTCCTTGCTTGAGAGGGGGTTCAAGGTGGTGGCGTTTGACCACAAAGGACACGGAGAGAGCTCGTCCCGCTATAGCAGCTATCCGGAAATTTTTCGCAGCACCGAACTGGTGGCAGCGCATTATGCTCACGAGTTGTACGGTGTGATTGCGCATTCAATCGGTTCGAATTCAATGTTTAAAGTGAGCGAAAAATTCGAACAAAAACTGAAAATCGCGGTGATCGCACCCATGGATGATTTTCTCGGCTATCTTGAAAAAATGCGTGCCAGGATGGGTATCTATGAAAAGCTGTTTGCGCAGGTAATCAGGCAAATCGAGGCGGATTGTGCTGTGCAGCTGGCTGATCTGTGCGTGCTGGATTATGAAAAAATCAGCCGTCACGATGTGTTGCTGGTGCATGACAAGTTTGACCGGATCAACAAAATCAGGGCCAGCCATGAAATTAAGCGGAACCTTCAGGGCTCAAGCCTGATGGAGACAGAAATGCTGGGGCACTCTCGCATCCTGAGGAATCCGGAAGTGGTGGACAGGGTGGTGGCGCATTTCGCGCCAGCGCAAGTGTAGCTACAACAGCGCCAGTGCCTTCTCCGGCGGACGTGCCACAACGGCCTTGTTGCCGCGCACCACGATGGGACGCTCGATCAGTATAGGGTGCGCCAGCATCGCGTCCAGCCACTCCTCATCGCTCAAGGTGCGCCCGGCATAATTATGTTTGAAAACCTCCTCACCTTTGCGCACCAATTCCAGTGGTTTCATGCCGAGCTTCAGTAACAGCTGGCGCAGCTCCTCCTTGCCTGGTGGCGTCACGAGATACTCAACCAGTTCAGTGGCGTAACCGCGTTCCCGCACGAGTGCTGCAGTTTCGCGGCATTTGGAACAGCGCGGATTGTAGTAGATGCGCAGGGTTTCTTTGCTCATATCACTCGGGGGCATCAGCTGAGTCATCCATAGCCGGTTTCTTGGCCTGTGCATGCTGCTGCAACATTGCGCTTCGGGATTCAGGCGTCTCCAGGCTGATGCGGCCGATTGCACCATCGCGGTAATCCTGCAGCAAAGCCAGCGCGGCCTTTTCCTGATCGTAATCGCCACCCTTGAGACGGTAGCCGCGGCGTTTCGCCACCGCTTCGACCAGGTCTGCACCGTCCATGCCGTCCACGGCTATCTTGTAACGGGCGGCGACCAGTTCTGGGTAGCGTGCAAGCAGGATGTTGCCGAGAAAGATGGCCACCTCTTCATCAATCACCGCGTTGCGACCGATGGCGTGGCTGGCTGCCAGCATCATGCCGTCGGAATCATGCTCTATCTTGGGCCACATCATGCCCGGGGTATCGATCAGCGTCATGCGCTCATTCAGGTCCAGGCGCTGCTGGTTCTTGGTCACCGCAGGCTCGTCGCCCACCTTGGCCACGCGTTTGTTCAGCAGCGCATTCATCAGCGTGGATTTGCCGACGTTGGGGATGCCCATAATCATCATGCGCAACGGTTTGATGGTGGTGCCGCGATGCGGCGCCAGCTTCTCGCACAGTCCGGGTATCCTGGCGACATCGCTCGCCTTCTTGCAGGAGAGCGCTACCGCCGTCACATCTTTCTGCGCGTTGTAAAACTGCAGCCAGGCTTTGGTTACAGTCGGGTCGGCCAGGTCGGCTTTGTTCAGGATTTTAAGGCAAGGGCGCTGGCGAAACAGGCGCTGCTCGGTCACGATGGGATTGCAGCTCGCCTCCGGCAGGCGTGCATCCAGTACCTCGATGACGACATCGGTACGCTCCATGGACTCTTCGGCCTTTTTGCGCGCCGCCACCATGTGCCCGGGAAACCATTGAATTGCCATGTTTTTATATTTTGATCAAAGGCGTATTCTACTCTTCGCCACTGCTTGAGTCATGTCCGGTGATGAAAATCCCGTAAAGGTGCTGACTGTCAAACAGCGATTCAGTTTTGCTATGATGATTTATATAGGCAGCGAATTTTTTCCTGAAAATATTGATAGAGCAACCATATGTCCAAACTACTCTCCGAGCAAAAGCAGCAAATCGTGCAATTCCATGCGGCCCTGATTCATAACGTGGTGATGGCATGCCATCACCGCGAACTGCTGCCGCAACTGGAACCGATACTGGAAACCTCCGCCCAGAATGGATGGGATAGCCTGGTAGCGGTGATACGCCAGGTGCTCAACGGCAAGCGGGATGTCAGCGTGCTATCGGGGCTGGATGCCGAAGACAGCGCAATAATCGAGGCCATTCTGCATGGGATTCAAGATCCTTCCACCCTGCCAGATGCAGATGCAAAGCCTGATCCCGCTCTTGCCGCCCCCGGGCTCGCCAGCATCATCAATGCAGCAGGGCGGGGTGACGTGACCGCATTGCATATGCTGGCCAATATGTCCGAGCAGATGGTGCGTGCGGGCGGCGACATGGCCAAGCTGGGCGGTACCATGCGCAAATTCGTTGACGGTGAACGAGATCCTGACAAGCTTGCTAGGGGCATGAGCGTGCAGGGACAAGAGCTGGTGTATGCCATACTGACTGAATTGGGTAAACTGGCATCGCACTGAACGTCATCGTTCTTTCGATTTAAGGCGTTATCCCAGCCTTAGCGAGACAATCTGGGGGAGATGTATGAACCTCGTTGAATATTCTGGCAATCATCCTTCTGCGCGCCCAGTAATGGAGCCCGGTACGCCCCTGTGGCAAATCGTGCCCACGCGTGGTGCAGACGGACGCCCACTGGCAGATTTCATGATGCTGATTCCAAAATTGAACAAATGCCCGCAGCACATCATCGACATCACCCTGTGCAACTTGCAGAAAGCGCTGGAAGCTTGCCCCGATGTGGTTTTTGCGAATTTCAATCTGAAGCTCAATGTGCTGTGGGTTTCCGTCAATTGCCGGCACGGACTCATTCTGGAATTGGTGACATCAATTCAGAACCGGGTTCCTGAAGCAATGCTGGTTGCGTAGATAGCGGGTCGAAACAGTCATCGGCAAAGGCTGATTCCGTCTGTTTGCTGAACCGAAAATAGCATGGGCATTTTCAACCCACAGGGGATGTAATTTTTAACCCGCTTGCTTCAAAATCGAGCTAACTTGTAACTGCCAAAGCAGTTTTTTAGTTATGCACAAAATCTGTGGATAACTTTGTGGATGACTCGATTTGCCGATAGCTAACTCCCTATCCGGTAACCGTTTTTTTACCTGCCTATTTTTTGTGCCATTAAATTAACTCATTTTATTCAATTAGATACGTCTGCAAGATGGAATGGCATTGGAGAATTCCCGTCCTTGCTCCGTGTTTATTCGGTTTGTGGATTATTCGGCTTTGTCAATATGTCTTGGGCCTGTTTTTGACGTGTAGTGAAACCAAACTTATCGTCAGAGCAATTGTTTGAATAAAATCAAAGGCCGGCCGTTTTTGAAATAACAAGCATCTATAACGCATGCTTGATCATGGTGTGGGGGGCCGAAGCTGCTGGGATATGAAGCGAGGCTAACCGGAAATTTCCCGCTGTTGGTGCAGTAGCGTTTTGCGGCGTTGCCGAAAAAGCGCCGCCATCAGGCAACGCTGCCGGTGATAAGATTGGTGCACGAGCATGCGTTAACATGGTATCTGTAGAGATCATTTTCGCCACACTTTTCCGTCAAGCGTCAGGAGTGCCTTGTGTCCACCCAGCAAATTCATGGCTATTGTGCCCTGTGCATCTCCCGTTGCGGATGTATTGCCACGGTGGAAGACGGCGTACTGCTGAAAGTGGAGGCCGACCCCGCTCACCCCACGGGCGGGGCCTTCTGCGCCAAGGGACGGGCGGCGCCGGAACTGGTTGGCAGCCCGGAACGCCTGCTACACCCCATGCGCCGCATCGGCCCGCGCGGCTCTGCCACGGGATGGGAGCGCATCGGCTGGGACGCAGCGCTGGATGAAATTGCCGCAGCAATGCGCAACGCTGCCAGCACCTCAGGGCCCGAGTCAGTAGCAGTCTCGGTCACCACGCCCAGCGGCACCGCCATCTCCGACAGCTTTGCCTGGATACATAGGCTGGCACGCAGCTTCGGCACGCCGAATGTCGTGTTCGCCACCGAGAACTGCAACTGGCACAAGGATTTTTCACCGCAGTACACCTTCGGTTCCGGCATCGGCATGCCCGAGCTGCAGCAAAGCGGCTGCCTCATGCTGTGGGGCACCAACCCTTCGGCCAGCCTGCTGTCGCTGTCGCTGGAAATCCGCAAGGCGCGCAAGCGCGGTATGAAGCTGATTGTGATCGACCCGCGCGATGCCGGTCTGGCGCGCGGTGCCGACATCTGGCTGCGCCCCCGCCCCGGTACCGATGGCGCGCTGGCGCTGGCCTTGGCGCAGGCCATGCTGGAAGAGGGCAATGTAGATCAGCAGTTTCTGGGGCGCTGGAGCAATGGGCCTTTTCTGGTGCGCACGGACACCGGGTTCTTTCTCCGCGCGGCAGACATTGAGGCGGGTGCCTCTGCGCAAACCTGTCTGGCCTGGGATGAAACACAACAGGTGGCGGTGTTGGTTGACGCGGCGGAAAATAAGAGAAAATTTGCGCTGCGCGGCGAGTTTACCTTGCAGACCCGGAGCGGGCCCGTGCTGTGCCGCCCAGCCTTCGCTTACTATGCCGATGCCTGCGCTGCCATGTCGCCGGAGCAGGCCGAGGTAATCACCGGTGTGCCTGCGCAGCAGATACGCAGCGCGGCAAAGCTGATGTGGGACGCCGCCCCGGTGTCGTTTTTCACCTGGACCGGGTTGTGCCAGCACAGCGACGCCACGCAGACCACACGCGCCCTGTGCCTGCTTTACGCGCTGACCGGCCAGCTCGATGCGCCCGGCGGCAATGTGTTCTTCCCGCGCCCGCATCTTAACGATGTGTCAGGTCTTGAATTGCTGCCTGAAGGCATGCTGGAAAAAACCATCGGCCGCGCGCAGAGGCCGCTGGGGCCTGGGCGGCGCGGCTGGCTGTCGGCGCGCGATGTGGACGAGGCGCTGGCGCAGGAACCTTCTCCGCTGAAAGCGCTGCTGTCCTTCGGCGGCAACCCGGCAGCAACCAAACCAATGTCGCCTGAATTTGCGCAACACTTCGCGCGCCTGGAATTCTTTGCCATCACGGAAATGTTCATGACCCCCACCGCCGCGCTGGCCGATATTGTGCTGCCGGCCGCCTCGGCGTGGGAGCGCGAAGGGCTGTATGGCGGCTTCCATTACAGCCGCCCGGCCGAGGCGCACCTGCAGCTGCGCCCTGCCTGTGTCGCGCCGCGCGGCGAGGCTAGAGCCGACAGCTGGATCGTATTCGAGCTGGCGCAACGGCTGGGGCTGGGCGATAAGTTTTTTGCGGGCGACCGCGAAGCCGCGCTGCGCCATGTTCTCGCCCCGAGCGGGGTAACGCCCGAAACATTGCGCGCCAAGCCGCAGGGTATCGCGCTCGAGCTGGCTATGCGTTATCGCAAATACGAAACGGCCGGGTTTGCCACGCCGACAGGACGACTGGAAATCTACTCCGAAACTTTCCTGCGCCATGGCTATGCACCGGTACCACTCGGCAATGTCCCGGCCAATGCCGGTGGCCAGTTTCCGCTGACGCTGGTGTCGGTCAAACAGGTGGCCTACTGCCACAGCCAGATGCGCAAACTGAAGAGCCTGTGCCGCCTCGCACCCGAGCCTGCGGCGGAGCTGCACCCGGAAACTGCCGCCAGCCGTGGCATTACGGAAGGGGCGTGGCTGCTTGTCACCACCGCGCGCGGAAGGATGGCCAGCAAGGCGCGCTTTAACGCGGCGCTGGACCACGCCGTGGTGTGCGTCAGTTATGGCTGGCATGAGGCCATGCAACCGGAGCTGGCGGCAGAGTTGCCGCCGGGTGTGACGCTCAACTTTGCGGCGGTGGCTGATCCATCGGCCTGTGACCCCGCCTCCGGCTCGGATGCGCTGAAGCGCGTGCCCTGCGAGGTGAGCTTAATGCCGCTTTAGAGGCGTCCTTTAATTGACGTGACTTGCCTCAACTCGCATAATCAAACGCATTCTTCTCATATACCGGGTACGTCATGACGACCATACGCCAGCAGGATTTCATCGACAGTATTGCCGATGCCCTACAGTTCATCTCCTATTACCATCCAGCGGATTTTATCCGCTCGCTGGCGGCGGCCTATCAGCGCGAGGAGTCCCCGGCGGCGAAGGATGCGATGGCGCAGATACTGAGCAACTCGCGCATGTGCGCGCAGGGCCACCGGCCGGTATGCCAGGACACCGGCATTGTGGTGGCGTTTGTGCGCGTGGGGATGGATGTGCGCTGGGAAGACGCAAGCATGAGCATTGTCGAGATGGTGAATGCCGGGGTGCGCAAGGGATACTTGCAGCCGGACAATGTGCTGCGCGCATCTATTGTTGGCGATCCGGCTGGCACGCGCAAGAACACCGGCGACAACACGCCGGCGGTGGTGCATTTCGAGCTGGTGCCGGGCGATAAGGTGGATGTGCGCATCGGTGCCAAGGGTGGCGGCTCGGAGAACAAGGCGCGCTTTGCGATGCTGAATCCGAGCGACGATCTGGTGGAGTGGGTGGTCAACCAGCTGCCGGGGATGGGGGCGGGCTGGTGTCCGCCGGGGGTGCTGGGCATAGGCATAGGCGGCACTGCGGAGAAGGCCATGATCATGGCGAAAGAGTCGCTGATGCAGTCCATTGACATGACCGAGCTCAAGGCGCGCGGCCCGCAAAACAGAATTGAAGAGTTGCGCATCGAGATATACGACAAGGTGAATGCCTTGGGTATCGGTGCGCAGGGGCTGGGCGGACTGACGACGGTGCTGGATGTGAAAATTATGGATTACCCAACCCACGCGGCATCCAAGCCGATTGCAATGATTCCCAATTGCGCCGCCACGCGGCATATTCATTTCAAACTGGATGGCAGCGGCGTGGCGCAATTTACGCCGCCGAAGCTTGAAGATTATCCCGATGTGCAATGGCAGCCGGCAAACGATGCGCGGCGGGTGAACCTGAACGCTTTAACTAAAACGGACATTGCGAAGTGGCAGCCGGGCGAAACCGTACTGTTGTCCGGCAAGCTGCTGACAGGGCGCGATGCGGCGCATAAACGCATCGTCGATATGCTGGCGCGCGGTGAGAAACTGCCCGCCGGCGTGGATTTTACCAACCGTTTCATTTATTATGTCGGACCCGTTGATCCGGTGCGCGATGAGGTCGTTGGCCCCGCAGGCCCCACCACTGCGACGCGCATGGATAAATTCACCGAGAAGATGCTGGCCGAGACCGGCCTGATCGGCATGGTGGGCAAGGCCGAACGCGGCAAAACGGGAATTGAGGCGATCAGAAAACACGGTGCGGTGTATCTGATTGCGATAGGCGGCGCGGCTTATCTGGTGGCAAAAGCCATCCGCAGCGCGAAAGTGGTTGCCTTTGCCGATCTCGGCATGGAAGCGATCTATGAATTTGAAGTGGAAAACATGCCGGTGACCGTGGCAGTGGACGCGCAAGGGCGTTCAGTGCATGAAATCGGGCCGGCAGAATGGCGCAAGCGAATCGGTATGATTCCACTGCGACAGGTTTAGCTTAAACGAATTGGCGGGTCTCCCCGCATTGTGGTGTAGTGAACCTGGTCAGGTCCGGAAGGAAGCAGCCATAGCTATTACTGCAAGTGCCGGGGGTAAGGCTCGCCTCCTATTTGAAGTGTATGTAATCTCCATCATCTCCCGCGTTGCACCAAAATCTGCTGCATTAACGTGCTAAAATAAACTCCGGCCCGTTGACTTCGTGCGGCATCCCGCAGGTCATTCCTAATTGTTTGTTTTTATACGGTATAAATCTTGTCTGCAACCTCAGTTCTAGCACGTAAATGGCGGCCCAGAAATTTCGCCCAGCTGGCGGGGCAGGAGCATGTGGTGCAGGCATTGAGCAATGCGCTGTCGCAAAACCGCCTGCATCACGCCTATCTGTTCACCGGCACGCGCGGCGTGGGCAAAACCACCATTGCGCGCATCTTCGCCAAATCCCTGAACTGTTTAAGCGGCATCACCGCCACGCCCTGCGGCGTCTGCAGCGCCTGCACTGAGATCGACAGCGGACGCTTTATCGATCTGATCGAGCTGGACGCGGCGTCGAACACGCAGGTGGACAATATGCGCGAACTGCTGGAAAGCGCGCTGTATGCGCCGACCAGCGGACGCTTCAAGGTGTATATTATCGACGAAGTGCACATGCTGTCGAAGTCGGCGTTCAACGCCATGCTGAAGACGCTGGAAGAGCCACCCGCGCATGTGAAATTCATTCTGGCGACAACCGATCCGCAGAAAATTCCGGTGACCGTGCTGTCGCGCTGCCTGCAATTCAATCTCAAACAGCTGCCGCCGGCGCTGATCCTCAGTCATTTGCAGTATGTGCTGGAGCAGGAAGCTATCCCGTTCGAGACAGCGGCGCTGAAACTGGTGGCGCGCGCAGCACAGGGCAGCATGCGCGATGCGCTGAGCCTGATGGATCAGGCGATCGCCTATTCCGACTCCAAAGTGGAGGAGGTGACGGTGCGTAATATGCTGGGCGCGATCGACCAGAGCTATTTGTTTGATCTGCTGCAATCGCTGCGCGCGCAGGGGGGTGCCGCTCTGCTGCGCATCGCCGACGATATGGCGATACGCAGCATGGCGTTTGACGCCGCGTTGCAGGATTTGGCGACTCTGCTGCACCGCATTGCACTCGCACAGACTGTTCCCGATGCCATTGCAGAAGATGAGCCCGAACGCGTGCGCCTGATGGAACTTGCACAGCAATTCAGTGCCGAAGAGGTTCAGCTGTTCTACCAAATCGCGATCCACGGACGCAATGAGATTAATCTGGCGCCGGATGAGTATGCCGGCTTTACCATGACGCTGTTGCGCATGCTGGCGTTTATGCCTGCGGCAGCGGGAGCCATCTCTGAACGCGCTGCTGCGCCGGTTGCGGCAAAGGCCAAGCCGGCAGCAGCGCCTGTAATGGCAGCCAAGCCTGTTGCGGCGAGCCCGCTCGCAGCACAACCAGTTTCAGCCAAACCGGCTGAAGCGCACGCTGCGACTAACGCTACGCTGGACTGGAATGTATTGCTGGCGCAGCTGAATGTGCAGGGCATGGCGCGCGAGCTGGCAAGAAACTGTGTGCTGGAAAGTTTTGCTGACGGCAAGATCAGCTTAAGCCTTGCGCCGCAGCACAAGCAGTTTCTGAATAACAAGATGGCACAGGACAAGCTGCAGGCCGCATTGAGTGACTATTTTGCACAGCCGGTACGCTTGACTCTCTCAGTCGGTGCTCCAGCCAGTGCGGTGACACCTGCGGCAGTTGAGCAGCAGGAAAAGCAGGTGCGCCAGCAGACGGCGGCGGATGCAATTTCGCAAGATCCGTTTGTGCGTGAAGCGCAGGCGCAGCTGGATGCGCAGATCATTGAAAATTCCATTAAATTTATACAACAGTAAGCTGGAGGATGTGACAGATGATGAAGGGCGGATTAGGCGGCTTGATGAAACAGGCGCAGCAGATGCAGGCAAATATGAAAAAGGCGCAGGATGAACTGGCCAAGGTTGAAGTAGAAGGCCAGGCGGGTTCCGGCATGGTAAAAGTGACGATGACCTGCGCGCATGAAGTGCGCCGTGTGCAGCTTGCTGACAGCCTGATGGGCGACGACAAGGAAATGCTGGAAGACCTGATTGTGGCTGCGCTGAACGATGCGGTGAAGCAGGTGGCGACCACGAGTAAAGCAAAGATGAGCGGATTTGGCGCGGGCCTGAATCTGCCGCCCGGCATGAATCTGCCCTTTTAAAATCTAAAATGGCCAAATTTTGAGCTTGTTAATTGCTGTATTTCTGGATGCTGGTCCGGGATGAAAACGCCATCCAGTCTGGAAGCGCTGATTGCCGCGCTACGCGCGTTGCCGGGGGTGGGGCCGAAATCTGCGCAGCGCATGGCCTACCATCTGCTGCAACGTGACAAACCTGCCGCCCTGCGGCTTGCGCAATCCCTGACGCATGCCGTGGAGACATTGCATCACTGCGCCAAGTGCAATAATTTTTCCGAGGAAGAAGTGTGCGAGATGTGCCGCTCACCGCGGCGCGACAACACTCTGCTGTGCGTGGTCGAGATGCCCGCCGACCTGCTGATGATGGAGCAGGCACAGTGCTATCACGGCATGTATTTCGTCCTGATGGGGCGCCTGTCGCCGCTGGACGGCATCGGCGCACGTGAATTGCATCTGGACAGGCTGGTAAGGCGCGCACAGGAGCAGCCGTGCGAGGTGATACTGGCGACCAACTTCACGGTCGAAGGCGAGGCAACCGCGCATTACATTGCCACGTTGCTGCGAGCGCAGGGTATTAAGGTATCGCGCATTGCGCGCGGCTTGCCGGTGGGCGGTGAATTGGAACATGTAGATAGTGGCACCCTGGCACAGGCTGTGCTGGAACGACGCGAGGTGGCCGGGTGAACCGGCAAGGGATTAAGATGAACGATCAAGGCGACAAGATAAGCGGGCAAGGTGAAAGAATTCAAAAAGTGCTGGCTCAGGCCGGCGTCGGCTCGCGCCGTGAGATGGAGGAATGGATAGCCGCGGGTCGCGTAACGGTGAACGGTGAACCTGCCACCCTGGGTATGCGCGTGGTCGAAGGCGATGTGCTGCGCGCGGACAAGCGTACGGTGCACGTCAAGGCACAGGAAGATAAAGACTATCCGCGCGTGTTGCTGTATCACAAGCAGGAAGGCGAGATTGTCAGCCGTGACGACCCTGAAAAGCGCACCAATGTTTTTGAGAAGCTGCCCAAGTTGCGCGGCATGAAGTGGATAGCCATTGGCCGCCTCGACTACAACACCAGCGGCCTGCTGATTTTTACCACCTCGGGCGAGCTGGCGAACCGCTTGATGCATCCGCGATTTGAAGTCGAGCGCGAGTATGCGGTGCGGGTGCAGGGAGAGATGACTCCGGAGCAGATGCGTCAGATGACCAAGCAGGGCATAGAGCTGGAAGACGGGCTGGTCAAGTTTGAAAAGCTCACCGACGAAGGTGGCGAGGGCTTCAATCACTGGTATCGCCTGGTGTTGAAAGAAGGGCGTAACCGCGTGGTGCGGCGCACCTTCGAGGCGCTGAATTTAACCATCAGCCGGCTGATGCGGGTACGGTTTGGAATTATCAATCTGCCACCCAGTATCAAGCGCGGCAAGATGGCCGAACTGGGCGAAGGTGAAGTGAATATGATCCTCGATTGGGTTGGTCTTGCTGCGCAACCCGATGAAGAGGTTGAACCCGTTCAGGTTGCTCGCGGCGTGGATAGCAAGTCAAAAGAAAAGGCTAATCCGTTCCAGCGCAAAGATCATCGGATTGAATCTGGCAAAGGCAGGCAAGCCGGGTCTGCCAAAGATGGCAGGCTGGAATCTGCGAAGGGCGGACGCAAGCCCGGCGCAGCTGTCACTCGCGGTGGCCGCAATAAAACTAAAGCTGGCGTGAAAGCATAACTATCATTAAAATCCTTGGGCTTGGGTAAGATTGTTAAATAAAGTTATAATCCGCGGCAAGCGGCCACACACTTATTCTAAGATACATACGACAGGAAAGAATGGAAGAGCGGGATAATAAAACCATAATATGCAGTGTGTTGTTTCTGGATATTGTGGAATATTCACAAAAAGCCGTTTCGGGGCAAATTTCCCTGAAGGAAGGCTTTAACGTCTTTTTGTCGACCGCGCTTGATGATATTCCCGTAAGAGATCGCATTATCCTGGACACCGGCGACGGTGCCGCAATCAGCTTCCTCGGCGACATCGAAGATGCGCTCAAGGTTGGCCTGAGTATGCGTGAAAGCCTGCTTACCGCGGGTGTGCATATGGATCCGCCGTTGCTGGTGAGGATGGGCATCAATCTGGGGCCGGTGCGTCTGGTTAAGGATATTAACAACCAGCCTAATATCGTAGGTGACGGCATCAATGTAGCACAGCGTGTGATGGGCTTTGCCGATATCGGGCAGCTGCTGGTTTCGCGCTCTTACTACGATGCGGTATCTAGAATTTCGCAGGAATACGCAGGGATGTTTCATTACCAGGGTTCGCGTACTGACAAGCATGTGCGCGAGCATGAAGTTTATGCGATTGGCTATCCTGGCGAGTTCTCGCTGACAAAAAAAAATTCGGAAATAATAGTCAAAGTAAAAAAAGCAGCAGCCGAACTGATGCATGGAGTCGGCAAATGGGCTGGCGGAATTTATGGCGCATACCAAAATGCCAGCAACAGGCAGCGGATTTTGTATCTTGCTGCCCCCGTGCTATCACTGCTGCTGGTGGCGGCAGTTCTACCTGTTGTAAAACGAGGCTCAATTGCACCGGTGAAACAGGTGGTGGTGCGTTATTATCCTGATGCTGCGCAGGCGACATCGTCCGTTGCCGGATTCGCAGTGAAAAAATCTGAAGCAGTAAAAGTCATGAACGAAACCGCAAAGGTTAATTCTGCCAAAAAGATGGATAAACCGAGTATTGCCAGGGTGCGTACCCTGGAAGAAACCACCGGTGCTGCAGCCGTAATGAGCCTGGTGGTGTTGCCATGGGGAGAGGTTTACCTTGACGGCAGAATGCAGGGTGTTTCACCTCCTCTGATAGAATTGCAGGTTGCACCAGGCAAACACGAAATTGAAATTAGAAATTCCAATTTTCCTGTTTATAAACAGACGATTCAGCCTAAAGTGGGCGAAAAATTAAACATTAAACATACTTTCGCCAATTAACCGAATAATGGGCTTTGTCAAATTGCACTTACGTACAATATTTTTAGGCGGATTGGCCGTGCTCTTGATGAGCGGATGCCAGACCACGAAAACATGGAATCCTTTTGCGTGCGATGCGGCGCATGCCGGTGGCGCGGCTACGCCCACGGATAAAAAATTGAATTATGGTGTGCTGAGTTATGAGGAAGGCAACTACCAGGCTTCCATCATGGCTCTGCAAGGTGTGCTTGACACAGGTTTAAGCGGCAAACCAGAGCAGGTCAAGGCATATAAATACCTTGCATTTATTCAGTGTGTATCAGGCCGGGAAGCAATGTGCCGTGACTACTTTAAAAAGGCGCTTGAAATTGATCCTAATTTCAATCTGGATACAGCGGAGGCTGGTCATCCGCTCTGGGGTCCGGCATTCCGAAGTGTGAAAAGCAAATTTGCAAAATAAGTTATGAGCGTTTATACAAATACCAACCGTGGTCGGATTTATGATTAGCCAGCTGGGCCGCTACAATATTATCGGTGAGCTGGGTCAGGGCGCGATGGGTACTGTCTATAAGGCAGTTGACCCGTTGATTGATCGTATCGTCGCAATAAAGACCATTAACCTGAGTCTGGCGATGGACGAAAAGGATGAGTACGAATCACGTTTCTATCAAGAGGCCAAAGCCGCAGGTCGCTTAAGTCACCCCAATATTGTCACCATTTACGATGTGGGCAAAAGTGGTGAAATTGCCTACATTGCAATGGAGTTTCTGCAAGGCCGTGAGCTAAGGGATATCCTCAATGATGGCAAGCGTATGCCGGTTGAGCAGGTGATCAATGTAGTGGCGCAGGTTGCGCAGGGCTTGGCCTATGCGCATGAGAATGGGATCGTGCATCGTGATGTCAAGCCGTCCAATATCATGATCGTACGTGATGGTCATGTGAAAATAACCGATTTTGGCATTGCACGCATGGCATCAGCCGCCGTGCGCACACAGACCGGTATGGTGCTGGGCTCCCCCAAATACATGTCTCCGGAACAGGTGGTGGGCAAGCAGACCGACCAGCGTTCGGATATTTTCTCGCTGGGCGTCATGCTGTATGAAATGCTTACCGGACAAGCACCGTTTGCCGGCGAGAACATTAATGCCATCATGTATCAAACGTTGAATAGCGTGCCGCCTCCGCCCAGTACACTGAGTCCCAATGTGCCGGAAATGCTGAATTTTATTGTGGCCAAGGCACTGGCAAAGAAGCTGGAGCACCGCTATCAGGACGCCAAAGAGTTCGCTGGCGATTTGTATGCCTGTCGCGACAGGTTGCCACGCCCCACCAGCGCCCATAATGTGGCCCAGCCCAGGTCAACGGTTGCATCGAGCGTGAAACGGCCTGATGCTATTCATGTGGGCAAACATGTGGATACCAGCGAAGATGAATCCAGGCCGGTGCCAACCCTGGGTTTGTCTGCCGCGTTTGACTCTGCCGCAGCTACCATGCGTCTGGCCGCGATGACGGGCACGATTGAAGAGGTCGAGGAGTTTTCAAAAACGTTTAAAATGCCCATTCCTGATCTTAAGGATATCAACAGGGTGAGCCCTGACTCATCGGTGGCTACCTTGCCTTTAACGCCTAAGCCCAAGATTGAGCCGCCCGTTTTCTCCAAGCCCAGGGCGATGCCTGTCAAAGATTCCTATCAGGGCAGGCCGGCTGAAAACGCAGGTTCGGGAAGAGGAAATTTACTGATCATAGCCGTTGTCGTAGTGGTTGTGCTGGGCCTGCTTTCGGTGTTTGTCTTCAAGTAGTGAGTCAGGCATGCCCTTCAGTTGCTGAAATCGGGGGGCCTACTGTTTTTAAGCTGTACCCCTCCCGTATCTGCTCGGTTTTGCTGTTTGCTGTTCATTTCCTTGCCACACTGATCGTTTTTCTGCTGCCACTAACCGTTCTGGTAAAAGCTGCATTTGCCGTTTTGTTGGCGGGTTCTCTTGCCTATTATTTCAGACGTGATGCCTGGCTCTCGTTATCTTCATCGCCTGTTGCGATACGCATTGAGGGCATCAATATTACATTGTTCTCGCGCGCGGGCAGCGAAGTGTATGGTCAATATCAAGTGACAGCGTGGACCCCGGTTCTCACCATTTTGAATGTTTTGCCACAGGGGGAAAAGAGAACGCGTTCAGTCGTAATTTTTCCGGACAGCATGGATACGGAACGCTTCCGTGAGTTGCGCATGCTGTTGAAATGGGGCGGCTGAAATTAATGATTCTCCAGCTTTCCCCGGATCACGGTGTCACACCGAAAGCTCGTAATTGGGTGGCGTCAGGATGCTTGGTATCGCCAGCGGCAGTGTTTCCGGATAATCTTTACTGTAATGCAGGCCGCGGCTTTCGTGACGTGATAGTGCGCACTGCACAATGAGATCGGCGCTCAATACCAGATTCCTGAGTTCAAGCAAGTCGGCGCTGACATGAAAATGGTTGTAATACTCATTGATTTCTTCGTGCAACAGCTGGATGCGGTGCTGTGCCCGCTGCAATCTTTTGCTTGTGCGCACAATGCCAACGTAGTCCCACATGAAGCGGCGCAACTCGGCCCAGTTGTGTGAGATCACCACCGCCTCGTCCGCATCCGTTACCTGGCTTTCATCCCATTCGGGCAGTTGAATAAGACCTTCGGCTTGTTGGGCGAGTATATCGATGGAAGCCGCTTCGGCAAACACCAGGCATTCGAGCAGTGAATTGCTGGCCAGACGGTTGGCACCATGCAGTCCGGTATATGACGTTTCACCAATCGCATACAGATGGTCGACGTCGGTGCGGCCATGCAAATCGGCCATGATGCCGCCGCAGGTGAAATGTACGGCCGGCACTACGGGAATGGGTTCGCGCGAAATGTCGATACCCAGCTCCAGGCAGCGGGCATAGATATTGGGGAAGTGCTGCTGCAGAAACTCTTTGCTCTGATGTGATATATCCAGATAAACGCAATCCAGACCGTGGGTTTTCATTTCGAAGTCGATGGCGCGCGCTACCACATCACGCGGGGCCAGTTCGGCGCGGGCATCGTGCCTCGCCATAAAGGGGGTGCCGTCCGGTAATTTGAGTATGCCGCCTTCGCCGCGCACGGCCTCGCTGATTAAAAATGATTTGGCATGCGGGTGATACAGGCAGGTGGGATGAAACTGGATAAATTCCATATTCGCCACCCTGCATCCGGCACGCCAGCCCATCGCAATGCCATCCCCTGTGGCCGTGTCCGGATTGGTGGTATAGAGGTACACCTTGCCGGCACCGCCCGTTGCCAAGGTGGTATTGTGAGCGCTGATGGTGATGATTTCGCCGCTCAAGGTGTTCAGTGCGTAAGCGCCGTAGCAGCGGTTGTCGTGCAATCCCAGCTTGTTGCCTGTTATCAGGTCGATGGCGATGTGCTGTTCCAGCAATGTAATATTGGGGTGTGCCATCACCTTGGCCGCAATGCTTTGTTGCACCGCCAGGCCGGTGGCATCTGCGGCATGGATAATGCGGCGGTGGCTATGTCCACCTTCACGTGTCAGGTGGTAGCTGTTGTCGCTGTCGCGGCTGAATGGAACACCTTGTGCTATCAGCCAGTCTATTGCTGACTTGCCGTTCTCAACCACATAACGCGTGGTGGCGGGATCGCACAGGCCTGCACCGGCTATATGCGTGTCATTGATATGCTCTTCCCATGAGTCATCCGGAGACAGCACCGCCGCGATGCCGCCCTGTGCCCAGGCGCTCGCCCCATCCAGCAATGATTTTTTTGTGATGACAGCAACTTTCTGCTGGCCGGCCAGCTTCAGTGCCAATGACAGGCCGGCCAAGCCGCTGCCGATGATAAGTGAGTCAAATTTCAACATTATTGGGAGGGTTTCTGTTATTCCTTAGTCCGAACTATAGACTATAGCAAATTAATGCGGGTCAAATTGTATGCTCTGAAATCATGCATTGTTGTGAACTAAATCAGGATATTTGTGTCTTTGAGAATATATCAGGCAATGCTGACGCTAAGTGCCTGTGAGGTTATACTAGAATAAAGTTTGCTCCTTGTTTTGTGAGCAATGAAATTATAGTCTGGGGTAACCGGGAATGGGCGACAAGGAAGTCGATCAGCAATTGGTGGAACGCGCTCAACGCGGTGATAAGCACGCCTTTGAATTACTGGTGGCCAAATATCAGCGCAGGTTGGGGCGTCTAATCTCACGCTTTGTGCGTGACTCCGCTGAGGCCGAGGATGTGACGCAAGAGGCGTTCATCAAGGCATATCGTGCTTTGCCCGCATTTCGCGGTGAAAGTGCCTTTTATACATGGCTTTATCGTATAGGTATCAATACTGCTAAAAATTATTTAGTGACGCTGGGCAGGCGTGCACCGACGAGTACGCAGTTTGATGCTGAGGAATCAGAAGACTTTGAGGGGTCGGAATTGCTGCAGGATGTAAATACGCCTGAAAATGAATTGATGAGCAAGCAAGTGGCCGGGGTCGTGAATACCTCATTGTTGCAGCTGCCCGAGGACTTGCGCACCGCATTGACCCTGCGTGAAATTGAAGGATTGAGCTACGAAGAAATTTCCGAAATAATGAATTGCCCGATAGGAACGGTGCGATCCAGAATATTCCGGGCGAGAGAATCGATTGCAACTAATTTACGCCCGCTGTTGGGTACTAGTCAGGCCAAGAGGTGGTAAGCATGAAACAAGATATTTCAGCATTGATGGATGGTGAGTTGTGCGGGGACGAGGCAGACGAATTGCTGGGCAAGATTAAACGTCATCCTGAAGCTCAACAGGAATGGTTGACCTATCATTTAATCGGCGATGCTTTGCGCCAGCCGGATTATATATCCATGAACATGCATGCCGCTTTTGTCGAACGACTGCATGCTGAGCCTACGGTTTTGGCACCTCACAGCCGGCGCAACTCAGTAGCCGGCGTGTTTGCGATGTCTGCTGTGGCATCCATTATGGCGATAGCTTTTCTGGCTTGGCTGTCGGTGAAGCTGTATACCGAACCGGCCATTCAGATGGCTCGGCAGCCCGCCAATGCCGAGAGTAATGTCAGCCTTCCCATCAATGAAGCAATGAACGATTATCTGCTGGCTCACAAGGAATTCTCTCCCAGCAGCGATGTGCGAGGTGCGGCATCATATATCCGCACTGTGGCGGTCAGACAAACAGTGGCGGGGCAGTAGTGATAATTTCCATACTGAAACTCAAAATTGGTTTGGCTTTTGCACTGTTGTTCGCGGTATCAGGCGTTTTAGCTGAGCCAATATCGCAAGATGACTTGAATTTGTTAAAGAAGATAGTTTTTGCGGCCCATCGAACCGACTACAGCGGCACATTCATCTACCAATCCGGAAATTACGTTGAGACTTCACGCATCACTCATATCGCAGATGGCGAGAATGAGCATGAGAGACTGGAAGGTCTGGATGGCGAGCGCAGTGAAATAATACGGAAAAACAATGAAATATGGTGCTATCTCGGCGACCGCAAGATGATGGTGGCCAAGCGTGATGGTGCGCGCACATTTCCCGCGCTGTTGCCAGAGCAGTTGTCGCTGCTGCAGGAGAACTATCTGATCCGTCACGGCGAAGAGGACCGGGTTGCGGGATTTAATGCTCACAGCATTATTTTTCAACCCCGAGACAAGATGCGATATACGCACAAGATGTGGGCGCATAGTGATTCCGGTTTGTTGCTGAAGGCAGAGGTTCAGGATGAAAATGCGCACCTCATCGAACAATATGCATTCACACAACTGAACATAGGCGGTGACCTTGACCGCAAATGGATGGCGCAGAATAGAGCAGCAGAGCCAAACGCATCAGGCAATACCGCATCCACCCAGAGTGCGCGTACGGTACCCAGTGAAAGCGGATGGAGAGTGTATGCACTGCCTGCCGGTTTTAAAAAAATCACAGAAGTGACTCGGCATTTGCGGGGTAACGCCGTACCGGTAACGCATCTTGTCTATTCCGACGGACTGGCCGGAATTTCAGTATTCATCGAGAAGCTGGGCGATAAGCCTGGCGTAAAGCAGGGCTTGTATAGCAGGGGCGTGATCCAGGTTTTCACCAAGGTGCTGGATGGCAATTTATTGACGGTGGTTGGAGAAGTGCCGCCGCGCACGGTGATACAAGTGGCCGAGTCGGTACATAATGGAGGGCAGCACAAATGATAGAAACGCGTGCCATCGTGATTCGTGTTGAGGGCAATGATGCCCTGGTTGAATCCACTCAGGGCGGCGGCTGCGGTAGCTGTGACAGTGAAAATGGCTGCGGCAGTGGCAAGCTGTCTCAGTTATTTTGCAGCGAGCCGCGACGATTTCACGTTCGCAATGACGGCAATGCGCAAGTAGGCGCTTTGGTGCAGGTTACGCTGGCTGACGGAGTCTTGCTGCGCAGCGCTCTCGTGGTGTATATGCTGCCGTTGGTATTGTTGCTGGGTGGCGCGATTATCGGCGCGCATTGGGCGAGTGATGCGGCGAGCAGCGATAGCTATTCGGCGTTGGGCGGTCTCATGGGCTTGGCATCGGGTTTTGTGCTGGTAAAAGGATTGTCGTTGCGGCGGCGCTTGGCATCGGTTGCGCAGCCGGTGATTTTGTCATCTGATTAAGGTGTTTGTATCAACTGCATATCGAGAACGAAGGAAAAGGGAAATGTTGAAGAAAATTTTTGCATTCGTGCTGTTCGGATTGTTTGCACAATCGCTTGCCGCAAAGGACTTGCCTGATTTCACCACCCTGGTTGAAAAACAGGGCGCTGCGGTGGTGAATGTGAGCACTACTCAAATGGTTCAAGGCGTCCAGGGCGTGCCACCTATTCCAGGTTTGCCCGAGGGCGATCCGCTGGCCGAATTATTCCGCCGCTTCGGTTCACCCATGCCACGTGAGCAGGAAACCCACTCCCTGGGATCGGGTTTTATTATCAGTGCGGATGGCTACATCCTGACCAATGCGCATGTCGTGGATGCGGCCGACAAGATCACCGTGCGCTTGACGGATCAGCGCGAGTTTAAGGCCAGGGTAATTGGTGCGGACAGGCGCACCGATGTGGCACTGCTCAAGATCGAGGCGACGGGATTGCCCAAGGTCACTCAGGGAGATCCGGCGATACTTCGAGTCGGTGAGTGGGTACTGGCAATCGGGTCCCCCTTCGGTTTTGACAGCAGCGTGACTGCGGGCATCGTCAGCGGCAAGGGACGTTCCCTGCAACAGGAAAATTTTGTGCCATTTATTCAGACTGACGTGGCAATCAACCCCGGTAATTCGGGCGGGCCTCTGTTCAACATGAAAGGCGAGGTAGTCGGTATTAATTCGCAGATATACAGCCGCTCCGGTGGCTACATGGGACTTTCCTTTGCCATACCGATCGATGTGGCGATGGAGGTTGCCAATCAGTTGCGCGCTTCCGGGAAAGTGACGCGCGGCCGTATCGGCGTCGTCATTCAGGAGGTCACACAGGAATTGGCCGAGTCGTTCGGCCTGCATAAAATATCAGGCGCACTGATTTCAGCCGTGGAAAAAGGCGGGCCGGCAGACAAGGCCGGCATACAGGCCAGCGACGTGATCCTCAAGTTTGATGGAAAAGTGGTTGACGTGTCCAGGGATCTGCCGCGTATGGTTGCTGGCACCCAGCCCGGCAGCAAGGTTGCGGTGCAACTGTGGCGCAAGGGCGCGACCAAAGAGGTGAATTTGACTGTCGCTGAAATGCCCGGGGATGGACGGACCGTGCGTGCCGCTAAAGTTGACTCTTCCGGAGAGCAGGTTGCGCGACTCGGTATCGCTGTCGTTGAGTTGACCGAGGAGCAGACAAAACAACTGGAAATAGAAGGCGGTTTGCTGATTGAAGAGGTGAGAGGCGGCAATGTACGCGGTGAACTGCAGCGCGGAGACATTATTCTCGACCTCAACAATACGCCGATCGTCAGCGTAGAGCAGTTAAACAGCGTGCTGAAGGCAATCCCCAAGGCGCGTAATGTGGCTTTGCGGGTGCGCCGCGGCGAAGCTATCTCTTATATCGCCATCAAGCTCGATGAAAAGTAAGGAGTTCCTGTAAAGCGGCCTGTGCGGCCAGCCAGTCTGTCGTGGCAATGGCATCTCGAAGTATCGACAGGCTCCCCGGCGCTGCAACACAATGCAAGTAGCAGCTAATCCCGTCAAAATCGGCTAGAATTCGCCCTTTGCGAATAACTGCCGGAATTGGCGGGATTTTCTTTTGAAGCGCCAGTGCGGAACCAGTTTTGCTAGTACCTTCTTTTGGACAACATTAACTTGATGCAATATATCCGTAATTTCTCCATCATCGCCCATATCGACCACGGCAAATCCACCCTGGCTGATCGTATCATTCAACTCTGTGGGGGGCTGTCTGATCGCGAGATGGAGGCGCAGGTACTCGACTCCATGGATATCGAACGCGAGCGCGGCATCACCATCAAGGCGCAGACGGCAGCATTGAACTACAAGGCGCGCGATGGGCATATCTACAATCTGAATTTGATCGACACACCTGGGCATGTGGACTTCTCCTACGAGGTGTCCCGTTCCCTGTCCGCCTGTGAAGGCGCACTGCTGGTGGTGGATGCTGCACAGGGCGTGGAAGCGCAGACCGTTGCCAACTGCTACACCGCGCTGGATCTCGGCGTCGAAGTGGTGCCGGTCATCAACAAAATCGACCTGCCATCGGCCAATCCTGAAAACGCCATACTGGAAATCGAGGAAGTGATCGGCATCGATGCCCAGGATGCGGTGCGTTGTTCCGCCAAGAGCGGCTTGGGCGTGGAAGATGTGATTGAAGCAATCATTGCAAAAATACCGTCACCCAAGGGTGACCCGTCAGCGCCGTTGCAGGCCCTGATTATCGATTCATGGTACGACAACTATGTCGGCGTGGTGATGCTCGTGCGCATTGTAAATGGCACGCTCAAGCCCAAGGATAAAATCATGTTTATGGCTACGGGTGCGCAACACCTGACCGAACATATCGGCGTATTCACGCCCAAGTCTCAGCCACGCGAAGCGCTCACTGCCGGGCAGGTCGGATTTGTCATCGCCGGCATCAAGGAGCTGAAAGACGCCAAGGTGGGCGATACCATTACCTTGCAGGCACATCCTTCTGCAATTGCGCTGCCGGGCTTCAAAGAGGTGCAGCCTCAGGTGTTTGCCGGACTGTTCCCGGTTGAGTCCAATCAATACGAAGCGCTGCGTGACTCGCTGGAAAAGCTCAAGCTTAACGATGCGTCATTGCAGTACGCGCCCGAGGTATCTCAGGCGCTGGGCTTCGGTTTCCGCTGCGGCTTCCTCGGCCTCTTGCACATGGAAATCGTGCAGGAGCGTCTTGAGCGCGAGTTCGATATGGACCTGATCACCACCGCACCCACCGTTATCTACGAGGTGGTGATGCGCGATGGCACAATATTGCAGGTGGATAACCCGTCGAAGATGCCCGATGTATCCAAGATAGAAGAAATCCGTGAGCCTATCGTGACGGTAAACCTGTATATGCCGCAGGAATATGTGGGTGCCGTGATTACACTGTGCACGCAAAAGCGCGGCATGCAGATCAACATGAGCTATCACGGCAAGCAGGTGTTGCTGGTGTATGAAATGCCGATGGCAGAAATCGTGATCGATTTCTTTGACAAGCTGAAGTCCGTCTCGCGCGGTTATGCATCGATGGACTACGAGTTCAAGGAATATCGCACGGCCGATGTGGTCAAGGTCGATATCCTGATCAACGGTGAGAAAGTGGACGCGCTGGCCATCATCGTGCATCGCGCCAACAGCCAGTTCCGCGGGCGGGCAGTGGCAGCCAAGATGCGCGAGCTGATTCCGCGGCAGATGTTCGACGTGGCGATACAGGCCGCAATCGGTGCGAATATTATTTCGCGCGAGAACGTTAAGGCGTTGCGCAAGAACGTGCTGGCAAAATGCTATGGCGGCGATATCTCACGCAAGCGCAAACTGCTGGAAAAACAGAAGGCCGGCAAGAAACGCATGAAACAGGTGGGCAGTGTGGAAATTCCACAGGAGGCGTTCCTGGCCATCTTGCGTATAGATGAAAAATAAAACGGCGTTATAGATGAAACATAAAAAAGGGAATTACTGATGGATTTCGCATTAATCATGTTTTCGCTCCTGGTGGTAACCGGCAGCATCTGGCTGCTGGACCGTTTTGTGCTGCGCGCCCGGCGCAAGGAAAAAACTGAGCCGTGGTGGGTCGAGTATGCCAAGAGCTTCTTCCCGGTGATCCTGGCGGTCTTCCTGTTGCGTTCGTTTTTGGTGGAGCCCTTCAAGATTCCGTCAGGCTCGATGATACCGACGCTGCAAGTGGGAGATTTCATCCTGGTGAACAAATTCACCTATGGTATCCGCTTGCCGATAGTTTCCAAAAAAATCATTGAAATCAACAACCCGCAACGCGGCGATGTGATGGTATTCCACTACCCTGAAAATCCTTCTGTCGACTATATCAAACGCATCGTGGGGCTGCCGGGCGACGTTATTGTTTACCGCGGCAAACAGTTGCTGGTAAATGGCGCGGTGCAGGAGCAGAAGACTGAAGGTGAGTACAATTATGTCGACAACGGCTTGAGTTTTGTTCATACCCTGCGTTATAACGAAAACCTGAGTGGCCATGCGCATGACATATTACTAAATCCCGAGGTTCCGGGATTGCACCTGGGGTCGGTTGCAGAGTTTCCGCTGCGCGAGCAATGCAGTTATACTTTTGACGAGATGCGCTGTACGGTGCCGGCAGGACATTATTTCATGATGGGCGACAACCGTGACAACAGCCGTGATAGCCGCTACTGGGGCTTCGTTCCGGACAAGCTGATCGTTGGAAAAGCTTTCTTTATATGGATGAATTTTGGTGATTTGAAGCGCGTAGGTCTGACCATTAACTAAGGGGATGCACGATGAAAGCATTGGCAAAGCAAACTGGAGTTTCTTTTGGCGGTTTTATTATGGTGCTGGCCCTGCTTGGAGGGCTGGCGATCTTTAGCATGAAGCTCATCCCGGCCTATATGGAGAACGGAAAAGTGCAGAAGGCCTTCGACGCCATAGTGCGTGATCCGGCGATGCAATCTGCTTCAATTGCTGAAATCAAGGACTCTTTTTACAAGCGCGCGATTACCATGGATTCGGTGACCGGCGTGACGATGGATGATCTGGTAATCAGCAAAGAAGGTGGAGCGCTCGCGCTGAGTGCCAGCTACAGTAAAAAAATTCCGCTGGCTGGCAATGTCAGTTTGCTGATTGAATTTAATCCTTCAGCCCCCAAATAAATTCTCAATGAATAGAGACGCACTGTGTAGACAGATAGGCCATGTGTTTGCGCAGCCGCAGTTGCTGCAACGTGCATTAACCCATCGCAGCCATAGTGCGGCGCATAACGAACGCCTGGAGTTTCTGGGTGACAGCGTGGTGAATTGCGTGGTGGCGAAGTATCTGCACGACACCTATCCGGATTTGCCCGAAGGTGATTTGTCGCGATTGCGCTCGAATCTGGTTAACCAGCAAACATTGTTTACGCTGGCGCAACAGCTGCATTTGGGCGAGCTGTTATTGCTGGGCGAGGGCGAGCGCAAAAGTGCGGGCTCGCAACGCCCTTCAATTCTTGCGGATGCGCTAGAGGCCCTGGTCGGCGCACTTTTTCTCGATGGCGGCTTTGTCGTCGCCGAGAAAGCGGTACTCGGTTTGTATATCCCCTTTATCCGCCAAGCCGATGTGCTGACCTTGGGCAAAGATGCAAAAACATTGCTGCAGGAGTATTTGCAGAGCCGCAAACTGGCGCTGCCCAAGTACACGGTGATCGCAACACAGGGCGAAGCGCATGCCCAGGTGTTTCAGGTTGAATGTGCCATCGCGCAATTAAAAATGGCGACGCGCGGGGAAGGAAGCAGCCGGCGCATAGCAGAACAAATGGCGGCAGATGCCGCTTACAAAAAACTTATTTCCCCATCAACTATTTCCCAGGAAGCATGACCGACAGCACACTATGACCGACAGCACACCTTTTCACAGCGGCTTCATCGCCATCGTAGGACGCCCCAATGTGGGCAAGTCCACGCTGCTTAACCATCTGATCGGGCAGAAGATCAGCATCACCTCACGCAAGGCGCAGACCACGCGTCACCGCATCACCGGCATCCTGACCGAAGAACACGCGCAATTCGTGTTTGTGGATACGCCCGGATTCCAGACCCAGCATCTGAATACCCTGAACAAGGGCCTGAACAAAGTGGTGACCAGCAGCCTGCGCGATGTGAACGTGGTGCTGTTCGTGATTGAGGCGCGGCACTTCGATGAGCGCGACCGTCTGGTCATGAACCTGCTGCCGAAAAATGCGCCGGTGCTGCTGGTGATCAACAAGGTGGACAGCATGGAAGACAAGGGCGAGCTGCTGCCCTTTATGCAGGAAATTTCCAAGGAACGCGAATTTACCGCCATCGTGCCGGTGAGCGCCAAACACGACAAGCAACTCGATACCCTGCTCGATGCGATTCGTCCGTTCCTGCCCGAGGGCGAAAAAATCTATCCCGAAGACGAGGTGACCGACCGCAATGAGCGCTTCCTCGCCGCCGAAATCGTGCGCGAAAAAGTATTCCGCTTTACCGGGGAAGAGCTGCCTTATTCGGTCAGCGTGGTGATCGAACAGTTCAAGATGGATGGCAAGATGCGCCGCATCCACGCGGCGATCCTGGTGGACAAGGACGCGCACAAGGCCATGCTGATCGGCAAGAACGGCGAAAAGCTCAAGGAAATTGCGACCCAGGCCAGGCTGGATATGGAGAGGCTGTTTGACGGCAAGGTCTTCCTTGAAGTATGGATCAAGGTGCGCAGCGGCTGGGCAGACAGTGCGCAGATGCTGAAGAGCCTGGGCTACGAATAAGTTAAATTCTGCTTATGATGCAAGCGCATAAAAACCGCTTAGAAGACGAACCCGCGTTTGTGCTGCACAGCTATCCATTCCGCGAGACCAGTCTGCTGGTGGAAGTATTCAGCCGCCGCCATGGCCGTGTACCGCTGGTGGCGCGCGGTGCACGCCGCCCGAAATCGGCGGTGCGCGGACTGCTGATGAATTTCCAGCCGCTGTCGTTAAGCTGGTTTGGCAAGCATGAAGTGCGCACCCTGCACAGCGCCGAGTGGCAAGGCGGACAGCCGCTGTTGCAGGGCACGGCGCTGCTGTGCGGTTTTTATTTGAACGAATTGCTGCTCAACCTGATGGTACGCGACGATCCGCACGAACAGCTATTCGACTACTACCAGCACACCCTGCAGCGCCTGGCCCACGGCGCGGATATGGCCTCCACGCTGCGCTGCTTTGAAAAGCATTTATTGCAGGAGCTGGGCTATGCGCTTTTGCTGGAGCATGAAGCAGGCAGCGCCAAGGCTATCGATCCCGCATTATCCTATCGCTATGTGGTTGAGCGCGGAGCAGTGCGCGACACTGCGCATGCGGCAGACGGCTTGCCGGTATCCGGCAAAACCCTGCAGGATATGGCGGCCGATGATTACAGCGATGCGCACAGCGCGCGCCAGGGCAAGCAGCTGATGCGCATGTTGCTGAACCATCATCTGGGCGGGAAAATGCTGCATACGCGCGAATTGATTAAAGATTTGACCAAGCTGTAGCGGCAGTTTTGTAGGGTGCGTCCCACGCACCATGGTGCGCTTGGCGCACCCTGCGAATATGACGGTAAGATTGTTACTATAAAACATGGCTTTTTGGAAGGAACTGTAATGATAAAACTGGGCCTGAATATCGACCACGTCGCCACCCTGCGCCAGGTGCGCGGCACGCGCTACCCCAATGTGCTGCAAGCAGCGCTGATCGGCGAAGCGGCCGGCGCCGATGCCATCACCCTGCACCTGCGTGAAGACCGCCGCCACATACAGGATCGAGACGTGGAGATATTGCGCGACATGCTGCAGACACGCATGAATCTGGAGAGCGCCATCACCGACGAGATGCTGGCTTTTGCATTGAAGATCAAGCCGCACGACGTATGCTTCGTGCCGGAACGTCGTGAAGAACTCACCACCGAAGGCGGCCTGGATGTGCTGCGCTATTTCGATCAGGTGAAACATGCCTGCACCAAATGCGCCGAAGCGGGAATCCGCGTGTCGCTGTTTATCGATCCGGATAAAAACCAGCTGGATGCTGCGCGCGCAGCGGGCGCGCCGGTGGTGGAAATTCACACCGGAAAATATGCGGATGCGAGCAGTGTGCCGCAACAGGCGCACGAACTGGCGCGCATCCAGCATGCCGTGGCACATGGCGACGCGCTGGGCCTGCAGGTGAACGCGGGGCATGGCCTCAACTATCACAACGTGCAGCCTATCGTGGCTATCCCCAAGATCTGCGAACTGAACATCGGCCACGCCATCATCTCCGAAGCGCTGTTCATCGGTCTGGAACAGGCGGTAAAAAAAATGAAAGCATTGCTTACTCCCCAGCCATGATGCCGCTACTTCAATCATGATATTGGGCATCGGCACCGACATCGCAGCACTGGCACGCATAGAATCGTTACACCTGCGCTATGGCGAACGTTTTGCGCGGCGCATCCTGAGCCAGGAGGAGATGCCTGAATTCCACAAGCACGCACACCCGGCGCGTCTGTTGATGAAACGCTTTGCCGCCAAAGAGGCGCTGGCCAAAGCCGCCGGCACCGGCTTGCGCCATCCGGTGAGCATGACGCAAATCACCGTGACCCACGATCCGCTGGGCAAGCCGACATTTATGTTTTCAGCTGAGCTGGCTGCCTATTTGAAGAAAATGGGTGTCACCCGGCATCATCTCAGCATCAGCGACGAGCGCGAAATCGCCGTTGCATTTGTGATTTTAGAAGGAGCAAACTAATGGGAATTGGCCCGGTCATGCTGGATATTGCAGGAACAACACTCACGCCAGAGGACGAGGCGCGCTTACGCCACCCACTGGTGGGCGGAGTCATCCTGTTCTCGCGCAATTATGTCTCCACCCGCCAGCTCACCGAGCTCACCGCCGGCATCCATGCGCTGCGCAGCCCGCCGCTGCTGATTGCAGTGGATCATGAGGGCGGCCGCGTACAGCGTTTCCGCGAGGGTTTTACGCGCATACCGCCGATGCGCGAACTGGGCAAGATCTGGGACGAACACCCCAAGCGCGCCAAACATCTGGCGCAGCAGGCGGGCTTTGTGCTGGCTGCCGAACTGCGCGCCTGCGGCGTGGACTTCAGCTTCACCCCGGTGCTCGACGTGGACTATGGCAGCAGCGGCGTGATCGGCGACCGCGCCTTCCACTCCGAACCGCAGGCCATAGCCGAGCTTGCACACAGCCTGCTGCAGGGGCTGAGACAGGGCGGCATGCACACGGTAGGCAAGCACTTCCCCGGCCACGGCTTTGTGCGTGCCGACTCGCATCTTGAGATCCCGGTAGATGAGCGCAGCTACACCGACATCGAGCTGTGCGACCTGATACCCTTCCGCCAGATGGTGAACTTCGGCCTCACCGCGGTGATGCCCGCCCATGTCATCTATCCCAATGTGGACAGCCAGCCGGCCGGATTTTCGAAGAAATGGCTGAAGGATATTTTGCGCGGCGAACTGGGCTTCGAAGGCGTCATCTTCAGCGACGATCTCAGCATGGAAGGGGCAACCGTGGCGGGCGGCATCGTGCAGCGGGCGGAAGCGGCGCTGCAGGCAGGATGTGACATGGTGCTGGTGTGCAACCGCCCTGATCTGGCAGACGAACTGCTGGCGGGACTGAAATGGGAAATGCCCGCGACCAGCAAGGCGCGTCTGGCGCAGATGCGCGGACGTCCCCATCCGCTGAGCGAAGCGCAATTGCACGAACAACATGAGTTTATGCAGGCCTTGCATGCGGTTGCCAGCATCGGCTCCGGCACAGCAGAGTTGCCACTGGCCTGAGCAGAAATCGGGTGTCGCCAGCCGTCCGGTATGACTGCCTTTGCCATTTAAGGTGCGGCTTGCGATAATGCAAACTTCGTAAAGCGCCACCATGAATACATCCAAATTGTTACACAGACGGTTCCCAATATGAGCGAATTACAGATCAGCTTGCTAGGCATAGGCATTGCCGTGATAGTGGCGGTCTATCTCTATAATTTCTGGCAGCAGCGGCAGTATCAGCGCAAATTTGGCGATGCATTCAAACCGCATGAAGATGCACTGTACCATGGTGTAACGCCGCAACAGCTCGATACGCTGATGGAGGTTGCCGAGCCGCAAAAACCAGCTGTGGCAGAGAAAGCAAGAGCGAACACGCCGGACGAAGTGTGCACCTTGCTGGATGTGGCGACGGATTACATCATCGAGATTTTTCCCATCAGCATGGCCAATGCCAGCGGACTGGCGCCCTTGTGGCAGCGGCGCTTCGATTTTGGCAAAAACGTGAATGCCTGCGGCCAGAATGCCGCCAGCGGCGTGTGGGAAAAAGTCATTGCCGACAGCCACGCAAGCTACAGCGCCTTCAGGCTGGGTCTGCAACTGGCGAACCGGGCGGGTGCGGTGAGCGCGGCGCGGCTCAGCGATTTCCGCGACCTGGCGCGGGAAATCAGCGCGAATTTGCAGGCTGAAACCACAATGTCCGATGTCGAGGATTCTGCAAACTATGCACAGCGGCTGGACGCGTTCTGTGCCGAAGTGGACCAGATGATCGGCATCAATTTGCTGCCCAATGGCGAGATCTCGCTGCCAGCCAATGAGATCGCGCAAGTGGCGCAGTTGCAGGGCATGAGCTTGCAGGCTGACGGTGCGTTTCATCTGCTGGATGCGCGCGGTTTCGCCGTGTATAGCCTGAGCAATGTGGACACCACCCCCTTTCAGCACCACACCTTCAATCATATGCGCGTCAAAGGTTTGACCCTGCTGCTGGATGTGCCGCGTGTGGCGCAGCCTGCACAGCGCTTTGACGACATGGTCGTGCTGGCACGCCAGTTGTCGCAGGATCTGGGCGCCGCAATGGTGGACGATCACCTGGCCGTTCTGAACGATGCAAGCCTGGCCCAGATACGCGAGCAGATAGTTGCGATAGAACAACGCATGCTCGCTGCGGATATCCAGCCAGGTAGTGCCCAGGCGCGCAGGCTGTTTTCATAATGGGCAAAACACCGGCAGAGCGCTGTGCCTGGCTGCGCAAAGAAATTGAACGTCATAATATTCAGTATTATCAACTAGATAGTCCGGTAATATCGGATGCGGAATTCGATGCGCTGTTTCGCGAGTTGCAGGACCTGGAAACGCAGCATCCCGAACTTTCCACCCCCGATTCGCCTACCCATCGCGTCGGTTCAAAACCCCTGAAAGTGTTTGCCGAGGTGGTGCACCGCACCCCCATGCTCTCGCTCAACAACGCCTTCAGCGACGAGGAAGTGCTGGCGTTTGACGAGCGAGTGCGCGATGCATTGGGGATGCATCAAATTGAATATGCAGTCGAGCCGAAATTCGACGGCCTGGCCATTACCCTGACCTACGTAGATGGCATCTTCGTGCAGGGTGCCACGCGCGGCGATGGCAGCGTGGGCGAGGACGTCACCGAAAACCTGCGCACCGTGCGTGCGCTGCCGCTGCGTTTGCCGCAGGCCCTGCCGCTGGTTGAAGTGCGCGGTGAAGTGCTGATGATGAAGCGCGATTTCCTGGCATTGAACCAGGCGCAGGCTGACAAGGGCGACAAGCTGTTTGCCAATCCGCGTAATGCTGCCGCAGGTTCGTTGCGCCAGCTGGATTCGCGCATCACCGCCAGCCGCCGTCTGAGCTTCTTTGCCTATGGCGTGGGCGCGGTAGAAGGCATGGCGTTGCCGCTCACGCATGGCGAACAAATGCAGTGGCTGAAAAGCATGGCCGTGCCGGTGGCCAAGCAGTGCGGCGTGGTGCGCGGCGTGCAGGGCCTGCTGGAATTCTATCGCGACATTGGCGAGCAGCGCGCCAGCCTGGCCTACGACATCGACGGCGTGGTGTACAAGGTCAATGATATTGCCCTGCAGCAGCAGCTGGGCTTCGTGTCACGCGCACCGCGCTTCGCTATCGCGCATAAATTTCCGGCGGAGGAAGCGCTGACCACGGTGCTGGAGATCGAAGTGCAAGTAGGCAGAACAGGCGCGCTGACCCCCGTGGCAAGGCTGGCGCCGGTGTTTGTCGGCGGCGTCACGGTGACCAATGCCACCCTGCACAACCAGGATGAGATAGATCGCAAGGATATACGCGTGGGCGACACCGTGGTGGTGCGCCGTGCCGGCGACGTGATCCCGGAAGTGGCGCGCGTCGTGCTGGAAAAGCGTCCGCAGCCGGAGCCGAAACGCTTTGATCTGCACCAGCGTCACCCCACCTGTCCGGTGTGCGGTTCAAAGGTTAGCAAGGAAGAGGAAGAGTCAACCTGGCGCTGTAGCGGCGGCCTGTACTGCCCGGCGCAGCGCAAGCGGGCGCTGTGGCATTTTGCCAGCCGCCTCGCCATCGACATTGAAGGCCTGGGCGGCAAGCTGGTCGAACAACTGGTTGACCAGAATTTAGTGCACACCCCCGCAGATTTATACCAACTGAAACTGGCTGACCTGGCCAATCTGGAGCGCATGGGCGAAAAGTCCGCCAACAATCTGCTGGCGGCGATCGAGCACAGCAAAAAAACCACGCTGGCACGCTTTATTTACGCGCTGGGCATACGCAATGTGGGCGAAACCACAGCGAAAGATATGGCGCGACACTTCGGCTCCCTGGATAATTTCATGGCTGCCGATGCCGAGCGTCTGCAACAAGTGCGCGATGTGGGACCGGTTGTAGCGCAAAGCATAGTTGAGTTTTTTGCGGAACAGCACAATATTGACGTAATCAGGCAATTGCGCGCCAGCGGCATGCATTGGCCCGAGCACGATGGAGAGGCGTCCGCGACGCTGCCATTGAGCGGGCAAATTTTCGTCCTCACCGGCACTCTCAACATGAGCCGCGAGGAGGCCAAGGCGCTGCTGGAGGCACTGGGTGCAAGGGTCAGCGGCAGCGTATCGAAGAAGACGAATTATGTGGTGGCCGGTGCGGAGGCGGGCAGCAAGCTCGACAAGGCGCAGGAACTGGGTGTTACAGTGCTGGACGAACAGGAGTTTTTGCAGTTGCTTGAAGTAAACAAAAATACATAATCCTGGATTAATATTGCGCATCAGCGTAGGAGTCCGATTGTCGGGCGATTGAACCTCAAAAAAATCGCCCGACAAGTCGAGCTCCTACAGCGTTAGGGAAACACTGATTAAGTCCATTTTGTCGTTTCCGCGAAGGCGGGAATCCAGTCAAATCAAAGAGCTGGATCCCCGCCTTCGCGGGGATGACGACTTAATCAGCGTATCCCTAGTGTTTAAATAAGGAGCTGATTAGATGAAAAAAATAACGAAAGCTGTCTTTAGCTCCGGCCGCCAATTACCTGCGGCAATTGGCTTAACTTCCGCCATGCGAAAGTTAGCCTGCACTGAAAACCGCTTTTGTTAATTATTGAAGAAAGAATTTTATAAATGAAAAAGATAACAAAAGCGGTTTTTCCGGTTGCCGGCATGGGCAGCCGCTTCCTCCCTGCCACCAAGGCCACTGCCAAGGAAATGCTGCCGGTGGTGGACAAGCCGCTGATCCAGTATGCGGTGGAAGAAGCGGTCGCCGCAGGCATCACCGATATGGTGTTTATCACCGGGCGCAACAAGCGTGCGATTGAAGATCACTTCGACAAGGCCTACGAGCTGGAAGCGACGCTGGAAGCGCAGGGCAAGCAGGAATTGCTGCGCATCGTGCAGGAAGTGGTGCCCAAAAATATCAACTGCATCTACATCCGCCAGGCCGAGCCGCTGGGCCTGGGCCACGCGGTGCTGTGTGCACAGCCGGTGATCCAGCATGAGCCCTTCGCGGTGATCCTGGCAGACGACCTGATCGACGGTGATGTGGCGATCATGAAACAGATGGTGGATGTGTATGCACGGCACCAGTGCTCGGTGCTGGGGGTGCAGGATGTGCCGCGCAGCCAGACCAGGCAATATGGTATCGTCAGCGCGACCAATATCGAACCCAATATCGAACAAGTGCACGGCATCGTGGAAAAACCCAAACCGGAAGATGCCCCCTCCACGCTGGCTGTGGTGGGGCGCTATATACTGAATCCGCGCATCTTCCATCATCTTGCCCATATCAAGCCGGGGGCAGGTGGCGAAATACAGCTCACAGACGGCATCGCGTCGCTGATGCATGAGGAAAAATTGCTCGCCTATCGTTTTGACGGCATACGCTACGATTGCGGCTCCAAGCTGGGCTACCTCAAGGCACAGGTCGCATTCGGCCTCAGGCATGAAGAGATACGTGCCGAGTTTGCAGCCTATTTGAGAGATATTTCCTGATATGCTGAGCAGGCAAGACGCGCAGGACGCATTGAATAACTCCGAGATTATTTTTTCGGAACAGCAGGTGCAGGCCGCTGTGATGCGCATGGCGCAAGAGATCAACGCGGCAATGGCGGAGCTTCATCCCCTGGTGCTGTCGGTGATGGGCGGCGCAGTCGTATTCACCGGGCAATTGCTGCCGCGGCTGAATTTTCCGCTGGATTTTGACTACGTGCATGTGTCACGCTATGGCAACAACCAGCAGGGCGGCGAGATGAAATGGAAAGTGGCGCCGCAGGAAAATGTGCGGGGTCGCGTGGTGCTGGTGGTGGATGATATCCTTGACGAAGGCGAGACGCTGCATGCCGTCAGGCAGCGCGTGATGGCGCTGGGCGCAACGGGGTTTTACAGCGCAATCTTTGCCGATAAACGCAATGGAAAAACAAAACCCATATGGGCTGATTTTGTCGGCTTGGAAGTGCCGGACAGATTCGTGTTCGGCTATGGCATGGATATACACGGCGCGTGGCGCAACCTGCCCGCGATTCACGCGACAAAAGGGAAATAAATAATGCTGGCAATCATAGGCGGTACCGGACTGGCCCAACTGAGCAACCTTGAAATCACCCACCGGCAGGTGATGCGCACCCCTTACGGCGAGCCTTCCGGAGCGCTCACTTTCGGCCTGATCAACCAGCACGAAGTGATGTTCATCGCGCGCCACGGCTACGGCCACACCATTCCGCCGCATCTGGTGAACTACCGTGCCAATATGTGGGCGCTGCAGGATCAGGGGGCAAAGCGTGTGGTGTCGGTTGCCTCGGTGGGCGGCATACGCGCCGACCTGCTGCCGGGCATGATCGTCGTTCCCAACCAGATCATGGACTACACCCATAGCCGCGCCTACACCTATTTTGACGCGCGCGACAAACCGGTCACGCACATTGATTTTACCCATCCCTATAGCCCTACGATGCGCAGCCAGATACTGGATGCGGCACGTCAGGCCAAGGAAAAATTTATAGATGGCGGCGTCTATGCTGCAACGCAGGGGCCGCGTCTTGATACCGCAGCCGAGATCAACCGCTACGAGCGCGACGGAGCTGCCATGGTGGGCATGACAGGCATGCCCGAGGCGGCGCTGGCAAGGGAGCTTGGTTTGCATTACGCCGCGATTGCGGTGGTGGTCAACCATGCCGCAGGGCGTGGCGACAGCCGTGATGCCGTCAACCTAGAAACGATCAGCTCGGTGGGGCAACCTGCTTTGGCGCGCGTGAAAAAAGTTCTGGAACTACTGGTGGAATGCAATGGCGACTAGAGAAGTATTGCGTATGGGCGATGCGCGCTTGCTGCGCATCGCCGAAGAGGTAAGCACATTCAATACGGCAGAGCTGCACGCCCTGCTGGCAGACATGCGCGACACCATGCATGCGGAGAATGGCGTGGGGCTTGCCGCGCCGCAGATTGGCGTCAATCTGCGCGTGGTTATTTTTGAAGTGGCGGGCAACCCGCGCTATCCGGAAGCAGAAGCCGTGCCGCAGACCGTGCTGATCAATCCCGTGATTACCGCGCTGAAAAATAAAATGGAGGAAGACTGGGAAGGCTGTTTAAGCGTGCCCGGCCTGCGCGGAATCGTGCCGCGCTACACTCATATCCGTTACCAGGGATTTGACGAGTACGGCACAGCGATCGACCGCACCGTCAGCGACTTCCATGCGCGCGTGGTGCAGCATGAGTGCGACCACCTGGACGGCATTCTGTACCCGATGCGCATGAAAGACCTGAGCAAGCTGGGTTATACCGATGTGATGAGTGCTGTAGAGCTGCCTCAGTCCTCGGTAATACGCAATCTGATCTATGCGCTACTGGCATTGCTGCTGGTGCTGCTGATTGGAACGATAGGCTATCGCCTGCTTGGGGCAGGACACAACTCCTGGGTAGACTGTTTCTACATGACGTTCATTACCATCGCCAGTATTGGTTTTAGCGAAATCGTGGATGTGACTCATTATGAATACGGCCGTTTGTTCACCGTATTGGTCAGCCTTATGGGTATGGGTGTGCTGGGTTATGTGCTGTCCACCTTGACCGCCTATGTTCTGGAAAGCGATCTGAACGTAGGTTTGCGGAGAAAAAAAATGCAGCAAAAAATTGCAAAATTGGAAGATCACTTTATCGTTTGTGGCGCTGGCCGTGTGGGCAGCAATGTGTTGGATGAATTGAGCGTTACCGGCCGCCCTTGTGTTGTTATTGAGCCGGAAATGGAAGCGCTCAATAAATATCTGGAAACGCATCCCGAACAATTGTATTTGCAGGGCGATGCGACCGATGACGATGTGCTGTTGTCCGCCGGACTCATGCGGGCACGCGGCGTGTTTGCAGTGGCGCATGACGACAACGATAATCTGGTGATCAGCCTGAGCGTCAAGCAGTTAAATCCGGGTTTGCGGGTGGTGGCGCGCTGCCACGATCTGAAGAACTCAGAAAAAGTCCGCAGGGCGGGTGCAGATGAAATTGTTTCGCCGGATTTTACAGGAGGTCTGCGTCTGGTCTCGGCGATGGTGCGCCCGCAGGTGGAAAACTTTCTCGATGACATGCTGAAATCTGCCAATGGTCTGCGCATGGAGGAAGTCACCCTGCCGGATAATCTGGAAAGCAAGCAGCTGAGCGTGCTGCACCCCGGCGGGCAAGACTTTGTGGTGCTGGCAATACGCCAGCAGCAGGGGAAATGGGCGTTCAATCCGCATGGGCGTCACGCCGTGTATGGAGGCGATGTACTGATGGTGATGACCACACCGGAAGGACGCAACCAGCTGGAGCAGCTGATACATGGCATGGTGTAAAGGATGACTGTGTCGGGTAAAAATAACTGCCAAAGTTGAACCGGCAGGCAGCATCAGGTTCTTGAGGCGCACGTTGGGCGGCGCGCGCCGTAGCTGTTGAAATCCTTCATCGCCACGCCGCGGCCTGCCAGATATTTGCCGGCTGTAAAGCTTGCGATACAACGCTGGTCCGTCGCATACTTCATCACCGTTTCCACCTTTGCCGAAGCCAGGAATAGCCGGCGCAACCTTTCCGCCGTCACGCAATGCTATAGCGATTTCTCGAAGTGCTTCACCAGTAAATCAAGTTCGGCAGCAGTGTGTGCCAGTTCATCTGCAGTATTTTTGGTTTTGCGCACACTCTCGGCATTACTGCTTGTCAGTGTGAAGATTTCATCCATATGGTTTGCAATATCCTCAGTCGATGCCGTTTGCTGCTGCAACATCACCGAAATTTCATTGGACATTTCCAGACCTTTGCCATTGGCGTTAAGAATGGCACTCAGGTTGCTGCTGCTTTCCTGTATGTGTTGAGTGCCGCGCGCAACTTCGCTGACCGCATTGTCCATCGCGCTAATCGCTGCTGTGGTTATCTGCTGGATCGTTTGCACTGTTTCGCTGATGTCCATGGTGCTGCGCGCGGTACGCTCTGACAGTTTGCGCACTTCATCGGCCACCACGGCAAAGCCACGCCCCTGCTCACCCGCGCGTGCAGCCTCGATGGCGGCGTTCAGCGCAAGCAGATTGGTTTGCTTGGCGACATCTTTAATGGCCAGGCTGATTTGCCCTATCCTCAGGATCGATTCGTTGAGATTGAGGATGGTTGAGCGGGAATCGTTTACGACCAGAACAATTTGCTCAACAGAAGAAATGCTGTTGCCCATGTGCTGGCTGCCGCGCTGCACGATCGTTGTGGCCTGACCGGCCATTTCTACAGAAGTCTTGGTCAGTCCGCTGGCAAATTCTATGGCTTGATGCATCTGCTCTGTTGCCGCACTGATGCTGTTAACACGGTCGGTTTGCTCGGTTGAGCGCTGCAGCAGCCCCAGCATTTCTGCGGCAACGTGACGCGAGCCGGTGTCAACGTTTTTCGCGGCAAGCATTACATCGGCAATAATGGCGCGCAGATTGATGCGCATGGATTCAATTTCGTTCAGAATCAAGCCGAACTCGTCGCGGTTGCTGGCGCCGACTGTGAAGGTGAAATTGCCCTCGGCAATTTTCCCAAGCGCGCTGCTTGTCTTGTCCAGAAAGCGTTTGACCGAACCGCGCAGCCACAGGCATGCCGCCACGGAGAGCAGGGTGCCGCTGCCGGCAATAGCGGCAACGATGTAATCAGTCAGGGTGTCCGCTCGCAGCAGGTAATACACCGAGCTGCCGCCCAGCATTGCGATCATCGCGGCAAAAACAAGATTGAGCCTGGCATAAAACGACAGGTCGTTCAGGCTGAAGCCCGGCTTGGCTAGTGCCGCACGACCCCTGCGGATATCCTTGTAGAACTCGTCACAGGCGCTGACTTCTTCGCGAGCGGGCGTATTGCGTACCGACATGTAACCGGTAATGCGGCCATTTTCCTTGATAGGCGTGACATAGGCTTCCACCCAGTAGAAGTCGCCGTTCTTGCAGCGGTTTTTTACGATACCGCGCCATGCCATGCCCTGTTTGAGGGTTTCCCACAGCCAGGCAAAGGCTTCCGGCGGCATATCCGGATGTCGCACAATATTATGATTCTTGCCGACTAATTCCTCGCGAGTAAAGCCGCTGATATCGATAAAACTTTGATTGACGTAAGTAATGCTGCCCTTAAGATCAGTCTTGCTGACGATCGGTTTTCCGGGCTGCAGAAGGATCTCCCGTTGGGTAACAGGGGTATTGATTTTCATTATTCCTCCAGAATTGAAGCAGGCTTTTTTAAAAAAGCTCGTTATAAATATTAAGAAAATACTGATTAAGTCCAATTTGTCGTTCCCGCGAAGGCGGGAACCCAGTCAAATCAAAGAGCTGAATCCCCGCCTTCGCGGGGATGACGATTGAATCAGCATATCCTTAAAGTCGGAATGGTGCCCCGGGTAGGGGCACCATTCCGACAATTTCCATCGTTGATTTTAATTAAAACCAGGGCAGAACCATGCTCTAATTACGCGATAATAAATCCCGCTTATTTTGAAATCAGCTCGCGCAGCACAAACGGCAGGATGCCGCCATGACGGTAATAATCCACCTCGATCGGCGTGTCGATGCGCAGCAGCAGTTGCACTTGCTGCGTGCTGCCATCGCGGCGCTTGATGGTGAGCGTCACGTCCTGCTGCGGCTTCAGGCTCTCGTCAATGCCGCTCAGGTCGAAAGTTTCATCCCCCACCAGCTTCAGTGAAGAAACCGTATCGCTGCCCTTGAACTGCAAGGGCAGCACGCCCATGCCCACCAGGTTGCTGCGGTGGATGCGCTCGTAGCTCTTGGCGATCACCGCCTTCACCCCGAGCAGCTGCGTGCCTTTGGCCGCCCAGTCGCGGCTGGAGCCGGTGCCGTATTCTTCACCGGCAAAAATAACCGTGGGCGTGCCGTCGGCAATGTGCTTCATCGCCGCATCGTAAATCGCCATCTGCTCGCCGTTATACAGGGTGTAGCCGCCTTCTACGCGGCTGCCGTCTTCCTTCGCCGGCAGCATCAGGTTCTTGATGCGCACGTTGGCGAAGGTGCCGCGCATCATCACATCGTGGTTGCCGCGGCGCGCGCCGTAGCTGTTGAAATCCTTCACCGCCACGCCGCGGCCTGCCAGATATTTGCCGGCGGGAGTGGCAGGCTTGAAGGCGCCTGCCGGGCTGATGTGGTCGGTGGTGACCGAGTCGCCGAAGATGCCCAGCGCCCTGGCGTTGCTGATGCCGTGGATGCTGCCGGTCTGCATGCTAAAGCCGTCGAAGAACGGCGGCTGCGCGATATAGGTGGAGTCGTCCCACTGGTAGCGATTGCCCGGTGTGGAAGGAATCGCGTTCCACAGCGGCAGATCTTTGGTCAGGTCGCTGTAAAGCTTGCGATACACCGCTGGGTCCGTCGCATACTTCATCACCGTTTCCACTTCATGGCTGTTGGGCCAGATGTCTTTCAGGTACACCGGCGCGCCATCCGAGCCTGCGCCGAGCGGCTCGGTATCAAGATTGATATTGACGCGGCCGGCGATGGCGTAAGCCACCACCAGCGGCGGCGAGGCGAGGAAATTGGCCTTGATGTTGGCGTGGATGCGCGCTTCGAAGTTGCGGTTGCCGGACAGCACGGCGGCAGCGATCAGATCGTTCTTGACGATGACGTCTTCGATCATCGGGTCGAGCGGGCCGGAGTTGCCGATGCAGGTGGTGCAGCCGTAAGCCGCGACCGAAAAGCCCAACTGAGCCAGCGGCTCCAGCAGGCCGGCATTGGTGAGGTACTCGGTGACCACGCGCGAGCCGGGGGCCAGCGTGGTCTTGATATGCGGCTTCACCTTCAGGCCTTTGGCGGCAGCCTTTTTTGCCAGCAGACCGGCGGCCAGCATCACGCCCGGATTGGAGGTGTTGGTGCAGGAGGTGATCGCCGCGATCAGTACATCGCCGTGGCCGATCTCGACCGGAGGCAGCATCTCCTCCGGCGTTTCGCAGCGCACTGTCGGGGTCGGGTGGTCGCTCCCCATCTCCATCTCGCTACTGTTTTTTCCGTTGCCCTGCAAGCCGCCGCCGGAAATAGGCACGCATACATTTTTACTGCGGTCCGGCAGGGCGGTGATATAGCGCTTGGACAGCCTGTCGGCAGGCTGGTTAAAGCCGTTTTCCACCACCGGCTTGCTGAACAGGGCATTGAAGGTCTCCTTCATTGCGTTAAGCTGAATGCGGTCCTGCGGGCGCTTGGGGCCGGCCAGCGACGGCTGGATGGTGGTGAGATCCAGTTCCACCACGCTGCTGTAGTCGATGCTGCCCGCTTGCGGGATGCCATACAGTCCCTGCGCCTTGAAGTAGCTTTGGAAGGCATCCACCTCTTCGTCGGTGCGGCCGGTGTTGCGCATAAAGTTGACGGTAATGTCGTCCACCGGGAAGAAGCCCATGGTCGCGCCGTATTCCGGCGCCATGTTGGCGATAGTGGCGCGGTCGGGCAGGGTCAGGGCCGCGGTGCCTTCGCCGAAGAATTCGACAAACTTGCCTACCACCTTTTGCTTGCGCAGCAGTTCGGTCACGCTCAGCACCAGGTCCGTCGCGGTCACGCCTTCGCGCAGCTTGCCTTTCAGATTAACGCCCACCACGTCCGGGGTGAGGAAGTACACCGGCTGCCCCAGCATGCCGGCTTCCGCCTCGATGCCGCCCACGCCCCAGCCCACCACGCCGATGCCGTTGATCATGGTGGTGTGGCTGTCGGTGCCGACTAATGTATCAGGGTAGTAGACGCCGTCCTTGCTCAGCACGCCGCGCGCCAGATATTCCAGATTGACCTGGTGCACGATGCCGATGCCGGGCGGCACCACCTTGAAGGTGTCAAACGCCTGCATGCCCCACTTCATGAACTTGTAACGCTCGTTGTTGCGCTCGAACTCCAGCTCCATATTCAGCTTCAGCGCATTCGGATTGTTGTAGCTGTCGATCTGCACCGAGTGGTCCACCACCAGATTGACCGGCACCAGCGGCTCGATGATCTTGGGGTCTTTGCCCATCTTCGCTGCGGCGTCGCGCATCGCGGCGAGGTCGGCCAGCAGCGGCACGCCGGTAAAATCCTGCAAAACAATCCGCGCCACCACAAAAGGAATCTCCTCGGTGCGCGGCGCATTCGGCTGCCAGTTTGCCAGCTGGCGCACATGCGCCTCGCTCACCTTCTTCTCGTCATAATTGCGCAACACCGCCTCCAGCACGATGCGGATGGAAACCGGCAGGCGTGAAATCTTGCCCAGCCCGGCTGCTTCAAGCGCCTGCAGCGAATACAGCGTGGCAGTCTTGCCACTTGCCAGTTTGAAGGTTGAGCGGGAGTTGAATAAATTGTGCGACATAGCGAGGACTCCGTAAGCAACTGAATGCGAAATAGTGGGCGGAAAAAATAAGGAAATGCTGAATAAGTCCATTCGCCCTGAGCATGTCGAAGGGCCTGCATGACAAAGCGTTGATTGTTAAGCCCCCTTCGATCATGGTTCGACAAGCTCACCACGAACGGAGGGCCTATTCAATGTTCCACAAATATAATTATAACGCGCCAGAAGGGGAATGCGGAAAGTCATGTAGGGTGCGTCACACGCACCATGGTGCGCACGGCGCACCCTACGGGAAGTACTGGGAGGATATAGGGTGTTGGAAAAACTGTGGGACTAATTAATCTTCACGTCTGATGCATCTACCCATGATTTTGAATCAATGTTTCCGTATTGCTCGGTGTGAATAATGCTGAGGCGCAATATTTCGGAAGCGACCTCGGCAGGAAATCCCTGCCGACGATGCTCGCGTTTATCCAGCATCAACTGGTTCACCTGTGCATCAAACTGGGGCGAATTCCATAACTTGATCATTCTTTCGAGCAGGTGCGGAAATTTTTGCTCGAGATTGTGAGGGTAAAACTCGGTATTGGTGTTTAACACTTTCAGGATATTTTCATTCATCATCATCTCACTTTCGTAGCGATTTAAATGCAATGCTGTTCTGCCAAAGGTGAAACTTTTTCATCTATTGATCCGGCACGACTTGAACTCTACAACCGTTCGTGCTGAGCCTGTCGAAGCACAAGAATCCATTCACATTTCGACAAGCTCAATGCGAACGGATTCTCGGATAATCGATGCCGGATCAATAGAATCAATAAATCAGGTTGATTGTTACCTATTTTCTGATGCTCAAACAACAAACTTACTTTTGAAGCTGTGATTATATCCCCGCATGGCGCTTAAATTACGTAGGGTGCGCCGTGCGCACCATGGTGCTTATGACGCACTCGGCAGTGCTCCGGTATGGTGATAATATTTATTAAGGAAACACTGATTAAGTCCATTTTGTCGTTCCCGCGAAGGCGGGAACCTAGTCAAATCAAAGAGCTGGATCCCCGCCTTCGCGGGGATGACGACCTAATCAGCGTATTCTTAAATAAATACAGATAGTTGTAAATATCTGTCATTGTTTCGGTTACTGAGCAACGGTATGCTTTATTTGGATATGTGTCCACGCCATCCTTATTCAAGTACCTTCTCAGCTTGAGCCGCAGCATCAAAGAAAGACACAGCCTCGCCCAGCACACGCGTGCGCTTGAACGGCGGCAGGCTTTGCCAGATGCGCTTGCCGTAGGGCTTGGTCAGCAGGCGCGGATCACAGATCATCAGCACGCCGCGGTCGCTCTCGTCGCGTATCAGGCGTCCTGCCCCCTGCTTCAGGTTGATTACCGCGCGCGGCAACTGGTATTCCATAAACGCATTGCGCCCCTGCTTGGTGATCTGCGCGATACGCGCCGCCAGCACCGGGTCGTCCGGCGGCGCAAACGGCAGCTTGTCGATCACCACCAGAGACAGCGCCTCGCCGCGCACGTCCACCCCCTCCCAGAATGACTGGCTGCCCAGCAGCACCGCATTGCCGTGGTCGCGGAAGCGCGCCAGCAGATCGTTGCGCGAGCCTTCGCCCTGCAGCATCAGCGGGTACTTCAAGTTTTTGCGGTCAAACTCCGCCTGCAAAATTTCGTGTGCGCGCTGCATCGCGCGCAAGCTGGTAAACAGCAAAAAGGCGCGCCCCTTGCTGGCCTCGATCAGCGGCAGGGCGGCGGCAATGACCGCCTCGGTATAGGCGCTGCTGTTGGGGTCAGGCATGTTGTCCGGCGCATAGAGCAATGCCTGCTCCGGGTAGTTGAACGGGCTGTCCCAGCACGCGGTGCGCGCGGTGATTAGGCCCATCTCAGCCTGGTAATGGGAGAAATCCTTTTTCACCGCCAGCGTGGCCGAGGTAAAAATCCACGCGCGCGGCGTGCCGCCGATCTGCTTGGCGAAAATTTCCGCAATCGACAAGGGCGTGGTGTTGAGCTGCAGCGAGTGGTGAAAAATTTCCACCCAGCGCACCACGTCGGTCTGTGTTTCATCCTGCCAGTGCGTGATTTTGTGCCCCAGCTCCACGCCGCGATTCCAGCAGTTTTCCAGGCCCTCGCTGCGCTCGGCCTGTTTTTCTAGCAGCTCGTTTAGCTTACCGAGCTGGGCCGACGTATTGCTCAGCGCATCCGCGAAGCCCGGCAGTTTGCCCGCCTCATCCGCATTCATGCGGCCTTCATTCTTCTTGAACACCAGACGCAGGTCGCGCGCGGCTTTTTCCAGCGCGCTGCAGGCATCGGGCAGGGGGGTGAAGTCCTTTGCGCCGGAGAGCGCTTCGATCGTGGTGTCGCGCGCCAGCTCAAGCAGTTGCGAAGTGGAGATGTTCTCGCCAAAAAACAGGCTGGCTGTTTCCGGCAACTGGTGGGCCTCGTCGAAGATCACCGTGTTGCAGGCGGGCAGCAGCTCGGCCACACCTTCGTCGCGCAGCATCACATCGGCAAAAAACAGATGATGGTTCACCACCACCACATCTGCTTCCATCGCCTCCTTGCGCGCCTTCAGCACGAAGCATTCCTTGTGGCTTGGGCACTCCTGCCCGAGGCAGTTGTCGCGGGTGGAGGTCACCAGCGGCCAGATCGCCGCGGTCTCCGGCACATCGGCCAGCCCGCTCTTGTCGCCGGTTTGCGTGATCTTGGCATACTGCACGATGCGCGCCAGATAGCGCGCATCCTCGCGCGTGGGCAAGCGCCCGTCAGACTGCGCCCGCTCCAGATGATAGTGGCACACATAATTCGCACGGCCCTTGAGCAGCGCAATCGACACCGGCGCCTTCAGCGCATCGCGCACCGTGGGCAGGTCGCGCTGAAACAACTGGTCTTGCAGGTTTTTGGTGCCGGTGGAAAGCACCACCTTGCCGCCGCCAAGCAGCGCGGGCACCAGATAGGCGAAGGTCTTGCCGGTGCCGGTGCCCGCCTCGGCAATCAGCAGGCTGTTGGCTGAAATCGCCTCAGCAATCGCCTCGGCCATCTCCACCTGCTGCGGGCGAGAGCGGAAGTTGGGGATGTGCGTAGCCAATGCACCTTCTGGTGAAAATAGCGATGAAATATTTTGTGTGAACATTAAATAATGAGTGCAGGGTGCTGATTGGCAGGCTGGGATTTTATCTGAGCAGCAGGATTAAATTTCAAATATCTCAAGTTTCACTTTCGGAGTAGAATCAAAAAGCGAAATAATGAGTTAACTGAATGGTGATTTATATGAATTTTACAATAGAACATGAGCAAGAGTCGGATGGACGCTGGTTGGCCGAGGTTCCTGAGTTGCCGGGGGTTATGGCTTACGGTGCAACTTCGATGGAAGCAATGTCGAAGGCCGAAGTGCTTGCCCTGCGTGTTATTGCTGATCGCCTTGAACACAATGAGAATCGCCCCTTTGCAATAAATATTTCTCTCCCGGTTGCCGCATGAGCCAATGGCCTTCGGTCAAAGCCAGGCGGCTTCTTGCCGCATTGCTGCGGCTTGGGTGGAGTATCAAAAGACAAACCGGTTCACACAGAGCGTAGTTGTTGCCGACTTGTCGGCTTACAAAAACGGCCTCCTCCTTGCGGGGAAGACACTTGCTCGGAATGGTTGGCCGGACGTGGTTTTTGCATTTCATGATGGCGTTGAAGTTGGGCCAAAAATGTTGGCACGTATGGCAAAGCACACAGGTTTATCACCTGAAGACTTGTAATTTCCCCCATTATTTCAGTCTTAAAAAGTATCCAGCGGGCTTTTTACGCCCCTGCCGCCCTTGTTTAAAACATGTGTGTAAATCATGGTGGTGGAAACATCACTGTGCCCGAGCAACTCCTGCACCGTGCGGATGTCGTAGCCGCCCTCCAGCAAATGCGTGGCAAATGAATGGCGCAAAGTGTGCGGTGTGGCAAGTTTGACGACACCGGATGCTGAAACGGCCCTTTTCATCGCGCGCTGCAGCAGTTTTTCATCGATATGATGGCGGCGATCCCGCCCGCTACGCGGATCGACAGAATAACTGCCGGACGAAAATATATATTGCCAGGGCCACTCGGCAGAGGCGTTGGGATATTTGCGCGCCAGCGCATCCGGCAAAAACACCTCCGCCATTCCCTTCGCCAGATCATCCTCGTAAAGAAGGCGGCGCTTCGCCAAGTGCTCTTGCAACGGCAAAATCAAAACATCCGGCAACATCGTCACCCTGTCTTTGCCGCCCTTGCCATCGCGAATTAAAATCTCGCGCCGCCCGAAATCCACATCCTTCACCCGCAGCCGCGCACACTCCATCAACCGCATTCCGGTGCCGTACAAAATGCGCGCCATCAAACTGTAAATCCCATCCATACGCGCCAATACCAACACTACCTCTGCACGACTCAACACAACAGGCAAACGCTGCGGTTTTTTTGCGCGTACCATGGTATCCATCCAGGGCAAATCAATGCCCATCACTTCCCTGTAAAGAAACAACAGCGCAGATAGCGCCTGATTCTGAGTTGATGCTGACACGTTGCCTTCGACCGCAATGTGCGTCAAAAAAGCTTCTACCTCAATGGCATCCATCTCCTGTGGATGGCGTTTGCCATGAAACAGAATAAATCGCTTTATCCATTGAAGATATTGCGTTTCTGTGCGGATGCTGTAGTGTTTGACCCTGATCTTGTCGCGGACTTGATCAAGCAGTTTGGGAGGGTTTTGAGCCGGAGGTGTAGTTTCAATGCCCATTACGCGACTCCTTGACTGATTATATCTAAATAAACAAAAGGTTGGCTTGAAATATGTGCCAGATTATACACCGTATTTTTACAGAATATACACCGGCATCGGTGTATATTTAACGTTGTGCGTCATCATAATTGCATCTCGTACTGCATCACGAATATTCGCACCGTTATCTTCTAACTCTGCGTCTGCTCTATCAGCACATGCAAGACGCTCGGTAACCATTACGAGGTTATGCTCGATATGGTTTACATTC
>DATKTO010000008.1:0-37467 GCA_035531075.1 Gallionellaceae bacterium
TCCAAGTTCGCTCATATGTTCTTTAAGCCCGCTGCGGCCTACCAGAAAAAAATTACCAGGGCCGATGGTTCTCGCGAGAATTTGCCTCCAGACTATGATTTGACTGATCCTGAAGTACAGCGCAAGTTTCCGGATATCCCACAATATATGGGCAAGAATCCGCCAAACATGGGGCTTTGTATCAAGGCTGAAAGAGCAAAACACTACTAATACTAATGTAGACTTGATTAATTAATATTTATAAGAAATAGAGGAGTATTTTATGCCAACCTTTGTATATATGACGCGTTGTGATGGTTGCGGAGAATGTGTTGACATCTGCCCGTCTGACATCATGCACATCGATAAAACCCTTCGTCGTGCTTACAATATCGAACCCAGTATGTGCTGGGAATGCTATTCCTGTGTAAAGGCCTGTCCGCATCACGCGATTGATGTGCGCGGTTATGCGGACTTTGCGCCACTTGGACACAGTGTTCGAGTGCTCCGTGATGAAGAGAAAGGCACGATTGCGTGGCGTATCAAGTTCCGCAACGGCAAGAAAGATATGGAGCTGCTTGCACCTATCACGACCAAGCCCTGGGGCTCGGCGACACCGAACCTCGCTGAGGTGCCTGCCCCCAGCAAGGAGATGCGCGACAGCCAACTGTTGTTCAATGAGCCTAAATATATCCGCATGGATGACGGTGGATTGCACACACTGCAATCCAATGGCCTGGAAATTAAAAAAGGGGTGCAATACTAATGAGTTACTCGACAATTATTGAAGACAATATCGACATTCTGGTTGTCGGTGCGGGCCTGGGCGGTACAGGTGCGGCATTCGAAGCAAGATATTGGGGACAGAACAAGAAGATCGTCATCGCCGAGAAGGCAAACATCATGCGTTCCGGCGCGGTAGCCCAGGGCCTGTATGCGATCAACTGTTACATGGGTACACGCTTTGGCGAGAACAATCCCGAAGATCATGTGCGCTATGCGCGTATCGACCTGATGGGTATGGTGCGTGAAGACTTGCTGTTTGACATGGCACGCCACGTAGACTCCGCTGTGCATAACTTCGAAGAATGGGGTCTGCCCATCATGCGCAACGAGAAGAAGGGTTCGTATCTGCGTGAAGGGCGTTGGCAGATCATGATTCATGGTGAATCCTACAAGCCTATCGTTGCTGAAGCAGCCAAGAAGTCAGCGGACAAGGTTTTCAACCGCATCTGCGTGACTCATCTCTTGATGGATGAATCCAAAGAGAACCGTGTTGCAGGAGCCGTGGGCTTTAATGTCCGCACGGGTAACTACCACGTGTTCAAGTCCAAGACCGTTATCTGTGGCGCCGGTGGCGCTTCCAACATCTTCAAGCCGCGTTCTGTTGGAGAAGGTGCGGGTCGTGTCTGGTACGCACCGTGGTCTTCGGGTTCAGCATACGGCCTGATGATCGAAGCCGGTGCAAAGATGACACAAATGGAAAACCGTATCGTACTGGCTCGCTTCAAGGATGGTTACGGTCCTGTTGGTGCCTACTTCCTGCATCTCAAGACCTATACCCAGAATGGCTACGGTGAAGAGTACGAGTCCAAGTGGTTCCCGGCACTTCAGGAAATGGTGGGCAAGGAATATCTGGATCCGGAAGTTTCGCACAGAACCCATAGGCCCATTCCGACCTGCCTGCGTAACCACGCTATCATCAACGAGGTTAACGCCGGTCGCGGCCCTATCCACATGGTCACCATGGAAGCCTTCCAGGATCCTCATCTTGAAGAGATCGGCTGGCACAACTTCCTCGGTATGACCGTTGGACAGGCGGTACTTTGGGCAGCCACAGACGTGGATCCCAAGTACGAAAACCCCGAGCTGACCACCTCCGAGCCTTATGTTATGGGTTCGCATGCTACCGGTTGCGGTGCCTGGTGTTCCGGTCCGGAAGATATATCTCCGCCAGAATACTACTGGGGCTATAACCGCATGACGACTATTGAAGGTCTGTTCGGTGCCGGTGATGCGGTAGGCGGTACACCTCACGCCTTCTCGTCAGGTTCTTTCACTGAAGGCCGTCTGGCTGCCAAGGCTGCCTGCAAATATATCGATGATGGCAAGGCAGAGGGCATCCGTGTTTCTGACGCTCAGATCAATCGCCGTAAGGAGCAAATCTTCAAGCCACTGGAAACTTACCGTGTTTACAGCAATGAAGTGGTTGCCGGCTCCGTTAATCCTAACTTCATCAATCCGAGACAGGGTCTTGATCGTTTGCAGAAGATGATGGATGAGTACTGTGGTGGTTTTGGTGTTAACTACATGACCAACGACAAGCTCTTGAACATCGGTCTGAAGAAGATGTCGATTCTGGGAGAAGATCTGGAAAATGTTGCCGCGTCTGACATCCATGAGCTGCTGCGTGCATGGGAGCTGAAGCATCGCTTCCTTACTTCTGAGAGTGTATTCCATCATACGCTGTTCCGTAAGGAAACACGTTGGCCGGGATACTACTACCGTGGTGATGTAATGAAGCTGGATGACAAGGACTGGCACGTACTGACAGTTTCTCGTCGTGATCCGAAGACGGGTGAGTACACAATGGAAAAAGCACCGCTCTACCACCTGGTAGGTGATGTGGAGAAAGCGGCGCCAGAAGCGCACTAAGCAAATGCAGGCTTGATTTACCAGCTTTGTACAATCAGGCCTGCAGCTGCGATAACTTGCTTTTTTATTAAAGAGGGCCGGCATATTTTTTGTTGGTCCTTTTTTTGTCTATTCAGCTAATATAATGACATTGCTATAGATGAAATTTTGAAACTCAGTGTAGGTGAGATATTTTATGAACATTCTTGAAAAAACAGATGAAGAGATTTTAGAGTTGGCCAGCCCGATGTGGGCTGATCTTATCAAGTACTCCAACGAAGGAAACTACGGTGCTTTCACGCGTAATTTTTCGAGCTCCTTTATTGCGGGTGCTAATGAGGTTGAAATGGGTAAGCAGTTTGCGAGAAGCGATCTTGCGAAAAACCTGTCAGATGATTATTCGTATCTTGGCATGATACGCCGTGGGGAGTATGTTACTGTTCTATACAAAGTGATAAACAAAAAAAATCAAAGTGAATGGCTGGGAAGACTGGTGCTGGGTTATGAAAAGGACAAGGTGAGAATTTTTGGCGCCACCTTATTTTAGGGTAATTTTATAAAAATGATTAATTAAATATGTCAGATACAATTGAAGACGAAAAATTCGTTGAACTGAATTACAAGGTCATCGATAGCAAAACCGGTGACGTACTCGTTACTGTGGATTATCCGCTGGGTTATGTTCATGGTGTGAATGATGTGATGTCTGAAGAAGTGACCAAGGAGCTGTATGGTAAAAAAATCGGCGATATCATTGAAGTGCCAGTAGACACTGCAAAGTTATACGGTGAGAGAGATGAATCACTGGTGTTTACCGATCGTATAGAAAATGTCCCGGAAGAATATCGGGAAATTGGTATGACTATCACCATGGAAAATGAAAAGGGCGAGCCCAGGGCTTTTATCGTCACTCGTTTCGATGATAAGACATTAACTGTCGATGGAAATAATCCACTGTGTGGAAGAGATGTCACCTTCATGCTCGAAGTCTTGACTATCCGTGACGCTACCGATGAAGAAATTGACCTTGGCGGAGCGGTTGGTGCCAATCCTGATATAAATGAAATACTCGAACGGGCACAATGAAATTCTCAACTAATTACATAATTTATCCCGAGAACAGGGCTCTGGAGCGCGCAATAGCAGATTCTATAGGCATGCTGAGTGCAGAGGTGGCTGTAGCGGCTGTTCCGGATACCAAGGTTGCTGTAGCGGATAATTTTCTTTACACACGGGGAAATTATGAGCAGCGCCGTTTCAGTTCTAAAATTTTTGAGAGTTTACGCGAGGCGCTTGAGGCATCGCTGGCAGACACTTCTGCCACAGATACTCTAACTGAAAAGACAAGCCGTGCCCGTGAGCCACTAATCTGGGCCGAGACACAGAACAACCTCGGGAATATCCTTGCGGCGCTGGGGCAGCAGAGGAGAGACGTTGAATTGTTTGAGCGGGCCATTCAGTGTTTCAACAATGCATTGGAGGAGTTCAGACAGGAAAGTGCGCCATTGAAATGGGCAGCAACGCAATATAACCTGGGCACGGCCAATCAGGCGCTTGGCCGGCTGCTTGAAACTACAAAGCCGTTTAAGATCGCTGTAGATGCTTACACCAATGCCTTGCTGGTCTGGACGCGAGATGGGTCGCCTGAAGACTGGATGTTTACGATGCATCAGCTTGGAAATACTTTCCATGCTTTCGGAAAACTGCTTAAAGGTAACCGTCAATTTCAAAAGTCCGTTGTTGCTTATAAGAATGCCCTTGCCATACTCGATGCGGATAATTATGCATTGGAGTTAACCGCTACCCATAATAACCGTGCTGTTGTATTGCATCATCTCGGTGAATCTGAAAGCAACCCTGAGCGCTTGGTGGAAGCTATCAGGGCATATGAAAAGGCGCTAACGGTCAGTATGGAGCAGCAACTGCCAATTCATCTGGCGGTGCTATGCAGGGTAAACAAGGCGACAGCACAGAATTTACTGGCAGAATTGACAAAAGATACCCGGCTTGCAGAAGAGCTGGCCGATGAGTTTGAAGTCATTATCGAATGTTTTTCGCATGCGCTTCAGCCACTTTGTTTAAGGCATTGCGAAGAGCAAATGAATAAGGCAAGATCGATGGCGCTTGTGAGTAGCGAAAGTTGCTGATTGGGGGGCGAGGTTTGTCGGCTGTAGAAAAAACAGAACAAAAGCGGGATCCGAACAATCCATGCTTGTTCTGCACAGATCCGCGTGGTGTATCGCTGGAACGTGAACTTGCTTTCAGTGCACGTGATACCTATCCGGCTAGTCCGGGCCATACCCTGGTTATCCCGCGTCGCCATGTGGCCAGTTTTTTCGATCTTACAGCCGAAGAGGTCAGTGCATGCATGGCGTTGATCACCGAGGAGCGCGCGTTACTGGACAAGGACTTCAAGCCTGATGGTTACAATATCGGCGTTAATGTGGGACAGGCAGCCGGTCAGAGTATTTTCCATGTTCATATCCACATCATTCCCCGCTACAAAGGGGATACTGAGAACCCTCAGGGTGGAGTGAGGCATGTGATACCAAAGAAGGGGCATTACACGCGTTAGTTAGTATAATGTACCAGTTAAGTGGGAGGGGCTGGCAACCTTTTAAAATACCTCCCGTTTTCAACCAGCAAGGAGATGTGATTATGAGTGATGACAATAAGCCGTTTTGCCGCCCCAAAATTCCCGATGGACATGCATTCCGTGTGACAACCCGTCAGAAAGAGATTACACCGGGAAAATTTTTTGTTGGCTATGAAACTACCTGGGAAGCAGCACAGAAAGAGGCTCCATACCAAACCCCCAAGAGGCCCTGAGCCAGTCAGCTGTACAGTACCTGGCAGGTTGTGCAGCTACTAAATTTGAAATTGGGTTTGTGAAAAGCACGCTATAAGAGCGTGCTTTTTTTATTCTGATATAAAGTCTATATGCGCTCAGAAAGCTGGTAATCAACATTTACAAAAGCACCAATTTCGGCCATGAAGCGGATCGTTCTTGCACCGAAACCTACATCGGGTACAGTCTTACCTTTGTCAGTAGACAATACCAGAACGACCCCGAATCTTGGCGACAGGTTGTGACTTTTTATCACTTGAAGAATTTTATCCTTGACCGGTTCAAGTTGTTTGGTGATGACGTCAGTCATTTTATATACATCAATATCATCAGTGTGGATCTGCGTCGATATTTCCCATGAACTAATTACGGGTTTATCCAGGGGGCTGTGAGCGCCGGATGCATTAATTGAAGTAGGTTCGATGCCAATAAGACGCGTGATGTCATCGGGATTGAAATGATAACCACTCAGTGCGAAATATGCCCGTCCTTCATTCGATGCCATGATTTTATCCTCAGTTAGAAATTAATTCGAAGGACGATTATAATGTATCGGACTTAACTCGGGGCACACATAAGCCGAAAGCTGCGGCACTCCGTTAACCGGTTTAAGGTTTGTTTCAATAAATAAGGTATTGTATTGACCGTGGTCGATATAAATTAGGTGATGTGACATGCTGTTAATGATCGACAATTACGATTCTTTTACCTACAACTTGGTGCAGTATTTTGCCGAGCTGGGTGCGGAAGTTGTGGTGCATCGCAATGATGGCATCACACTGGAAGAAATAGAAAAAATCAAGCCGGATCACATCGTGATTTCACCCGGACCGTGCACGCCCAACGAAGCGGGCATTTCCGTGGCTGCCATTAAACATTTTTCCGGCAAGATACCGTTGCTCGGCGTGTGTCTGGGTCACCAGAGCATAGGCCAGGCTTTTGGCGGCAAAATCATCCACGCCAAGCAGCTGATGCATGGCAAGACTTCACCCATCTTTCATAACAATACCAGTGTATTTCACGGCCTGCCGAGCCCGTTTACCGCCACCCGCTATCACTCGCTAGTCATCGAAAAAGAGACCATACCGGACTGCTTGGAAATCACCGCCTGGACGGAAGACGGGGAAATCATGGGCGTGCGCCACAAGACACTGGCTGTGCACGGCGTGCAGTTTCATCCGGAATCCATTCTGACCGAACACGGTCACGACATGCTGGATAATTTTCTGAAAGGAAAAAAATAGTCATGATTACCCCGCAACAAGCACTGGTGCGCCTGATCGAGCAGCGCGAGATTTTCTACGATGAGATGCTGTCACTGATGCGCCAGATCATGACGGGCGAAGTCTCTCCCGCACAAATTGCCGGTATACTGGTAGGTCTGCGCGTCAAAAAAGAAACCATAGGCGAGATCTCCGCAGCCGCATTCGTGATGCGCGAATTCGCCAGCAAGGTGCCGGTCACCAAGCGCGAACATCTGGTGGACACCTGCGGCACCGGCGGCGATGCCGCGCACACCTTCAATATCTCGACGGCAAGTGCATTGGTAGCGGCAGCTGCGGGTGCGCAGGTCGCCAAGCACGGCGGCCGTTCGGTGTCATCGACCTGCGGCTCGGCGGATGTGCTCGAAGCATTGGGTGTTAATCTCAACCTGACTCCGGAGCAGGTGGGAAAGAGCATTGATGAAATCGGCATTGGTTTCATGTTTGCGCCCAACTTTCATGGCGCGATGAAATACGCCGCACCGGTGCGGCGCGAGCTGGGTGTGCGCACCCTGTTCAATGTGCTGGGGCCGCTGACCAACCCGGCCGGAGCAGACAATCAGGTGATGGGCGTATTCCATCAGGATCTGGTCGGCATCCAGGCACGCGTATTGCAACGCCTGGGCAGCCGCCATGTGCTGGTCGTGAACGGCAGCGACGGTCTGGACGAGATCACCATCAGTGGGCACACCAACATCGCCGAACTGAAGGATGGACAGGTGAGTGAATACACCGTGACGCCGGAGCAGTTCGATTTGCACAATGCACCGCTGGACAGCATTCGTGTCGCCACCGTTGACGAGGCGAAAGCCATGCTGCTCAGTGTGCTGAATAATGAAGCCGGCGCGGCACGCGACATTGTGCAGCTCAATGCGGGTGCGGCGATTTACGCGGCGGGATTAACAGCTACGCTGGCAGATGGTGTCAAAAAAGCGGCAGAGGTAATTGCATCTGGCGCGGCGAAGCACAAACTGGCTGAATTGATTCGGCAGAGCCACTCTGCCTGATTTCCCCCCTCCCTAACCCTCTCCCAGCATCCGAAAAACTTTTGGCCGGGCATCCGGGAGAGGGGGCAAACGACGCTGCGCGAATTTCCGTTAATGCAGCCGTCACTGTCGGATAACGCATCACGAATTTCAATTCCTGTTTCAAGCGTGTATTTGTCAGTCGCCGCGATTCATTCATAAACGACAGCAGCATCGGCGACAGCACAGCCTGCGCTTCGGCACGGCTTATTCTGGGCGGGTGCGGCAACTCAAACGCATCCGCGACCGCATCGAAATATTCCCCCATTTTCATCTGGCTATCATCAACGGTGTGATACACGCGATTAGGCCGTGCATGGCGCAACGCAGCGATGACACTGCGCGCCAGATCATCGGCGTGGATGTGATTGGTGTAACCGTCGTCGTCAGCAACGATCGTCGGTGTGCCTTTGCGCAGCCGTTCCAAAGGCAGGCGATCTGCCGCGTAGATACCGGGCACACGCAGGATGCTGGCCTGCACACCGCTGCGTTGCGCCCACATGCGAATTTTATTTTCCGCATTGACGCGAAGTTGCGCACGGCTGCTCTGCGCATGAAGCGGGCGTGTTTCGGGTACTACATCACCGCCGCAGTCTCCATATACGCCGCTGGTGCCGATGTAGATCAGGCGCTGCGGCAATCTGCCGCGCGACAGGGCTGCGATGAGGTTGCGTGTGCGGGCATCAGTGCTGTTGCTCTGTGCCGCATGCGGCGGCGCAAAGTGCAGCACGATATGCGCAAGGCCGGATATTCGATGCAGGCTGTGCGGATGATCCAGATCTCCGGATATGGGCATTATTCCCGCTGTGCGCAATTCGGCAAAACGCGCAGGATTGCGCACCAGGCCAAACAGGCGGTAACGCGAGCGTAACAGCCTTGCAACCCGCATGGCTATATCGCCACAGCCTATAATCAGTATTCTGTTCATTCCGTTTTATTCAGGATGTCATTATCTTGGAATTATGCGTTAAAATCCTGCCTTTGCGTATCCAAGCTATTCATCATGTCATTTACCACTACCATTTTACCCAGCGGCCATAAATTTTCGGTAGAAGCTAGCGAAAATATCCTGGAAGCTGCGCTGAAGCAGGGGTACACCCTGCCTTACAGCTGTCGCGATGGGGTGTGTGGTGTGTGCAAGGGCAAGGTGTTGCAGGGTGAGGTAGATTACGGCAAGTATCAGGCGAGCACCTTGAGCGATGCCGAGAAGGCGGCGGGAATGGCGTTATTTTGCTGTGCAAAACCCAAGTCCGACTTGGTCATTGAGTGCCGTGAAGTGACTACTCTCAATGATATCCCGGTGAAGTTGTTGCCCACACGCGTGCACAAGCTGGAAAAGCTTGCGGATGACGTGATGGTCATTTATCTAAAATTGCCGGCGAGCGAGCGCCTGCAATTTCTTGCCGGACAATACATCGATATCCTGCAAAAAACCGGCAAGCCGCGCAGCTTTTCCCTGGCCAACGCGCCGCATGACGACGAATTCCTTGAGCTGCATGTGCGCAATATCGCGGGCGGCAGCTTTACCCATCATGTATTCAGCGAGATGAAAGAGCGCGATATCCTGCGCATTAAGGGTCCGCTCGGCACATTTTTCCTGCGCGAAGATTCGGACAAGCCCATTATTTTTGTAGCCAGCGGTACCGGCTTTGCGCCGATCAAGGCGATTATCGAACACGCGCTGCATATCGGCATGAAACGGTCCATGCATTTCTACTGGGGCGCGCGCAAACTGTCCGACCTGTACATGCTGGACAAGGCACGCGAGTGGGAGGCGCGCGGGATCAGGTTTACCCCGGTGCTGTCAGAGGCATTGGCGGAAGACAACTGGAAGGGGCGCACAGGATTTGTGCATGCCGCAGTGATGGAAGATTATGCCGACCTGTCCAGCTATCAGGTGTACGCATGCGGCGCGCCGGTTGTGGTGGAAGCAGCACATCGCGATTACACCACGCAACGCAAATTGCCGAATGATGAATTTTTCTCCGACGCATTTACCTTTATGCCCAAAGACTAAAGTGCTAATGAGTTTAAAAACCTGAAAATTCAGGGGCACTCGTGTCAGATTCCATTGATTCATTTAATATTTTCAACACGGGGTGTTCTATTCGTCATCCGATTAAAATCGCAATCCAGGCAATCGTTCAAGTTTGTTTTATTTTCGCTTTAACGCATGCTTTTGCGGCAGAATCCGAGCCTGCCGCCAAGCCCTATCGGCCTACGCTTTCAAATCCGGCCGATTTGTCCGTACCCGGCTGGCTGGAGCTTGAATTTGGCACGCAGCGCATCAAGGGGGGCGAAGACAAGTGGCGCGACAGTTATCCGGTTTTGGCCAAGCTGGCCTTTAGTGAGAATTGGGGCGTGCTGCTGGGCAGTGAACTGGCGGTGCAGCGCACTGACATCAGTGATCAAGTATTCAAGGGGAATGGCGATACCTTGTTTGTGATTAAACACCGTATTCCCACTGCCACAGATGGCAGCGCCTTTGGTATTGAGTTGGGCTACAAATCGCCTACCGCCAACGACACCATAGGCTCGGGCCAGCCAGATCAGATCCTGAATGGAATTTACAGCACGGAAATTGCAGGCCACGATATTGACCTGAATATTGGCGTAACTCATGTGGGCGGTGTTGCTGACGGTATTGATGCAAACCTGTATAGCTGGGCTGTAGCAGCAGGGCGCAATTTGAATGAGCAGTGGGGAGTTTTCGGCGAACTGAGCGGGACCGGGCAGCAGGGCAATTCTGCCACATCACAATTCATGGCGGGATGCACCTACAATCTGAGCAAGCGCGTGGTGTTGGATGCAGGCGCGTCCGCGGGGCTGACGCCTGCTTCACAGGAATGGACTCTCTTTGCCGGAGTAACAGCATTGCTAGGCAAGGTTTGGTAACAGAAAAATAGGGCCGGAACCCTTATTCTTCGAAGACTGGCATGCCTGCAATGATGTGCGGGGATGAAGGTGCCGGAGGCAAGATCATTTACTAGCGGGTGCTAACGGCAGGTCAGTATTTCTTCGAAAGCCGCATCTGCCCGCCATCCTGCTCTACACGAAATCGCTTCAACACATTCATGCCGAGCAGGGGCTGGTCCAGGTTGGGAGCAATGACTGCCTCCACCTCTCTTAGCGTGAACGATCCAAATCTGAATTTCTGAATTATGGTCGTGCAGGCACGGGTGTTGCCGTTCCCTGTTCTCATCGTAACCTGGGTGATGCAACGCAGGCCCGCAGAAGTTGCCACACTTTGCGGCAGTGTGACAATAGACGCGCCGGTATCAATCACAAAATTCAGAAAATAGTCATTAACCGCCCCGTCCACAAAATAATGGCCGTGATTCCCCTGTCCTATAACCAGCGGGCCGGATGAAGAGGGGGAGCCATCTTCATCCATTTTTGCTTCACTTGATGCGTTCCATGAAGAAACAGATTTGGTTTCTTCCGCGCAAGGTTTTTCCTGATAGCGCAAAGCGCCTTGCGGCTCCATGCATTTGTAGATGGTGGCAGCCTGTGCAGAGGGGGCTGACAGTATGGCAGCGGCAAATACTGTCGCAAGTGTGTGATGCATGGCCCATCCTTTCATCAGCTTAGGAGCGCTACTTGAACTGCATTGCCAGTTGATAATACCTCGACGCATCCTCGGGCTTGTGCAGCTTCTCGGCCAGTTGTGCCAGTGCGGTATAGGCTGCCCGGCTGGGCGACAGGCTATTGCTGGCATCCAGATAACTCTGTGCTTTGCCCCACAGGCCGTGATGCAGGCACAGCTTGCCCAGCGCCAGCAACAAGCCGGCATCGTCGCTATGCTGTTTTAGCCATTTCTCAGCCTGTTCGATCTGCCCTACGTTATTAGGTCCCTTGCAATCTCCGTACAGGGTGACCAGTTCGCTATCCCACTGTTCATTTAGACTATCGCTCAGGACCTTCTGGGCATTTTTGCAGTCCTGATATTTAATAAAATAACTCGCGGACAAGGCGGCGATTGAAGTGCGATGCTTAAAGTCGTCAGGGACTGATTCCCAGAGCGACTGCAAGTCCTTTAGATTTTGAGTCTGTGCACGCAGTTTCTCGAGCCATGCCTGTTGCCGCAAGTGCGCGGCAACGATGTCAGTGATGGCTGAACGTTTTTCCAACTGCGAAACAACGGCGAGCACGCCGTCCCAATTTCGTGCTTGTTGCAGCGCCTTGAGTTCCAGTTGCAGTGCGCCTATGTGTTTGTGCATGCCTGCTGCACTTAATTCTTTCAGGGAGTTGAGCGCCATTTCGGGCTGCTTTTGATCAAGCATGAATTCGGTTTTGGCGATCAGTCGCATGGTGGATTCGCCCACCGACTTTCCAGCGGTGCTGGCCAGGTAGTTGTCGCGCCTGGCGAATTCGCGCAACTCATGCGCAGAGCGCGCAGCGATAATGGTATTGATCCCCGAATTTTCACCTGACTCCATTGCACGCACGGCGGCCTTTTCAGCTGCGGCATAACGCCCTTCAAAAAATGCCGTCAGCGCTTCCGTCATCGCGGCACGTCCCTTGCTGAGGGCGCGTTGCTCGCGGAAAGTGCGCACATAGCCAGGCAAGCGCAGCACTGCGATCACGAGTCGCAATGAAAAATAGGTAAACACCAGCAGCGCAAGCAAACTCAGCACAAACAGTGTCAGTGAAAGTTCGATGCGATAGGGCGGATAGACCAATAACACGTAGCCGGGATTGTTGGCAGCGAGGGCCACTGCAACAGCTGCCATAAACAGTGCCAATAACCAGAATAGGAATTTCATCGCACGTCCTTTTCACGCGATGCGCGGTAATGGCGCACCGCTTCCAGACTGCTGCTGACATCAGGCAGTTCAATTTTGATCCTGGATGCATTCAGTTTCTGTAATGTATTTACCGCCTGTGCGCCATCGCCATTCTTGAAATCAAAATATAGCTTTATCCATTCCTGCGCTGTTTTTATATCATGTTTGAAGCTGGCCTCATCGCGCGTCAGCAGGGCCATGCGTGCAGAAAGCAAACGCAGTTTGAGGTTTTCGCGCAAAAAGAAAGTCTGTGTTGGTGACAATAGAGGCAGCTCACTCTGATGCGTATTCTCGATGCGTACCAAGTTTTTAATATCCTGCCACATCTCGCGCAACAGTTTTTGCCAGCCGCTATCGGTGGATACAGCGGTGGGTGTTAAACTTTCCTGGGGAGTGCGAATATCCTGCACCAGCGGCAAACGGTCCACCAGCGAAATGAGGCTGTCCAGACGAGCGTTTATCGCAGACACATCCACATCAGGCAAAGAGCGTAATTTATCCATATCGCTGTTGATGGCGCGGCGCAAGCTGCCCAATGCGGCTCTATCCAGGCGTTGCAGCCTGCTGTCAGCCTGCTGCATGGCTATCAATGCAGCCTTTACATTGGAGGCCAATTGCAGCTGTTGGCCTGCTATTAACAGAAGCTGCTCAACCTCGGCCAGCACCATCTGGTCGCGGCTGCTGGACATGTCCTGATAGAGTGTCTCAAGCGCGGCGCGCTGGCTTTGCGTTTCAGCATATTTGCTTTCCAGTACGCTGAGTTTGCCGCCCAGTTCGCGCACCAATTCCTGGCTTTGCAGCGTGAGTGTCTGCGTGGCTTTATTGCTTCCATCCACCTCCGCCAGACGGTGCGCAAGCGTTTGCTGAATCTGGTTAAGCTGCTGCTTGCCGTCGATCCATTGCCACAGAAATACCACAACCAGAACGGCCAGGGTGAGCTGTGTAAGATTCAGGTGCGAAATCGCCCTGGCCAGCGGATTTTTGTGAACAGGCGTGGAGGCAGTATTCTGCGGCTCGTCTGCAACATTGTTTTGTTCTGTCATTTTTGACCTCTTTTAAGCGCTGCCCATCCGATTAATTCAGACAGCAAGCCTTCATCTTCTGCAGTTGTGCTGACTATCTGCTGCCAGCCCAGCTTGCGCGCCGCTTGAGCAATACGCTCATGTGACACGAACAGGGGCAAGGCGGTGAACCTTAGCCTGCAGACCGGATTCAGCAACTCCCACAGATTATGCAGGGCCTCGCTGCTGCTCACACACAGCACATCGGGACGAGCAGCAAACAAGGCTGTAACGTCATGTTGCGGCTTGCTGCGGTGATAACAAGTTACGTATTCGACATTTGCGCCGCGAGATTTCAGCGTGTCGCCCAGCAATTCACGCCCACTGTCTCCGCGAAATATGACGATGTTTTTAGCCGCAACTTCCTGCAGCTCGGGCAATGCCAGCAAGGATTCGCTGTCGAACCGTAACTGTGGCGCAATGACCTTTTTTACGCCGTAATCATGTAACGCTTTGGCGCTGCTCAAGCCTACCGTAGCTACCTGCAGTGAGGCGGGCAGGCCGCCGGCGTGCTGAATCGCCGGCATGCCATAACGCACGGCATTGGGGCTGATAAAAATGGCCAGCTGAAATTGGTGTAGGCGTGCTGCCAGATCTCTCAATGGTCGCTCATCAGTCAGCGGTGTAATTTCCAGCAGCGGAAACTGAATACAGTTGCCGCCCAGTTCTGCAATGCTGCGTACTAGCGGTGCCGCCTGCTCGCGCGGGCGGGTTACCACGATGTTCAAACCTGCCAATGGCAGATTGTCAGTCATTCAGCGCCGCTAGGATTTCATCTGCACCCTGCGCGCGCAGCGCAGCAGCCACCGCATTGCCGAGCGCTTCAGGCGAATCGGCGCTGCCGGTTTGTTCGGCGCGTATCAGGCGCTTGCCATCCGGACTGGCAACGAATCCGCGCATCTGCAACTTGCCGCCCTTCACTTCGGCGAAGCCGCCCAGTGGCACTTGGCAGCTGCCCGCCAGCGCGCGACTCATGGCACGCTCTGCCAGTACACAGGCCGCAGTCTCTGCATCGTGCAGCGGGCGCAGCAGTGCTTCCAGGTCGGGACGGTCGGCGCGGCATTCGATGCCCAGTGCGCCTTGGCCGACTGCAGGCAGGCTGTTTTCCGGGCTGATCAAATCGCGTATGCGCTGTCCAAGTCCCAGGCGTTTAAGTCCGGCGGCGGCCAGAATGATGGCCGCATATTGTCCTTCGTCCAGCTTGCGCAAGCGCGTCTGCACGTTGCCGCGCAGCGGCTCGATATGCAAATGCGGGAAGCGGGCGCGCAGCTGGCTTTCGCGGCGCAGGCTGGAGGTGCCGACCACGCTGCCCGGTGGCAGTGCTTCGAGGCTGGCGTACTGGTTGGAAACAAAGGCATCGCGCGGATCCTCGCGCTTGCCGATGCAGCACAGCATAAAGCCGGGTGGCATATGCATGGGCACGTCCTTTAGAGAATGCACGGCGATATCGGCACGGCCTTCTTCAAGCGCGGTTTCCAACTCCTTGACGAACAAGCCCTTGCCGCCGATCTTGGACAGTGTGACATCGAGTATCTGATCACCCTGCGTGGTCATCCCCAGGATGCTAACTGCGGTTTTTGGGTATAATGCCAAAAGTTGATCCCGAATGTGCTCTGCCTGCCACATCGCCAATGCGCTTTCGCGCGATGCGATAACCAGTTTAGCGGGGGCGGGTTGCGCCTGAGATACATGATTCATTGGATTTTCCTGTGCCTATAGGGTACTGCCTCTAAACAACCTGAAGTTCCAAGTAAGATTAGGCGCGCAATAAATTTTTAATGCTGACATAGAATTGTCTATGCGAGCGCGAAGATTTATTGGATTACCCTGCACTCCCCTTTTGGGTCGTCTAGGGCAGGAAGCCATATCGCGAGGAAATTTGAGTGCTCAGAGATACCCTCTATTGGTTGATTGATTCGTAGTGCATTCTAACATGAGCCTGCCCCCGCGTTAAACCCGCGGTTGTTGAAGAAGATTAAAATGAACCTGTTACCGACCTCTGCCAATATTTCCAGTAAAGACCTTCCTCTGCGTGAAGATATCCGCCTGCTTGGGCGCATCCTTGGCGACACCTTGCGCGAACAGGAGGGCGATGCAACCTTTGAACTGATCGAAAATGTGCGCCGTTCTTCAGTGTTGTTCCGCAAAAATCAGGAAAACGCTGACCGTATTCAGCTTGAACATTTACTGGATCACCTGACACCGGGCGACACCCTGTCGGTAGTGAGAGCCTTCAGCTATTTCTCGCAGCTGTCGAATATTGCCGAAGACCTGCATCACAATCGCCGCCGCCGTGCGCATATGAAGAGCGGTTCCAAGCCGCAGGAAGGCAGTATTCAGCTGGCATTGGAGCGCTTGCTGGAAAAGAAGATCAGCCCGGAAGCGTTGCAGTCATTCTTTGACAAAGCGCTGGTCTCCCCCGTCCTGACCGCACACCCGACCGAAGTCCAGCGTAAGAGCATACTGGATTGTCAGCTGATCATCTCCAGCCTGTTGTCTGATCGTGATCGCATGGACATGACGCCGGAAGAGCTGGCGGACAATGAAGAGGCGCTGCGCCGCTTCGTGCTGATATTGTGGGATACGCGCATGCTGCGTTTCTCCAAGCTGAAGGTGCAGGACGAAATCAAAAACGGCCTGACTTTTTATGGACATACCTTCCTCAGGGAAATTCCCCAGCTTTACGCCAATCTGGAAAAACAGCTGGAAAAGCAATACGGGCAATCATTTACAGTCGCTCCTTTGCTGCGCGTAGGCAGCTGGATAGGCGGCGATCGTGACGGCAATCCTTTTGTCACTGCAGAGGTGATGAGCGATGCGGCCAAGCGTCATTCTGCTGTTGCGCTGGAATTTTATCTGGCGGAAACAAATTTGCTCGGCACACGCCTGAGCCTGTCTTCCCGTGTGGCTGAGGTGAGCGATGCGCTCCTGGAGTTTGCAGCCAAGTCGCCCGATAAATCCCCATCACGCGACGACGAGCCCTATCGCCGCGCGCTGATGGCCATCTACTCGCGCCTGGTAGCCACTGCCGAAAAACTGTCACATCGCGTGGAACACCTGCGCCAGGTGGATGAGAATGCGGTGCCTTATCCGAACCCGCAAGCATTTATAGCCGATCTCGATATCATGATCGACTCGCTCAATCATCATCACGCGGTTTATCTGGCACGCGGTCGCCTGGCTAACCTGCGCCGCGCGGCGGAGGTGTTCGGTTTCCATCTGGCGCCGCTGGATATGCGCCAGCACAGCGGCGTGCACGAACAGGTGGTGAGCGAGTTGATGGCTGTCGCAGGTGTCAGCGATTACCTGCAGCGCGACGAACTGGCGCGCAGGGAAACACTGCTGACAGCGTTGAAGCAGGGCAAGAAACTTGCCACCGACCTGGCCAAGTTCTCAGACACCACACAGGGCGAGCTGCGCATTATGCAGGCCGCCGCCGACATCCATCTGTCGTTCGGACGCTCTGCTCTGCCCAATTACATCATTTCAATGACCAAAGGCGTCAGCGACATGCTGGAAGTGGCGCTGATGGTGCAGCAGAGCGGATTGCTCGGTGTGAACGGCGGCGCAGCGCCAGCATTGCATCTCAATATTATTCCGCTGTTCGAGACCATCGATGACCTGCGCGGCAGCAGTCAGATCATGGACGAGCTGTTCTCTATTCCGTTCTACCGTGATCTGCTGCGGAGCCGCGACAACACGCAGGAAGTCATGCTGGGCTATTCGGACAGCAACAAGGACGGTGGCTATCTCACCGCCAACTGGGAGTTGTATAAAGCCGAGATCGAGCTGGTTCAGGTGTTCGAGAAACACGGCATCGAACTGCGCCTGTTCCACGGCCGCGGCGGCAGCGTGGGTCGCGGCGGAGGCCCCAGCTATGAGGCGATCCGTGCACAGCCACCCGGCAGCGTGAACGGCCAGATCCGCATCACCGAACAGGGCGAGGTCATCTCCAGCAAATACTCCAATCCGGAAATCGGCCGGCGCAATCTGGAAACACTGATCGCTGCTACCATGGAGGCCACACTGCTGCATCACCACGGCGATGACAGCACGATGCCTGAGTACCATCGCATCATGGAAGAGTTGAGCCTGGATGCGATAGCGGCTTATCGCAAGCTGGTATTTGAAACGCCTGGCTTCACCGATTATTTCTTTGCCGCCACACCGATACGCGAGATTGCAGATCTCAACATCGGCAGCCGCCCATCGGCACGCAAGGCGACGAATCGCATTGAAGACCTGCGTGCAATACCGTGGGTCTTCAGCTGGAGCAACAGCCGCGTGATCCTGCCGGGCTGGTACGGTTTCGGCAGCGCGGTGGAAAAATATCTGGAACGCCATGGTGCCGCCGGACTCAAGCAACTGCAGGCGATGAACAAAGACTGGGCTTTCTTCCGTGGTCTGCTGTCCAATATGGATATGGTGCTGTCCAAGACCGATATGGGCATTGCTTCGCGCTATGCACAGCTGGTCGCAGACGAAAAAGTTCGCCAGGAAATTTTCGGCATGATAGAAACGGAATGGCAGCGCACGACGTCGAAGCTGCTGGCAATCACCAAGAGCACCACGCTGTTGGCCGACAACCCCACCATGGCACGCAGCCTGACGACCCGCCTGCCCTACATTGACCCGCTTAACCACTTGCAGGTCATGTTGCTGGAACGTACGCGCGGAGGCGAAAGCAGCGAGCAATTACGCCGTGCTTTGCAAATTACCATCAATGGCATTGCCGCGGGCTTAAGAAACAGCGGATAATCATCCTCATGAAAACACTACGACTACTTGGCGTATTCTCATTCTGTCTGGCATGCGTGACAGTCAGCGGCTGTGCTTCAACGACAGCAGGCGGCGCAGTCGGCGCGCAGCGTTCACAACTGATGCTGGTCTCATCCGAAGAGCTGGAAAAAATGGCCGAGCAAAGCTATGCCAAGCTCAAGGCCGAGGCCAGCAGCAAGGGCGAGCTGAACCGTGACGCTGCCATGTTGAAACGGGTGCGTGCGATCGCGACGCAGATCAAACCGCATACCGCCGTTTTCAGAAAAGATGCACCCGCCTGGAATTGGGAAGTCAACGTCATCGACAGCAAAGAGCTAAACGCCTTCTGCATGCCCGGCGGCAAGATCATGTTTTATTCCGGCTTGATTACCCAGCTAAAAATGAGCGATGAAGAAATCGCCATCGTGATGGGACATGAAATCGCACACGCCCTGCGCGAACACTCGCGTGAACAGGTGTCGCAGGCGATTGCCGCGCAGACTGCTATTGGCATCGGCACGGCGTTGCTGGGACTAGGGCAGACCTCTGCCGATATATCCGGCACTGTTTATGACGCGCTGATCGCAACTCGATTCAGCCGCAACGACGAAAGCGAAGCCGACGACATCGGCCTGGAGCTATCGGCACGCTCAGGCTACGACCCGCGTGCAGGCGTGACCCTGTGGCAGAAAATGATAGCCGCAAAAAGTGGCGGCAATCCCCCGGAATTTTTGAGCAGCCACCCCGAGGACGCCAGTCGTATTCAGAGAATTCAATCGCTGCTGCCTACCGTGCTGCCGCTGTATGAGGCCGCAAAACGACCGGCGCCTTGATGCGTATATTGACGCTTCGTAGTCCTGTAGGGTGCGTCCCACGCACCATGGTGCGCACGGCATTTATGCCCTTCAGGGCGCACACTTTAATCATGCGGTTAGATCGAAGTGCCAAAAGCCCTGCAAATTAGTGCCAACTCAGCCACAAGGCCACACAAATAAAAAAGGACACCCTGAGGATGTCCTTTTTTATTTGGCGGAGAGGGTGGGATTCGAACCCACGGTAGGCATAAACCTACGCCTGATTTCGAGTCAGGTACATTCGACCACTCTGCCACCTCTCCGAGGCCGAGCATTTTACCTTAATGGGCAAAAATCGGGCAGAATGTTTCCATGCGCAACTTGTTACCCTTGAAAATTGCCACGCTCACAGCACTTTGTATCGTGCTTATCCTGAGCTTTAGAGCGGACGAGCCCCTTGCTGATTGGCGCAAGGGGGAGCTGGTGGCCATCCTGCCGCAGGCCGACAGCCCGGATCAGCAATTCAATCAGCATCTGGCCCGCCTATTTGCCGCCTATCTGGGCGTGAAGCTCAAGTCGCTTCAGCTTTATCCGTACCAGAGTACACGTGCACTGCAGAATCGCCAGGCGCATTTTTCTGCGATCGGTATGCGCGCCAACGAACCTGATGGCGAGATAAAATTTGGCGTTCCTTATCAGTCGGTTAGCGAGTCAGTGGTATGTAGTGGCAACCCCGCCAGAACGCTTGAGGAGTTGAGCTCAAGGGAAATTATTGTCATTGCCGGATCCGCGCAGGAGGCTGCTTTGCGAGCTGCGCAATTGAACAATCCCCAACTCAGTTGGAAGACCGTGGATCAAGCAAAGCCCGGCGACATGCTGGAAGAGGTGTCGAGTGGAGAGATAGACTGCACCATCGCGGATGAAGAACAGATCGCTTTTATGCGAAATTTTCATCCGACCCTGGAGGAAACTTTCGAGATCGCGGAGCCATCGCAATTGGCTTGGTCATTTGCGCGCGATGTGGATGCCGAGCTGTATGCGCAGATGGAAAAGTTTTTTACCTCGATCGAGGAAGATGGCACCCTGGATCGTTTGCTTGAGAGATTTTACGGGCACAATGAGCGCATCATGCCGTTTGATGCGGCGGCATTCCTGACCAGGACGAACACAGTTTTGCCGCGCTACAGGCCGCTGTTTGAAGAGGCCGCTTCTTTAACCGGAATCGAGTGGCAACTGCTGGCGGCAATGGCTTACCGGGAGTCGCACTGGAACCCACTGGCCACGTCGTATACCAAGGTTCGAGGCATGATGATGCTGACCGAAGATACCGCAGACCGCATGAGTGTCACTAATCGTCTGGATGCTCGCGAAAGCATTATGGCGGGGGCGCGCTATCTGCAATTGCTGAAAGAGCAGCTACCGCTGCGCATTGATGAGCCGGAGCGCACCTGGCTGGCGCTGGCTGCCTACAATCAGGGTATGGGGCATCTGGAGGATGCGCGCATGCTGTCACAACGACATGGTTTGAACCCGGACTCTTGGGGGGATGTGCAGAAAGTGATGCCGAAGCTGCGCAATCCGGGCGTCGCAAAAACACTCAAACATGGCTACGCGCGCGGCGGTGAAGCGGTTGTCTATGTTGAAACTGTGCGGCTGTATCATGACATGCTGAAACGCATATCACACGATGAATACAAGCAACTGTTGCCGCCCGATTACCAGATCAAGCTCAACGCCTGGTGAGTGAATGTAGGGTGCGTTCCACGCGCCGAAGATAGGGGTGCGTGTGACGCACCCTACAAATGCTATTGTTTGGGTGAAATAGTTTCCATGCCGCCCATATAGGGGCGCAACACATCGGGTACTCTCACGCTGCCATCAGCCTGTTGATAATTCTCCAGTATTGCCACCAGGGTGCGACCCACCGCCAGTCCTGAACCATTCACCGTATGCACCAGCTCCGGTTTGCCTTGCGCATTGCGGAAACGTGCGTGCATGCGGCGTGCCTGGAAGGCTTCGAAGTTGGAGCAGGAAGATATCTCGCGGTAGGTGTTCTGCGCGGGCAGCCACACTTCGATGTCGTAGGTCGTCGCGGAAGAGAAGCCCATGTCGCCAGTGCATAATTTCACCACGCGATAGGGCAGGCCCAGTTTCTGCAGAATGGTCTCGGCATGGCCGAGCAGGCTTTCCAGTGCGGCATAGGATTGTTCCGGGTGCACGATCTGAACCAGCTCGACTTTTTCAAACTGGTGCTGGCGTATCATGCCGCGCGTGTCGCGGCCATAGGAGCCGGCCTCGCTACGGAAGCAGGGGGTATGTGCCACATATTTCAGCGGCAGCTGTTCCAGCGGCGTGATGGTGTCGCGCACCATGTTGGTCACCGGCACTTCGGCGGTGGGGATCAGGTAAAAATTCTGTTCGCCTTGTTCACCCATCTGGCGCGGCACCTTGAACAGATCCTCTTCGAATTTTGGCAGTTGCCCGGTGCCGCGCATCGAGTCTGCGTTTACCAGATACGGCACATAGGTTTCGGTGTAGCCATGTTTATCGGTATGGGTGTCGAGCATGAACTGCGCCAGCGCCCGGTGCATGCGCGCCAGCGGGCCTTTCAGCAGGGAGAAACGCGAACCGCTGATCTTGGTCGCCGTTTCGAAATCCAGCCCCATCGCTTCGCCTACGCTGACATGATCTTTCACTTCGAAATCAAATTTTGGCGCTGTACCAACCTTGCGCACTTCTACATTGTCCGCCTCGGATTTTCCCTGCGGCACGCTGGCGTGGGGGGTATTGGGAATCACTGACAGGAAGGCTTGCATGTCCTGCTGGATGCGCTCCAGTTGAATTTCCAGCTGCTTGAGTTCATCTCCAAGATTGGCCACATCGGCCATGATCGCGGAGACGTCCTCGCCCTTGGCTTTGGCCTGACCGATCAGCTTGGAAGTTGAATTGCGCTTGGCCTGTAATTCCTGGGTGCGGGTCTGCACGGTTTTGCGTTCGCCTTCGAGCTGCTCGAAGCGCGCGGTGTCGAGAACGTAATTGCGGGTGGCGAGGCGGGCAGCCACTTCGGTTAATTCATTGCGTAGGGTTTGCAGGTCTAACATGTCATCCTCGATTCACTCTTCAATCAATGCGCATGGTGCGTGGGACGCACCCTACATTTTTTTCTTTGCTTCCGCATCCAGCTCGCGCAAATGTGCGAGCTTCTCCGCAATCTTCGCCTCCAGCCCGCGCTCGGTCGGCTGGTAAAAGCTCACTTCCGGCATGCCGTCGGGGAAATAATTCTCGCCCGCCGCATAGCCGTCCTCCTCGTTGTGCGCATAACGGTAATCGCGGCCATAATCGAGCTGCTTCATCAGCTTGGTCGGCGCATTGCGCAGGTGCAGGGGCACCGGTCGTGAGCTGTCCTGTGACACATGCGCGCGGGCAGCATTATACGCGACATAGCCTGCGTTCGACTTGGCCGCCACCGCCATGTAGATTACCGCCTGCGCCAGTGCTAATTCTCCTTCTGGTGAACCGAGGCGCTCATAGGTTTGTGAGGCATCCAGCGTGAGCTGGATCGCGCGTGGGTCGGCCAGGCCAATGTCTTCCCACGCCATGCGCACGATGCGTCGCGCCAGGTACTTGGGGTCGGCACCGCCGTCCAGCATGCGCACCAGCCAGTACAGCGCGGCATCGGGGTTGGAGCCGCGCACCGATTTGTGCAGCGCGGAGATCTGGTCATAGAAGGCCTCGCCGCCCTTGTCGAAACGGCGCAGGCTCTGCGCCAGCGTGTTGTCGAGAAAGGCGGCGTCAACCAGTTTTATGTCTGCAGTCTGCGCCGCAGTCTGCACTTGCTCCAGCACATTGAGCAGGCGGCGAGCATCGCCGTCGGCAAAGGCGATCAGCCGCTCGCGTGCCGCCGCATCAAACTCCAGCCCCTGCAGCGCTTGCTGTTGTGCGCGCTCGAACAGCTGGCCGAGCTCTTCTGCCGTAAGCGATTGCAGCACATATACCTGCGCCCGCGACAGCAGCGCGCCGTTGACCTCAAACGAGGGATTTTCGGTGGTGGCGCCGATGAAGGTCACCAGCCCCTGTTCGACAAAGGGCAGGAAGGCATCCTGCTGCGATTTGTTGAAGCGGTGCACCTCGTCCACAAACAAGATGGTGTGGCGGCCGTTCTGCTGCAGCACGTGCTGCGCCTGCGCGATGGCATCGCGGATATCCTTTACCCCTGACAGCACCGCCGACAGCGGCACAAACTCCGCATCGAAGGCCGACGCCATCAGCCGGGCTAGCGTGGTTTTTCCAACCCCGGGCGGCCCCCACAAGATCATGGAGTGCAGCTTGCCCGAGGCAAACGCCATGCGCAGCGGGCGACCCGGCCCCAGCAGATGGGATTGGCCGATGACTTCGTCTATGTGCTTGGGGCGCAGGCGTTCGGCCAGCGGTGCGGCGGGGGCGGGTGAGTCAAACAGGCTGGCGGACGACATGGAAAACTTTGCTTGCTATGGGAGATTTACTCGCCCAGCACATCCGCGCCCTTGGGCGGCACGAACTTGAACAGCGAGGGCGAAAGTTTGGGGTTGATCTGCATTTTGCTGAAGCGCAGTTCGGTTTTCAGGCCGAAGGCATCGCGCAGTTCCATCACCACCAGTTCGCCCTGTGCGTTGAAGGCCATCGCGATTTTTTCAAAGCCGGTGTCGGGCGCTTTGGCGGTCGCATCCAGCCACTCCAGGCCGTCGCGGCTGCCGCTGTCTTGCAGCACAAAGGCGCGCTCGATTTCGTTGTTACCGGAGAGCAGGGCAGCGGGGCTGCTGCCCAGCGCCGCATCCAGTTTCTTCACCGTGACCTGGTTCAGGTCCACGTCATACAGCCAGAACTTGCTGCCGTCGCCGACGATGATCTGCTCATAGGGCTTCTGGTACACCCAGCGGAACTTGCCCGGGCGTACAAACTGCATGGTGCCGCTTGCTGACTGGATTTTCTTGCCTTTCTTGTCCTGCACCACCTGGGTGAAATTGGCCTGGCCGGACTGGCTGGTGTTGATGAAATTTCTAAGCTTGTCGCTTGCGCCAGCGTTAACCGTGGTGGCCATGCCTGCCAATAACAGGGCTGAGATGCCGATAGATATATTTCTTAACATATTGATTATATTTAATAAATTAGATTGATAACAATGAGGTGATGCATCAGGCATCGCGTTTGGGCGCCAGCACTTCGCGGTTGCCGTTGCTCTGCATCGGCGTGACGATGCCGGCTTTTTCCATCTGCTCGACCAGGCGCGCGGCGCGGTTGTAGCCGATGCGCAGGTTGCGCTGCACCAGCGAGATGGAGGCGCGGCGCGATTTCACCACGATGTCGACGGCCTGATCGTACAGCGGATCGGCTTCCGCATCGACCATGCTGCTGCCGCCTTCTTCGCCGCCTTCGCCTTCATCCAGCGAGTTGAGCACGCCGTCGATGTATTGCGGTTCGCCCAGTGACTTGATGTGCTGTATCACGCGGTGCACTTCCTGGTCGGACACAAACGCGCCGTGCACGCGCTGCGGATAGCCGCTGCCGGGCGGCAGGTAGAGCATGTCGCCCTGGCCGAGCAGGGCTTCCGCACCCATCTGGTCGAGGATGGTGCGCGAGTCGATTTTGCTCGACACCTGGAAGGAAATTCGCGTTGGCACGTTGGCCTTGATCAGGCCGGTAATCACGTCGACCGACGGGCGCTGCGTGGCCAGTACCAGGTGGATGCCGGAGGCGCGTGCCTTCTGTGCCAGACGCGCGATCAATTCTTCTACTTTCTTGCCCACCACCATCATCAGGTCGGCCAGTTCGTCGATAAACACCACGATGAACGGCAGCTCTTCCAGTGCCTCAGGGTGCTCGGGGGTGAGGGTGAAAGGGTTGGTCAGCGGCTGCCCGGCCTTGATCGCATCGCGTATCTTCTGGTTGTAACCTGCCATGTTGCGCACGCCGAGGCTGGACATCAGGCGGTAGCGCTTGTCCATTTCCTGCACGCACCAGTTCAAGCCTGCGGCAGCCTGGCGCATGTCGGTGACCACCGGCGCCAGCAGATGCGGGATGCCCTCGTATACCGACAGCTCCAGCATCTTGGGATCGATCAGCAGCAGGCGTACTTCCTGCGGCGTGGCCTTGTACAGCAGGCTCAGGATCATGGCGTTGATGGCTACCGATTTGCCCGAGCCGGTGGTGCCGGCCACCAGCACATGCGGCATTTTTGCGAGATCGGCCACCACCGGTACGCCGGAAATATCCTTGCCCATCACCATGGTCAGCGGGGACTTCATTTCGGCATAGGCTTGCGAACTGAGTATCTCCGACAGGCGCACCATCTGTCGTTTCGGGTTGGGCAGTTCCAGCGCCATGCAATTTTTGCCGGGGATGGTTTCCACCACGCGCAGGCTCACCACCGACAGGGCGCGTGCCAGATCCTTGACCAGGTTAGTGATCTGGCTGCCTTTGACGCCGATGGCGGGTTCAATCTCGTAGCGTGTAATCACCGGCCCCGGATAGGCCGCCACCACTTTGACTTCGACGCCAAAATCCTTCAGCTTGCGTTCTATCAGGCGCGAGGTAAATTCCAGGGTATCGGTTGAAATGGTCTCGACTTCGGCCACAGCCTGATCCAGTAAATGCAGGGGAGGCAAGTCCGAGTCCGGCATTTCGGTAAACAAGGGGCTCTGTTTTTCCTGGATCTTGCGGCTGGACTGGGGCACTTCCAGCGGCGCCGGCTGGATGAAGATCGGCTCATGCTCTTCGGCGCGTTTCTTTTCTTTACGCACCGTTACCAGGCGCTCGCTTATGGCCTGCGCACCGATGCGCTTGTCCTGCCAGGTACGCCAACTGTTGCGCGACCACAGATAGGATGTTTCAACGCGCACACCCAGCCAGTCGATCAGGCGCAGCCATGACAAGCCGCTGAACAGGCTGAAACCGCTGGCGATCAGCACAAATAAAAACAGGGTGGAGCCGGTGAAACCCAGCAGATGAGCCAGCGCATTGCCCAGCACTGCACCCAGCATGCCGCCCGGCGCCAGCGGCAGCTGTACCGCCAGGCTGTGCATGCGGATGAATTCGAGCGCGCTGCTGGACAGCAGCAAGATGGCATAACCGATCAGTGCCAGCCACAGGGCACGTTTGTCAAACAAACCATTGAGCTCTTCATGATCCGGATGCAGGCTGTGGTAGTTCATGCGCACACGATGCAATAAAAACGCCACCCACCACCATGCAGAGAAGCCAAAAATATACAGCAGCACATCGGACAGCCAGGCGCCTACTACACCGCCCGGATTCTGCACCAGCACCCCGCTGGCGCTGTGCGACCAGGACGGGTCAGTGCGGTTGTAGCCATACATGATGAGAACGAGATAGATCGCCACCGCCACCAGCAGCAGCCAGCGTGATTCGCGCAGCAATGCGGCGAGTCTTGCGGGCAACGGGGTGGCGGGACGCTGGGCACGGAATGGGGTCATCGTTTTAACCGCGCAGTGTAAGTATTCAGAATCTGTCTCAATCTTTGTTCAAACGCCATTGCGGCCCTCGCGAGCAAGCGTAATCAATCCCAGCTTCTGGGCCTTGCGTACAGCATCCATGCGGCTGCTGACCTTCAACACCTGATAGGCAGCAGCGACGTGAACTTTGATCGTACCTTCGGCGAGATTCATTTTCAGTGCAATTTCCTTGTTTGACAATCCTTCAGCCAGATACTGCAGGGCTTCCAGCTGGCGTTTGGTCAGCCCATGTTTGTTGCCGAACTGACTGCTTCTCTCCATCTCGGCCTGGTTCATTTCAGTCAGATCGCGTTCAGCTTCAGACTGCGTCAACAGTTGCGGCGGAAAGTAGATGCCGCCATCCAGCACGACACGCAAGGCATTAACCATCATTTTTCCCGAGGACATTTTGGAGATGAAACCCATCGCGCCGTATTCCATCACACACTCTATTTCAGCACGCTGCTCGGAGCCGGAAACGACAACCAGAGGAATCCCCGGAAAACGATGGTGGAAAATTCTGATCGACGCGACGCCATCGCTGCCCGGCATATTCAAATCCACCAGAGCCAGATCAAGTCCCGGATTCGCTTCCGCCTGCCTCAGCGTTTCTGCAAAATCGCCAGCGCAGATAATGTAGACTTGCTCGCTGAGCTGCTGCAATACATAGCGCATGCCGTCGCGAAACAAAGCATGGTCATCAGCCAACAGAACCTGCAATTTCATTTTCCCCCCGCAGCGTATTTATTCTTTTTCACATCATACCATTTCAGCGCAGGGCAATTACAGCGTCATTGCGCAGCGGTGTTCAGCCTGGAATTTGCGCTGCTTTCCAGCTGCAGTGCAAAATACATGATGGAACGCAAACGGGCGGGGCTGATAGGCTTGTGCAACAGCAACGCACCGCTGGACCGGATTTCCTGCAACGTCTGCGGTGCAGTGTCTCCCGTCAGAACCAGCGTCGGGATGGGTGTGTCCCACAGTTCCCGCAGCTGCCTGATGGCGTCAATCGCGGTTAATTCCAGCGGCAAACGATAGTCGCAAATGAGTATATCGGGGCGTACACCGGCCAGCACCATGGGTTTCAGCACGCCATTGGGCAGCTCACCGTCATAGACTATGCAGCCCCATTCCTGCATCAGCCTGGAAGCCATCAGCCTGATCTCACGATTGTCTTCAACCAATGCCACGGTGATACCGCTCAGGTCATGTCTGGATTGTTTGGTGACTTGCGGCTGCATCAGGTGCAACTCTTCACCCTGCGGGATGCTGAAACTGAATACCGATCCCAGGGCAGGTTTGGAAACCACCGTCACTGTGCAGCCCAGAAGCGCTTCCATGCGGCGTACGATAGCCAGGCCAAGACCGAGCCCCTTGAGCCGGTCACGATGCTGATTGTCCACCTGGTAATATTCCTCAAATATGTGCGGCATGCTTGCGGCGCGTATACCTATACCGGTATCCATTACGTCAAATTGCAGCATATCGTCCATGCTCTGGCAGCTTACCTGCACCTTGCCGATGTCGGTGTAACGGATGGCATTCGAGATCAGATTGCGCAGGATACGTTCCAGCAGGTGTGGATCGCTGTATCCGACCTGGTCGCTGGGCAGAACGACAAGCTTCAGGTCTTTGGCGAGTGCCAGCGGCATAAATTCTGCCTGCAGCCGCTCGAATACCTCCTGTACCCTGAAGTGCTGTTTGATGGCTTGCACTACGCCGGCATCAAATTTGGAAATATCCAGCAATTCGTCAAACATATCCACCAGCGCGCCGACAGACTTCCTTATCTGCAAGGACAAATGACGCCTGTCATGTTCCTTGGATGCTTCCTGCAGTGATTCGCTGAATAACACCAGCGCCTGCAGCGGCTGGCGCAAATCATGGCTGGCAGAGGCGAGAAAACGCGACTTGTCGCGGTTGGCCGTTTCGGCAATCCCCATTTGTCTGATTAACTGCATGATCAGGAAATCGTTTTCATGGCGCTGATATAACGATTTCCAGAAAGTCTTGCTGAGTTCGCGGCCTGCACTGAGTGAGCCTGTGATGAACAGCAGCAGCATGCTGGCCAGTATCCAGTGTTTATTGTCATCTGTCAGGATGAGGCGGACAAGTATGGGCAGGCTCACGCCAATGACGTAGATATACAGTGCGGGCGGATAAACGGAATCCAGCGTGACAGCCCCGGCTACCAGCCCCAGTACCAGACAGATCATCAATGCCTGATACGCCAGATCCGGCGGGAAGAACCACAGCGCGATCCCCCCCCACATCAGTGCCACGGCGGCGGCGAGCAGATTAAATTTCTGGCTCCAGCGCCTGCATTGCTGGACGGTGTCGAGCTGTGTGCGGTAGCGCCACCACAGCAACATTTCAACGGCATGCATGGCATAGATCAGTGTCAGCCACGACAGCAGCTGCAGATGGTCTGCTCGCTCCCAAAACAGCCACACAAACAGCGGCTCAAGCAGTATCTGGCTGAGCACCATAACCGGATACAGGCGCAAGCGGGCGCGCAACTGGTCGGCGCGAATGCGCAGATTTTCCTCGGTAATGTGGAAAGACACTTCCCCTGCCAGCGATTGTAAAAATGTAGTGCCCATGAAGATGTTTGCTCTGTTTCGGATAATCCGATTGAGTGTGGATGAATTAAGCCTGCAAGCGGATCAGGGCGGAATGGAATCAGCCAGCCTGATCAATCTTCGTATTACTTGTTGCTCTATACGGCTGTTCACAGGGGACGCATTCATCTAACAAGCTGATATTTAGATATTTGGCAATCTCGCGCGCGTCGGGAGTCGCCTGGTGCGGCATGATCCCGAGCAGGGGGGCATCGATACGCTGCTGCAGCGCCAGAATATTTTCATCCAGCGCGGCCATCCCCGGATCCAGCACATTGGCCACCCATCCCGCACATTTTAAGCCGCAATCATTGATAGCACGCACCGTGAGCAGTGCGTGGTTCAGGCAACCCAGGCGCATGCCCACCACCACAATGACAGGCAGTCCAAACGCGATCGTCAGATCAGCGCTATCCTGGGTATCATTCAGCGGCACCTGAAAGCCGCCGGCGCCCTCGACGATGACAAGCTCTGCCTGTGATTCAAGCTCATAATATGATTCCAGGATACGATCAAAATTGATGCGCACCCCTGCGTTGTAGGCGGCAATGTGCGGTGCGACGGGATGGATAAAACTATAAGGATTGATCTGGCCCAGGGTAGCCAGGATATTGGTGGCAGCGCGCAAGTTTTTAACATCTTCGTTAAGGCCATCTTCGTCACAACCGGCCGCCACCGGCTTCATTCCGGCGACGCGCTTGCCCTGTGCGGCGAAGGCATGCAACAGCGCGCAACTGGCCAGTGTTTTGCCAACGCCGGTATCGGTGCCTGTGACGAAGTAATTCATGTCAGTTTTTGGGTTCTCTGTGGCTCAAGGTCAGGTATAGCGGCTGCAATGAGCCGGGGTGAGGATTCACTCTTTGTGCTGCTGGATCGGGCCGGGTGCAAAACCGAACAATTCTTCCAGCTGCATTTCGCTGATCAGCTGGTTGGCGCAGGCTTGCCCATGTACACGCACGACTTCAGCCAGAATCAGCCGCGCACTGTTTCGATTGTAGCCACCTCCAAAATCGACCTGGACTTGCAGTAACTGGCGAGCCTTATCGAGGGTCATATGACTAAGGGTCCGTGATATTCTTCGCCTTCAACCGCTGCAATGGTGGTAGCGGCTGCGGATAGCTTGCCTGACTGGCTTTCGTGGTCTACTTGAACCTGCAACAGCGTAACGACACACTTTTCGATATCGTCATAAGAATCATGACCTGTGCCAAACTGCTCGGCGGGAGAGTAGAAAAACTGGCAGCGGAAACGATTTTCATCGACTTTATACACCACGAACTGCGCGCCGCGTTCACTCCAGTAGAGGGTCGGGCATATGGTCAATTCATCCGATAACAGATCAAGTTGCAATTCACTATCCGCCAGTTGCAGCAACGCGTTTGCCATAACGCTGTTCTAGCAGGCCCGCCACATACTCCTGCATTTCTTGGGAAAAATCGCTAATTGGGTTTTGCATATTGAAGTAACCGGATGTGATGTTGGGTATTGTAGTGCTTGTTGCCAGTAAATTTGCGCAGAATCGACTTAAGTTTGCGCCCAGGGCAGGCCGGCATGACGCCAGCCATTATGGGAGTTGCGGTGGTGCTGTTCGTCGAGGTCGCCTTCAAAGCCGTTCAGCACGTTGTAGACTTCCTGCAATCCCGCCTTTTCCAGCGCCAGGCCGGCATCGGCCGAACGCCGGCCCGAGCGGCAAATCAGCACCACGGGGCGGTTGAGGCTGGCCGCCTTTTTGACGTGAGAAACAAAGTTTGGATCGATGTCCCAGTTCGGGCCGTCGACCCAGGGAATCAGCATGGAACCGGCAGGATGACCGACGAACATGTATTCCATCTCGCTGCGCACGTCGATAAAAACCGCCTCGGGATTGGACTGCAAAAAATCATAAGCCTGTTGCGGGGTGAGGTGTTGCATGGCGCTACTCGTTGACATGGCGCGGCGCGACATTGAGCTTCACTGAATATTTGCCGCGCGTGCCGGTGATGCCGGCTACTTCGGTCATCGTCATCACGCGTACGTTGCGGTTGCCCTTGATGCGGCGCAGATTGATTTCAAGGCCGCAGGTGGGATGGCACAGTTTGGGGAAGTAACGATACAGCAGAGAAGTGCGGCCACCCAGGGTTAGGCTCTTTTCCAGCTTGCCGCATTCTGCTGCTTCCAGTGCGGCCGTCATCACGCTGATACCACCACCGACGACCAGAATGGTCTGGCTAGTTGCGATTGAAGTTGTCAAATCAGTTCTCCGCTAAGTTTCGTTAACATTATAAACCAAAAAGCTGCAAACAAAAAAATGTGCGTGGTGCCAAATACACGCAATTTAAAATCATTTTTTATTTTACTGATAATCCAATCTTCTTCAAAACGCCGGTATTCGAGTTATTCCTGCGGCAACAGCTCCAGCGTGTTTATTTTAAAAGTCATATGTTCCAGGTCGCCTAAAATCCAAGTATAGGGCGCGATGATTCCAGGTGCATGGATGCCGGCAACCGTGCCGGGATTAACCAGCGTGGTATGTCCGCCTTTTACGTTGGTAAATTGCACCACCTCGGCTATATGACTATGCCCGCAGCAGATAAGATCGTAATCCCCGGTGCAAGCCATGCCGTGGCCATAATGGGGGTAATGGGTGACGAAAATGCGCCGTCCGCCCAGTTCAAGCGTGGCGTCCATGCCGTGGTATACAAGTTTGCCGACAGACTTGGCCATCAGGTTATGGATAGCCATCGTATCGCCCATATTGTTGCCGTGTACCACGTGTATGGGCAAGCCAAGCTTGAGGGATGCGCGCAGGGTATGGGCGCCTATCACATCGCCGCAATGAATAACCGCCTTCGCCCCGGCTGAATGTGCTGCCGAAATGGCAGAAGCGAGTGGTTCGGAACGATCATGACTGTCGGAGACGATGCAGATTTTCAATTTTCTTTGCCGTATTTGATAATGAGTCAAGTGCTCAATTGGCGGCATAATTGTCGATTAATAACCCCGACATTAGGCGCAATTGGCTGGTTTAGTGTCTATAACTATATCGGGTGGTGTAATTATAGCCCAGTTGGGGGGGAGCCGGATTATTTGTAAGCATGCCTTCTCGGACAATATGTTTGCGTGTCTGTTCCCGATTTAATGCGTTTGACACTGATGTTATCAGGGATAATTGGATGCTTGCTCAATTAGATGCAATTTGTTACCTTTGCGCACATAGCTATATCAGGGGGGATGATATAACCCGCTTGGGGGGGATCTTTTCTTGCCCGGCAATGCTCTAACTCGTGGTTCGTTGTTGTTATGTCATTTAGACTGACTTCCTAAATCTTGCATCATGGGTACTCTTAAATAAGGTTTTTCTGATGAAGCCAAAAATTCATCTTGTCGGTGGCTGCGCTTCTACTTTTGTGAACGAGGTAGTGAGCAAACACGCGCCTGAGTCAGGCAATGATAGCAGCGAATCCGCGGCTTCAAAAAATGGCGAAGCAGTAGCCCTGCTTGAGGGCTTTCTGACAACAATAATTGCGGCGGTGGATGCCAGCGCCGGCATTGTCCGCATCTTGTCGCCCGATGGATTTCAGTTCAGGTCGATAGGCTGCAGCGGGTTGCCAGCCGAGGTGTGCAAGAGCGAGAGCGTGGTTGATGCAGGGTGTGGAGTGTGTGGAAAATCGGCGAGCTCAGGGGCCGTCGAGTCATCGGATGCCGATTTTTGCATGAGCCGGTACGGCGCTGCTTTTTTTGCTGAGGCATGCAAATTTGTGCTGGCTGTGCCACTGGGAAATATCGACAACGAGGATGACCAAACCGGCGTGCTTACGCTGTTTTTTGCTGCCGAGCAAAATGTAACGGATGAGCGTGAGCGCACGCTCAAATCATACGCCGAGCTCATGCAAATCGCGTTGAAGAATATCTGGCAGAATGAAGATAGCTACCAACTTAATCTGCTGGCTGAACGGCAGTCGATCGCCAACGAGATTCATGACTCGCTGGCGCAAACGTTGTATTACGCAAAAATTCGCGCCAGCCTGCTGCTGGATGCAATGAAATCAGATAACGATCTTCTTGCGTACAAGTGTGCGCAGGATATCGATGAGGCGCTGGAAAGCAGCCAAAAAACGGTGCGGGAACTAGTGACGCATTTCCGCTGCCAAATGGATCCCAAGGGCTTGAAGTACGCACTGCAGAAGCTGGTCAAAGACTTTATTGCACGGACCGGCATTACGCTGGAATATGACAATCAGCTGGAAGATATTAATCTGCCGCTCGAATATGAATTACAGATATTTTTGATCATCAGAGAGTCTTTAGTGAATATTGCCACCCATTCTGGTGCTAGTATTGCGCGTTTGACTATTACTTGTATCGATGGTCAGTACCAGTTTGCGGTCGAAGATAACGGCGGCGGGGTAGGTGATAGCGCTCCGCCCGAAGGCCATTACGGTTTGGAAATCATGCGTGAACGCGCATTACGTATCGGTGGGACGGTTGGGGTGGAAAGTGTGGAAGGGCTGGGCACGCGTGTACAGTTAATTTTTAGTGCCCCTGCGGCGAACCCGGGATGAGATCCTGAGGCACTCGGGGTTAACGGAGAAGTAATAATGGATGAACAGATCAAAGTTGTTCTGGTTGACGACCATAGCTTGTGTCGTCGCGGACTGACTGAACTTCTGACACTGCGTTACAACATCAATGTTGTTGGCGCGACAGCGCAAGTCAAGGAATTGACGCAGCTGTTGCGCGAGCATAAGCCTGATTTGCTGGTGATGGATTTGCGCATGGAGCCGCTCGATGGCTTCGGCGTGCTGGCGCATATCCGCAAAGAGAATTTTGACACGCCGGTGGTGATCCTGACCATGAGCGATTCCGAGGCTGACCTGGCCACTGCGTTGCGCGCCGGGGTGCGCGGTTACCTGCTCAAGGATATGGCGCCGGATGATGTGGCCGATGCGATACGCCGGGTTGTGGCAGGCGAGATGGTGGTGGCACCGGCAATGACGGTCAAAATGATCGGCATCCTGCAGCACGGGCAACGCGGCAAAGAGGGCAAGTCTTCGATGTCGCTGCTGACCGAACGGGAGCGCGAGATCTTGCAGCTCCTGTCGCGCGCCGAAAGCAACAAGGCCATCGCGCAGACGCTGGGCATCAGCAATGATACGGTCAAGCAGCATGTGCGCCACATCCTGACCAAGCTCCATCTGACCTCAAGGGTCGAAGCCGCGGTGTTGTATGCGGTGGAGCAAAAGGGCATAGAAGGACGCTAGGTCGGGTTGTAACCCGACAAATCACTCTGAAGGGCGACCTCGCTCGATAATTTCTGAAATCCATTCGTTTACGCAAAGAACCCCATGGACTCCCAAAACCTCACACTCTCTAACCTCGCCGCCATGGAGGACTACGATCCCAACTCGATGCCGGTAGAGCAGGCACGACAGCTGATCAAACAATTCCTGTCACCCATCACGGAATACGAAACGATCAGCATACAGGATGCTTTCCATCGCACCCTTGCAGCCGATGTGCTGTCGCCGATGAATGTGCCGCCGCATGATTACTCGTCGATGGATGGCTATGCGGTGCGTGCTGCCGACCTGACCGGCAGCAACAAGTTAAAAAAGATTGGCAGCTCCTTTGCCGGTCATGCCTTCGATGGCACAGTGGGCGCGGGAGAATGCGTGCGCATCATGACTGGGGCAACCATCCCTGCGGGAAGTGATAGCGTGGTGATGCAGGAGCAGGTCAAGGCAGATGGCGACATCATCGAGATAGGCGCAGCTTGCAAACGCGGGCAGAATATTCGTCTGGTCGGTGAAGACATCGTGCAGGGTGCGGTAGTGTTGGCACAAGGTCAGCGTATCAACGCGGCCGAAATGGGTCTGCTCGCTTCACTGGGTTTTGCTGAAATCACTGTGTATCGCAAACTCAAAATCGCCATCTTTTCTACCGGCGATGAATTGATACAACCCGGAAAGAGTCTGGCCAGCGGGCAAATTTACGACAGCAACCGTTTTACCCTCATCGGCCTGCTGACAGAACTGGGCGCGGAAATTCTCGATATGGGCAGCATCCGCGATGACAAGGATGCCGTCCGTACAGCGCTGCTAACGGCTTCCAGCAGTGCTGATGTGATCATCACCAGCGGCGGTGTGTCGGTCGGCGATGCTGACTATATCAAAGAGTTGCTGGATGAACTTGGCGAGGTGGTGTTCTGGAAGCTTGCGATGAAACCGGGCAGGCCGCTGGCCTACGGCAAAGTGGGCAAATGCCATTTCTTCGGCCTGCCCGGCAATCCGGTGGCGGTGATGGTGACCTTCCTGCAGTTTGTGCGCAATGCACTGTGGGAATTGATGGGGCAACATCCCAAGCCTGTATTCACCTTTCAGGCGATTTGCACCACACCGATCAAAAAGGCGGCGGGGCGCACCGAATTTCAACGCGGCATTCTGACCCAGGGTGCGGACGGCATCTGGCTGGTGCAAACTACCGGCGAGCAAGGCTCGGGCATCCTCAGCTCGATGAGCCGTGCGAATTGCTTTATCGTGTTGCCGATGGAACAGGGCAATGTGGAGAAGGGTTCGGTTGTTCAGATTCAATTATTCTGATTTTGGTTTGTAGGTTGGGCTTCGTGCCTCAGCCCAACCTACGGGCTGCGAGTTATTCTGTTTTAAATAATATCGGTTAAGTTGGAGAGTTGCCGGGGGCAGCCCGGCGGCTGGGTACTTTCTTTTGCTTCGCCAAAAGAAAGCGGAATTATGGAGCAACAGCACAAAGTACGCAAAATCAAATAGTTAATCTAAATTGCAGCTCATAACCCGCTTTAGGCCGGTTTTTTCTTGTGCGCATTGCGCATATAGTTTTGCTACTATTCCGCGTTGCTTTTTATTTATGTTCGTGTATAATGCGGGTTATTGTACTTTTGAATGGAGTCCGTTATGGCAACTATTGACATCGAAGAGTTGCGTAAGGAAATTGACGCAGAAGAGAAAAGCTTGAATGAGAAAAAGGCTGTTCTTCGTTATCTTGAAAGCAAATCTGGAAAGCCGCCTAATCCTATTAAATCAAGCGCACCGGCTATTTCTGGAGGCGTAATACAGATAGATCAACTAATAGTTCCAGAGACCGGAAGGAGAACACTGGTTGATGATGTAGATGATATTACTAAGCGTTTTGGGAGCCAAGAATTTACAGTTGTGCATGTCGATGTGGTAATGCAACAACAAGGAATTAAGGATAAGTCAGGTGAATTCTTTCCTCGCTCTCGTATTTCCACAGCTCTTAGCAAACTAGAAGATGATGGTTTGATTGTCCGAACATTCAAAGGCGCTGGAAATGTCCCGCATCGATTCAAGCGTAAAGATGACGATCATGATTTGGCATGATAGAAATGCGAAAGCCTCAGAGTTCGCACCTCTGAGGCTTTCATTTGTGAACCCCGTTGTAGAGACGGCCATAAATAGCAATGGTGAGCTATTAAGGAGGGCTCGGATATGGCAAGCAACCATATAATCCGGTTAGTCAGATCATAGGCGATTAGGCCAGAACCAGCGTTAGTTATTGCTCAACGCCGGTTCGAATTATACCTATCCCATAAAAAATAGCAATTACTTAGCGTGCATTAAATAGTGCACGCCAGTATTCTTTTTGTCTTTTTTTTGCATCTTTTATGCTTAAACTAAGTATTTTAATATTTGAAAGGTAATAGTATGACAACCAAGAAAAGCACTACTGGTAATAAAGAAACAACCTCATCGCGTGTTGCAACAATCGCTTCCCAAGCATTACGTAATCCGGCGAGCGTTACCAACAAGCAAATCAAAGCCATTGCGGCAAGTGCGCTTACGAATGCTCAAGACAAGAAGAAGCTGCGTTAACTTCAACTAGCGGCGTAATTTTTAACACGCATTTAGTAGGAATGTGAATTACGCCACTTGCTTGTATGTTGTGCTTGTCCTCGATGTCAGCCATGTTGGGGGCAAGCACTTTTTGATCTTCTTCGTCATGGATTAAGAATCCGACTGAGACACACTTGCAAAGGTCTGAATGCTCGAAATCAGATATGCGCTGCCATGCGCCAACAGGTTGTCGACTATCTAACGAGGGTGTAAAAATTTTTGTGTAAACGGTCATTTGGCAGGAAACTGCCTAACTTCAAAAAGGAGTGACCATGACCGCAACAAAGAAAGCACCATCGCCGGATTTAATCGACCAACTGCTGGCTGGCTACCAGAAACCCGA
>DATKTO010000009.1:0-7875 GCA_035531075.1 Gallionellaceae bacterium
GGCCTATGAAATCCATCTGGGGCTGTATCAAGCACTCACCGGCCCTGACGAAGAGGACAAGGTATACAAAACAGTCTCACCTGATTTTTTTGATCTGATCATTATTGATGAATGTCATCGCGGCAGTGCCGCCGAGGATTCCTCCTGGCGCGAGATTCTGGATTTTTTTTCCAATGCAATTCATCTGGGCCTGACCGCCACACCGAAAGAGACGCAGTACGTCTCCAACATCACCTACTTCGGAGAGCCGGTTTATACCTACAGTCTGAAACAGGGCATCGAGGATGGCTTTCTTGCCCCCTACAAAGTGGTGCGCATCGACATCGACAAGGATGTCGAAGGCTGGACACCGCCGCCGGGCATGACGGATGACCTTGGCAACGAGATCGAGTCGCGCACCTACAATCAGGTCGATATGGATCGCGTACTGGTGCTGAATCAGCGCACCAAGCTGGTGGCTGAGCGCGTCATGAAACTGCTCAGGGCCACCGATCCATTCTCCAAGACCATTATCTTTTGTGAAGACATCGACCATGCCGAGCGCATGCGCAAAGCCATCGTCAATGCGGCGGGCAAGCTGGCAATTGATAATCCAAAATATGTGATGCGCATTACCGGCGACAGTGTCGAAGGCAAGAACGAGCTGGATAACTTCATCGACCCGCAAAGCCGTTTTCCGGTGATCGCCACCACCTCCGAGCTGATGACCACCGGCGTGGATGCCAGAACCTGCAAGCTCATTGTGCTGGACAAGACCATCAGTTCCATGACCACCTTCAAGCAGATCATCGGTCGCGGCACCCGCATTGCAGAGGAATACAGCAAGTATTACTTCACCATCATGGATTTCAAGAAAGCCACCGAGCTGTTCAAGGATGAAGATTTCGATGGCGAGCCGGTGGTGATCTATGAACCGGGTGATGACGATGATCCTGTGCCACCCGATCCCGCCGATGATGGTGACGGGCCAGGCCTGAAAGTTGAAGAGCCGGAAGGCGTCTACAAAGCCCGGGTAAGCGGAGTACCCGTCAAGATCATTGCCGAGCGGGTTCAGTATTTGAGCGAAGAAGGCCAGCTGATTACCGAGTCGTACCGCAACTACTCGCGCAAGAAGATACGCTCGGAATTTTCATCGCTGGACGATTTCCTGCGAGCCTGGAACGATGCCAAAAGGAAGCAGCTGATCATTGATGAACTCGAAGGGCACGGCATCGACTTCGCGCATCTGGAGAAAGAGATCGCCAATGGCTGCGGCGCTTTCGACCTGATCTGCCATATTGCATACGACCAGCCGCCGCTAACCCGTGCCGAGCGCGCCAACAATGTGAAAAAGCGCAACTACTTCACCAAATATGGCGACAAGGCGCGCGCCATTCTTGAAGCGCTGCTGAACAAATATGCCGACGAGGACATCGGCGCGATTGAGAGTGCCAAGGTGCTCAAATACAGACCGTTCAACGAGATCGGCACCCCGGTGGAAATCATCAACGAAGTATTTGGCGGCAAGGATGGCTATGAGCATGCCATCGAAGAACTGGAACACGCAATTTACGATCTGAAACAATCAAACAGGAATTAATGCATGAGCAATGTAAGCGGAATCATCAAGTCCATTCAGGACATCATGCGCAAGGATGTGGGTGTCGATGGCGATGCGCAGCGCATCAGCCAACTGGTGTGGATGTTCTTCCTCAAGATTTACGACGACCGGGAGCTGGAGCTCGAATACACGGAAGACAAATATAAGTCGCCGCTGCCCGAGCACCTGCGCTGGCGCAATTGGGCCAAAGACCCGGAAGGCATGACCGGCGATGCGCTCTCCGATTTTGTGAACTTGCAGCTCTTCCCGACCCTGAAAGAAAAGTTGGTCATGCAGGGCGAAGTCGGCAAACGCGCGCTGGTGATCCGCAACCTGTTCGAAGATGCCTACAACTACATGAAGTCGGGCACCCTGATGCGGCAGGTGATCAACAAAATCTGCGAGATCAACTTCAACAACACCGCCGACCGTCACACTTTCGGCAGTATCTACGAGCAGATACTCAAAGACCTGCAAAGCGCGGGCAATGCGGGCGAGTTCTACACACCACGCGCCGTCACCCAATTCATCGTCAACCGTATCGACCCCAAGCTGGCCGAGAGCGTGCTTGATCCCGCCTGTGGGACGGGTGGCTTTCTGGCCTGCACGATAGATCACAAGCGCAGCAACTATGTGAAGGTCACGGGGGATGAAGAGGTGTTGCAACAGAGCATCTTTGGTGTAGAAAAAAAATCGCTGCCACACATGCTCTGTACCACCAACATGATCCTGCACGGCATCGATACGCCCACCCGCATCGAGCACAAGAATACATTGAGCCGCCCTTACACCGACTACACGCCCAAGGATCAGGTCGATGTCATCATCACCAACCCGCCCTTCGGCGGCATGGAAGAGGATGGTATCGAGAAAAACTTCCCGGCCAACCTGAGAACACGAGAGACCGCCGACCTGTTCATGGCGCTGATCATCCGCCGCCTGAAGGATGGGGGGCGCGCCGCTATCGTGCTGCCCGATGGCTTCCTGTTCGGCGAGGGCATGAAAACCCGCTTGAAAGAAATGTTGCTGCAAGAGTGCAACCTGCACACCATCGTGCGCCTGCCCAACGGCGTGTTCGCGCCCTACACCGGCATCAAGACCAACCTGCTGTTCTTCACCAAAGGCAAACCCACCGAGCACATCTGGTACTACGAACATCCCTACCCGGATGGCATCAAGAGCTACAACAAAACCAAGCCCATGCGCTTCGAGGAATTCGAAACCGAAATGGAGTGGTGGGGTAACGAGGCCGACGGCTTCAAGGCGCGTGTGCAGAACGAGCAAGCCTGGCAAGTACCGGTCGCCGACATCGTGGCGCGTAACTACAACCTCGACATCAAGAACCCCCACGTCGGCGAACAGATCAGCCACGACCCCGATGAATTGTTGCAGCACTACCAGCAACAGCAAACCGCCATCGCCGGGCTGCGCAACCAGCTCAAGGATATTTTGCAGCAGGCGTTGCACCGGGGCGAGGCGTAATCATGCCGGAAGCCATTACTGACAACCTAGACCTCTGGTCATCAGTGCTGCTCACCAAATCCACTGCCGGGCGCGGCAGCAACAACAAGCTGGAGGCCTATGGCATCAAGAAACTGCGCGAACTGATTCTGGAATTAGCGATACACGGGAAACTGGTGCCGCAAGACGCCAACGACGAACCGGCGAGTGTGTTGCTGGAAAATATAGCGAAAGAAAAGGCGCGGCTGATTAAGGAAGGTGTAATCAAGAATGAAAAAGACTTGCTTCCCATAAGCAATGAGGAAATACCATTCGATCTCCCCGGAGAATGGGTTTGGCAACGATTGGGAGAGATCGGATTTACCCAAACAGGTGGTACGCCCAGCAAAACCAACAAAGAGTATTTTGGAAATGACATTCCGTTTTTAAAGCCTGGAGATATATATCCAGGCTATGTTGATTACGAAAACGAGGGTTTATCCAATGAAGGGGCAAAAGCATTAGGCCGTACTGCGCCTGCAGGATCGATTCTAATGGTCTGTATCGGCACGATTGGCAAATGCAACATAATTGAAAGAACGTGCGCATTCAATCAGCAAATTAACTCTATTACGCCATACATGGAGATGAGCAGCTATCTTCTTAATGCATTAGGTTCTGTGTATTTCCAGAAGACTGCATGGGAAATGTCGTCTAGCACAACGATTGCGATTTTGAATAAAGGAAAGTGGGTGGATATTGTTGTCCCAATTCCACCACTTGAAGAACAACACCGCATCGTCGCCAAAGTCGATGAACTCATGGCACTGTGCGACCAACTGGAACAACAGCAAACCCACAGTATCGAATCCCACCAAACCCTGGTCGCTTCCCTGCTCGGCACACTCACCCGTGTCGAGTCGCAACAGAAATTCAGCGCAGCGTGGGCGCGCATCGCCAGTCACTTCGACATCCTGTTCACCACCGAAGCCAGCATCGACCAACTCAAACAAACCATCCTCCAACTCGCCGTCATGGGAAAACTCGTTCCTCAAGACCTGAACGATGAACCGGCCAGCACATTGCTCAAGCGCATCAAGGCCGAGAAGGCCAAGCTGGTTGCCGAAGGTAAGTCCAAGAAAGACAAACCGTTGCCGCCGATAACGGAGGATGAAGAACCGTTTGAACTGCCGAAGATGTGGGAGTGGGTACGACTTGGTGATCTCGCTACGCAAATTACCGATGGTGCACACCATACGCCCGAATATATTTCTGACGGAGTGCCATTCCTGTCAGTGAAAAATTTGAGTTCTGGGTATCTTGATTTTACTGATACACGCTTTATCTCACCGGCGGCTCATGCTGAGCTGACAAAACGATGCAACCCAGAGCTTGATGACATCTTGCTCACCAAGATTGGAACAACAGGAATTGCAGTAGTTATAGACGACCCGAGGCCATTCAGTATTTTTGTAAGCGTAGCTTTGATAAAACTTCCAAAAGTTCTCATTGATCGTGACTATTTGTCACTTGTCATCAACTCCCCGTTTGTTCGCCAACAGTCAGAAGATGGCACAGAGGGCGTAGGTAACAAGAACCTTGTATTACGGAAGATCAATACGTTCGATATACCTCTCGCCCCTCTTGCCGAACAGCAGCGAATCGTCGCCAAAGTCGAAGAGTTGATGGCCCTGTGCGACGCCCTCAAGGAGCGCTTCGCCGATGCGCAAACCACCCAACACCACCTCGCCGACGCCATCGTCGAGCAGGCCGTCGCATGAATATCGGCATAGAAAGGCATTCCAGTCTGGTTTACGAGGGCACGAGTAATTATGGCCACCCGGTGTGGCCTTCCCCAATCTTGCTGCAGGTGGTGATTGCTTGTGAGGGCGACTCAGAATTTAAGGCGGCGCAGGTCGAAAATCTGACGTTTGATTCCCTTTTGTTTCGTGAAGAGACCTATAACTCCTCGAGCCGGGTTCGGCGCGGTCGTTTGTATCGTGCTGGAAATACGCAACCGGCATCGTGGCAGGTATATCCCCATCCTGTTTTGCCGTATGAGATCAAGGAAGCCGAGAAGCGCAGCGGTACTTTATCTAAAGACCTCTATTCTTTTTCTTCATTTCGCTTGAAGCAATATCTGCATGAGAAAAAATTGGATCGCCCAATATTTCTGCTAGGCGCTGGTGAAGGATTCACCATTTGGACCTTGGTCAATATCGAAACCAGTGCGACAGGCGATGAGGTCGTGGCATTGCGTGCCAGGAAGAGCATTGGGGCCTTGCCTCATTTGGAAAGGGAGAAGATTCTGGCGGCGGATGGCAAGGCAGTACTGGAGAAGATTGAGACATTGGAAGAGGAGTTGTTCCGCGCTGGGCCAGAGTCTATCGTGGATCGCTCACGCGAAGCAGCGACGGCAATTTTGTCGAAATATTTGCAGAGCGCAGGGAAAGTGGATGCCGGAAAAGATTTGGGCGCGCTAGCCAAGGCCGCGGCGGATGAGGGTTTTGAAATTGTCGCTAATGCTGCGCGGATCATCGCCAGACTGCATGCGCGCGCCAAGCACGCTGAGCAAGAGAAAAATCCTCTACGCGAAATTACCGAGCAGGATGCAGAATTTGCTGTGCAGGCTGTGGGTGCCATTCTGTGCGACATAGACTGGGGCAGGTGGCAATATTGATTTGAATAATCCGGGACAGACCACGGATACTGCTCAAGCAAAACCTCGCATCGCTGAGATTTGGTGCGAATTCGAATATATTGTACGTAGTGGAGATTCGCTGTCTTGCCTGAATCAGGTAAAAGTGCCAAGCTGAAACCATTCCCGAAAGCAACCTGACAATTCAATCGGGGGGGCTGTTGAAATGAATCACGATCCCTTGCAATGCTTGATCTCTAGCACAATGCGCAGCAGGTTCGTCCTGTTGTTACTGTTGTGTTTTGCATATGTGCCGGCGCAGGCGGGCACCGAGGCGCTGGCCTATGTGCAGCAGACGCTGACGGTGGATGGCGTGAGCCGGACGGTGCGCGTTCCCAGGGGTTACCGGCTGGAGTGGCTTGCCGCCATGGACGCGCCGCGCATGCTGACCTTTGCCGCGAACGGTGACTTGTTCGCGGGTTCGCGGTCGGGCAAGGTGTATCGCCTGGCGCCACCGTATACCCGGCCCGGGGTGCTGGTGGAGTTGAATAATTATCCGCACAGTGTGGCGTTTCGGCCGGGAGAGATCCTGATCGCGCAGACGAATGGAGTGTATCGGGCGCCGTATCATGCCGGGCAGGACCGCATCGCACCGGATGCGGTGACATTGCTGGCGGCGTTGCCGGCCGGTGGCGGACATAACAGCCGCACGGTGGGCGTCGGGCCGGATGGCCGGATGTATGTGAGCCTGGGCATCCAGCACAATTGCAGCGACCAGTATCTGGGCGCGGGCTATGGGTTCTATGACCAGCGTGGCGGGGTGATGGTGCTGGATGAGCGCGGCGGCAAGGCAAGCTGGGTGCCTTTCGCATCCGGGTTGCGCAATCCGGTGGGATTCGATTGGCAGCCGCAAACCGGGGTGATGTTTGCCGACAACAACGGACCTGATCATCTCGGCTTCGACCAGCCGCCGGAATATTTCAGCAGGCTCACAGCCGGTTCGTTTCAGGGCATGCCGTGGTTCCAGTTCGACGGCAAACGGTTGCAGCGCGACGATTGCATTTCGAGTGCGCCGCCGCGTCCGATGAAAGAGGTGACGCTGCCGGTGGCAACTTTCCCGTCACGCAATGCGCCGCTGGGCATGGCATTCGTGCCGCGGGGTGCGATGGATGCCAGGCTGGAATTCGATGCAGTGGTGGCGCTGCATGGTTCGTGGGCCACCAAGCCGGGCGGCGGATTTATTGGCCGCGATGCGACGCGGCGACCACCAAAAATTGTCGCGGTGCGTTTCAGGGATGGCGTGGCAGTGCGGGTGGACACGCTGGTGAGCGGCTTTCAGTTGCCGGATGGCAAGCGCTGGGCGCGTCCGGCGGGCGTGGCGTTCGGCCCGGATGGCGCGCTGTATTTCAGCAGCGACAGCAATGCAGAGGGCCTGTTCCGGCTGAAGCGGGTACGCTGAACTCAGCCGGGGCGGGTGAGTCGACTACTACTAAATGGGTCAGCATCACATTATGTTTCGAATTAAAATTGATGCTGCCCTCTTTTAATTCTGAAGGAAGCGCATGAGCGTATCAATGTATTACAACCCCAAATGCAGCAAGTGCAGGGCAACCTTAACTCTGCTGCAGGAAAAGGGGATAGCACCTGAACTGATTTTCTATTTGGAAACCGCTCCTTCAGTGGCGGCGCTAGCGGAGGTGTTGAAAAAGCTGGGCAAAGGTTCAAAGGACATAATCAGGTTCAATGAGGAAGTCGCAAAGGAACTCGGCATTTCCGCAAAAGATGAACGACCCGATTCCGAATGGCTGAAAATCATTTCAGGCAACCCAAAACTGCTGGAGCGTCCGATAGTGATCAATGGTGACAAAGCGGCAATTGGAAGACCGCCTGAGCGTGTTCTCGAAATACTTTAGGTGACATAGGGTCGGCCCATTTTTTAATAATCCGGGATAGAACACACATATTGACTAATCAAAACCTCGCTTCGCCGCGAGGTTTTTTGTTTCAACTGCCGAAAGCCTCCGCCAGCACCGCAATCATGTAAGCGTGGTCTTGCACACCGGCGCTCTCGCGCGCACTGTGCATCGCCCACATGGGCGAGCCGACGTCCACACTCGCAACCCCCAGTTGTGATGCCACGATAGGCCCGATGGTGCTGCCGCATCCCAGGTCGCTGCGGTGCGCGTACTGCTGGCAGGGCACCCCGGCCTTTTCGCAA
>DATKTO010000010.1:0-52476 GCA_035531075.1 Gallionellaceae bacterium
GAGCGGTATCGGTGTTTCCACTAAGACTGACACCACCGGCGCAATAGCAAAGATATTTGACGCGAACAAAGTGACCGAAGAAGTGAATGCACAGGTGCAGATCACCCAGACGTTTAGCCAGTTGGCACCGAAGGCGGTGGCAGATTTCTCCGGCTCACGAGCTACAAATCTGAGGGACGAAGCAAAGAAGGAAAATGACCTTCAAAAGAAACAAGCACTGCTGGAGGATGCCGCGAAATGGGATGAAGGCGGTATCTACCGTGTTGCCCTGCATACGGTTAGTGGCGCACTCAGTGGTGGTGTGAATGGAGCTGCGGGTGCGGTTACCACTGCCAGCGCCGCCCCCTTGCTGGACGACCTGCAGACCAAGGTGCAAGGTACACTGGTGGAGCAAGGCATGAGCCCGGAAAATGCAAAACTGGTGGCTCAGGGTGTTGCTGAGGCGACTTCGGCGGGCCTTGGGGCTGCGGTGGGCGGTACACAGGGAGCGGCGACTGGGTTGGCGGTTGATACGAATAACAGGCAGCTGCATCCGAACGAGACAAAACGAATTGCAGAATTGGCAAAAGGCGATCCAAAGATGGAGGAGCGCCTTACGGAAGCCGCGTGTTCACTCGTGCATTGTTCTGCCGAATATCCGGAAGACAGCCAAGAACGCCGTTATTACGAAGGTGTTGAACTTAGAGGCCAATCCGATTCCTACGCACTCAGGCAATTGGCAGATGCTCAAAAGTCAGACTCGGCATTGTTTAGCTATAGTGCAGTTCATTTAGGCCTAGACAAAAGCAAGTATGTAGGCAACACTTTTATACGTGCAGGTGACAAGATCGTTGATTTCAGTACGGGTGTTGCAAAGGGTTCAGGCAATCTTGTTGTCCAAACAGGTGCATTGGCGCTCGATGCAGTGCAGTTGGCTGGTGCTGGCGTGGCTGGAGATGGAGGCGAAAATATAGACCCTTATAGTGATTTAGGTAAAGCGATTAATAAAGATGGCGTGGTTGAAACAATCAGCAATATTCCGGGCAACACGCTACGTGGAATCGCTGGCGCGGTTCACTCGGCGGGGCAGGGTGATGTGGAGCCATTGGGTGAGATTGTAGGAGGGGTGGTGGTACCGATTGTGGCTGGGAAGGTGGTGGGGCGTGTTGGGGTCGTAAATACAACAGATACTTTAAATTTAGGTAGAGTGCCAGAAAGCGTTAATACATCAAGTGGTATATCAATTCAGGCTACCCCAGGGAAAACAACGACAATTCTTGGGAGCTATTCATCTGATATGAATAATATAATTAACGAGCAGTTAATTTATCCGAAAACCACGGATTTTGGACCTAAACCGGATGGATTTAACGTTTTAAATGTACCTAACGAAATGTACAAAACCAAAACGCCAGAACAGTTCTGGGTTGAGGTAAATAAACCTTTCTTGGATACCGCTATAGTGCGGGATGATGTGTTTCCTCTTGCAACTAAACCAACTGCGGATGTTTTGTATCGTGATGATGGGTCTTTAGCTGGCTTTGGAAGAGAAGTTAATCATCTCATAAGCAATGGGTATCATTATGATGCCGCAGTTGGAAAAATGGTAAAGAACTAAAAGGTGAATATGATGATCAAGCCATATGCTACGGTATTGAGTTCGTTTGCCAGCCGTTTTTCAGAGATCGGATTTGCGATGTCAAATGACGCTGACTTCACGATGACCTTCTCGAACGGAAGTTACTCCATTGAAATTTCCACTGAAAAATATTATCACCCAAGTATAACGACGCGTTTTCTGGATGCAAGTGGCGGGAAATTTTCAATGAGGTTAGTGAGAGAGATATTGTCGCCAGAACAACTAATAAAAGATTCAAAGGACTTAAATGCTATCAAGCTTCACTATCACCTTGATGAACCGGTTGTCGATATTGATATGCAGGAGAAAGGAGTTATTGCCTTTGTTTCGTTAGCAATGGAGCAGCTTTTGGATTTTTTATCATCTCATAAAGATGAACTGTTTGCTATGAATGATTCTTTTAAGACTGAATATGCGACAAGAGAAAAAGCTTTATTGAAAAATTTCGGTCTGGAAGTAGGTAAGTAAAAATACATGAATCAATCAACCAGCCAGCAAAATTCACGGGGTCAGTTCTCTTAAGAAACAGAAATCAATGGGGTCAGACTCGATTGATTTTGTTTAAGTATCACTTAGCCGAAAGCAGTATGGACGAAATAAGAGAGGCGACCAATAAAGCATGGGTGTTAGGGAATGATCGATTTAAAAAGCGCATACAAAAGCAATTGGAGAGACGAGTTGAGCTAAGCGCCAGGGGCGGGGATAAAAAGTCGGAAAAGTTCAGAATCAATGGAGTCTGACCCCATTGATTTGTTTATATCTCAGGTATTTAGATGGAACCGAGGGCAGCGGAAATTTCCTCACACGGTCTGAATTTTTTTCACCGATTGACGCGCGCCGGGGTCTAAACCTTGATCCTGCTCTGACTCCTAATACAGCCATGTCACAACAGGCAGTAATATCAACGCAACGTAGTATCGTTTTTGAAGGTGCGGTTCGCGATGGGACTGTTGGAGTTGAGCAAACTGTTATTACGGATAAATCAAAATTTATGTTCTATCCTGCGTATAGGTACTACTGATATGTCACGCACTGAAATTATCGATGCAATAAAAATTTTATGCGAAAAGCTCAACAATGAACTGCCAGCAGAGGAATATGTAAATGGTTGGACGGATGCAATGCGAATGAATATGTTGCGTTATTTTCAGAAAATAGAACATGACTTAGTTAGTGGTGCTGAGATTCGCTATATTCCACTTGGGAGAACTTTGGATAGTGTTGGAATTAGCGAGGGTAAATTGCTGGAGGAGGCTTTCCGAATAACCAATAAAATTAATGCACACGAGTATTAGAGCAAAAAATGACTCAAGATAAACATAGAAATTCCGGTGTCAGAAATTCCGGTGTCAGGTCTTGCATTAGCGCATTCCCTCTGTTATTGTCCTATACATGGCGCGACCTTTAAGATTTGAGCTATCCGGCGGTGTGTACCACGTCACTTCTCGTGGTGACGGGCGAGAGGACATTTACGTATCCGAGGCAGACAGGGAGATTTGGCTGGAGGTGTTCGGCGAAGTCTGCGAGCGCTTTAATTGGGTATGCCATGCTTGGTGCCAAATGACCAACCACTACCACATTCTGATAGAAACGCCAGAAGCGAATCTGGTGAAAGGCATGCGTCACCTCAATGGCGTTTACACACAGAGATTCAATCGCGCACACAGTCGGGTAGGGCACGTTTTCCAGGGGCGTTACAAAGCGATTTTAGTTGAACGAGACAGTTATTTGCTGGAACTGGCGCGTTATGTCGTGTTGAATCCATTACGGGCAAGCATGATCAAACGACTAGAATCATGGCCATGGAGTAGTTATTTGGCGACATGCGGCCAGACTAACTGCCCGGCATGGTTGCAGACAGACTGGATATTGGCGCAATTTGGGCAGCGGCGCTCCAGTGCTATCGTGAAATATGTCGAATTTGTGCATGAGGGTGCGCGTTTGCCGAGCATATGGGCGCAGTTACAAGGGCAAATCTATTTGGGTTCGGAAAGCTTCATACATAATATGCAGGCGTTGATAGAACAAAAAACCAACCTGGATGAAATTCCAAGGGCGCAGCGCCGTGCTATTACACAACCGTTGGTTGAATTCGAGAAAAATTTTGAACGTAATGAAGGAATGGCGTGGGCGTACCTATCGGGCCAGCATACTATGGCGGCGATAGCGAGGCATTTCGGGGTGCATTATTCAACAGTGAGTAGAGCGGTGAGGAATCATGAAGGCAAGGAAAATGGATGATGTGGTAGTACAAGACCTGACACCAGTGTGTGCACTAGATTCACTTGGCAAGCCCAAACCGATAGATACTTCTGGGATACTTCCGAAGACGAATCTAGCGGGGGGTAAGCCATGATCCGGGCCACAATGGGGAATCAAGCGTACTGGGATAAATGGACAAATTTTTGCAAGGAAACTATAAATAAGGACTTGGCACAACTAGAGATCCCATCGAAAAACCTGACATGCAGACCTCAATTTGTCTGGGGTCTTTCAAAAGAGTACCCACGATGGATAATTACCCGATACTCCCGTGGTGACCCCATCCGCGACCTCAATCAACACTTCACCGGCCTTATGGACACATGGGAGCTGTCAAACAAGCTGACTGCGGAACTGAATATCCAGTTGAGACCCAGCGAGGGCTGGGATCATCGGCACCTGTTAATAGCTCCACAGCCCAGCGATGATCCGCGCAGCCATAGCGACCCGCGCGCGTGGGTGTTCGACCTTGCCAACCTTAATCATTACAACTGGTGTTTCTGGTTGGTAGGGTTGGCTTTGTCTTTGGAGATACTAGACGAACAATGGAATCGCCTGCTGGTGCTGATTGGAGGCGAAGGTGAAGACATCCTGCTTGACCGGGTGATTGCCAGCCGCGCATCTGGTCGCAGGATTGGCACAACGCTCTTGCACAAGAAGCCCTACGCACGACTTTTGAAGGCTATCAATGCCACGAAGGAATCTCAGGCCGATCTGCTTAAGGATTTCGTCGATCACTGGTATGCCGAACTGGCGCGTAAAGGTAAGGACGAGCTGTGGTGGTACATCTACGGCGATTCAGAAAAAAACCCACTAGAAATGGGCAGCTACTTTGGACGCTGGTGCATCGAAGCCGTGGCCGCTGTCAAGGCCTTTGGTCTGGACGATAGTCTATGCCTCGGGCATGAACATTACCCAGGCGATCTGCTGCGCCCGGATGGCCCTAGCACGCATCCAGATCGGCAAGAGAAAAAAAGTGGCTGGCTGTCACGTTTAATTGCACGTAATAAAAATTCACGGGGTCAGTTCTAATAGCACAACATTTTTTGCTATCATTCTCGAATGGCCAAACCACTCAGACTTGATTTGCGGGCGCATTACCATGTCACCTCACGTGAAAATCTGGCGGGGTCTGGCCTTGCAAACTACATTAATATTTTCTTATGTAAAATGTCAGACCCAATACTTTTGCTTTTTGCGAGAAGTCTGATACGAATCAAAATGCTTGGGCTAACCGTATTCAGTAGAAAAGAAGTAATTTCCCTTCACCGTAACAACTTTGTTTTTTTAACGCATCACTAACCAATAGAAACTTACTAATATGAAAAAAATTGCTCTTGCTGTCATGCTTTCTGCCGTTGTCGCTACACCAGTTTTTGCTGCTGACACTTACGTTGGTGTAAACGTAGGTAGGAATCAGACAAGTTATTCTGGCATTGACTCTTCGACTGGTTTTGGTGTCCTTGGCGGCTACTCAGTTGGCGAAAATATTGCAGTTGAAGCGACCTATAACAACCTTGGTGACGCCAATATTCCCGGTTCGACAGTTAAACTTTCGGGCAGTTTAATAACTGGAGCTGCAGTAGGTTCGCTTCCTGTTAATAACGAGTTGTCGTTATTGGGTAAGTTAGGTTATGCAATTTCCTCAGTTTCGACTCCAGGAAATTCTGTTAGTAGGGGTGATATTATTTACGGAATAGGTGCGCAATATAGTGTTAGCAAGACAGTTGCTTTACGTATTAATTATGATTTTTTCAAAGTGGGCGACGGCACTACTACTTACCCCACAAAGGATTCAGCTCTGATGACAGTAGGTGCAGTGTTTAAACTGTAATTCCAACTTGTTTTGTAGCTTTTAAAAAGACTCGCTTCGGCGGGTTTTTTTATATGGCGAATATATGCAACGTAAGAGAAGAATCACGGGGTCCGTTTGAGGTAACCCGCATTTCAAGGCTGCCCATTTATCTTGCAGCAAATTCAGCCCACTTAACAGCAAAAATAAGGCAAACTTACAATCATGGTTATTCAGCCATGAATATTTAGACGTGTTGCATTGAATTTATTTAACAATTTGAATTTATTGAATTATTTTACTTGATGCTGTTTGCTTGTAGCTGCCTTTGCGTTAACAATTGCCAAGATTTGGCGACCGGTGAGGTGCAAGACGGTTTAAATTTATGCAAAATAAGCCGCGCGACGGTATTGAGCGTTTCATCAAGAGCCATTAAGAGTCTCGATTTCAACTATAGCCCATAGCTGCTCCGGCAGATAAACGGAACGATGTGTTCCGGGCGACAATAATATTCAAGCATGGCCCTCTAGTTATTTGACGGCCACGCTGAAGCTGGGCGAGGGGGAGGGGCTTGAAAATATATTTGGGGCGTTATTTCCAGGAGCGCGGTCTCAGGACGGTTTTTCTGTTGCCGCTGGCACTGGCACTGGCGGCGTTTGCCGCCGTTCATCTGTTCACTTATATACACCAGGAAGCAGAATACACCGAGGAATATGTAGACAACGCCTTCCTGTCTGCCCAGCGTGTCTTCGATTCTTCCATACGCACCAACACCGATAAGCTTTCCGCCACGATATCGGTTTTTTCCCGCGACCAGATACTCAGACGTGCCATGCGTGCGGGCGATAAAAAAGCCCTGTTGCAGCGCGCACATCCTGTCATGGAAGACCTGCGCAAGGATTACGGCATTACCCACCTTTATTTTTTGCGTCCGGATCGCAGTGTTTTACTGCGGGTACACCAACCGGAGCGCGATGGCGACGTGATAGATCGCTTCACGGCATTGCAGGCTGAGACAACAGGGAAACAGGCTGCCGGTATTGAGCTTGGGCCAATAGGAACATTCACGCTGCGCACGGTGGTTCCGTGGCGGGATGGGGGCCGCCTGATCGGCTATATCGAATTGGGCGAAGAGGTTGGTTATGTGCTGAGCTCGATTCGCGAGATGCTGGGGCTTGATCTGTTTGTGGCGATCAAAAAAAACTATCTGTCGCAGAAAGACTGGGCGCAAGGGATGGATGTGCTGAATCGCCAGGCAGAATGGGATTTTCTGCCGGACAGTGTCGTCGTGTTCAAGACGATGCAAAGTATCCCGCCTGCCATTCAAAAGGTTCTCGCCCAGAGTGATATTTCAAACCAGACAGAACTCGAAAGCCAGACAACATCGGATATTTCAGACAGGGGCGTTAAATTTCGTGCAAAGCATCTCCCGCTGATCGATGCAGGGGGACGCGAGGTGGGCTGCATGCTGTTTGCGCGTGATGTAACCGCACGCAGCATGCACAGCCTGCGCGACACCCTGCTGGCAACCGGCCTTGCCTTCGTCATGGGCTGCATGCTGCTCTGGTTTTTTTATCGGGTGATTGTCAGGGTGGAGAAACGCCTGGCGTTATCACAGGCCGAAATCAGGGAGAACGAGACACGATTCCGCGACCTCGTCGAAAGTTCGAGTGACTGGATTTGGGAAATTGATGCCAGTTCACATTATGTTTATGTGAGTCCCAAGGTAAAGGATCTGCTGGGGTATGAACCCGCCGAGGTGCTGGGCAAGAAGCCGTTTGATTTCATGCCCACTAAAGAGCGGGTGCGCGTTTCGAATGTTTATGCCGCCATCGCTTCGGAGCGCAGACCGTTTCAGGCATTGGAAAATCGTAACCTGCACCGGGACGGGCACATTGTGGTGCTGGAAACCAGCGGCGTACCCATCCTGGGCCGTGATGGAGAATTGCTTGGATATCGCGGGGTGGATCGTGATATTTCCGAACGCAAGCAGTCCGATGCGAAACTGCACGCAGGGGAAGAAAGGCTGCGACTGATCGCTGATACCGTCCCCGATATTCTGTACGAGGCGGATGCCAGAAATAATCTGGCTCCCACGTATCTCAGTCAGGCGTTAAGTGTCATTACCGGCTTTGAGCCGGCGGAGTTGACAAACAACCCGGAGCAATGGGGAAAGCAGCTGCACGAGCTGGATCGGGAACGGGTATTGGCCGAGATACAGCGCGCGTTTGAGAGCAGGTCAAGCAGTTATAAATCGCAGTACCGCCTCTGGCATAAGGACGGCAAAACGCTGCTCTGGTTTGAGGATCGCGCCAATATCATCTACGACGCGAATAACGCGCCCTTCAGTATCGTCGGTGCAATGACCGACATCACTGCGCGTAAACGCGCCGATGAAGTCATCCAGGAATCGGCACAGCGCCTTTCCCTGCTGTTTCAGCAGACGCCATTGGCGGTGATCGAATGGGATATCGATTTTCGGGTGGTGGACTGGAATCCTGCCGCAGAAAAAATCTTTGGTTACAGCAAGGCGGAAGCGGTTGGACGTCATGCGGCAGAATTAATTCTGCCGCAAAGCGCAAAACCACATGTTGATCTGATTTGGGATCGATTGTTGACCGGGCAGGGGGGGAGACGCAGTACCAATGAAAACGTCACCATGGATGGCAAGACCATCCATTGCGAGTGGTACAACACGCAGCAGGTGGATGCTGACGGCCAGCTAATCGGCGTCGCATCGCTGGCACAGGATGTCACTGAGCAAAAAATTGCCGCAGAACGCGCAACCTACCTGGCTTATTACGATGAGCTGACCGGACTGCCGAACCGGATAAGATTCAAGGAGCGGCTATTCCAGTCCTTCATCGACGCGAGCCTGAAGTCGCGTCTGGTGGGGATTATTTTCCTGGATATCGACCATTTCAAGGTGGTGAACGATACCCTGGGTCATGAAGCGGGCAATGAGTTGTTGCAGGCGGCGGCCAAGCGGCTGCAAGGCTGTCTCCGCCCCGGCGATACGGTAGCGCGTTTCGGTGGAGATGAGTTCACCATTGCAGTCACGGATGTGACACATGTTGATGATGTCGTGCATGTGGCGCAGCATATTGTCGACAGTTTCAAAGCGCCATTTTTGATACTCGGCAATGAGCTGTTTGTGACGTTCAGTATGGGTATTTCTTTATACCCTTTCGATGACGGCAACGTTGAAAACCTGCTGCGGAATGCCGATTCCGCAATGTATTCCGCGAAGGCGGAGGGGCGGAACTGCTACCGCTTTTATGCGGCAGCCATGACTGAGCGCGCCACGCAGCACCTTGCCGTGCAGACAGGACTGCGGCGCGCACTGGATAAGGGAGAGTTGATTCTCCACTATCAGCCGCAACTGGATATCCGTAGCAAGCGCATCATCGGGGTTGAGGCACTGGTACGCTGGCAACATCCGGTCAAGGGCATGTTATCGCCGCTGAAATTTATCCCTGTCGCCGAAGAAACCGGGCTGATCGTGCCGATGGGGGAATGGATACTGCGTGAAGCTTGCCTGCAGGTGAAAGCATGGCAGAGGATGGGGCATTCGCCGGTGCGCATGGCCGTCAATCTGTCGGCGCGCCAATTCAAGGCGCCGCTATTTGCGCAACGGGTTTTTGAGATTCTGAACGAGACCGGACTTGACCCCCAGTATCTCGAACTGGAAGTGACCGAGAGCACGCTGGTGGATGGCATGGAGTCGGTCAGCACTGTATTGCAGAGCTTCAAGCAGGCAGGCATCATGATCTCGCTCGACGATTTCGGAACGGGCTATTCGTCATTGAGCTACCTCAAGCGTTTTCCCATCGACAAGCTCAAGATTGACCAAACGTTTGTGCGTGACATCCTGACCGATGCCAGTGATGCCAGCCTCGTCAGGGCGATCATCGCGATGGCGCGCGCCCTTCGCTTAAGGGTGATCGCGGAGGGGGTTGAAACGCAGGGGCAGTTTGATTTCCTGCGCGCCGATGGCTGCGATGAGATACAGGGGTATCTCATCGGGCGGCCGATGCCTGCGCAACAGGTGGCTGAATTAATCAAGCAATACAACACATTGACGGTGGATGATTGAGAGGTGCGTAGCCAAGGCAACGGATTTGTCAGCTGTTGCGACTGGGCAAACAGATCCTTTGGCTATCGCGTTGCGGGAGCAGAAGTGCAGTTTGCCGCATTGCTTGCGAAGGTTTGAGAGATTGGGGCAAAAAAACTCCAATAAGAATATTTGGAGGATTGGATCTTCTGGCATAGATATCATGGAATATTGCCTGTCACTGTTTTGGGTGAGACGTCTTCCCGTGATAAAATGCGCCTTTAGCTTTTAACCCCGCTTATTCAATTTATAAATTCCGGAAGGCTCGCCATGTTCTCTCGCAAAAACACCCTCGCTATCGTTGATCCCGAATTATGGGATGCAATCCAGAAAGAAACCCGCCGCCAGGGAGATCACATCGAGCTGATCGCGTCGGAGAACTACACCAGCCCGGCGGTGATGGAAGCGCAGGGCAGCCAGCTTACCAATAAGTACGCCGAAGGCTATCCGGGCAAGCGCTATTACGGCGGTTGCGAGTATGTGGATATTGCCGAGCAGCTGGCGATTGATCGCGCCAAGGCTTTGTTTGGCGCGGAATACGCCAATGTGCAGCCGCATTCCGGCTCGCAGGCCAACCAGGCGGTGTACGCGTCGGTACTCAAGCCCGGCGACACCATCCTCGGCATGTCGCTGGCGCACGGTGGTCACCTCACCCACGGCGCATCGGTCAATATCAGCGGCAAGCTCTACAACGCGATCACCTATGGCCTGAACGACAAGGAAGAGATTGACTACGACGCAGTGCAGAAACTGGCTAACGAGCACAAGCCCAAGATGATCGTGGCTGGTGCCTCCGCCTACGCGCTGGTCATCGACTGGAAGCGTTTCCGGGTGATTGCCGATAGCGTGGGCGCCTATCTGTTTGTGGATATGGCGCATTATGCCGGCCTGGTTGCTGCGGGCTATTACCCAAATCCGGTAGGCATCGCCGATTTCGTCACCACCACCACGCACAAGACGCTGCGCGGCCCGCGCGGCGGCCTGATTCTGGCGAAAGCAGAGCACGAAAAGGCGCTTAATTCTGCCATCTTCCCCTTGCTGCAGGGCGGCCCCCTGATGCATGTGATCGCTGCCAAGGCCGTTGCCTTCAAGGAAGCGGCCAGCAAGGAGTTCAAGGATTGCCAGAAGCAGGTGATCGAAAACGCACGCGTGATGACCAAGGTGTTGACCGAGCGCGGTGTGCGCATCGTGTCTGGCCGCACCGACAGCCATGTATTCCTGGTTGATCTTCGCGCCAAAGGGCTCACCGGCAAGGATGCCGAAGCGGCCCTTGGACGTGCGCACATTACCGTGAACAAGAACGCTATCCCCAACGATCCGGAGAAGCCTTTTGTCACCAGCGGCATCCGCATCGGTTCGCCCGCGATGACGACGCGCGGCTTTACCGAGCTGGAAGCCGAGCAACTGGCCAACCTGATCGCCGACGTGCTGGATGCGCCGAACGACGACAAGGTGACTGCACGCGTCGTGGGCGAGGTGAAGAAGCTGACGACAAAGTTTCCGGTATACGGCAATTAAGACAGGACCAAGGGATGAGGCTTGCAGACTGAGAAAAACCTCTGTTTCTTCCTCTCAATCTTCGCTACTTTAATGGACACCGCTAAACATTCAGATTCCGTTATTCCCGCGCAGGCGGGAATCCGGCGGTTTTATCCAAACATGTCTTTTAGTCTTGTCCCCCGCGACGCGGGAGGTTGTTCAATTGACTGGATTCCCGCCTGCGCGGGAATGACGAATTTTTAGAGGCGCCCCTGTGAAATGTCCTTTCTGTAAACACCCGGATACCCAGGTAGTCGATTCACGCGAGAGCGATGAAGGCGACAGCATACGCCGCCGTCGCCGCTGCCTGAAGTGCGACAAGCGCTTTACCACCTACGAAACGGTGGAGTTGCGCATGCCGCAGGTAGTGAAGCAGAACGGCATGCGCAGCGAGTTCGATGCCGAGAAATTGCGCACCAGTTTTTCGCGGGCGCTGCACAAGCGCCCGGTCTCGACCGAGCTGGTGGATGCTGCCGTGGATAACGTCACGCAGAAAGTGTTTGCTTTGGGTGAACGCGAAATCGGCTCGCGTGAAATCGGCGAAATGGTGATGAAGGAATTGCTCAAGCTGGACAAGGTGGCCTACATCCGTTTTGCCTCGGTGTACAAAAGCTTTCAGGATGTGGGTGATTTTGCCGATGCGGTGGATGCGGTGCGCCTGTCCCCTGCCAAACACAGGCCTCCCGCCAAAAGCAAGACGCAGACGAAATAACGATGCTATCAGCCGGGGACAGCGTTTGGATGGCACAGGCTCTGCATCTTGCGGAGCGCGGCCTCTACACCACCAGCCCCAATCCGCGCGTCGGCTGTGTTCTAGTCAAAGATGGCAAGCTGCTGGCCGAAGGCTGGCACGAGCGTGCGGGCGAAGCGCACGCGGAAGTGCATGCCCTGCGCGCCGCGGGTGTGGCAGCCAGGGGCGCTACCGCCTATGTCACGCTGGAGCCGTGCAGCCACCATGGCCGCACCCCGCCCTGTGCCGATGCGCTGATCGCCGCCGGTGTTGCCCGCGTGGTGATTGCGATGCAGGACCCCAATCCGCAGGTGGCAGGCCAGGGCATTGCGCGCTTGCGGAGTAATGGCATCGCGGTTGAATGCGGGCTGATGGAAGCAGCGGCCCGTGCGCTGAATCCCGGATTTGTCGCACGCATGTCTCGCGGCATGCCACTGGTGCGCAGCAAGATTGCGATGAGCCTGGATGGCCGGACCGCGCTGCACAACGGCGAGAGCCAGTGGATTACCGGTGCAGCGGCAAGGCGCGACGGACACCACTGGCGTGCGCGTTCCTGTGCGGTGCTGACCGGCATCGGTACGGTGCTGGCGGACGATGCGCAACTTGGCGTGCGCGATGTGGAGACCACCAGGCAACCGCTGCGTGTGGTGCTGGACAGTTCATTGAAGATGCCGCTGACTGCGCGCATCCTGCAGGGGGGAAACACGCTGATTTACACGGCCAATACAGATGCGCAGAAAATTGCCGCGCTGGAAAACGCAGGTGCCAAGGTAGAAGTGCTGTCAGCAGACAATGGCCGGGTCGGTTTGCAGGCTTGCATGAAAGATCTGGCGGCGCGCGGCTGCAACGAGGTGCTGGTTGAAGCCGGCTTTACCCTGAATGGCGCGCTGCTCAAGGCAGGCCTGGTCGACGAACTGGTGCTGTATCTGGCGCCGCAGCTGCTGGGCGACATGGCGCGCGGCATGGCGCAGCTGGGGGAACTGACAAAGCTGGAGCAGCGTGTAGAACTGGCGTGGCAGGATGTGCGGAATATAGGCAGTGATTTGCGCATTGTCGCCAGTGTAAAAAGCAACAGGTAGGGTGCGGCGTGCGCCGCATGGTGCGTATGATGCACCCTACGGTTAAAATGTAACATCTTGATTGCATTTAATATTTAGGATAAATATGTTTACCGGAATCATTGCGGACGTAGGCACCATTGCAGACAAACAGGAGCGTGACGGCGGCCTGCGCTTGCGCATTGCCAGCAACAGGCTGGACATGGCGGATGTGCAGCTGGGCGACAGCATTGCGGTGAATGGCGTGTGCCTGACCGCGATCAAGCTCGACGGCAACAGCTTCACCGTCGATGTGTCGCGCGAAACGTTGCACTGCACGGTAGGGCTGGAACAGCAGGGCGCGCAGGTCAATCTGGAAAAGGCGCTGCGCCTCGCCGACAGGCTGGGCGGGCATCTGGTCAGCGGGCATGTGGATGGCGTGGGCGAAGTGCTGGAGTTTATCAATCTGGGGGAGAGCTGGAAGCTCAGCGTGCGCGCGCCCAAAGCGCTGGCAAAATACATTGCCGCCAAGGGTTCGATCACCATCAATGGCGTGAGCCTGACGGTGAACCAGGTAGATGGCGCGGTTTTCCATGTGAACCTGATTCCGCACACGCTGCAGGAAACCACGCTGAAAGGACTGCACCCCGATTCCAGGGTGAATCTGGAAATCGATCTGATCGCGCGCTACGTGGAACGGATGATGTCTGCGGACAAGTAATCAGTGCTGGCTTAATGGTAAGATTGGGCACTTGCAGATTGCACCACAGTGGATAGATAGAGGAAGCAGGAAATGACAGACATAGCACCGGTACAGGAAATCATTGAAGAAATGCGCGCAGGGCGCATGGTGGTGCTGATAGACGAGGAAGATCGCGAGAACGAGGGCGATCTGGTGTTTGCTGCTGAATTTGCAACAGCCGAGAAAATCAACTTCATGGCCAAATATGGCCGCGGCTTGATTTGCCTGACGTTGACCGAGGCGCACTGCAAGCAGATCGATTTGCCGCTGATGGTGCGCGAAAACGGCTTGCAGCTGGCGACCAACTTTACCATTTCGATAGAAGCCGCAACCGGCGTGACCACCGGCATTTCGGCTGCCGACCGTGCGCGCACCGTGCTGGTGGCAGCGGATAAAAACGCCAAGCCCTCCGACATCGTGCAGCCGGGGCACATCTTCCCGCTGCGCGCCAAAAACGGCGGCGTGCTGGTGCGTGCCGGCCACACCGAGGCGGGCTGCGATCTGGCACAGCTGGCGGGCGTGACACCGGCAGCGGTGATCTGCGAGATTCTGAAGGAAGACGGCGAGATGGCGCGTCTGCCCGACCTGATCGAGTATGCCAAGGTGCACAAACTCAAGATCGGCACCATTGCCGACCTGATCGAGCACCGCAGCCATACGGAAAAACTGGTGGAGTGCGTCGCCACGCGCAATGTGCAGACCGCCTATGGCGAGCTGGAGTTGCGCACCTATGTGGACAAGACCACGCAGCGCACCCATCTGGCACTGGTGAAGGGCAAGATTCAGCCGCAGGTCGAAACGCTGGTGCGCGTGCACGAGCCGCTGTCGGTGCTGGATTTCCTCGAAGAGACCAGCTACCCGAATTCCACCAGCGTGCATGATGCGCTGCTCAAGATCAAGCAAGCACCGGCCGGTGTAATGGTGCTGTTACACCAGAATGAAACCTCGCAGGATCTGCTGGCACGCGCCGCGGCCAAGCCGGAAACGCATCATGCGGCACGCTGGGATCCGCGCAGTTACGGCATCGGCGCGCAGATATTGCGCGACCTGAATGTCGGCAAGATGCGCCTGGTCGGCACGCCGCGCAAGCTGCCCAGCATGGCGGGTTTCGGCCTGGAAGTGGTGGGCTATCTGCACAACGAAAGTTAATAGTGGTAAATCGATGGTGCGCAAGCGCACCTTGTTTATAAGGATAGAAAATGAAAGAAATCGAAAAAAACCTGAACGGCAAAGGCCTGCGTATCGGCATCGTGCAAAGCCGTTTCAACCCGGTGGTGTGTGAAGGTTTATTGGGCGCGTGCCGCTCGCAACTGGTACAACTGGGTGTGAGCGATGCCGACATCACGCTGGCGACTGTGCCGGGCGCGCTGGAAATTCCGCTGGTCTTGCAGCAGATGGCGGGCAGCGGGAATTTTGACGCGCTGATCGCCCTGGGTGCGGTGATACGCGGCGACACCTATCACTTTGAAGTGGTGTCGAACGAGTCGGCACGCTGTGTGGGTGATGTGCAGCTGGATAACGGCCTGCCTATCGCCAACGCAATCTTGACTACCGATACCGATGCACAGGCAGAAGAGCGCATGATCACCAAAGGCGAAGAAGCCGCACAGGTGGCGATCGAGATGGTTAATTTGCTGAAAGCGCTGGCATGAGCGAGCCCTCAGAGCAAAAACCTGCCAAGAGCCCGGCCAAGAGCGCGCGGCATCGTGCCCGCGAGCTGGCATTGCAGGCCATTTACCAGTGGCGCATGAGCGGTGGTGACCATCTGGATATCGAAAAAACAACACGTGCGGAAAAGAGCCTGGGGCGTTTTGATGTAGAGCTTTACAGCCAGCTGCTGCGCGGCGTGGTCGAGCACAACCAGGCGCTGGTTGCGGCGCTTGCGCCGCATCTGGACCGCGACATGAACGAACTCAGCCCGATCGAATTCTCCGTGCTGCTGCTCGGCGCGTTTGAATTAACGAGCCATCCCGAGGTGCCCTATCGCGTCGTCATCAATGAATCCGTGGAACTCGCCAAAACTTTCGGCGGTACCGACGGGCACAAGTTTGTGAATGGCGTGCTGGACAAACTGGCGGCGCAGGTACGTGCGGTAGAAGTCAACGCTAAATAAAACTGCCTCAAAAAAATCAAACTTTGCCAGCAGCCGCTCTGCGTCTTGCCTGCGAACACCAAGTGTCGCGACATGCTGTTGCTCACAGGATTTAAACGCTTACATAGACAAAATATGCTGCGCACCTAAATTTTTTTGCGAGCAGCCTTCTTCGGAAGGCTTGCCTGCTTAAAGCACTTCGCGCCTTGTCTCGCCTGGAATGTTGAATTTTTTGAGACACATTGATCGTTTTATAATCTGTATGAGGCCATTTTGTCTGAATTCAGCCTGATCCAGCGTTACTTTACCCGCCCCACACCCGGTGCAGTGTTAGGCGTGGGCGACGATGCCGCACTGGTGCGCGTCGGTAGCGGCATGGAGTTGGCAATCTCTACCGACATGCTGGTCAGCGGCACGCATTTCTTTCCCGATGCAGATCCCTTTATGCTGGGCCACAAGGCACTGGCGGTGAACATTTCCGACATGGCGGCGATGGGCGCAATGCCGCGCTGGGCAACTTTGGCAATAGCGCTGCCGGCCGAAGATGAAGCCTGGCTGGAAGGCTTCAGTGCCGGATTTTTTGCGCTGGCAGACGAATATCATGTGGAATTGGTAGGTGGCGATACCACACAGGGTCCGCTCAATCTGAGTGTCACCATCATGGGCGAAGTGCCGCAGGGTCAAGCATTGCGGCGCGATGGCGCGCAGGTGGGGGATGAAATCTGGGTATCGGGCAGGCTGGGTGATGCCGCACTTGCACTGGCACACATGCAGGGCAAACTGCTGCTGGATGATGCCAGCTTCATTTCGGTCGCTGCAAACTTGCACCGCCCGGCACCGCGTGTCGCGCTGGGCATGGCCTTGCGCGGCATGGCGCACAGTGCGATCGATATTTCAGACGGCCTGCTCGCCGATCTCGGGCATATTCTGCAGCGCAGCAAAGTGGCTGCCGTGATACAGTTGGACAAGCTGCCGGTGTCCGCCTATCTGCAACCCTATCTTGCGCACGCGCTGGGCAGACAGTGCGTGTTGGCGGGCGGAGATGACTATGAGTTGTGTTTTACCGCGCCGGCTTCGCGCCATGCGGAGATTGAAAAGTTGTCAGCTCAGCTTGGTTTGCCGTTAAACTGTATCGGCAAGATAGTCGCAGGTACAGGCTGCAGCGTGCATGCAGCAGATGGCAGTGAGATCACGATAAGGGAAACCGGCTATGACCATTTCGCGTGAAAGTTTTTATCTGAAACCTGACTGGCGCCTGCTGATCAGCCACCCTGCACATTTCTTCTCGCTGGGCTTCGGCAGCGGCCTGATGCCCAAGGGCCCCGGCACCGCCGGCACCCTGGTTGCATTCCCCCTCTACTGGGCGCTTGCGCCGCTGATGAGCGACTACCTGTTCCTGCTGTTTCTGCTTTTGGCGTTCGTTATAGGCATCTCGATATGCGACAAAACCGGCCGCGCACTGGGCGTTGAGGATCACGGCGGTATCGTGTGGGATGAAATCGTGGCCTTTATGCTGGTGCTGTTTTTTACGCCTGAAGGCATTTACTGGCAGATACTGGCGTTTGTGCTGTTCCGTTTTTTCGACATCGTGAAACCGCAGCCGATCAAGCATTACGATGAAAATCTGCATGGCGGCCTGGGGGTCATGTTTGATGATTTGCTGGCGGCGGGCTACGCGCTGCTGTGCCTGGCGTTTGTCAAAAGCATGTTGCCGTGATGCGTTATCTGCTGGTTGTCTTGTTGCTGGCTGTATGCGGCAGCGCGCAGGCCGATGAGTTCTATGCAAAAGTCATCGCCGTGATGGATGGTGATACCGTGATGGTGCTGCGCGACGGCAGGAAGATCAAGGTGCGCCTGCTCAATATCGATGCGCCCGAATCGGATCAGGAATTCGGCAAGGAGTCGCGCGAGGCGCTGGTGAACCGGGTATTGAAAAAACAGGTGCATGTGAACAGCCAGGCAGTCGATAGCTATGGCCGCATGCTCGCCGAGATCAGCGTCGATGGCCAGAGCGTGAATGAGGAACAGGTGAATAGGGGCATGGCATGGGAGTACTCACATTTCCACCGCAACAAGCGCTACCTGTCGCTGAATAAACAGGCGCAAGAGTCGCGCCGCGGACTGTGGGCGCAGGCGGTACAGCCCATTTCGCCTGAGCAATGGCGCAAGACGCATCCGGTTAAATCGCAGCCCGCCAAAGCGGTCTCCTCAGTAAAAGCAATCTCTCCAGTCAAAGTAAATGCAGCCTGCGGCAAGAAACATCTGTGCAGACAGATGGTTTCCTGCGAGGAAGCAAAGATTTATTTTTTGCAGTGCGGTGTAGCAACCCTGGATGGGAATGGCGATGGCGTGCCGTGCGAGAGTCTGTGCGCGGCAGAATCACTCATAAAACCAGCTTCCAATTAGACTTCAAAAAGATTTCTTCTGGCAGGCGGGGCATGGACTGCTGCTGTCTGCGTAATTCTTTCGCTTTAACTGCAAGGCGGAACGAGGCTTAGTATGCTACAGCAAACTTTCAATCACGGGAAAAAGCTCGCGTTCCTCGAAACGCACGTGAGCATATAAATATTTTCCAAAGCTGTTTAAGGCCTCGACATCATTCTGCTGCAAACCCGTGAGCAGTCCGCGCAATTGCTCATGGTCCGTTAATGTGCGCTGCACCAACGCTTGTGTGTCAGGGCTTTTTAACAGCGGCAAAAGTTGCTGCTCCTCAATCCTGAAGTGCGGCTCAAGTTCAATCGCGAGTGCACGGATGGCGCGCTGGCAGGCTTGACTCAGCATAGCCGCATCGCCAGCTTGCGCTGCACGCGCGCAGGCATTCGCCAGCGTAAGTGCCGTGTGGTGTTCCCGCGATAAGGGTTGCAGGACTGGATTGCGTTTCATGCGAAATTCACGGCTGCTCCAAGATTAATAGCCCGGTGTTAACACAAATACCTCGGGGTCTTCGCCATGTTCCAGCAAGATGCTGCGCACCCGTGCTTGCCAGAGCTGCCTGAATTCTGCGATCTCCTCCGGGCTTGCCTTGTTCGCGAGACATCCCGCCATAAGCCTGGTCAGGCGCGGCGAAGCCGGGACATGCTGCAGTCTCGCAGTTAGCTGCACTGCCTGTTGGGTATCGAGCCGGGTGAAGCGCATGTCACCCGGCATTCCCACTGCAAAAAACAGGCGTTCGCGTCTATCGAAGCGCCCGCCTATGCCCTTGAAGCCATTGTCGGACATGGCGCCGGTCAACATGCTCACGACATTTGCGATGACCCCGGTGACTCCGCTAGTGCCGTCCTCGCGGAATTCAACGCGGATATCGCCACGCACCGGAATGGCTTCAGGATAGAGAAATGCAAGCGCCTTGTAGGCAGACCAATAGGCGGAGGCGACCGTAGGGCAGGAGTGACCGGCAAGCCGTACCGCATCGAAATAGCCGTACTCAAAAATCCCGTTTTCCGCGGCGCCCAGAAATTCAGCCAGCGGATCGTACAGGCTGATTCTGGGGACTTCATCAAAGAACGCTGGGTGCTTCATGTTTAACGTATCCTTGCTGTTCGCGCATGCTGCGCGTCCGCTCCACTGCCCAGATGCACCGGAGCCATTTCAGGTGTCGGCAATGACGCAATCCTTAATGGGACTGCGTAAGCCCATGCCAGCCGGGGTGGCTAAAATAGACGCCATAGTCGTCAAGGGCGTGAGCGATTTTTTCCGCGCCCTTGCGCGCTTCGCCGACGCCCTTGTCGCCCATGGCGTCAGCGCCGGCAATGATATCGGCCAACAGGAGATGAAGCATGGCATCCGCTTCCGGCTCCAGTTTGCAGGCTTGCACCATAAATGCAATCTGCCCATTGATCTTTTGTGCCAGCGCCCGGTACTGTTTCACTGTCGCTTTGCCGCCATGGATCGCCGCGAGATCCGCTGCCATTGCCTCGCGGATGCGGCTCATGCCCTGGCGCAGGTTGGCGTCCGTGGCCCATTTCTGTCCCTTGTTAAGGCTGAGCCTGGCAGGCCCATCCGCCTCGTGTGCATGGCCGTGATCTTGAGCCAGGCACTGCTGGGCGCCCACACTCAGCAGCGCAGCGGTGGTCATAGTTGCTGCAATTTTTTTCCATAGGCTAACCATGTTTATCTCCTCGATAGTCAGATTAATACCGCTTTTATTCATGATGTTAAAAACAAGAGCGACGCGGCGCTCCCACTTTCTGTGCTGGGAAAGTGGATTAAAATAATTTAATCAGGCTGATACAAGAAAATCAATGATTATTTCTCCCGGCATGCGTGATACATAGTTAATCTTGACGCGGGAACCGAAGTGGCCGTTAATTTGCGATAGCAAAGGCAAGGGGTCGTGGTCGTTGCAGAAACGCATGGTCTCGCCCGGTTGCAGCGCTTCAAGTGCGCCAAAGATCGCGGCGTGCCTGAACCGTTTGGCGATGCAGCGTGCATCGAATGGATAAACACCTTCGGCAATGACAGGAATGGAACAATCGTGTGACATGGTAAAACTCCTTTTCGTGTAGTGAGTCAGTGAGGCCAGCATATGCCGGCCTCTGCAAATGGTCACTGATTAAATAATGTTGCTCAGGCCCGGTTGGCTTACGTAACAGCCGACAAATTGGCCTGTTTAAGTTTGCCTGCTGTCAGCAAACGTAACGCAAATAAGGCGAGGAACAGGGTGCCGAATGCGAACACCACGTCGCCCGGCACGCGCAGCCAAACCAGCGTTTCCATCAGTTGCGAGTGAACAATTTCCGGCGAGCGTGCAAACCACATGCCTTTGCTGATACTGGCCCAGGCCTGGTAGATGCCGGCGGGTACCAGTGACATGAACACCATCATGGCCAGACCGATATTGAGTGACCAGAACATGGCTCGCAGCAAGCTGTCAGACCATGCCGTGCGCTCCGACAGGCCGCGCAGTGCAAACAGCATCAGTCCAATGCCCAGCATGCCATACACGCCAAACAGGGCGGCATGTCCGTGCGCTGCAGTCATATTGAGTCCCTGCATGTAATACAGGGCGATCGGCGTATTGATCGAGAAACCCAGCAAGCCAGCGCCGACTACGTTCCAGAAGCCGACAGCAATGAAGCACATGATCGACCATTTGTATGTCTGAACCCAGGGTGCGGCCCTGGAACGCAGCAAGTTGCGATAGGCTTCGACACCGATCATCGCTAACGGCACCACTTCCAGAGCAGAGAACATTCCCCCGATTGCAATGACGAAGGTCGGTGTGCCGGTAAAGTACAGATGATGCAATGTGCCGAGAATGCCGCCGAACAGAAACACGATGGTTTCCAGCACGATCGCGCTGTTGGCGGTGCTGGCGCGGATCAAACCCAGGCGCGAGAACAACAGGGCAATGACGGCAGTGGCGAAGACTTCAAAGAAACCTTCCACCCACAAATGCACCAGCCACCAGCGCCAGTACTCGATCATCGAGTAATGTGTATGTTGCCCCCAGGTAAGGGATGTCGCATAAAAGCCACCGATGCAGCTTGCTGCGAGAAACACCATCGCAATCAGACCGCGACTCTCCGAAGGTTTTTTCAACGCCGGCAACAGCCCGCGTCCCAGCAGCGTGACCCAGAACAGCAGGCCGATAAACAGCAGGATTTGCCAGATGCGGCCCATGCTAGTGAACTCAAGGCCCTGATTGCCGATCCAGAAGCTGAAGTTATTTCCCAGATGCTGCAATGATCCGAGCCAGCCGAATGCAGTGGAGCCAACCACGATGAAGAGCAAGGCATAGAACAGAACGTCGACCCCGAGTTTCTGGAATTTTGGCTCATGCCCCGAGATTGCAGGCGCAATATACAGGCCGGTCGCAAGCCACGCAGTCGCTATCCATAACACCGCGAACTGGGTATGGATGGTGCGGCTGACTGTAAACGGCAGAATCTGCGACAGCGGGTAGCCGAAGAAGCTGTGGCCCTCGACCGCATAGTGTGCCGTAATCACGCCCATTCCGACTTGCGCCAGGATCAGGCCGATCACGACATAGAAGTATTTCCTGGTGGCTTTCATCGACGGTGTCGGCTTCAGATCGAATAATGGATCCGTTTTGGGCGGCACAGGATCGCCTTCTTCCTTACTGATCGAGTGATAGAAAATCATGCCCGCAATGGCGGCGATCAACAGGATGATACTGGCGATAGACCAGATGCCAGTGCCGGCAGTTGGCGTATTATCTACCAGTGCATCGTGTGGCCAGTTGCTGGTGTAGCTGAGATCGGTCGCTCCCGGCCTGTCGGTTGCGGCCGACCACGCGGACCAGAACACGAATGCCGGCAGCGCTTCAAGATCAGCCTGATCCGGTAATGAACCTGAATTCATCGCATATTGTTCGCGCAGCTTGTCCAGCGATTCGTCATTGCCAAACAGGCCGGTGTAGTGCCGTATGACCTGCTGCACAGCCTCTGCGCGTTCGGGCGATAGCGTAATAGTGCCGGTGTTCGCATCGTAAGTGTTGTGCCGCATCTCGCGCTTGAGCCGGGCATTCAATTCGGCCTGCTGACCGATCTCCAGTTGCTCAAATGTCTTGCGAAAATCGCGTTGCGCCCACACTTCACGCAATGCAAGCGCTTCACGATGCAGCCAGTCAGCCGACCAGTCCGGCGCGACATAACTGCCATGGCCCCATACCGATCCCAACTGCTGGCCGCCGGCTGAGAGCCATGCTTCCTGACCGCGCTGTACCTGACCCTCTGAAAATAAAACGGTGCCCTCGGTGCTGATTACTTGTTTTGGAATTGGCGGTGCCGACAGATAAATCTCTGCACCTACCCAGCCTAAAACGGCGAAGGACAGTACACAGATGACGGCGAGCCAGGTCCAGAGTTTGCGTGTAGCGTGCATGGCATGGATTCCTTATTGTTGGTTTTAAATATGATCTGCCGCAGAATTAATTCCGACGCCATTAAAGATGTATGTTACATATATGTATAATAAGATGCAAGTTATATGCATCTTATTGTTTATATCAACATAAAAAGTTGTAACATATATACCAAGTATTTGATTAGCCGGATATTGAATGCCATAACTGCATGCGCAACATCCAACAACGGGATCTGGATTAAGAAATGAGACTAACTGACTATTCTGACTATACGCTGCGCACACTGATGTATCTGGGCTCTAGCCGGAATCGGCTGGTGACCATTCAGGACATCGCCGACCTGCACGGCATTTCCAAGAATCATTTGATGAAAGTGGTGCATCAACTGGGGCTATCCGGCATGGTTGAAACGGTGCGCGGCCGCAACGGCGGGATCAGGCTTAAGAAAGAGCCGATGGATATAAATATCGGCGAAGTAGTACGCAACACCGAAACCGATTTTTATATGGCGGAGTGTTTTGACCGGGAAAATAATTCGTGTGTGTATGCGCCGTCCTGCGCCCTCAAAGGCGTATTGAGTTCTGCCACGGCAGCATATCTGGGGGTGCTCGATGCTGTCACGCTTGAGGACCTGCTGAGCAAGGATGCAAAACGCGGAAACAGGAATGTGGCAGTCAGCCCGATACCCACCCATCCGCAAGCAAAGCGGAAGAAGCCCTAGCCAGACAGGCGGCGAGTAGTGCTGTTACAAGGTGTGTCGCAGCAGAATGCGATGGGTACCGCATATACAAAAGTACCGTCTTCTTTTTTTGTTGTGCGGTTTGGATCAGTACGGCCTTCGCGGACGTCGCATGCGAGTCACTAGCGTATTGTCTGAAAGCTGCACCCCGCCTTGTCACAGCGCAGCGAATTTCCGGTTTTATGCCAGTCTCCCAGCACCCAGCGCTCACAGGTTTTGCCGTCGACTTCATGCAAATGATGCTTCTGCCGGTGGGTGTGGCCGTGAATCATGCGCGGGTAGTGATGGCTGCGGAAAAGATCGGCAACGGCACTCGGGTTCACATCCATGATGTCCATGGCTTTGGTCTGTTTCTGGCCTTCGCTTATTTTGCGCAGCTGTTCGATCTGTGCTTTGCGCTGGATTAATGGCTGGGCGAGGAAGTTGCTGCGCCATGCCGGTTGTCGCACCTGCTTACGGAAGGCTTGGTACTCCTTGTCGTCGGTGCACAGCGCATCGCCGTGTGTGAGCAAGGTGGGGGTGCCGTACAGGTCGATGAGGGTGGGATCTGGCAAAAGCCTGGCATTGCATTCCTGCGCCAGTCCTTCGTCCATCAGAAAGTCGCGGTTGCCATGCATGACGAAGACGGGCGTACCCTGCAGGCTGACGTCGCGCATCGCGCTGATGATCTCCTGATGGAAGGGCGAGTCGCGGTCGTCGTCGCCGGCCCAGTACTCAAACAGGTCGCCGAGAATGTAGAGTGCATCGGCTTTGGGCGCTGTGTTGCGCGTGAAGTTCAGAAACAGTTGCGTGATGTGGGGTTCGTCCTCGCTCAGATGGAGGTCGGATATAAACAGGGTGTGAGGCATGTGTTCGGTAATTGTGGTTTAGTCGGACTGTGGCCAAAATAAACGGCTTGGCTGGTACAAAAAAAACGGCGCACTCGGCGCCGTGTTTGCTTACTTGACCAGTTCGGCCTTGGTAATGATGACGTCCTCTTTCGGTACGTCGCCATAGCCGCCGATATTGCCGGTTTTGACCTTGCCGATTTTGTCTACCACGTCCATGCCTTCAACTACTTTGCCGAATACGCAGTAGCCGTAGCCCTGCGGATTTGGCGCGGTGTAGTTAAGGAAGCCGTTGTCCTTTGTGTTGATGAAGAATTGTGCGGTGGCAGACTGCGGGTCTCCGGTGCGCGCCATCGCAATGGTGTATTTGTCGTTTTTCAGGCCGTTGGCAGCTTCGTTCTTGATCGGTGCGTTGACAGCCTTCTGCATCATGCCCGGCTCAAAGCCGCCGCCCTGGATCATGAAATCTGGGATGACGCGATGAAAGATGGTGTTGCTGTAGTGGCCGCTGGCCACGTAGTCTTCGAAGTTCTTGACAGTGACCGGGGCTTTTTCTGCATCGAGTTGCAGGGTGATGACACCGTGATTGGTGTGTAACTTAACCATGTGCGAGTTTCCTTTTTTTGCGGGGGGTTGAGTGGCCGCATGCGCAGGTAAGACGCACAGGCCAGCGATTAGTAAAGCGAATATTGGGGTAAATATTTTTTTCAAGATGCGGCTCCTTCATAAACGATTTGCCAACGGTTGTCGCGCTTCATCCAGTACTGACGCTTCTTCATGCGATTAGCCAGGTTATTGCTGGCATAGTCCTGCTCGAAGTTGACTACCACCAGGTTCGGCTGGTTTGGGTACGGGAAAATGCTGAGGTCGGAGAGACCGACCTTGATCCAGGATTTTCCCGAGTTGACCAGGCGCTTCTGCGCAGACCAGGTGTCCAGCTTGAAGTTGCCCGCGGAAAAATCGGATGCATAGTGTGTTAAATAGGAGTCGGTGTTGAGGCTGGCCCAGTCGCTGCGCCACTGCTCAATTTGCTTGAGCAGTGCGGCTTGATCCTCTTTGTCGGCATCATCGCTCAGCTCCATCCGGTTGGTGATGATGACAGGGGTGGTGCCTACCTGCAGCGATTTGCCGAGATGGCTCAGGTCGTTGTTGGCGAGCACGACACAGCCATTGCTGGCGAGCGGCGGACGGCTGTAGGTGTCGCTGGGTGTGCCGTGCAGCCAGATGCCGTGGCCATTACGTCCCTGCCGGGTGTCCCACTCATTCGGGTAATTGATCGGATAAGCGTCGCTGCCGTAAAAGTCGGTGAGCTGGCTTTTGTTTAAGTGGGCGTTGACAAAATAGACGCCTAACGGCGTCTTTTGATCACCTTCACTGCTTTTATCTGAGCCTTTCTTGCCCTGGCTGATATAGAAATTTTCCACATAGCGCGGTACACCATTGACGTTCTCATACAGATAGAGGGTGGACTTGCTGGTGTCCACCACGATGGCATAATGCTGCTGCGAATTAAGCTGCCAGATAAATCTTGGCGCTGTCGTGACCGGCTGTTGTTGCACGCGCTGCAAACGGGCACGGGCTTCGTCGCGCAAGTCGTTCATGCGGTCGCTGGGTGCGTCAGGATCGTTGCCGAAACCGTTGAGCGGTTTGGCGCGCGCCAATAACAAGTCGCCTTTCAGCATCTGCGCCAGCTTGAAATTTGGATTGATCTTGAGCAGGGAATCGACTTCGTTGAGGGCCGCATCCAGGCGGTTGCTGCCCACCGAGTTTAAACTCTTCACCAGCAACGCTTCCATGGCGCGCGAATCAAGCTCACCGGATTTCGCCGGGAAAGAGAGCAAGCCCAGCAACAACAGGGTAGTGTAGTTCATCGTTTAGCACCGGCTTGTTCTGAGCGGATTTGCCATAAACCATCGGACTTGGTCATTTCCAGTGTTTTGAGCGTGGTTGATTTCAGCGCGCCGGAACGATAAGACTGGACGAAGCTGACACTGGCATGGTTATCGTCCAGGAATTTAATCCGGGCATTGCTGACGGAAACGACAATTGGTTGCGGCTTGCTGATGCGATCATGCCGCTGCTGCTCCCAGCTGCTGCGGGATTCATTGTTTGGTGTCTTGAAATCCTTGGCATACATGGAGAGATACTTCTTCACATTTCTGGATGACCATGCCTTGGCCCAGTCATTCAAGGCTTTCAGCACTTCGTCATTGCTGCTGGTGTGCGCTGCTTCCGCGACAACAGGCCTGGCAGCGGAAGCTTTGGGCGGCACGGGGACCGCCGTTGTGATGACAGGTGCACTGACTGCAGCGGGTGCACTTGCAGTTGCGGCGGCCACAGGCGCTGTTGCGGCGACAGTAGCCGTTGCGGGCGTTGTGGCTGCCGGAGAATTGCTCGCGCTGGCAAGCTTGGTGCCGGAAGTTTTGGCGCTTGGTGGGGTATACATATCCTTGATCAAGGCCAGTCTGGTGGTTGAGCTGGTCTTGCTGCGATCCAGTTGCAGGGCGCGGTCATAGGCCTGGCTGGCCATCTTTGCATAGATGTCGCCAAGATTATCATGCGCGGTGGAATAGCTGGGGTGAGTACGCAGCGCTTTTTCCAGCGCAACCTTGGCTTTTTCATACTGGCCTTGCGCGGCATACAGCACCGCCAGGTTGTTATAGGGCTCGGGCAGTTCGGGATAGTCTTCGGTCAGCCCGCTAAATATGCGCACGGATTCATCTGTCTGCCCCTGCTCGGTCAGAATTAATGCCTTCAGGAAACGCGCCTGCGCATCTTTGGGTTTATTGGAGAGGACGGCCTCAACCTTGCTCAGCGCTTGCGCGAGTTGCCCTTGCTTGAATAATTTGTTGGCATCCTGAATCTCGTCTGCGCCGGAATTCAGGCTGAAACATAACAACAGCGCGCATAGCGCAGCACGTCGATTGAAGCGGTTGAATCTAATCATCTGATTATGTCTGACAAAAGGGTTGGTGACGGTATGTCCATCGAAACGGGATGAACATTAAAAAGGTGCGTGATTCTACCAAAAAAGCCTGCGGCTTTCATTAGTTATAAAGCAGGGAACAGAGGCATATTCCCGAACGGTTACCCGGGTTAAAAGCAAGAGACAACGGATTTCGGGTAAAATTCAGTTTTTATTGATCCAGAAACCGATAATGAGCAGTAATCCTACCCCGCCAGCGTCCAATTTTATCCGCACCTTGATCGAATCCGATCTGACGAGCGGTAAGCACAAAGCCATCGTGACGCGATTCCCGCCTGAGCCGAATGGTTATCTGCATGTCGGCCACGCAAAGTCCATCTGCCTGAATTTTGGCCTGGCTCAGGACTTCAACGGCAAATGCAATCTGCGTTTTGACGACACCAATCCTGAAAAAGAGAGCGAAGAATATGCGCGCTCCATCCAGGATGATGTGCAGTGGCTGGGCTTTCAGTGGGATGGAGAGGTGCGCTGGGCCTCGGATTATTTCGAGCGGCTGTACCAGTACGCCGTCGAACTGATCAAGCTGGGCAAGGCCTATGTCGAAGACTTGAGCGCGGAGGAAATGCGCGAATATCGCGGCACGCTGACGCAGCCGGGCAAAAACAGCCCGTTCCGCGACCGCCCCGTGGCAGAAAACCTGGACCTGTTTGCGCGCATGCGCGCCGGCGAATTTGCCGATGGCGCCAAGGTGCTGCGCGCCAAGATCGACATGGCTTCCGGCAACATCAACCTGCGCGATCCGGCGATTTACCGCATCCGCCGCGCGCACCACATCCGCACCGGCGATCAGTGGTGTATCTACCCGATGTACGACTACACCCATTGTATTTCCGATGCGCTGGAAGGCATTACCCATTCGCTGTGTACCCTGGAATTTGAAGATCACCGACCTTTGTATGACTGGGTGCTGGACCAGCTGCCCGTGCCCTGCCACCCGCAGCAGACCGAGTTTTCGCGCCTGGAGCTGCACTACACCATCACCAGCAAGCGCAAGCTGCTGCAGCTGGTAAATGAAAAGCATGTGAGCGGCTGGGACGATCCGCGCATGCCCACCATTTCCGGCATGCGCAGGCGCGGTTATACGCCGGAAGGCATACGCGAATTTGCGCGCCGGATTGGTATTTCCAAAAGCGCCAACACCGTGGATATGGCGGTGATGGAAGGCGCGATCCGCGAGGACCTGGAGGGCCGCGCCGCGCGCGTGATGGCGGTGGTGCATCCGATCAGGGTCACCATTACAAATTTTGCCGAGGCCAATGCGCAGTCACGCGAAGCCGGCTTCCATCCCAATCATCCCGAATTTGGCAGCCGCGTAGTGCCGTTTGCCAAGGAGCTGTGGATCGAGAACGACGACTTTGCCGAGCAGCCGCCGGAAGGCTGGCAGCGCCTGACAGTGGGCGGCGAAGTGCGCCTGCGCTACAGCTATGTGATGCGCTGCGACGAAGTGATCAAGGATGCAGCAGGCAAAGTGACAGAGCTGCGCTGCTCGATCGACCCTGACACGCTGGGCAAGAATCCGGTGGGGCGCAAGGTCAAAGGGGTGATTCACTGGCTCTCGGTGGAGCACGCCCTGGCCGCCGAAATCCGGCTGTATGACAGGTTGTTCACCGTGGCGGAGCCCGATGCCGACAAGGACGTGGATTTCTGCAAGTATCTGAACCCGCATTCGCTGACCGTGGTGCAGGGCTGGGTAGAGCCTGCGGTGCGCGATGCAGCGCCTGAAGCCCGCTACCAGTTTGAACGCCTGGGCTATTTCTGTGCCGACAGGCGCGAGCACCAGGGGGGCGGCAAGTTGGTGTTTAACCGCACAGTTACGCTGAAAGATTCCTGGAGCAAGGATTAATTAAATGACCGATGAGTTTATGACACATAGCGATGAGAAAATGGAATCGCTGAAGAAGATCACCATGGTGGTCTATGCACTGTATGCCTTCTCCTATTTTGCCGGTATTACGGCGATCATCGGCATCGTCATCAACTATATCAAGCTGGAAGAAGTGGCGGGCACCTGGCTGGAAAGCCATTTCCGCTGGCAGATACGCACTTTCTGGTTCGGCCTGCTGTGGGCAGTTATCGGCGTACTGACGGTATTCATTCTGATCGGCTTTGCCATCCTGTTTGTCAATGGTGTCTGGATCATTTACCGCGTCGTGAAAGGCTGGCTGTATTTCAACGACAACAAACCGATGCCTTGATAAAATAATTTATGGATCCCTCAAAAAATCGTCATTCCCGCGGGTATCCAGTCAAATGAAAGATCTCCCGTAACGCGGGGGACAATGCCAAAAGGCATGTTTATATAAAACCGCTGGATTCCCGCCTGCGCGGGAATGACGGGGTTTGAATTTTAGAGGTTCTCTTATGTTAAAAATCTACAATACCCTCGCCCGCGACAAGCAGGACTTTATCCCGATCGAGCCGAACAAGGTGCGCATGTATGTGTGCGGCATGACGGTGTATGACTATTGTCACGCCGGCCATGCGCGGGTGATGGTGGTATTCGACACGGTGTACCGCTGGCTCAAGGCTTCCGGCTATGAGGTGACCTATGTACGCAATATCACCGATATCGACGACAAAATAATCAAGCGTGCTGCTGACAATAACGAATCAATTCATGTACTTACGAAAAGATTTATCGATGCGATGCACGACGACGAGCGCGCACTCGGCGTGCTGCCGCCGGATCATGAGCCGCGCGCCACGCAGTACGTGCCGCAGATGCTGGAAATCATTGCGCAGCTGGAAAAGAACGGTCTGGCCTATCGCGCAGAGGATGGCGACGTGAACTATGCGGTGCGCAAGTTTGCAGGCTACGGCAAGCTTTCCGGAAAATCGCTGGAAGACCTGCGCGCCGGTGAGCGCGTGGATGTGGCCGATGGCAAGAGTGATCCGCTCGATTTCGTATTGTGGAAACATGCCAAGGACAGCGAGCCTGCCGAAGTGAAATGGGATTCCCCCTGGGGTGTTGGCCGGCCCGGCTGGCATATCGAGTGCTCGGCGATGAGCTCGGAACTGCTGGGCAAGCATTTCGACATCCACGGCGGCGGCGCAGATTTGCAGTTCCCGCATCACGAGAATGAAATCGCGCAGTCCGAAGGCGCGGTGCTTCATGATGAAAAGTGTCGGGGCCAGTTTGTGAATTACTGGATGCACAACGGCTTTGTGCGTGTCGACAATGAGAAAATGTCGAAGTCGCTGGGCAATTTCTTCACCATCCGCGAAGTGTTGCAGAAATTCGATGCCGAAGTATTCCGCTTCTTCATCCTGCGCGCCCATTACCGCAGCCCGCTCAACTATTCAGACATGCATATCGATGATGCGAAAAGCGCACTGACACGCCTGTATACGGCGCTCAAATCATTACCCGTTCGCCCTGAGTCCTTTGACTCCGCTCAGGAGAGCCTTGTCGAAGGATTGCAGGTCGACTGGCAGGAGCCGAATGCACAGCGCTTCAAGGCCGCGATGGACGATGACTTCAACACGCCTGAAGCGCTGGCGGCATTGTTCGACCTGGCCAACGAGGCGAATAAAACATCAGATCCGAAATTGGCGCAGCAACTGCGGGCGCTGGGCGGCGTGCTGGGCTTGCTGCAGCGCGATGCGCAGGATTTCCTGCAGGGCGGTGCCGAAACAGAGGGCATGAGCGAAGCGCAAATCCAGACACAAATCGCCGCACGCAATGCAGCCAAGCAGGCCAAAAACTACGCCGAGTCAGACCGTATTCGCAAGGAATTGCTGGCCGCAGGAATCGTGCTGGAAGATAGTGCGGCAGGCACAAGCTGGCGACGCGCTTAAGGCGGAAGCGCAGATTTAAGCGATAAAAAAAACGCCCAATGAATCAGGCGAATTTTTACAGCATCACAGTGAAAGTTCCGGCTGGGGTGTTGCTGCTTTGGCGGGAGTGAGTCCCCAGCCGACCAGGGCTGCCGGATAATCTTGCCAGCCGGGGTCGGGCTTGAATCGAGCTGCCCAGCCAGGCACTTCTGCTGCCGGCATGGGGCTGGCAATACCATTACCCTGTGCCATGTTGCAGCCGAGCTTGAGCAGCAGCGCACCATGCGCGGCGGTTTCCATGCCTTCGGCAATCACCTCGCGTTTGAACACCCTGGCCAATTGCAGAATACCATCTACCAGTGCACAGTCCTCTTCGTCATCGAGCATGTCCCGCACAAATGATCGATCTATTTTCAGGGTGTTGACCGGCAACTGGCGCAGGTAGGCAAGCGACGAGTAGCCGCTGCCAAAATCGTCCAGAGAAATGCTGATACCCATGCCCTGGCAGGACAGGATAATGGAACGCACATGATCCAGATCTTCAAGTGCAGTTGATTCGAGAATTTCAAGCTCGAGCCTGTGCGCAGGGGCACCCGGATGGCGCGCCAATATGGCCTGGATATTTGGAAAGAATTCATGGTCCTGTAATTGGCGTGCCGCGATGTTGACACTGACTGTCCAGTCATGCCCCGCTGCATGCCACGCCGAAATTTGGCCAAGCGCCTGCTCCAGTACCCAGTTTCCAATGTCCACGATCAAACCTGAATCCTCTGCCAGATGCAGGAAATCGCGTGGTCCAAGCAGCCCTTTTTCCGGGTGTTGCCAGCGCAGCAGGGCTTCCATGCCGATAATCCTGTTGCTCTTCAGATTGACTTTGGGCTGGTAAAACAGGAGTAATTCGTTTTGTGCCAGTGCTTGCTGCAGGCGGATTAATTGCAGATGATGTTCATGCGCCTGAAGATCCATGCTCGCATCAAACAGGTGAAAGCGATTGCGACCGCTTTGTTTTGCCTGGTACATGGCCTGGTCGGCGTGGCGTAACAGGGTGTCGGTGTCGCTGGAGTCAAAGGGGAATATGGTCGCGCCAATGCTGGCGGAAATCTTCAGGGTTTGCTGTCCGATCAGGTAAGGGCAGGCCATTTCTTCAAGGATACGGGTTAGCAAAATGTCGACTTCATCCATCGTGCGTATTTCGCTGAGCAGCAGAACAAATTCGTCGCCGCCCAGGCGCGAGACCGTATCATCACTGCGCACCACATTAATCAGGCGTCGCGCGACTTCAATCAGCAGCTTGTCTCCCTGGTCGTGGCCATGCAGGTCGTTGACTGCTTTAAAACCATCCAGATCCATAAAACATACCAGCAGCAAATGTTCCTGTCGCTGTGCATGTGCGATAGCCTGCCCGATGCGGTCTGAAAGCAGGGTGCGGTTGGGCAAATGCGTCAATGTGTCATGGCCGGCCTGCCACGAAATCTGTTCCATCAGCTGGTATTTTTCAGTGATATTGTGGAATACCAGCACGCATCCCAGGGTATAGCCCTCGCTGTTGCGCATGGGGGATGCGGAATACTCGACGGAGTATTCCTTGTCGTTCCGCGAAATCAGCACTGAATGATTGTCAATATCATCAATAATGGCGCAATTCTCGCGGATGGCACAACATGCCAGCTTGGCAAGCGGTTGGCGCGTGACCTGGTTGACAATTCTGAACACTTCTTCGAGCGGCATCCCTGCGGCTTCCTTCTGTGTCCATCCTGTCAGCGTTTCTGCGACCGGATTCATCAGGGTTATTGAGCCATCGTAGTCCGTTGTAATAATCGCATCGCCGATTGAGTTAAGCGTGATCTGTGCAAACTCCTTTTCCATGGACAGCAGATTTTGCGAGTCCTGAAGCGCAACAAATGGGGCCTTTATGCTGATTGCATAAATGGCTTTGTACAGGAAGAAATAGGCAAGGATTTTGTATAAATGACCGAGAAGATTGAAAATGTCGGACACGCTGGCATACAGCGTAAAGCACCATTCGCTGAGCACCATGATGCTCACGGCCAAGAACAGATTCCGTGCATATTCATTGTCGGATGCGCGCTTGCCCATAAACAGCAAAAGCAGTACTGCCGAGGTGATATGAATTAAAGCAATCACATATTCGGCAATAATTTTAAAAGGAGTTAATCCCTTTCCCGCGATGAAGGTTTCAGGCAGTGCGGCAGGATGAAACAGAATGAGCCAGTAAGCGATGGCGGTATAGCTGATGCAGAGTAAGGCGATGAGAGAACAGGCACGGGAAGTGCTGACCGGTTTCCAGCCAATAACGATGGAAACCAACAGCGCAATGGCGGCGATAAAACGGGCTGCAAGCCAGAACGCGATGGACTTGGCCGGCGTGCCGGGCGTGACAAAATCCGGCATGCCGGAGTAGGAGATGAAGTGCCCCAAATCGAGCAATGCCACTGCGAGAAAGGCGCAGGCAATTACCACGACATTCATCGACCGCGTGGGTACATAGGTACGCCAGCCCACGGCGAAAATTAAAACCGCGAGCACCACAGACAGCGTCTCCACCGTGGTGTGTATCGGCAAATAATCGCTGAGCTTTTCAAAAGGGTAAGAGAAGGGGGCAAGCCAGACGTAGACAAAGAGCGCGGTCAGCAGCGACAACAGCCAGATGGCGGGCTGCCATGACAGGTTGTGGTTGGCTGAAGTGCGGTTGTAGAAAGGTATCATCGGTGGACGAGGAGGATTAGGGGAGTTTCCCGGCGGAGACCATGCGGTTAAATAGAATGTTGGGCGTTATCCATACCACCATGTCATCGAACGTTGGTGTAATGTCATGACTGACAAAGATAAGGTTTGTGGTGTAAACGTTTTCTCCTTCATCAGAGGTTGTAGCTGGAACTGGCGTGACTTGTAGACCGGCAGGTGTATAAGCACCGAGTCCATTTGTTCCGTGGGATACTATTACTGCAGGAATAGTTGATGCGACATTTGTGCCGCCTGTTGCGGCTGTTCGTACTGTTACATTGCCGTTCGAACACAATGCGAATGAAGCAAATAGAGGGCTAACGGGTAGTGTGACAAGGGTGCAACCACTAGTATTGGTTTCCAGCTCAATAGCATCAGCGAAATGGAGGGTGACACGGTAAGTGAAGCGTCTTCCCCACGCATCTGTCTCGTTAACGCCCAGGGTTGCCCATGGCAACACTCCCCATGCTGCATTGTTGGTTACGATGGCAGCAGAACATGTCAAAGTGGCTCCTGTGCCAGTGGTTACCTCCAGTCCTGCATTCGCTTGCCCACTTACTATTGTGCGATCGGCTGGACAAGGAAGGCGGCCGTTGGCGAAGGCAAAGCCAATCAATGCTTGCTGGATTTCATCCAACTGTTTGCGTGTTTCTGATCTTCGCTGCTGCTCAATCTGGCTACTCACAGTTGGCAGCAATCCGCCAAGTAGAAGCGCGACGATAAACAGCACAATAGCCATCTCGATGAGCGAGAAACCATTTTTAAGAATGATAGGAGTACTTGTATGTGTCATGGAATACATGCTACTAAATCCGTAGAAGGTGCGGTGGGGGTGTATGTTGCTGATGCTCCCGATATAGAAGTTGTAGTCGATGTAAATATATTAAGAGCGCCACCTTCTAAATAATTGTTCCAATCATTTTTTTGGATGTTCGAAATTCTGCTTTGCGAAGTAGACTGTTGACCAGTAAAAATTATTGCACCTCTGCAAGATGCGCTATTTATAGTGAGACATTGCATTCCAGAACTACATTTTGTATATGCAAGATTGTCACGCCATTTTCGAACGGAATTGTCTGTACAACTGGATTCTTTTATTCGTCCGGTAATATGCTGGTTCATCCCCATACCTTGAGTTGCTCCAGGTAATTCGCCCATTGTGTCGAAATTAATTGAAATAGGATCTGGCAGTGTGGCTAGGTTTAGGCATGTAACTGCTCTGCCTATCAGCGAGGATGTTAAGAAGCTTTCGAAGTCATTACGTTTCTTTATGGCATTGAATATTTCATCTCTTGTAATGAAGAGTAAGCGATCATTTACTATTTCATTACCTAATAAATCTTTGACTTGGCCGCTGATAAACTGTGTCACAGTATTCGCTGTTGCTGAAATTGAAGCGTTGTTGATGTTATGGATCGTGTCATTATCCAAATAATTGGAACTAGTGTAGTTGCCGCCACATGACGGAGCTTTAGTTACTGAATTTCTAGATTGTGTTCCTAAAGCTGGCCCTGGTGAGAAAATGACTGCCACGGGTTGATTTACAGCAGATGATCCTGCAATAAAACTAACACCGTCGGGAGCCATGATTTTAAATAACCCGTTGTTGTCCCAATTCATTAGATCTGTTTCAATTTTGTTTTTATAAGTTCCTGATACGGCATACCAAAAACATTCGCCATTTCCATCCTTGATTGGCGAAATTCGAAGGGTTTTCCAAGGAAGCTTGCCAATAGCGCTTATATTAATATCTGAATCGGAACATGAGTTATTTGCTTCGCCATCTTCTGTATTGTTTTGGCCTTGATCTGGGCAGGGCAAGAAACCACTCACGTTCGTATGTGTATCACCATAAGTGATGGCATACCCAATCAAGGCTTCTTTAGCTTTGATCAGCGCATCGGCCGTGACCCTGGCTCGCGCCAGTTGTGGTGTCGTGCTGTTGAGTGCGTTCAGCAGCATGGCAGATGCACCCATGATCAGGATCACCAGCATGACCATCAACACCGCCCCGCGCTGTCTTCGGGGGTATTTTTCTATGCTATTGATTATATTTAATATTTTCACAATAGCTAGTCGGCGGACGAGCCCTGATTGGACGGTGCGGGCTGGCCCAGCAGGATTTTGTCGCCGACCTTGAGTTTGACGGGACGGGATTTGCCGGGGACGGTGACGCTCTGCGCTGTCGGGTTGCGTTCGCCGTGGTTGTCTGCATTTTGCGACATGCCGTTGATCCATACGGTGCGCGGTCCGCCGTGTTTTTGCACAATGCCGTTTACGGTAAAGAAGGGAGATGCGCTGCCTTCTGTCGGGGCGTTGCGGGCATAGTCATAGTCGAGATGGACGCGTTGCTCGGGGGTGAAGAACAGACGGCCCAGGGTGTCGGCTGTGGCGTCGGGTGAGGCAAGCAGGAAGCTTGCAAGGACTATGGTTGTGAGATTTTGCAGCCGTAGGTCGGGTTTTAACCCGACATTGACTTGTCGGGTTAAAACCCGACCTACAAAATGCTTATTCAGGTTCAAAAGTTTCATTTTGTATTCCTGTTTTTCAGGGTCAGCCAGCCGCCTGCACAATCTGCCTTGAGCTGAGCGGTTGCGCCAGCGCTCCATTCCATTGTGCATTGATCAAGTATAAACCAGCCATTGATGTCGCGGCGCAGGCTGTCAAAAAAGTTGATAAGCTGGCCCTCGTGCAGCAGTTCAAATTGCAGGGTCATGGCGCTGCGCTGGAGCTCAAAGTTGCCGCTGTCCAGCGCCTGGGCGGGTTTGTACGGCTGTTGCGGGGCGATGGCGTACTTGAAGTCCAGCACACGCTTGCGCTGGCGCAATGTCTCCAGCCCCTCTATCAAATTCAGCCGTTGCTCGTCGCCGATGATCTCGCGACGATAGATGGCGGTGTATTCCTTGGTGTAGGTGGACATGTTCTCCTGGTCGTCGCGCGCCGCAGTGAGTTTGCTGCGCGCATCGGCCAGCTGCTGTCGGGCTTGTTGCCTGGCTTGTTGCGCGTGCTGGGCAAATTTCTGGCTAAAGAATACCGCGCTGCCGCCTATGGCGAGCGTGACGAGGAAGGCCAACAAACTCAGCTTGAGATGCGGCAGATCGTCCTGGGAGAATGTCATGGTTGTGCTCTCCAGATCATTTTCAGCGAAAATTCAGACGGCTTTTCGCGGCTGTTGCCGATATCGGCGCCGATGCTGCCTTTGCTGCTGAAATCAAGCGGCAGTTTGACCGGTGTAACGGTATAGCCGGCGCGAGTCAGCATGAGCTGGAAGCGCTCGAGATAGTTGAGTGCGCCACGGTAGTCGTTGCCGAAATCAGCCAGTTCGCCATTGAAGGTGATGACTTGCTCGGGCAGGCTGCTGGCCGCGTTCATTTGCCAGTCCAGCTTGTTGGTGTGGATGCGCGGGAAGTTGTTCAGTGTTGTGGCCAGGCCCTTCAGGGTTTGTTCGGGGGGCACCGAGTAATGCTGCAGGCTGCTAAAAAGGGTGACGGCGGTTTTCATATCCGAGGCCGAGGCTGTGTTGCCGCCAGAGTTTGCCGAGCCACTGGGGAATTTCTGCGTGATTTGTTGCGCCTCCTGCATCATGCGGCTGGCCTGAAACTTGAAGTTGTCGATTTCCTCATTGATGCCGCGTCCTTCAAGAAACAATAGCGCGCTCCAGACCAGGCAGATAAGCGCGGTTGCCGCAGCCAGGCCAAACAGGCCGCGCTGTGTCTGCCACAGTTGAAAGTAGTGGGTGTGGGCGGGTGTGGCATAGTTGGCTTGCGGTGGCTGGATGGCGAGCAAATGCAGGAACAGCGACGAAGCATCCGAATCTGCATAGGCATAGGGTGACTTGATATGTTTGCCCAGTTGCTGCAGGTCGAGATAAGCGTATTGAATATCCGGATTGTTGGAGAGATGTTTATCCAGCTGGGCTCTGTCATTGGCGTGGCAGATGATGTGCACATCGAGCTGTTGTCCTTGCGGAGTCAGGCTCAGGCTCTGCAGGTATTGGTGGGTGCGTGCGGTCTCCGTGGCGACAGCATCGGCGAAAGAGCTGTTGGGATCGATGGGGGTCAGGCGTGAAAATCGCAGGCGCTTGTTTAAAAAGTAACTTTGGCGCAAGCCCGCGTCTTTCTCCCGGGAAAGCAACAGCAGGTGGTCGGAATCAATGTCCTTGATGAGCGGCGTGCTAGCGTGGGGAACCGAGTAGATGCCGACGATGGGGGTTTTGTATTGCAGCAACAGTTCCAGCCATGCCGAAATCCGCGCCGGATTGGTGAGCGCGGAAAACAGCAGTTCGTCATCGCGGCGGCCTTCGCTTTGACGCTGTTGCAGGCGTGCCAGGCGGAATGGGGTGCTGCGGTAGAATTGGTCAAATTTGCGCTGGATCAGCGCCTGGTGATTGGCACCGGTCAGATGCGGCACGGTTTCCTGGCGGAAATCCTCTTCAATCAGATCGACCAGCAGATAGGCGGGGCCTTCATGCGAGCGCAAAAATTCAGCAAAACGTTCCAGGCCGTCGGCGCTATTGCTGAAGTAGCAGGGCGCGGCAAGGGCCCCATTTGTACAGACATGGGCATGAAAACTGTCGGAGCTCAGGAAAAATAGTGTTTTAAGCGACATGTGATCCCTTGTGAGCCTTTCATATTTGCACCTTGCCGATGATGTCGTATATCGGGCCGAGCACGGAGAGCATGACCCAGCCCAGCAGCGCGCCGAGGATGATGGTCATCGTGGGTTCGATCATGACCTGTACCTTTTTGATCGACTCTTTGACATCACGGTCATAAAAATAGCTGACGTTGAGCAGTGCCATATCGAGCTGCCCGGTGGACTCGCCAACCTTGAGCATGCGTATCACCAGTGCCGGGAACATGCCGGTGTGCTGAAAGCTCTGGGTCAGGTTTTTTCCGGCTTCAATTTCACTGATGACCTGTTCCATGCTTCTAGCCATGACCTGGTTGTTGACCAGATCCTTGGAGTTGGCCAGGCAGTCGAGGATGGTGATGCCAGAGCCATACATCATGGCAAAGGTGTTGGCGAAACGCGCCAGAATAATCTTGCGCAAGACAGGGCCGGTAGGCCAGATGTGCAGCTTGAGATAGTCTACATGGTATTGCAGGCCGGGGCGCACTAGCAGAGCCGCTTTGAAGGCGCCAAACAGCAGCACAGGCAGGGCCAGCAGGACGTACCAGTAATTGACGAAAATGCCGGAGGTGGCCAGCAGCAAGCGGGTCTGGAACGGGATTTCCATGCCCATGCCCTTGATGAAACCGACCAGCTGAGGCACCAGATAGATCATCAGGAAGAAGGTGATGCCCAGCACTACCGTACCCACGAACAGCGGGTAGATCAGCATGCTTTGGGTCTGCGTGGCCATTTCATCCTGCCACTTGATGGATTCGGTGAGGTGCTTGAACACTTCCACCAAACGGCCACTCTCTTCTCCGGCGCTGGTCAGGCTGACGAAAATTTTGTCAAAAGCATTGGGGTGCAGCGCCATCGCCTGCGAAAGCGTCTTGCCGCCTTCGATCGACTTGACCAGATTGGCGATAATTTCGCGAAAGACAGGATCTTCCATGCTGTCGCGCAAATCAGAGAGGCACTCCAGCAACGGAACGCCCGCACGGGTCAGCTGTTCCAGATTGAAGAAGAAGGTGATCAGATCCGGACGCCTGATTTTTTTCAAGCCAAACGACGAGTTGCTCTCAACTTCACGGGCGCTGATTAGATCCAGCCCGCTGTTTTTCAGGTGCAGTTCGAGGTCGATCAGGTTGGCGGCATCCTGCATGCCTCTGGCGTTTTTGCCCAGATGATCAATCGCCTTGTAAGAGTACATTGCCACGATTGTTTCCTTAGTCCATGCGATCGGTTAAGTCGACAACCCGGGCGACCTCGGACAGGGAAGTAATGCCTTGCAACACACGCTGCAAGCCATCCGAGGCGAGAGGCCGGAAGCCCTTGTCCAGTGCTGTCTGTTTCAGATCACGGCTGCTGGCGCGGTGGGCCACCAGATCGTCGAGATCGCTGTCCATTTTGAGCAGCTCCATGATGGCAATACGTCCTTTATAACCCTGGTGGTGGCATGCGTCACAGCCAGCTGCGCGGTAAAGCGTGCATTCAACGGATGGGCGGATGCCGAGCAGTTTTCGTTCAGCGGGGTCAGGATGATAGGAATATTTGCAGTGCGGGCACAGTACGCGCACCAGTCTTTGCGCAATGATGCCGATAATATTTCCCGCCATAATGTCCGGCAGTATGCCGATGTCGAGCAGGCGCGGGATAGCGCCGATGGCCGAGTTGGTGTGCAGCGTGGAATACACCTGGTGGCCGGTCATGGCGGCGCGGAATGCCATTTCCGCAGTGGGATGGTCGCGGATCTCACCGACCAGAATAATGTCGGGATCCTGCCGCATCATGGAACGGATACCGCTGGCGAAGTCCAGCTTGGCTGCTTCGTTGACCGAAGACTGGCGGATCAGCGGTATGGGGTATTCCACCGGATCTTCCAGAGTCATGATATTGACCGACTCGGTGTTGACGTGGTTCAGCACGGAATACAGCGTGGTGGTTTTGCCGCTGCCGGTGGGGCCGGTGACCAGGATGATGCCTTCCGGTTTGGCGATGATCAGCTTGAGCGTGGTCAGCGCATCGTCGTCCAGGCCGATCTGGTTGATCGCTACGATGCCTTTCTGCCTGTCCAGTATGCGCAATACCAGGTTTTCGCCATGTGTCGTGGGGTGCGACGCCACGCGAAAGTCGATAGGGCGACCCGACAGACGCAGCGAGATGCGGCCGTCCTGCGGCGCGCGCGTTTCGGCGATGTTCATGCCGCTCATCACCTTCATGCGCACCACCATGGCAGGCCAGAAGCTTTTGTGCAGACTGCGTACCTGGCGCAATACGCCGTCGACGCGATAGCGGATGCGCAGGAAGTTGTTCTCGGGTTCAAAGTGTATGTCGGATGCGCTTTGTTGCACCGCCTCGGTGAGCAGCGCGTCGATCAGGCGCACCACCGGCTGGCTGAATTCCGTGACGCCCTGATGCAGCGTCTGGTACTCCATGTCGCCCGGTTCGATTTCATGCAGGATGCCATCGATGGAAAGCTCAAAGCCGTAATACTGGTCGATCGCGCGCACGATGTCGGACTCGCTGGCCACTTGCGTGATGAGTTGATATTCGCCATGCAGCAAGGCGCGTACCTGGTCCAGCGCGAGAATATTATTGGGATCGGCAATCGCCAGAATCAGGTGCTTTTTTGCAGCATCCACCGACAATGGAAGCAGCTGATAGCGGCGTGCCACCTCTTTGGGAACCAGGGCGATGGCGGCTGAATCGATGATGACGGTGGTGAGATCTACACTTTCCTTGCCCAGGTTTTCCGACAGTACGTCGCGGATGGTGGCTTCGGAAAGAAAACCCAGGCGAACCAGCAAGGAGCCTATGGGCTGATGATTCTTATGCTGTTCCTGTATGGCAATACGCAGCTGGTCTTCGCTGATCACGCCCTTCGACACGAGCAGTTGTCCGATAGGAAGCTGAATTTGCTGTTGCTGCACTGCCATAGCTATCTTTCTTTAGGGAGCAAGCAACTTATTCATGCGCTGCTGGGTTTGCACGCGGTCAAAGCCCGAATTGCCCGAGGTGTCTATCTGCAAGGCCTGCCCGTAATACTGTGCAGCAAGTTTTGCCTTGCCCAGATGATCAAGGCTGGTTGCGAGATTGAATGCAAACTGTGCATTTGCCGGTTCCAGCCTGAATGCATTGAAATAAGCTTGTTGCGCATCGCCCCAGCGCGATTGTTCGGTGTATATATTTCCCAGTGCGAAGTGCAGGGCCGCCGACTGCGGAGATTGCGCCAGACTATGCTTGAGGTGGCTTTCCTTGCCCGCCGCATCGCCGGAGGAAAATGCAGACATGCCGGCATGGGCTACCGGATCGCGCGGGTCGAGCAGCAATACCTGCCTGTAATATTGGATGGCGGCATCGTCCTGACCTTGCTGCTGTGCGATGGCTGCCATGCCCAGCAGGGCATCGCGATTTTTTGCATCCGATTGCAGAACTTCGCGGTAACGTTGCCATGCCGTGCCTAAATCTCCGCTCTGGTATGCCTTGTAGGCTGCGGTCAGGGTGGTATAGATACTGTCATTTTCCAGCGTGCGCTCAATCTGTATGCCTGGCGCTGACGGTGCGCCAGGGGCCCGCCTCACGTTAGTGTAGCGCGCAGTTCTTTTTTGCGCTGGCGCCGGGCGGGCAGCTTGGGCTTGGGTTTCTGCGGCAGGCATGGTTTCTGGCGTCAGCACTAAGGGTGCCATAGGGCGAGGTGCAGGTGCTGTATAGGCGGCTACCGCATGAGTTTGGCTGCTGCGCTGTGCAATCTTGGGCGGCTGAATTTTGACCCAGACGTAAATTCCGCCAGCTGTACCCAGCAGCAGTCCCATGATAAGGGTGGTGGGGACGATGCCCAGGTTGTAATGAAATTGTTTGCGCGCAGGGGCTTTCTTGGCGGCAATAACGGATGTATCGCTGGTGGGGCTGCCGGATGGTGTGGGCGCGGCGTGACTGGGTTTGTTATCGAAAACGGGTTTGTCGTATCCGGGTTTGTTGGGTAGCTCTTCCAAGGTCATTTCGGTCAGTTTGCCGGGCGCTGTATGGCCGTTTTCTCCTGCCTGATGCGCAGAGCCGTTTTTTTTCAGGGCATCAAGAAGTAGGCTCATGATCAGGGCTCGATGTGTGCGCCTCTTGCATCTTCGTGAAAGAAGTCTGCATTGGGCAGGTTGTTGGAGAATTCCTTGAAGTCGCCATTAACGCTGGCATCCTTGATGACAAGCGGGCGCAGGAAAATCACCAGCTCGGTTTTGCTGGTTGTGTCATCGCGATTCTGGAACAGATTGCCAAGCAACGGGATGCGTGAAATAAAGGGAACTTCAGCGCTGTTCTTGTCTATGGATTCTTGTATCAGCCCTCCCATCACCGCTGTCTGGCCGCTTTCGACCTTGATGATGGATTCCATTTCGCGCGTCTGAATTTCCGGAATGAGGTTTTCGATAGCAGGAATGTTGCAGGTCGCAACGCCTGTGCCGCACGGGTTGGCCAGATTGGGATTGGGATCTTTGGCATACCCGATAATGCGTGAAATTGATGGGCGCAAATTGATCGTCACGGTATCGGTGTCGCTGATCTGCGGCGTGACGCTCATTGTTAATCCAACCGAGACTGAATTGGCTGTCGTGGTGAAAGTAGAAAAAGCTGATGACGTGGCCGTTGCAAGTGTAATAACAGACTGGACTGTGAAATAGACCTTGCTGTCGGCTACTTTCAGCGAGGCGGTCTGATTGTTCATCACACTCAGTTTGGGGCTGGACAGGACTTTGACATTGCCAAATTTTTCCAGCAGCGTGACCGAAGCGAGAATATTGCCAAAATTCGAGGTGGGATCGAGGTAAGTGATGGTAAGCGAACCAGCTGTGCCGGCCAATCCTGCTGTACCAGCCTGGCTAAAGGCATAGCCCTGTGCGCCAAGCAGCGCGCGCGACCAGTTGATGCCCTGCTTGTATTGATCATTCAGTTTGACTTCGACGATGGTCGCTTCGATCAGCACCTGGCGTTTGGCCGTGGTCATCACGCGGTCTATAAATTCCTGAATTTTCTCATGCTGGCGGCTGGTGGCGCGTGCGAGCAATACACCGGTCTCTTTATTGGCAAACACGCTGACAGATTTTTCAAACTCGGCAGTGGTGCTTTTGGCTGCGCCTGCAGCCTGTATCGATTCATTGCCCGCGCCCGAAGCGCCTCCGGCTGGCCCGGACTCTCCTCCGCCACCGGCTTGTTTGCCTTTGCCGCCGGGCGTTCCGGAATAGGCCGCTGCAGCGCCCTCTCCCTGCGCAGCTACCCTGCTTGAACTCGATATCTCCTTTTGTGATTTGTACTTGAGCCGGTCTTCCTCGAGGATGATGTCTGTTACATTCTTTACCAAGCTATCCATGAGCTCGTTCCTGGTGTCGCTGGTAACAACAGTTGATGCAGAATTTCCTGTGGTGGCCGCGGCAGCTCCGGCTCCAGCTCCAGCGCTGCTGATCTGGCTGGAAGTAGAGTTTGTGCTTTTGGCAGAGCGGGACATGTTGATGAAGTCAATCTTGTAGGTCTTCAAAAATGGCTTGTCCGGCATCACTGACAGAGTGCCGTTATCCAGTTCATAACGCATGTCCACCTGTTTGGAAATCCGGTCCAGGATTTGCGGCAGGGTCTGGTTGATCGCGTTGAGCGAAACATTTCCCTGGATGCCGGCACTGATGTCGAGGTTGATTTTTGCATCGCGCGCCATGGCAAAAAGAATTTCCTGTGCGGGCACGTTGCTCACCACCACGCTGTAGATTTCAATTTTCGCCGCAGGTTTGGGCGGGGCCAAGGGAAAGCTGCGTTTGTCGGCTTGAGGAATGTCGCCATTGCCCTGGCTGGTGGTGTCAGGTTGCTGTAAATGCTTGTCGGACGGAGCGATGGGGCCCGTGCCGCATGCACCTAGCAATGCGCAAGTAAAATACATGGGTGTATGGCTAAGCTTCAATTCTTCCCCCTAACGGTACGCCCAAAACTGTAACTATTTTAGCTTGCTATATTTGTAACATGTTGATTAACTTTTGTTATCTGTAAATGCGCCAGTATTAAACGCAACAAAACGTGCCGAGTATCACTCAGTATCTATAACATTTCAATATGCCAATATAACTAGATATATAGGTAGTCATCGCTGCATATTTTATTAAGGGGTTAGATACCCTGCGACTTTTCTAACAGGTATATTGCTGGTGCATAGGCACCTTCAGTCGCACCAAATTTGCCGTTATGCATGCTGCCCAGCAGCCAACCGGCACTGGCAATGATGAATACTGCGGTGAGGGTGATGGCAGCGATGACAGTGTTTTTGCGTTGCTACCACGCTTGCGTCGCAGGGGAGAGTTCGCTGTCGCGGATGGCTGCCCGGACATGGCGCACCTCAACGTTGTGAGTGTTTTCAATAAAGGCAGCCAGTATGGATTTGTCGCCGGAGGATGTTCACCGGCGCATTAGTCCCTGCGAGGCTTTGCCTATCAGGGTGGCGGCAGCGCTAGAGAATGGGTGGGGCCACGGTAGCCTGCTGCAATCAGGCGGAAGCCTTCGGTGGGCGATGCGGCGTGGGAGGCAGGCCCAAATCAACCAGTGCCAACTGCGGTGGGGCTCATGCTGCGCAGCAACTCGATTGCCTGACTACGGTTTTCAGTCAGATGAACGATGAAGTTGTCGCTCAGCGCCAGGCGCAAGGAATTGCGGATGAGCAAGTTGTCATCCACAATCATTAAGCTGGGCAGTCGTTGGCTGGTATTCAAAATTCAGCGAGAATTAGATTGGCCTTGAAGCCCGAAGAATAGCCCGCAATTGCGGCAAGCTCAAGCTAGTTGTTGTTGTGGTTGAGGATTGCGTAGTTTAGAATGAGGCTCTTTAAACCACGCTGGTCTTAAAATTCGTGACATCATCACAAGCGCTAGTCGAAATACGTGACGTCAACTTTTCCTACGGCAGTCGCCCTATCCTGAAAGGTATAAATATGACCTTGCCGAAAGGCAAGGTCATTGCGGTCATGGGCGGAAGCGGCTGCGGCAAGACTACTCTTTTCCGCTTAATCGGCGGGGCGCTTAAGCCAACCAAAGGCTACGTGAAGGTGGATGGTCAGGTGATACACGAGCTGGGTCGGCAGGCTTTGTATGATATGCGACGCAAGATGGGCGTGCTGTTTCAGTTTGGCGCGCTGTTTACCGATATGTCGGTGTATGACAACGTGGCTTTCCAGATGCGCGAGCACAGCGATTTACCGGAAGAAATGATCCACGATCTGGTGATGATGAAGTTGCATGCGGTGGGCTTGCGCGGCACGCAAGATTTGATGCCGGCGGAGCTTTCCGGCGGCATGGCCAGGCGGGTGGCATTGGCGCGGACTATCGCGCTGGATCCGATGCTGATTTTGTATGATGAGCCCTTCGCCGGGCTGGATCCCATTTCATTATCTGTGGTGGGGGATTTGATTCGTCGCCTGAATGATGCGCTGGGTGCGACTTCGGTGATTGTCACGCACGATGTGCCGGAATCGCTGAAAATTGTCGATTATATTTATTTTATTTCCGATGGTGTGATTGTGGCCGAAGGCACGCCGGATGAAATTCGGAATTCCGAAATGCCTTACGTACACCAGTTCATTAATGGTGAAAAAGATGGTCCGGTTCCGTTTCATTATCCCGGCGGAGATTACAAGAAGGATTTGGGAGTGCAAGCCTGATGCCAGTCGCCAAAAGTTTGAGAGCCATAGGCAGTCGCAGTATTAATGCCGTGTGGCGCTTGGGTTGTGCCACGCGATTTCTCGGGTTAACACTGCTTTATTCCGGCCTGAGTTTCAGGCGTTTTCGCCTGACGGTGAAAGAGATGTTCTTTAGCGGGGTCATGTCCATCATTATTATTGTTGTGGCCGGCATGTTTGTCGGCATGGTGCTGGGTTTGCAGGGTTATGAGACGCTGAAGCGCTATGGCTCCGAATCGGCCCTGGGAACCCTGGTCGCCCTAAGTCTGGTACGCGAGCTGGGGCCGGTGCTGGCGGCGTTGCTGTTTGCCAGCCGCGCGGGTTCTGCGATGACTGCCGGAATCGGTTTGATGAAGGCTACCGAGCAGGTTGCGGCTATGGATATGATGGCGGTGAACCCGATTGCCCGCCTGATTGCGCCGCGATTCTGGGCGGGTGTGTTTTCCATGCCCTTGCTCGCGTCCATTTTCTCCGTAATGGGCGTGTTTGGCGGCTATGTCGTGGGCGTGGTGGTTATCGGTGTGGATGAGGGTTCATTCTGGTCGCAAATGCAGGAATCGGTAGATTTTCAGCACGACATCATGAATGGCCTGATCAAGAGTTTCGTGTTTGGTGTGGCGGTGACGGTAATCGCGCTGTTTGAAGGGTTTGATGCGCCGCCGACAGCGGAAGGCGTGGCAGGCGCAACGACGCGCACGGTGGTTCAGTCTTCATTGGCGATTTTGTTGCTGGATTTCATCTTGACCGCATTTATGTTTCGGGGAGCTTAGTATGGAACGCAGCACGTTTGATTTGTGGGTAGGCGCATTTGTGGTTGCGGGCATCGCAGCTCTGCTGGTGCTGGCGCTTAAAGTGGGCAATTTCAGTACCTACAACATGTCCGATACTTATCAGCTGCAGGTGTACTTCAACAATATAGGCGGTCTTAAACCGACTGCCTCGGTCAGAAGTGCCGGCGTGCTGGTAGGACGGGTAGCGGAGATCGCTTTGGATTCGGAGCGCTATGAAGCCAAGGTGACATTGACTGTCGACAATCGCTACAAGTTTCCCACTGACACGATTGCCAAAATTCAGACCTCCGGCTTGCTCGGCGAAAACTTTATTGGTTTGATGCCGGGAGCGGAAGAAAAAATGTTGAAAAATGGCGAATTGATTAAACAGACTCAATCAGCCTTGGTGCTGGAGGACTTGATCGGCCAGTTCTTATATGGCAAACCTGATGGTAAATCCAGTAGCTCAAAGTAATTTCACCATGAGGATGTTATGAAAATATTTTCACTGATACTGTCATTGTTGCTGATAACTGCGCCGGCAATTTCCAGCGCGGAAATTCTGCCGCCTGATGAATTAATTAAGGCTACTGTGCATGATGTGCTGCTAATCATCAATCAGGATAAGCGTGCTAATGACAGGAAAATACTGGAATTTATCGACGCCAAGGTATTGCCACATTTTGATTTCGAGCGCATGACCAAGCTGGCAGTAGGCAGGCCATGGCGAACAGCCACCCCTGAACAGAAAGCCGCTTTAGTTGCTGAGTTCCGCACGTTGCTGGTTCGCACTTATAGCAAGGCATTTACGACTTATAAGGATGTGAGTGTCGATACCAAGTCAGTGACCGTTCCCGATGGTGCAACTGAAGTGACGATTAAAACGGTGATACGCAGGCCGGGTGCTCCTGTCATTCCGGTTAATTATGAAATGGAAAAGACGGACGCCGGATGGAAGGCGTTTGATGTGACGGTGGAGGGGATCAGCCTGGTGGCGACGCATCGCGGATCGTTTGCCGAGAAGGTGCAGCAGGATGGGATCGATGGTCTGATCAAATCGTTAGTCGAGCTGAACAAGACATCGGCAAACAAGGCGGAGTCAAAGTGATAGAGCGTTCAGGAGGCGGGTTGCAGGTGTCTGGCGATGTGACTTTGACGACTGTCAGTGCATTGTTCAACGAGGGATTGAAATTCCAGGAAAGTGGCGGCACGAACAATAATCTGGTTATCGATTTTGCGGGGCTGGAAAAAGTGGATTCCTCAGCGGTCAGTCTGATGCTGGTGTGGATGCGCGAGGCTGGGCGTAACAAGGCTACTTTGCATTTTTCCAATGTGCCAGACAATCTGATGAGTCTGGCAAACTTGTATGGCGTGGCAGAGTTGTTGCCGCTGAGCGCTGCCAAATAAAATTTTTTATAAAAGTACAAAATATCAAATGGTTACTCCGGAAAGTATTAAAAAAGACATCGAACAGGGCATGAGCACCAGCTATCTGACCGTGGTCGGCGATGGTCAGCATTTTGAAGCGGTGATTGTCAGCGAAGAATTCGCGGGCTTGAGCCGTATCCAGCGGCAACAGCGTGTTAATAAAACATTGGGTAATCGCATGACAACTGATATTCATGCCTTGTCGATGAAAACGTTTACGCCTCAAGAGTGGCAGGAAAAGCAATAATCAATGCAAAAATTAGCGATTCAAGGCGGTCATCCGCTACACGGCGATGTTTTGATTTCCGGCGCAAAAAATGCAGCGCTGCCGATCATGTGCGCGAGCCTGCTCAGTGCCGAACCTCTGCAGCTATCCAATGTGCCCGATTTGCACGATATTGCCACTATGCGCAAGCTGTTGCAGCAGATGGGCGTGAGGGTTGAGACTGACGGCGAAGATATGACCTTGGACGGCGCCCATGTGAACAAGCTGGAAGCGCCTTATGACATGGTGAAAACCATGCGTGCATCAGTGCTTGTGCTGGGCCCGTTGGTAGCACGCTTTGGCGAGGCAAAGGTTTCATTGCCTGGAGGTTGCGCTATCGGTTCGCGCCCGGTTGACCTGCATATCAAGGGCTTGCAGGCGATGGGCGCGCAGATTTCCATCGAGCATGGCTATATTCATGCACAGGCCAGGCGCCTCAAGGGTGCGCGCATTTTCTTTGATATCGTCAGCGTTACCGGCACGGAAAACCTGATGATGGCAGCTGCTCTGGCTGATGGTGTGACCGTGCTGGAAAATGCCGCGCGTGAGCCCGAAGTTGTCGATTTGGCCAACTGTCTGATTGCGATGGGGGCAGATGTGTCCGGCGCAGGAACGGATATGATCACGATCACGGGCGTGGACAAATTGCATGCCGCCGAACACCGCATCCTGCCAGACCGCATAGAGAGCGGCACCTTCCTGGTCGCGGCAGCAGCTACCGGTGGCAGCATCACTTTGCGCAACACGAGTGCAGACATTCTGGATACGGTGCTGGAGAAATTGAGCGAAGCGGGCGCGAAGCTGCGCATCGAGGCTGACACGATCCATCTTGAAATGCGCGGTCGCCCCAAATCGGTTAATTTGCGCACCGCTCCCTATCCGGCTTTCCCCACCGACATGCAGGCGCAATTTATGGCGCTCAATACCATTGCAGATGGCAGTGCGATGATGGTGGAAACTATTTTCGAAAACCGCTTTATGCATGTGCAGGAATTGCGCCGTCTCGGCGCGCAGATAGATGTGGAAGGCAATACCGCCCTTGTACGAGGGGTTGCTGGCCTGGAGGGAGCAACGGTGATGGCGACGGACTTGCGCGCTTCCGCCAGTCTGGTGATTGCGGGTTTGGTTGCGCAAGGCGAAACTGTTATCGATCGTATCTATCACCTGGATCGTGGTTATGCGCATATTGAAGCAAAGTTGTCGCAACTGGGCGCGAGCATCAGAAGACTAAAGTGAGGGTTTGCCGGTGAGGAACTGCCCCGCCCGTAAACCAGACTGGCAGATGACAGGAAATTTGTAACCAGCCAGTCGTTATCCGTTACGTTTCATACGAAAGAGTTCATTCATGATTACCATCGCCTTATCCAAAGGGCGCATTTTTGAGGAAACCCTGCCCTTGCTGGCAGCGGCAGGGATTATCCCGCTGGAAGCACCGGAGTCTTCGCGCAAACTGATTTTGTCTACCAATCGTGCAGATGTGCGTCTGATCATCGTGCGTGCCTCTGATGTGCCGACCTATGTGCAATATGGCGCGGCAGATATGGGGGTGGCAGGCAAGGATGTGCTCAACGAGCATGGCGGTAGCGGTTTGTATCAGCCGCTCGATCTGAATATTGCGCGTTGCCGCATGATGGTGGCGGTGCGCGATAATTTTGATTATGCAGCGGCTGTGCGCCAGGGTGCGCGCCTGCGCGTTGCTACCAAATATCTGCAAACAGCACGCGAACACTTTGCCGGAAAGGGTGTACATGTGGACTTGATCAAGTTATACGGCTCGATGGAGCTGGCACCGCTGGTTGGACTGTCCGATGCGATTGTGGATGTGGTCAGCAGCGGTAATACCTTGAAGGCAAACCACCTCAAGGCGGTTGAGGAAATTGCCCAGATTTCTTCGCGCCTGGTGGTGAATCAGGCGTCATTGAAACTCAAACGCGCGACCATTCAGCCGATGCTGGACGCTTTTGCTCAGGCGGTGAGCGTATGAAAATCAGGCGGCTTTCCTCGCAACAAGCGGATTTTGATGCGCAACTCAGCGATTTGCTGGCTTTTGAATCCACACAGGATGAGAAGCTCGAGACGACTGTGGCAGCGATACTGGCAGATGTGCGCACGCGCGGCGATGCCGCGCTGCTTGAATACACGCAGCGCTTTGATCGCTTGCCGGCGAATACGGCTGCGTCCCTGGAAATACCCCGGTCAGAGTTGCGTGCGGCCTTCGATGGTCTGCCGGCAGAGCAGCGTGTTGCGTTGGAGCAAGCCGCGCAGCGAGTAACGGCCTATCATCAGAAACAGCTGCAGACTTCGTGGAGCTACACCGAACAAGATGGCACGCTGCTAGGGCAACAGATCAGCCCGATTGAGCGCGTGGGTTTGTATGTGCCGGGAGGCAAGGCGGCCTATCCGTCCTCCGTGCTGATGAACGCACTGCCAGCCAAGGTGGCCGGCGTGGGTGAACTGATCATGGTGGTGCCTACCCCTGATGGTGTGCGCAATTCATTGGTGCTGGCAGCAGCCTGGCTGGTGGGTGCTGATCGGGTATTCACCATTGGCGGCGCGCAGGCAGTGGCTGCACTGGCCTACGGCACTGCGACCATACCCCGGGTAGATAAAATTGTCGGTCCCGGCAATGCCTATGTGGCATCTGCCAAGCGTCGCGTGTTTGGCGTAGTGGGAATAGATATGGTGGCCGGCCCTTCCGAGATTCTGGTGATATGCGATGGGAAGACCAATCCTGACTGGATTGCGATGGACTTGTTCTCGCAGGCTGAGCACGATGAATTGGCGCAGGCTATCTTATTGACGCCCGATGCAGCCTATGCTGAGGCAGTACACGCGAGCGCAGAACGTTTGTTGGAACAGATGCCGCGGCGCGGTATTATCCGCACCGCGCTGGAAAATCGCGGTGCCCTGATAACGGTGCGAGATATCGATGAGGCTTGCGCCATCAGCAACCGTATCGCACCTGAACATCTGGAGCTGTCCGTCGAAAATCCGCAGCAGTTGTTGCCAAAACTGCAGCACGCAGGAGCTATTTTCATGGGGCGCTATACTTCCGAGGCGCTGGGCGATTATTGCGCTGGCCCCAACCACGTGTTGCCGACATCGGGCACTGCGCGCTTCTCATCCCCGCTCGGCGTTTACGATTTTCAGAAGCGCAGCAGTCTGATCCAGGTGTCCGCGCAAGGTGCGGCAACGCTGGGAAAAATTGCAGCCACGCTGGCATTCGGTGAGGGGTTGCAGGCACATGCACAGTCAGCACTCTTCAGAAAAGATTAATTCCCCTTTGACAAGTCTGAATAAAGTAGGGATAATTGCGGGTTCAATTTGGAGGGATTCCCGAGCGGTTAAAGGGATCAGACTGTAAATCTGACGGCTCTGCCTTCGAAGGTTCGAATCCTTCTCCCTCCACCAATATATTGTTGTTTGCGGTTTGTTTTATTGTCGGTTGATTTAGTTGACTGGCATTGTGTTTGGGCGGTGTGTGATTTTTTTGTATATGGTCATGCATTGTTTAAGCGGCAAAGCGTGCGGGTGTAGCTCAATGGTAGAGCAGAAGTTTTCCAAACTTACGACGAGGGTTCGATCCCCTTCTCCCGCTCCAGTTTGTGATGGCCCAAATGGCTCAGTGGCAGAGCACTCCCTTGGTAAGGGAGAGGTCGCGGGTCCGATTCCCGCTTTGGGCACCAAAATTCTTTTAAATTTTTTTGTGTGTTGGTGTTAGTGAGGAAAAATCATGGCAAAATTAAAATTTGAACGTACGAAACCGCACGTAAACGTAGGCACAATTGGTCACGTAGACCATGGCAAGACCACGTTGACTGCAGCGATAGCAACCGTGTTGTCGAAGAAATTTGGCGGCGAAGCCAAGGCTTAC
>DATKTO010000011.1:0-163786 GCA_035531075.1 Gallionellaceae bacterium
GCCATACAAAACATCAGTAAAAAATGGACGATGCCGATAAGGGACTGGAAAGCGGCACTGAATCGTTTTACTATCCAGTTCGAGGAACGGATGCCGCAGCATTAATGAATTCCGTTTACACAAAATTCAGGACACCCCCGCATGAGCGGACTTGAATTGCTTACAACAGCCCGCAACATTTCCCCTCCTCCAATTTTCATCATGGCAACCGGTTTAGCCGATGTTGAACATGCAGTCGCAGCGCTTGAACAAGGTGCTTATGGCTATCTCACAAAACCGTTAAAAGAAGAACAGCTTAGACGTGCCATCCAGGATGCTACGGTAAAACACGAGAAACTGCATAAGGCAAACGAAGAAAACGAACGTTTAGCCAAAACTGACCCTATTACCGGCTTACTCAACAAAGAGGCATTCATAGGTGTATTGAACAAACAACTGAACAGCCTGCGCAAAAATGATCATCTGGATGCGCTATTGTTCATCAACATAGACGGCATTCGCTATATCAATAATACATACGGGCATCATGAAGGCGATCTTGTACTGCAGCATATTGCGGCGGTGCTTAAAAATTCCACCCGCGCAAACGACACCGTCGCACGTTTTGGCGGTGATATATTCGGCGTCGCACTGACCGGCATCCCGGTTGAGAATATTGCCGTCAAAGTTCAATCAATTTTAAATAATATCGAACAATCCAAGTTTGTTATTGCGACAAATGAACTAGGCGTCACCGCAACCATAGGCGTCTCCTTAAGCGAGCCGCAAATAGTCGTCGAAGACCTGATCAACAATGCTGATTTCGCCCTGATGCTGGCAAAACGCCAGGGGTGCAATCGCTTTTACCTCTACCACAAGGAAGACGAATCCTATCGGCGAGATTTCGGTTTGAAGTTGAACAATTTGAATACGCTCAAACACGCTCTTGAAACGGCCAATTATGAAATGCACTATCAACCTATCGTTTCACTGGAGAGCGGGAAAGCAACACATTACGAGGCACTCATCCGCATGCGTGATGAACAGGGACATTTATTAGCGCCTGATATATTCATCAAGACGGCAGAGGCATTCGGACTGGTCAATAAACTTGACCATATGGTGGTTCGAGCATGTTTCAGGAAACTCACTGAGCTGCATGCGTCACCGCAAATAAGCCTGGCGATCAATCTGTCGGGGAAATCTGTAGGGGATCCTCAACTTCTCGCGTTGATTGAAGATGAGATCGCACAGAATAAATTTGATCCTTCCCGGGTGATTTTTGAAATTACCGAAACCGCAGCATTCTTTAATCTGGAGCTGGTACAGCATTTTGTCAGCCAGATAAAGAAACTCGGCTGCAAATTTGCACTGGATGATTTCGGGGTAGGATTTTCTTCTTTTTATTACATCAAAAAATTGGATATTGACTATCTGAAAATTGACGGCTCATTCATCCAGAAATTGTCCGAAAATGAGAATGACCAGGTCTTTGTAAAGGCGATGGTCGAAATTTCGCGGGTGTTCGGAATGAAGGTAATTGCGGAGTGGGTAGAAAACGAAACAACAACTCAAGTACTGAAACAACTTGGAGTGAACTACGGTCAAGGCTATTATTTTGGTAAAGCAGCGCCAGATTTTTTGAACAGCACAGTTATATAGCTAAGTCTCGTGACACCCAGCTAGATGAGAGCTCACCCTTGCTCGCTCTTTGATCTAGCGCTGGTTCAATCTGTAAATAATGCACGTAAATCCTGCGCACTGATTTCGGCGCTCTGACCATAGCTCATGAACAGGCGCAACTTGCCGGACTGGTCGAAGACATAAGTACCCGCTGTATGATCCACATCATAGCCCTGGCTGCCCTTCCCTTGATGCTTCTGATAGAAAACACGAAAATCCTTGGCAACCCTGGCTGTCGCTGCCTCATCCCCATATAACCCCAGAAATCCAGGATTAAATGCGGGTACATATTTCGCCAGCAGTTCCTGTGTATCGCGTTCTGGATCTACTGTAACGAAAAGAACCTGAACCTTATTTGCGTCTTTTCCCAGGATATTTAATGCTTGCGCCATATCTGACATCGTAGTCGGACAAACATCTGGGCAATGCGTATAGCCAAAAAACATGACCACAACTTTACCCTTGAAATCAGCCAGGGTTCTCACTTTTCCAGTATGGTCGGTCAGCTTAAAATCTTTGCCAAAATCTACGCCCGTAATATCTGTGGAGTGAAATTTTTTTGCAGTAGTTTGCTGATTACATCCGCTCAATCCGACGAACAAAAATATGCCCAGAAGAATGGCATATGAACTGACTCTTATTGATTTCAGCATTTGTACCTACCCTGTGTTAATAATTTAGAGCAATATAACTTCTATGACACATTTGTTCCAGACCCATTACCTGAACGGCATCTTTTGCACGGCACACTACTTGCCTTAGCTCAAGGAGTGCTTTGGTGTCGAAATTAATGCAGAAGCATTAGAGGAAGGCTATTTCGATTTTAAAATAATGGTCCGTCAATAATGCGGCAAACAATAACATCAGATAATTAATCGAAAAACGGAATGTGCTGCGCGCTAATGCATCGCTGTAACCACGGTACAGCATAATGGCGTAATAGAGAAAAATGCCACCCAATACCAGCGCACCTGCAAGATAAATCAAACCGCTCATACCCATGACAAATGGTATCAGTGTAACGGCCACCAGAATAATGGTGTAAAGCAAAATGTGCAGCAAAGTAAACTCTTCACCGTGAGTTACTGGCAGCATGGGCAAGCCAGATTTTGCGTATTCCGCCTTACGATAGAGTGCCAGCGCCCAAAAATGCGGAGGTGTCCAGACGAAAATAATCAGGAACAGAATCATCGCTTCAGGAGTAACACTATTTGTCACGGCAGCCCAACCCAAAATTGGAGGCATCGCACCGGAAGCGCCGCCGATGACGATATTCAAGGGAGTGGATGGCTTGAGAAATACTGTATAAACAACGGCATAGCCAAAGAATGTTGCCAAGGTTAGCCACATCGTCAATGGGTTAACGAAAAAATACAACAGCGCGAGCCCCGTCAATCCCAGTATCGAAGCGAATATGCTGGTCTCAATCGACGTAACTCGGCCCGTCGGCAAGGGGCGCCCCTGAGTGCGAGCCATACGTGCGTCAATTTCCTGTTCGATCAGACAATTAAAGGCTGCAGCAGCTCCTGACACCATGCCGATACCCAGGGTAACCGCTAACAGCAACTGCATCGGAACCATCGAAGGTGAAGCTAAAAATGTTCCGATAACTGCAGTGAAGACAATTAACGCTGTCACACGTGGCTTGGTTAACTGGAAAAAGCTTTTACAACTGTCTGTGCATTGATGCAATACTGCCGTGGTGCTCATGCGACACTCCCATTAAATCTTAAATAAATAAATCTCTGACAAGCCGATCCCCAAAAAAGGGATCTTAGAACCACCTGTTACTTTTCACTGGAGTATTTCAGCAATCTCTCGATATCTTTTCTAACGCCAGCAGGCTCCACGCCCGGTTTGTATCGCATCATCAGATTCCCTTGCTGGTCAAGCAGGTAAATATACCGCTGAAAATCGGCTGACTGGGTATCGACACCAAAATCATGAGTTAATTTCGCAGTCTGCAATTGATCTCCAGTCCACACTAACATATCCGGATAATCTTTCAATTTGCTTTTCAGCTCGTCCACTGACTTTGAATCAGTCAGCATAAATACCCGTTGTATCCTGTCGTAGTTTTTTCCCTGGGATGCATGAACCTGACGCATGAAATAGATTTGCGACATACACGCTTCAGGGCAAGCAGAACTGTCAAAATATACCATCGTCCATTTATCGCGCAGGTCGGAAATCTTTACCTGCTTACCGTCAAGCGTTGTCATTGCCCCGTCTGCAATTGGGCGCGCTGGTAAAATGAGTTCACCGTGGTTTACGGTAGAAGATGGTCTCCATTCGGTGAAATACATCAACGAGGAGATCAGGACCGGCAGTACGAAAATTACGAGAACGATTAACAGTGTTCTTCTATTTTGTTTCATTTTTTCAACATTAACGCTTTGCATTCACTTTTTCCTGTGGAGAATTTTTTTTGATATTGGTGACGAAATAAATAATGACCAGTGCAATCGACATTAAATACCACTGGATTGCATAACCACGGTTCACATCTATCCGGAAATCTGGTTTTGGCCATTCACGCACATATCCACCGGATGAATTTGCAGGATCCAGCAGAATGATTGCAGGTTGAATTTCAAATGATACCTTCTTTTTGTAACGTCCAATGTCAAGATTCTGCCAAACTTTTTGCCATGCACCATGCAAATCTTCATCCGTATGAGACAGCTCAATATACCTGCCAGACAAATCCTGAAGATATCCCGTTACTTCTACTTCAGCATCCGTTGTATCGATATTTGGAAGTATATTCCTGTCCGCTCCTACAGGCACCCATCCTCTATTGACCAGTATTCGCATAGAGCTACCCGCAATACGCAACGGTGTAATGACATGGTATCCGGCCTGGCCTTTGTTAACCTGGTTATCCAGAAAAATTTGGTATTCAGCTTCATATCGGCCACGTGCGACCACGCGTCTGAACCGCAAAGACTCTATATCTAAAGGCGCAGATCCTATGGATATAAACTCATCCTTTTCCCGCTGATTAAATAAATCCTGTTTAGCCTGCTTTTGGTCAGCCTTGTTTGACTGCCACATGCCCAGATTAATCATGAGCGAAAGAACCAGCAGCGTCGCCACTGTGGGGATAAATTTTGGCTTAAACTGGTAATTAAAAATTTGCATAATCAAAATTTGGATCGCATAATTGAAAATTAAAATTCAGGTAAATAGATATGCTCGTCAAAATTTTTGTAATCCTCATGCTCCTGCTTATTGTAGGGAGCCTATTTAGCGCATTGACTTTTCTATATAAAGATGGCGGTCAAGGAACCAGAACCGTTAAAGCGTTAACAGTTCGCATTGCATTATCCATAATTCTGTTTATCAGCTTAATGCTTGGATATTATTTCGGGATTATTCCAGCCAAAGGCTAATCCGCTAAGCAACAGTCGGATAACATCAAAAACCAATCTCACAAACCATCAATTGCTTTGCAGAACAATCAGATTGTATCCAACCAAGTTTGAAGTGTAAAACACCCCATCTCAAGCTGCACCTGCAAGGTGAAGCTTGGAATGGGGTGCTTTATAAGCAAGCTGCTGTTCCAATCACAAAAACCTATTCAATCGGAACAGTGGGCTCTGTATTCGTGCTGTGGAACCTTTTCTATTCAGGCTCCACTGACTGGAACTTATAACCAGTATACGAATACAAACAGACCCAACCATACAACGTCAACAAAGTGCCAGTACCATGCCACACCTTCAAAACCGAAGTGTGAATCTGGTTTGAAATGACCTTTGATAGAGCGGATCAGGATTATTGTCAGCATGGTCGTACCGAGCATCACGTGGAATCCGTGGAAACCAGTCAGCATGAAGAACGTTGCACCATAGATACCAGCACCCAAAGTCAGACCGAGTTCAGTATAAGCATGATGGTATTCTTGTGCTTGCAAGCCGATAAAGGCAAAAGCCAGAATAATGGTCAGAACCAAGCCGATAATCAGCTGTGAACGGTTATTCTTGAGCAAGCCCCAATGAGCCCAAGTCAAGGTAGCACCGGAAGTCAACAGCAACAATGTGTTGATAGCCGGGATTCCCCATGCACCCATAGGAGTGAACTTTTGTGTGCTGCCTGGACCACTCAATTGTTCAACGCCAGGAGCGTTTGATGGCCAGGAGGCAACGAAATTTGGCCACAACTGGGACATCGTATCGCCGGAGGCCAACCAAGGCACTGACAATACACGAGCATAGAACAGAGCACCGAAGAAGGCGGCAAAGAACAGCACTTCAGAGAAAATAAACCAGCTCATGCCCAAACGGAAGGACTTGTCCACCTGTTTGTTATACATACCGGATTCGCTTTCACGAATTACCTGACCAAACCAGCCGAACATCATGAATAACAAAATAGCCACACCAGCCAAAAGTGTCGTACCGCCCATGTTGATTTTATTCATCGTCATTACAGCACCGGACGCCATAACCAACAGGGCTAGAGAACCCACAATCGGCCAGTGCGAGGGTGTTGGCAGATAGTAACTGTCTTTATTCCCACTCATGTTTAAACTCCCTTATTAAAAATTTGATTTGTCAAAAGCTTATGAAATCTTCGCTTAACAACTCGCTAATGTGTTACATAAGAAACTAGAACTACCAGCGCTAACACAAACAATACCGCACCGATAAGCCCGGCGATGATGAGTTGCTTCATGGAGAGACGAGAAATATCTGCTTCATACTCGCCTTTGCTGCGTACACCATAAAAACTCCACAATATCGCACGCATTGCTGACCATGCACCTATTGGTTTTTGCTTTTCGCTACTATTTTTCATTGATTCACCTTAAGTGCTTGCCATTATTTAATCAAAAAAACAATCAGCTTTTTACTTCAAAGAAAGTATAAGAAAGCGTAATAGTGTTTACATCCCGGGGTAAATCAGGCGTTACTACAAACACTACCGGCATTCCCCTTTTCTCATTTGGAGCCATTGTCTGTTTGGTAAAACAAAAGCATTCCACTTTTTTAAAATACTCTACGGCAAGAGCAGGACCGTAACTTGGTATTGCCACGCCCACGATTTCTCTGTTTGTTGTATTAACTACATCATATACAACGTTGGTCATCTCACCCGGATGGATTTTTACGCTTTTCTGTTGCGGCGCGAAGTTCCACGGCATTTTATCGTTCATGTTTGCAACGAATTCAACCGTAATCCAGCGCGCCTTGTCCACCTGCGTGTTCGATGTATCAACATTCGTGTTTATGTTTGCATATGGATTTGATGGATCAATCCGCATTGGATTGATCAAACCAATATCGCAAGCACTCCTGTACATAGGAACCATTGCATAGCTAAAACCCAACATCGCAACTGCAAGCAATGAAAGTTTTACTGCCACGGACCTGCCAGATACCTTGTTTGCCATGCTATTTCATTTTACTCAGCAACATGGCGGTAAACAAACCAACCACTACACAGAATAAAATTAACGCTGTGATCAAATTTTTCTTTTGCATACTTTTTAGTGTCAATAATTAAAATGTTACAGCAAGGGTTGCCCCTTGCCATCAGTAATTACTTAACGACTGGTGGAGTTGCAAAGGTATGGTATGGCGCTGGAGATGGAATAGTCCACTCAAGTGTATCAGCACCTTCCCAAGGCTTGTTGCCAGCAGGAGCACCGCCGCGTATGCACTTGATTACCAAAATTGCGAACAACAACTGTGTCGTTCCGAAAATAAATGCGCCCACACTGGAAATCATATTAAAGTCAGCGAATTGCAGTGCATAGTCAGGAATACGACGTGGCATACCTGCCAGACCCAGGAAGTGCTGTGGGAAGAAGGTAATATTGAAGCCGATTGTTGACAGCCAGAAGTGCCACTTGCCCAATGTTTCGTTGTACATATGGCCAGTCCACTTGGGTAACCAGTAGTATGCACCTGCAAACAGTGCAAACAATGAACCTGTCACCAGAACATAGTGGAAGTGGGCCACAACGTAGTAGGAGTCTTGCAGCTGGATATCAACCGGAACGATCGCCAATACCACACCAGTGAAACCACCAATAGTGAAGAGAGCAACGAAGCCAATCGCGAACAACATCGGTGTTTCAAATGTCATCGAACCTTGCCACATAGTAGCCAACCAGTTGAATACCTTAACACCGGTTGGTACTGCAATCAGCATGGTTGCGTACATGAAGAACAACTGAGCTGCTGTTGGCATACCTACAGAGTACATATGGTGTGCCCATACGATCAATGACAGAATTGCGATAGATGCCGTTGCATAAACCATGGATGCATATCCAAACAGTGGCTTACGTGCAAATGTCGGGATGATCGTGGAGACAATGCCGAACGCTGGCAGAATCATGATGTACACCTCTGGGTGACCGAAGAACCAGAAAATATGCTGGAACATGACTGGATCACCGCCACCTGCGGCATTAAAGAAGTGCGTATCAAAGTGACGATCTGTCAGCAACATGGTTACTGCACCAGCCAGAACCGGCATCACAGCGATCAGCAGATATGCAGTAATGAACCATGTCCATACGAACAATGGCATCTTCATGTAAGTCATGCCAGGAGCGCGCATATTCATGATTGTGGTGATGATGTTGATAGAACCCATAATCGATGAAATACCCAGGATATGCACAGCAAAAATTGTGATATCACCGGAAATGCCACCCTGAATAAACAGGGGTGGATACATAGTCCAGCCACCTGCTACCGCACCACCAGGTACGAAGAATGAAGCCACCAGCAGAATTGCAGCAACCGGCAACAGCCAGAAGCTCCAGTTATTCAGACGAGGCAGCGCCATATCTGGGGCGCCGATCATCAGTGGAACTTGCCAGTTAGCGAAACCAACAAACGCCGGCATGATCGCGCCAAACACCATGATCAGACCATGCATTGTTGTCAGCTGGTTAAAAGTACCAGGCTGCATAAATTGCAGACCCGGCTGGAATAACTCTGCACGGATTCCAAGTGCAAGAGAACCCGCAAAAAAGAACATGATCAAGCTAAAAGTCAGATATAGCGTGCCGATGTCTTTGTGGTTGGTGGTAGTTACCCAGCGCATGATGCCGCTAGGATGATGATCATGTCCATGCTCGTGAACTGCTTCCATTATCCATTCCTCCTTAATTATTTTCTTGACGCTTTAATTTCGCTTGACTGAACAGTGTCGCCCACCTTGTTACCCCATGCATTACGCGTAAAGGTAATAACAGCCGCGATATCAGTATCTGACAATTGCTTGCCGAACGCAGGCATTGGTGTACCTTCTTTACCATTCATCACGATATTGATTTCAGCCTGCTTGGGACCATTGACAATTTTGGAACCATTGAGTGCAGGGAATACAGGAGGCATGCCTTCACCTTTAGCCTGATGGCAACCTGCGCAATTGGCAGCGTAAACCTTTTCACCCATTGCTTTCAACTCGGCAACTTCATAAACCTTGCCTGAATCCTTGGATGCAGCTGCAACCTTGGCCTTTTGCTCGGCAACCCACTTGTCGTAATCAGCCTGCTCTTTTACTTCGACTACGATAGGCATATAGCCATGGTCTTTACCGCACAATTCTGCGCACTGACCACGGAAAATTCCAGGCTTATCAGATTTAAACCAGGTATCACGGATAAAACCAGGAATTGCATCCTGCTTTACGCCAAATTCAGGCATCCACCATGCATGGATCACATCATTCGCTGTCAACAACACGCGAATCTTCTTGCCTACTGGCACAACCATAGGATTATCCACTTCCAGCAGGTAGTTCGCGCCTTTGGCAGCCTTGCCATCCAGCTGCTCACGAGGAGTAGACAGAACGCTCATGAACTTGAAACCGTCTTGCTGATAGTCATACTCCCATTTCCACTGATAACCAGTTACCTTAACTGTAATATCAGGGTTGGATGAATCTCTCATCGCCAGCACGGTCTTGGTTGCTGGGTAAGCCATGGCAATCAGAATAATGAAAGGAATAGTCGTCCAGACGATCTCGATCATTGTATTGTGATGAAAATTAGCTGCCTTGTGACCGACTGATTTCCTGTGCTTCAGGATTGAGTAGAACATTGCGCCATATACAACCACCGCGATACCGACGATGATCCACATAGTAATTGTGTGCAGATCGTAAATTTGACGCGCAATTTCATTTACTGGTGCTGGCAAATTTATTGCATATTCAGCTTGTGCCAGCATCGAATACATCGCCAATGCAAGCCCTCCGCCAATTTTTTTTATCAGATTGGACATCATTCCATATTCCCCCTCGTTAATTTAGATACTTTGAAATTTAAAAACAATTTTTACAACCCGGTAGTAACTATAGCCATATGAAATAATTAAATATTTATATCGCCTTCGTTAAATTCATTTTAGCTGAGCACCTATACGCTTCAAGTCCGCGCAGAAAAACTCTGGTATCTCGTTCTCTCTCCACCTGCGACATTTTCTATCCACCTGCGACATTATGACGCAGAGGTTTGATTCAACAATCCATTAGAATAGAATTTGGTACAACCTTAGCAATATAACAAAAACTCTGTCGTCTTGACAAGGTTTTAGATAGTCTCGTGCTTGCGAGATACACAACTCGTTGATTTGCAGTATTGAGAATTAGCGGATGCTAATGTATTTTAGTGACGGATATTTTCTGCATCTGATTTGATCAGATGCAGAAAATACCGACTCTTCCCTTGGTTCAGCAATACGACGTGGAACCATATCTACATCAAGTAAACCTTCGATACGTGGGAACACCTCAAAGCGGGAAATAGGTTTTTTCATAAAATCATCTGCGCCGATCCGGCTACCAAAAAACAACGCCGAGGCCTGTTCATTTCATTACCGCTATCCATTATGACCGGAATGTGTCGCGTCAACGGATTCCTGCAAACCCCTTGACCCCTGGTAACACTATAATCGAGAAATATAGATCAGGAATTTCTGCCCGTGCCCCCAAACAGCTCTCAATAGCGTACGGCAATTTCATTGAAACCGTACAACGCAGGGTATTTCTGAAGGCTTAGGGCAGGCTCAGGCAGGTACAAGCAAAGCAATACAGCAGAGGGTTATCCATCTCGTATATCTAGAGCCTACCATTACAAAATGAAAGAGTTTCAAATACAGATTCAAGATTATGAATTTAATCTACCTTGAACGCATTCATTCCGTGTCAAAAGTTTTAAGGCCAGCCAGGCCCCGTCAAGTTGTTGTCCTTATATATCTTTTGAGCAAGGCAATCCGGTATACCGAGGTACGTCCAGCCTTGTTATCAGGGGCTTGCGTAATTTTCGGGGGGCGCATTTTTGATGCAAAAGCCAGGCGAGAATGGTCATTTTTGACTGATATCATCGGTAAAAAAACCTTCTCACAACGGCTATGATGCGATCCAGGATAAAAAAATTCAAACACCTTCTTGTAATTCCTCCAATGTCTTGATACAGTGCAGCGTCTTAATATTTTTAACCACAAGGGAGTCAACAAGATGAACAAGGCAGAACTGATTGATGCAGTAGCAAAGTCCACAAAACAAACAAAAACAAATGTTGAAGAAACACTGAACGCACTGATGGCTGCAGTTCAAACTTCATTGGTCAAAGGCGAAAACGTTCAATTGATCGGTTTTGGCACATTTGCTGTAGAAGCTCGCGCAGCTCGTATTGGCCGCAATCCAGCCACTGGCAAAGAATTGAAAATCCCAGCAAAGAAAGTTGCTAAATTCAAAGTTGGTAGCAAGCTGAAAGATGCTGTTGCTGGCATGAAGAAAAAGAAGTAATAAAACGCTCCTGACGTAGCTGGAGTGAGATGGCGGCCTGGAAACAGGCCGCCATTTTTTTTCGCATCACGATAAAACCAAGTGTTTCAAATTAGCCGCAATTACAGCTAGCGCCAATCTATTTCCGCTCTTCCATGCTTGCCCAGCCAGCTATTGATCTGCGAAAAGGGGCGACTGCCAATAAATCCCCGGTAAACAGAAAGCGGCGATGGATGCGCCGACTCCAATACAAGATGCCCCTTATTAGCGGGAATCAACTCTCGCTTGCTCTGCGCATGTTTTCCCCATAGCACAAAAACTCGCGGTTTATCCGAATTGGCCAATGCCGAAATGATCGCATCGGTGACTCGTTTCCAGCCATTATTAGCATGAGAGCCCGGGCTGCCGGGTGCCACCGTCAATGCCGTGTTCAGCAGCAGTACCCCCTGTTTTGCCCAACGGGTAAGATCCGTCGCTACAGGCGGTGGCACATTGATATCGTCAGCCAGTTCACGAAAAATATTGCGCAGCGAAGGCGGAATTTTTACGCCATCCGGTACAGAAAAGGCCAGGCCATGCGCCTCTCCTTCCCCGTGATAGGGATCCTGACCCAATATAATGACATTAACCTCATCTGGTGCAAGCAGTTCAAGTGCGCGGTATCTATCGGCTGGCGGAGGGTAGGATATTCCATCAATCTGGGGAATTTCATCATCCTTAAGCCCGCAGAAAGTCATCCAGTTTTTGGGAAAATTACTCAAACCATCCTCGCATTTTTATTTAACTTCTACCTGGCCAAGAGAAAATTATAACTCGCATTCAAGCAGCCAATTTAGCCTTTGCATCGACATGCATGTAAAATATAGCCGCAACGCGCCTCCGAGCGCATCAAACGATCCTTTCTCTAATGCAACATACCCTGTAAAGATTTCTCATGTCCAATTCAATTCAAGCCCTGCTCAAACTGGCAGAAATAAATGACGCTGACGCGCAATACGAACTTGCGGAAGCTTATCGCACCGGCACCGGGGTGGCCGAAAACTTTGTCGAAGCGCTGCGCTGGTATCGTGCTGCCGCCGAGTTGGGTTTAGCCGATGCGCAAAATAACTTGGGCGCCATGTATCTCGCGGGTATGGGCACCGATAAAAATCCTGCTGAAGCGGCCTATTGGTACAAAAAAGCAGCGGAACAGGAACAGATGCATGCTCAATTCAATCTCGGCATGCTTTACCTGCTGGGCAGCGGAGTCGAGCAGAGCGATGAGGATGCTGCGCATTGGTTGCATGCTGCGGCAGAGCAAGGTGACCTTGAGGCAATAAGTCAGCTGGGAAATCTGTATCAACTCGGACGCGGTGTAGAACAAAATTACGTAGCGGCCGCTGATTTGCACACCATCGCAGGCATAAATGGCCACCTTGCATCTATCGACAAGCTTGCCGAATATCAGGAAGAAATCGAAAATGCAGCGCTCAATGGCAGCGTCGTGGCAGCGTTATGCATGGCAAAAAAATACGACCACGGTTTGGGTGTTGAAGTTGACGCCGCCCAGGTATATGCCTGGCTGCAATGGGCCAGACTGCACGGCACGCACGATCATGACGACGAGCTGGACGAATGGGAAGACTATGTGAACGCTATCACCAGCGAAGCAGATATTGAGCGCGGAAAAAAGCTGCTGAACGAAATGCGCGGCCGTGCGGATGAAATGATTTAATCGATAATGGCTGTGATACCATTTCGACACTTCGTAATTTGCAGATCACTTCTATGAATCGGCGCTTAATCTGGTGGTGGGCCGTCGCCGCACTTGGCGCTCTCGCCTATCTCTATTCCTTGGGTGGCATGCACATTCCTTCCACCGGAGACGAAGGGCCATATCTGCAGATTACCCGCCTTACTGCGGCCACCGGTCATTGGCTGCCTCTGCAACCTTCTGAAGGGCTGGGTGTCACCAAGCCGCCTTTGCTGTTCTGGCAAGGCCTGGTGGCAAGCAACTGGGGACAGGACTGGGAACTATGGCGCTTTCGCCTGCCCATCGTAGGCTACGCTTTTTTATCCGCCCTGCTGGTATTCTGGGTTACCCGTCGCATCGGTGGCGATAGCGAAAGTGCAGCCATTGCCGGCGTGGCGTTTTTGGCTTTTACTTCGATATTCCATCACGGTCGCCCCTATATCACCAATCTGCCCGAAGTATTTTTTCTGTCGCTGAGCTACTTTCTGCTGCTGTTGTACAGGGGGCGCAGCTTTAGCCGCAACTATGCGTTCTGGATAGGTTTGGGTGTGCTGGTGGGCCTGGCAGCCTGGGTGCGCTCAATTTTTCTGCTCGCGCCGGCAGGTCTGGCACTCTCCATTTATCTTCTGTGGCAGCGGCAGTGGAGCGCAATCGAATTCCTTAAGCATGATGCCCCGCGCTTGACAGTATTTACCCTCACCGTGCTTGCCGTATTCGGCTTATGGTTTGTCATCGACCCCAATCCCGAGGCCATCTTCCACGAGTTCCTGCTTGGCGAGAATATATCAAAACTCAAAACCGACGGCTATTGGAATAACTTTTTTTCAGGCCCCTACCCCGTGTTTCAAGTCTGGTTCGGCATCTTTCGCAACGCCGGCTTTCTCGCCCTGCCCTTGCTTTACGTGTTCATCTACAGTCTGCGGCACTGGCATAGGTTAAAACATGAAGAGCACGCATTGTGGATTTGGGTGCTCGCGTTCATCATCGTCTTCACCGTGCCGGCGCAGCGCCAGGATAGCTATATCATGGCTACCATGCCCGCCGTTGCGGTGATACTGGGGCTGCACTGGCGTGAGATACCCCGCGCCTGGTTCTATTTGTTCGTGCTGCCATTATTGGCCATATTTGCCGGGCTGATCTACCTGATGATCCCCATCAGCCAGCATGTGTTGCCCCCCGGCTCCTATGCAGCCTGGCATTACCTGGTGCCATTCAGCGGTATTGCCTTGGCGCTGTTATCGCTGTTCTACAACAAATGGGCACCGCGCCTGTTTATTCCACTCATTTTTTTGGCATTCCTGTCGCTGGCGAGCGTGATGTCACCCTTTGAAGGCAAGCTCGGGCGCTATGATGAACAGGCCATCAATGCAGCGGCAGGCAAGACTGTCTATGTCCCCACCAACTTCCGTTCCCAATACGAACACTATTATTTCCTGTTGCCCGGCGCGACAATCCGCGGTTATGACTATGACGACGAGGCCAGCCGTGATCGCCTGCTGGCAGAGGGAAATCTGGTGGTGGCAAACTTCCCGCCTGATACCGATCGTTTCGGCTCATGGAAAGTGCTGGGCAAGCGGCTGACTTTACGTAACCGGATGCCTGAAAAAGACATAGGGCCGGTTCTGCGGGAACGCCACATGGAACTCTTGTTCCGCCAGGAATTATTGCTTCAGGGGAAGTCTCGATAGCCTACCGACCTGCGGCAACCTCTACGCCCCGCAAACAGCCTGGAGCCGGCTATACCACTGTGCCAAACAACGCGCCAACGGCCGCAGTTATCCCCATCGCCAGAGCCCCCCAGAACGTAACGCGCAAAGCGCCTGTCGATACTGCCGCACCTCCGGCACCCGCTGCCAACGCACCAAGAAGTGCCAGAAAGACTAGAGAAGTCGCAGCAACAAGCCCTATCAGATTATTCTCTGAAGACATATAAACAACCAGCAACGGCAATACCGCACCCACCGCAAAACTTGCGGCAGAGGCAAGCGCAGCCTGAAGCGGGCGCGCGCTCAATGCCTCGGTAATACCCAACTCGTCTCGCGCATGCGCACCCAATGCATCATGCTCCATCAGTTGTTTGGCTACCTGCTGCGCAAGCGTGGGATCGAGTCCGCGCTGCACATAAATTGCAGTCAACTCTCTGTGTTCGCCAACATAGTCCGCTGCCAGTTCCTTGCGCTCGCGTTCGATATCAGCCTTTTCAGTATCGGCCTGTGAATGCACAGACACATACTCACCGGCAGCCATCGACATGGCACCCGCAACCAGACCGGCAACTCCTGCAAGCATCACATCAGCATGACTCGCATGCGCAGCCGCCACGCCAATTATCAGGCTCGCCGTTGAAACAATTCCATCGTTGGCGCCCAATACTGCCGCGCGTAACCAGGCGATACTGCCGGTGCGATGCTTTTCTTTATGATGTCTTGCCATTTGCAGCGTTCCCTGGATAGTGTCAGAACAGCTTCACCTTTTGTACTGCAACATTCCTACTTTCTCAACAAACCATATTCAACCATGAGCTTCAGGATAGTGGCAATATAGGGTTTAATGAGAGTCTGATTCAGACTCTCGACGCCGGTCTCAGTTGTGGCGGCCCAGATCAAATTGTCATTGCTGGCGTCATATAGATTTGTTTCCATCAGGGCATATTCATATTTCGTTGTATACCCCGGCGAATTGATCGATTCATAGCCATGTCGATAATAGTCAGGCCACGTTCCGTAATAATGTGGTCTATAAGAAGCTGTGGCAGGGTAATAGACGCGCACGCTCCTTTTGCTGGCCAATCTCGAAATGAGCACCGTATCAGCGCCCACCTGCACTACCATTTTCGCGATGGCCGCCTGATCGTCCTGGCTTCTGTCTGGGAGAGTCGTATAGCTCGCAATGGCATCTGTCCCGTGCGCCTTCAGCTGCAACACATATTCATCTTCAAGGATTCTTCTGTATATAGGTTCCTTGGCTACAGCAATGACCATCACCCTTTGCGGTTGCAGTGCATAGTAAGGATCTTTCCACACCGATTTAATTTGCGTGGTAGAGCAAGCCGTTAAAAAAACAGAGGAAAATACAACAAAAACAATAACATAAAATCGCAACCGAATCATCTTTTACTCTCCTCAATACCTCAGTAAATGACTACGTAGTCAGTTATGCCCGCGAATTCATTTCACTGTGCGCGCATTTGTCTGGCGCGCAACAACTTTATACTAAACGCGCTCTGCACCACAGCATAGATCAACAAAACCGGATCCAGCAGATAATCCCACAGATTGGCTGACTCCAGCAGATGCAGATTGAAGGCTATCAAAGGCGAAAGCAGAATGATCGCCAAACCCTGTCTAGCTCTCACCCACGCAATGATGGAAGCCAAAGACAGTATCGCTGTCATCAATACCGGAGAATAGCCCAATCGATAGGGGTCAAATTCGCTCACGCCCAGGGCTAATGGATAAAACACCATACCGACAGGGATCACACCAAGCAAGAGATTATTTCGTGTAGCAGAGGCCATCAGGTTGCGGTCAAACAGGCGCTGCGCCAGGATATTTAAAAACAGGACCAAGGTGAGGATGCTGAAATCTCCCACCACACTGCGCAACCATTGGGCAAGAGATAATCCTGAGACGGGCAAGAACAGGCCTAGCACGACCAATACTGCAACGACAACCAGGCGCTGGCGAGTATCCTTTACAAACCTGCCGAACACGACCGTTGCCAGAACGGCAATCAGCAAGCCCTGTGCCAAATCAGGCAATGCGTTATGAAACATACTCATGGCTTACTCCCGTCTATCCAGTCATCATTGAAAGCGACATGCCGGATGCGCTTGCGGTTCCAGGTATAAAGCAGATGCATGGTTCCGTTGCTGCTGCGGATTAAATACGGATAAGAAAATTCACTCTTGCCGTCCTTGGCCTGCTCGAAGTGCTTAATCGTGTTCCAACTGCGCCCCTGATCGCTTGACACGGCTAGGGCCAGGCTGCTGCGTCCCGATTCGATATCGTTGAACACCAGCAGCAGGCTACCGTCAGGGCGGCGCAGACCTGCGACTGCCGAATCGGGATTAGGCAGTGCCGATCTCTCATCTGCCGACCAGTGCTTGCCTGCGTCATCACTGTGGCTGAGCAGCACACGGCCAGGCCCAGGGCCGGTATCTCGCATCAGGGCAAGTGCCTGCCGTGAATCAAGCGGCAATACCAATGGTTGAATTGAATGACGGCCATGGCTTATGCGTGCCTTGTCCAACACCTGTCCGCGATTGTCGAGGTACAACAGTTCGGCAAATTTACCGATAAATTCGTGATACACCGGTAATCCTATCGTGCCATCGCCATAGTGCACTGCCGCACTTTTGTTGAGGGTACTGATATTAAAGAATGGCGAGGTAATCAGGCGACGAGGAGCAGCCCAGGACTGGCCATCGTCCAGAGAGAGCATGACATTGAGAGACGATCCAGCCCAGCCTCCTACCGATACGGTAACGTAATACAGCCACAACCTCCCCTGCTCACCCCTTACCAGCACGGAATTACCAATGGTCTTGATGTAGCGACCCAGTGCTGCCTGTGTCTCGCCCGGGCCTACAATGCGGCGCGGCACGCTCCAGCTCGGACTGCCGGGTGACAAATCAGAACCCCACAGCACCACATCTTTGCCTCCCTCGCGACTGCCGCCAAACCAGGTGGCAAACAGACCGCCATCCAGTTTTTCGATGACATTAGCGCCGTGCACCGAAGGCACGAGACACTTTTCGCAGGCATAGGCCATCGTCATGCTGGCCGGCTCCCTGTTTAGTTGTGTTGCACTATCAATCACAAAATCAGATGCCGTCCCAGGGGGCAGGTCGCGATAAAGCAACGGCTCAACGGCGGCCAGCAGCAACAAAACATAGGCTGCCGTTGACATCGTTGAATATTTTTTTGGAAGTATCATGCGTTCCCTTGTCAGCACACCATCGCAATATCGCGCCTAGATCACTCAGGCGTTGGCCTTAAGCCACTCGCGCAAGCCTGAAAAATCATCCAGCAATGCAAGCGGGTTCAGCGCCTGCAACTGCTCTTCCGGATGCGCGCCGTGGGTCATACCCAGAGAAACGACGCCTGCATTGATCGCCATCTGCAAATCATGTGTGGTATCACCCACCATCAGCGCACGCGGCGCGCTGACATCGAGTTCTTCCAGAATTTCATACAGCATGGTTGGGTCCGGCTTGGAAACAGTTTGATCGGCTGTGCGCGTACTGTGAAAATATTGAGCCATATTGCTCGCTTTCAGCGCGCGGTCTAGCCCGTTACGATTTTTACCCGTTGCCACGGCCAGATAATATCCATCCGCACTCAACTCCTGCATCAGCTGTTCGGCTCCCTCAAACAAGGGCATCGCATTTTCCTGCGAGAAAAAGTGATGGCGATAACGCGCCACCAGCTCCGCGTGCCTGGCAGCACCTGCGGATGGAACCGCGTAACGCAAAGCCTGATCCAGTCCCAGGCCAATCACATGCCGCGCCAGCTCATCGCTGGGCACGCTCAAATCCAGATCGCGGCAAGCCGATTGAATCGAATTCGCAATGACTGCGGTGGAATCCATCACCGTGCCATCCCAGTCAAACACTATTAAATCGTAACGCCTTGTCATGCTCATACAGTCAAAAAAATAAAGATGCGAATTTTACCATTAACTGGCGACGGGCTTGGGGCAGGCCACAGAATTGCATAGCTCAAGGCCTTTCCGCATCAAATACGGGAAATATTTAGCCCTCCAAAACCGATAAAGATTGACCCGCACTCACATGTTGCCTAGCATTGCGCGCCATGAAGACTACACAAACAACAAAATCACAACAATGGCTGCTGTATTGCCGCCCCGGCTTCGAGCGCGACTGCGTGCAGGAGACTCAGGGCAATCCGCTTGAAGCCAATCCAAACAGCGGATTTATCATCATACAGGGCAAACCGCGTCTCAATTACGAACAACTCACCTTTGCCCGCCAGCTGATAGCCCTGCATGGCGAAATCAGCGAACTGCCGGAACGCGACCGCCTGACTCCGCTGCTTACCGCACTTCCCGATACACCTGAGAAGTTTGGCGCCATATGGCTAGAAACACCCGACACAAACGAGGGCAAAACCCTGTCAGCATTTACCCGCCGCTTTCAGCCGCTGCTGGAAGAAAAACTGCGCGCCAGCGGACGGCTGGAAGATAACCCCAGCCTGCCGCGCCTGCATATCTTTTTCCCGGACAAAAAACGTGCCCTGATCGGCAGCAGCGATCCGCGTAACAGCGCCAATGCACCCATGGGCATCCTGCGCATGAAGATGCCTTTCGAAGCACCCAGCCGCTCAGTACTCAAGCTGGCTGAAGCCTTCGAGGTATTTTTATCCGCAGAAGAAAAAACACAGTGGATCAGGCAGGGTATGCATGCAGTGGACCTGGGTGCTGCACCCGGAGGATGGACCTGGCATCTCGTACAACTGGGCATGCAGGTCGTGGCGGTAGACAACGGCCCGCTCAAGGGCGTGGTGGCCGAGCACCCTTCGGTCAAACACCTGCGCCAGGACGGCTTTCGCTACCGCCCAAAGAATCCGGTAGACTGGCTGGTGTGCGACATGGTGGAACAACCGGGCCGGGTAGCGGCACTGGTCAGCGACTGGATTGCCAGCGGCTCAACACAACGCGCCATCTTCAACCTCAAACTGCCGATGAAGAAACGCGTCGAAGCACTGGCCGAAGCGCTGGCTGGAGTGCGTGAGGTGCTGGATAAAAAAGGCTTCAAGTATCGTTTACAGGCCAGGCAGCTTTACCACGACCGCGAAGAAGTGACGGTGTTTTTGGCGAAGATCAAGCGCTAATTAGCCTCACCATGCTCCGCTCTTGAAACGGTCGATGTCGCGCCTTTCCTTCTTGGTCGGCCTGCCCTCGCGCGTTACGTTCTGCGCTTGTGCCTTGCGCTGGAAAGCCAGCTCCTCGCGGCGCTTGATGCTTTCCTCAGTTTCCCGGTATAGCTTTTGCGCCTGCGGTGCCGGACCGCGCTTGTCTGACAGGCCCAGCACTTCCACCACAAACTGATAGGGTCCAAGGCGAATCGCGACCATGTCGCCGGTATCAATCGTTTTAGCAGGTTTAACCCGGGTTTCATTCACCTCAACCTTGCCGGACTCAATGGCGGCAATCGCCAGCGAGCGGGTTTTGAAAAAACGCGCGGCCCACAACCATTTGTCGATGCGCAGTTTTGCGGACTCGGAATTTAAACTATAACTCATTGATTGCATTAAAATTAATATTTCAGAACTTCCAGTTTCGAGCACGACAGGAAAGCAAATGAAAGCGCGACAGGCCCATGTTTTATCTTGACTGTGCGGCCGTTTGACCATCCAGCTTGTCAATAAATCCCTGCAGCTCATCGGGCAAGGGGGCGCTCAGGCTCAAAGATTCGCCGGTCAGCGGATGCGCGAACGAGATCGAGTGCGCGTGCAGGAACATGCGCTTCAATCCCTTCTTCATCAAGTCCTTATTAAGGGCGAAATCCCCATATTTGTCGTCACCCGCAATCGGGAAGCCCAGATGGGAAAGATGCACGCGAATCTGGTGGGTGCGTCCGGTTTTGAGCTGGGCTTCCAGCAAACTGAATGCTGGCAGGCTGGATTCCGGCCAGCTTTTAAGCAGGGTAAAGATGGTATGCGAAGCCATGCCGTCTTCGCGCACCATCACGCGCTTCTCGCCCTGCGGGGTGTCGAATTTGTGCAACGGCAGCTTCACATGCTGCTTGACGTTGTGCCAGCGCCCGAGCACCAGGGTGTAATAGCGTTTGTCGCTGTTGCCTTCGCGCATGATCTCGTGCATCGCAACCAGAGCGGAACGTTTTTTCGCCAGCAGCAGCACGCCGGAGGTTTCGCGGTCCAGCCGGTGCACCAGCTCCAGAAATTTTGCCTGGGGGCGCGCGCTGCGCAGCTGTTCGATCACGCCGAAACTCACGCCGCTGCCGCCATGCACGGCAACACCCGATGGCTTGTTGATCGCCAGCAGCGCATCGTCCTCGTAGACAATGGGGAACTCAACTGGGGGTACATAGTCTGATTGCTGTGGTTCGGCGACGCGAACAGGCGGAATTCGTACCTGATCGCCCATCTTGAGGCGGTAAGTCTGGTCCACCCGCTTCTTGTTCACTCGCACCTCGCCGCTGCGCAAAATGCGGTAAATATGGCTCTTGGGCACGCCTTTAAGGTATTTGCACAGGAAATTGTCGATACGCTGGTCGCAGCTGCCCTCGTCGATTTCAGTCCAGTTAACGGATTCTTTGCTTAAACCATTCATTTTGAATATACTTCGCGTCGCGCGTGTTAGAAATTAAGGTGAACGGGATGTAAAATTCCCCGTGAACCCAGAGATACAGTGAGCATAGAGCAGGCAGATTTGCCGCCGCACCGTTCCAACCGCAATCCGGTTAATGTCACTCACCGGGACAAGCAGTGATAATAAATGATTTACGCGCTCAAAGCACCAATGGATTTGCCCGTGCCGTCCCTAAATAAAAATATTGGCGGCACTTTGAAAATATAAAAGACAAGCTAGAATCGAGAACAACACCTTGCGCATTAGTTGGCATTTAAAACTCAACACTGTTAGCACGACAAGCCCTCTCGCGCGCGGTTAGCCGCGTGTAGCTTCGTCTTTCCCCGTGTCAGAGCGCGGGAGAGAACAAAAAATGAAACGCATGTTATTCAATGCGACACAAGCGGAAGAACTCCGTGTCGCCATTGTCGATGGTCAGAAACTGATTGACCTCGACATTGAGTCCGCCGGTAAGCAGCAATGCAAAAGCAATATCTATAAAGCAGTTATCACCCGCATCGAACCCAGCCTTGAAGCCGCTTTCGTCGAGTACGGCGGCAATCGCCACGGTTTCCTTCCCTTCAAAGAAGTATCCCCCAATTACTACCTGAATGCCGGCAGCGGTGGTCGCCCCAGCATTAAAGAGGCACTGCGCGAAGGCCAGGAACTGCTGGTGCAGATCGAGAAGGACGAGCGCGGCAACAAGGGCGCCGCGCTGACCACCTATATCAGCCTGGCTGGCCGTTATATCGTGCTGATGCCCAACAACCCCAGCGGTGGCGGTGTATCGCGCCGTATCGAGGGTGAAGATCGCAGCGAACTGCGCGACGTGCTGGCGCAGCTGAGCGTACCCCAAGGCGCCAGCATCATTGCCCGCACCGCCGGTATCGGGCGCTCGCTGGAAGAACTGCAGTGGGATCTGAACTACCTGACACAGCTGTGGGATGCCATTGATGGCGCTTCCAAAGTTGAGAAAGCCCCGTCGCTGATCTATCTGGAAAGCAGCCTGGTGGTACGGGCCATCCGCGACTACTTCCACCCGGAGATCGGCGAAATCCTGATCGACACCGACGAAATCTACGAGCAGGCGCTGGCCTTCATGAGCACGGTGATGCCGGATAACGTCAACCGCATCAAGCGCTACCAGGATGATGTCCCGCTGTTCTCACGCTTCCAGATCGAGCATCAGATCGAGTCGGCCCACGCACGCGAAGTCAGCCTGCCATCCGGCGGCGTGATCGTGATCGACCATACCGAAGCACTCACCGCGATCGACATCAACTCTGCGCGTTCCACACGTGGCGCTGACATCGAAACCACCGCCTTCAACACCAATCTGGAAGCCGCCGAAGAAATCGCACGCCAGATTCGTCTGCGTGACCTGGGCGGCCTGATCGTGATCGACTTTATCGACATGGAAAGCAACCGCAACCAGCGCGATGTGGAAAATCGCCTGCGCGACTCGCTGCGTTACGACCGCGCCCGCGTGCAGACCGCCAAAATTTCCCGCTTCGGCCTGCTTGAGCTGTCACGCCAGCGCCTGCAGCCCAGCCTGGAAGAAACCAGCTATTCGCCCTGCCCGCGCTGCAATGGCATCGGCCATATCCGCGGCACGGACTCTTCTGCCCTGCACATCCTGCGCATCATCCAGGAAGAGGCCATGAAGGATCACAGCGCGTCTATCCACGTTCAAGTGCCGGTTGATGTTGCAACTTTCCTGCTGAATGAGAAACGTGCGGATATCCATCTGGTCGAAGCACGCCTGAAGGTGAACGTCACCATCATTCCCAACCCGCACATGGAAACTCCGCATTACACGGTGACCCGTTTGCGTCATGACGACATCACTGCGGATCACCTGCAGTCGAGCTACAAGCTGGTGGAAAAACCGGCTGAGAAGAGCGCCGCAACTGCGACACAAAGTGTCAAGGTGCAACGCCCGCAAGCCGCCGTACAAGGCATCACGCCTAACCAGCCCGCACCCAAGCATATCGTGATTAAAGCTCCCGGCCTGCTGAGCAACTTCTTCGCCTGGATAAAATCCCTCGGTGCAGAAGAGCCGAAGAAACAGGCAGCAGCCCCGTCACGCAGCAATCCGCCGCGCCGCGAACGCGGCGAAGGCAGTCGCCCTGAAGGTGGACAGCAACAAGGCAACCGCCAGCGCAACAAACCGCGCCGTGACAAGGAAGAATCACCACGCAGCGAAAAACAGGCTCGCCCGGAAGCCAAACCACAAGAACAGCAGCGCAAGGACAAGCAGCAACGTCCGCCTCGCCCAGGCATTGAGAAACCCGCACTGGAAACGATTGCGCCGGTTGTACGCGCTGAAGGTGGCGAAGAAGGCAGCGGCGGACATGACGGTCGCAAGCGCGGTCGTCGTGGCGGCAAGCGTGAACGCGAACGCCGCGAACAGCAGGTTACCGAACAGGTTGTTAATCATCAGCAAGCTGCAGCAGGCGACGCCACCATCCAGCATCCGCAGGCGGCTGTAGCGGCTCCGGCAAGCGAAGGACTGGTACAAGTGGAGACAAGAGCTTCTGCTCTGGTCACCCCGCCACCTGCCGCCAGCACACCCTATCAGTCGCGTCGCCGCGCGCGCCCGCGTGAGATTTACACCATGGAGAATAAAGAACCACTGGTGCAGATCGAAACGCATAAGGCACCCGTCGAAACGACTGCGGACCAGCAAGGATAAGCAGGCAATAAAAAACCCCGCACAGCTCGCGCTGTGCGGGGTTTTTTTTATGCCCGCAGTTCAGGAAATTCAACGCTGTACAGCTTCTTCATGCCCCTTCAGCGAGGAAAATGAGGAATAATACCTAATCAATATGATGTTTCCGAAGATGCCGCAGCAGTCCCGCCGCCGCATCTTCCACCATGTCCAGCACGCGCTCAAAGCCGTCTTCCCCGCCATAATAGGGGTCGGGTACTTCACGTTCCTGATGGCTGCTGGCATATTGCAGAAACAATCCCAGCCGGTCTCGTTGCGGCTGCGGACACATCCGGTTCAAAATGGACATATTGGCATTATCCATCGCCAGCACATAGTCGAAACGCGTAAAGTCTGCCACCCCGACCTGCCTCCCGCGCAAGCCGCTCAAATCATAGCCGCGCTGTCTGGCAGCGCGCTGCGTGCGCAGATCCGGTGGATTGCCAATGTGGTAATCATGCGTGCCCACCGAGTCGATCAGTATCTGCTGCGCAAGCCCCGCCTCCTCCACTCTGGCACGAAACACCGCCTCAGCCGTGGGGGAACGGCAGATATTGCCCATGCAACAGAATAAAACAGACACTTTTTTCATCTGATACCTATCACCGATTCAAAAATCATTTTTCCAGCTCGAATATTTCATTAACTGCTGTGCTACTTTAGCAGCAACACCATGCCGCTTCCAAGCAGCAATACACTGATTGCGCGCTGAAACTGAGCCTGGGTAAGCTTGGTGTGGATGTGTCCGCCGATATACATGAACACACCCATTACCGGCAATGCCATGGCAAGCAGAACCAGGAACTCCATGTGGAAAAACCCTGATGTCGCAAAGCCCAATATCCGCCCGGCACCATCCAGCAAGAATGTAACGGCCAGCGTCGCACGGAAAGCCACCTTATCCAGGCCGCGCGCCTTGAAGTACGTCACATAAAACGGTCCGCCTGTGCCAAACAGCGTACCGATGACTCCGCCCGAGAATCCAGCCAGCGCTCCCCACCCCCGTGCCGCGCCCTGTTTTGGACTGAAGCCGGACAGGGTATACAGGGCAAACAGAATGACAAACACGCCCAGCGCTTTGGTTAGCAACAGCGCATCCGATCGTGTAAGAAAGACCAGCGCAATCACCACGCCTGTCACACTGAAAGGGATCAACGGTAAAATTTCCTTCCAGTGGATTTCTCCACGATTGCCCAAGCCGTGGCTGAGAGAGGCCGTATAATCGAGCAAGACCATCAGCGGCACCACCAGGGAAAGCGGCAGCATCAAACTGAGCAGGGGTACCGCAATTAAACCGGAACCGAAACCTGCAACGCCGCGCACCAGAAAAGCCAGCGCCAGAATGGCAGCGCTGGCAGAAAGTTGAAAAGTCGTCAGCGCATCAAACAAGCTAATTCCCCGCATTCTCATGTACACATTCATTGCGGTTGAATGGTACGGTCTAAATATTAAGTCACCCTGGCTGGCATTTGCAAATCAGGCACCGGCCACTGTGGAGCGCATATATTTTTCCGGTTACTATTGGAAAATATGAATTATTGCTAATTTAACACGTATCCATCTACACCATGGGAGCAGCAATGAAAACTTTTCTGATGTGTGGGCCCAGGTATTTTGATGTGATCTATGACATCAATCCGTGGATGAGTGCAAACATCGGCAAGGTCGACAAACCCTTGGCAATCCGGCAATGGCAAAGACTCCGCGACGCACTCTCTCAAAAAGCCAATATCAGGCTGATAGAGCCCGTTGCCGGCCTACCAGACATGGTATTTACCGCCAATGCCGGTCTTGTAAACCGGCGCAAGGAAGCGATCGTTTCCGCGTTTCGCCACCCGGAAAGGCAGGGGGAGTCACAGCATTACAAAAAATTCTTCCAGGATAACGAGTATCAGATTATTGCCATGCCTGCATACCTGATCTTTGAAGGCGCCGGAGATGCGCTGTTCGATGCGGATGGCGAACTGTGGTTCGGTTCCGGACCAAGGAGCGATGCCGCTGCAGTCACCGAAATCTCCAGTGCGTTTCAGGTCAAGATCAATTCGGTCGAGCTGGTTGACCCAAGGTGGTATCACCTGGATACAGCCTTCTGCCCGCTTTCGGACGGCTATGTGCTCGCGTATAAAAAAGCATTTTCAGCAGACAGCGTGGCTGCAATTCAGCATGAACTTGGAGACAAGGTCATCTGGATATCGGATGAGGATGCGAATAATTTTGCCTGCAATGCGGTGTGTCTTGATCATGAAATCATTTTGTACCGTGCTTCCGGCGAATTAAAAGCAACCCTGCAGCGGTATAATTTCACTGTGATTGAAATTGACGTATCCGAATTCATCAAGTCAGGCGGTTCGTGCAAGTGCATGACGCTGGAAATATAAAACAATAATCAAATCGTCCGGAATATATGCACCCCTTAAAGCGTCTCTTCAGCTACACCCGACACTACCGAAGCGATGTGGTGATCGCCTCGATCTACTCCGTTCTCAACAAGATTTTCGACATCCTGCCGGAAATTTTGATCGGCATTGCGGTCGATGTCGTGGTCAATCAGAAGGCTTCGTTCCTGGCCCGCATCGGCATTGCCGATCCCAAGGATCAGCTGATGCTGCTCGCGCTGATCACCGTGCTGATCTGGGTATTTGAGTCGCTGTTCGAATATCTGTATGAGCTGAGATGGCGCAATTTGGCGCAAAACCTGCAGCACGATATGCGCATGGAAGCCTACCAGCATGTGCAGAAGCTGGAGCTGGCCTACTTCGAGCGCAATCGTACCGGCAATCTGCTGTCCATACTCAACGAGGACATCAACCAGATGGAGCGCTTTCTCAACGGCGGCGCCAACGACCTGATACAGGTGTTTGTCGGCTCGCTGATGGTAGGCGCGGTGTTCTTTTACATCACCAGTTCGCTCGCTTTTCTGGCCCTGATGCCCATTCCCTTCATCCTCTATGGCGCGTTCTGGTTCCAGTCGCGCCTCGCACCGCGCTACACCGCGGTGCGCGAAGCGGCCGGATCGCTGGCGACGCAGCTCAACAACAACCTGTCCGGCATCGCTACCGTCAAAGCCTATACCGCGGAAGAGTTTGAAGCAGAGCATATACGCCGCGGCTCGAATGCCTATCGCGCGCGCAATTCAGAGGCGATACGCTGGTCAGCGGCGATCACGCCGGTAATCCGCATGGCGATACTGGCCGGCTTCACCGTCACGCTGCTCTACGGCGGCTTCATGGCGCTGAACGGCGACATCGGCGTGGGCAGCTACTCGGTGCTGGTCTACCTCACCCAGCGCCTGCTGTGGCCGTTGACGCGGCTTGCCGATATGACCGATCTTTACCAGCGCTCGATGGCTTCCATCCAGCGCGTGATGGATCTGCTGCAGACACCGATCGCCATACCCTACGAGGGCAAGCATCTGCCCCCGGGCAAAGTGCGCGGTGAGCTGGAATTCGAGCAAGTGAAGTTTGCCTACCATCACGACAGGGTAGCCGCGATCGACAGCATCAGCCTGCGCGTTTCTGCCGGCGAAAGTGTGGCATTTGTCGGCAGCACCGGCGGCGGCAAGAGCACCCTGATCAAGCTGCTGCTGCGTTTCTACGAACCCCAGCAGGGTCAGATCAAGCTGGACGGACAGAATATCGGCGAGATCAATCTGCAAGACCTGCGCCGCGCCATCGGCTATGTCGCCCAGGATACCTTTCTGGCCGACGCCACAGTGGCAGAAAATATTGCCTATGGCACCAACGACATTTCGCAGCAGGAGATCATCAGTGCAGCAAAAGCTGCGGAAGCGCATGAGTTTATTTCTGCGCTGCCACAGGGCTACCACACCCAGGTTGGCGAACGCGGCATGAAGCTGTCGGGCGGGCAGCGGCAGCGGCTGGCGCTGGCACGCGCGATTCTGAAAAATCCGCCCATCCTGATTCTGGATGAAGCCACGTCGGCGGTGGACAACGAAACCGAGGCCGCCATCCAGCGCTCGCTCGACCGCCTGGTGGTCGGGCGCACCAGCCTGATCATCGCGCATCGCCTGTCCACGGTGCGCCATGCGCACCTGATTCATGTGCTGGAAGAGGGGCGCATCGTTGAGTCCGGTACGCATGAGCAACTGCTGGCGAGGAGTGGAAGCTATGCTGCGCTGTGGCGGTTGCAGACGGGAGAACGCCAGTAGTCTGCCTAATATCCCTGGCAACGCATTGATTTAATTGAACCGCCCGTTATTTTCAGCCTAGTTAAAATATTAAATATAATCAGTATATTACACAAAATACAATGCTAAACCTTGCTGTCTGCTAGATGACCAGCAATTGTCCGGCTTCACGGCGCAATACCCCCTGTTTTTCCATCTCTGCAACGGTTCGATACAAAGCTTCGTGCGTCACCCCCAGCTCCAGGGCTATCGACTTCAGGCCTGCACCCAAGGCCAGTCTGCCGCACTGACCTTCGCTTTCTATCAAGTGCAGCAGGCGATCGCGGACACCTTTGAGAGACAAGCGCTCGCATTGTGCTCGCAGCCGTTTCAATTCCCTGTTCAGCATCCCCACCCAGCGCATGGCAAATGCCGGATCAGCCAGAAGAGCTTGCCTCACAAGCTCAATCGGAATGGCAACGAGCTCGCCTGATACCGTAACCATTGCATCACAGTGGTAACTTGGAGACTGAATGCTGGCCTCGGCAACAAAACATTGCCGCGCCCGCTGCAACACCCTGTTTTCGCCCTGCGTTCCCAGCCGCTGCAGAACCACCTCGCCACTGGCTACATAAAACATTTGCTGTGGTTTCTTGCCTTGCTGAATTAACCACTCCCCCTTCACACATGGCACAAAGACACATTCCTGCCCCAGCTTCTCGGGTAACAACTCTTTAAGTGCCACTGGTAGTTTGTGCATATCCCTTGCCTTCATATGATCAGAATCATACACCCTGTAATCGGTGAAGCGTAATATTTGCACCATAGAAATTCATAGAGGAACAGGCGATGGATAGTATTTTTAAATTTGGCGAGACGATCGAAGGTTACGGCATACCGGTACTCAATGAGCGCGCGGTGCGAGCCAGTGCGGGCCTGCTGTTCCTTGTCGCCATTATTGCGTTCATGAATGCCTGGCTCACGGGAAATTTTCAGCCTACTCGGGTATTTGTGGTCGCGTTTCTGTTTGATTTTGGCATTCGCATTTTCATCAACCCGCGCTATGCTCCCACTCTGATTGTGGGGCAGTGGATAGTACGCAAACAGCAAGCCGAATATGTGGGCGCGCCGCAAAAACGTTTTGCCTGGGCCATCGGATTTGCTCTGGCGCTGACCATGTTGTACCTGGTAGTGATCAACAACGTGATCGGCCCGATCAATCTGATCGTCTGCGCCGCTTGCCTGACATTACTGTTTTGTGAGGCCGCATTTGGCATCTGCCTGGGCTGCAAGGTCTACAGTCTTTTCAACAAGAACCAGGCACAGCTTTGTCCCGGTAACAGCTGCGATGCGGCATTGGCTAAAAAGGCCGGGATAAGCACAGTTCAGATCTTCATGGTGCTCGTGTTCGCACTCTCGGTGGGCAGCGTCGCGCAACGGTTCTACAGTACAGGCACACAAAACTTGCAGCAGAGGCAGCCGCTCGCCACATCCATACCCGCATCACCAATTGATGCTGCAGAAGCCGAGCGCTGCAAAGTGCCAGACTATGCCAAGGCCATGGGACATGAAGAAAAATGGAAGCTGCATAATAATTGCAGATAAACCTTGATCTGCAATATGCGTAACTAACAAAAAATTTAACTCTGGAGGTAACTTATGAAAAGCACTCTGACCTGCAGGAAAACCATTTTTCTTGCATTTACTGCACTTATTTTTGCGCTGCTTACCGCAGAAGCCTGTGCCGTGAAGTTCTCGTCTGTCCAGGTCGCACCCGGCGTTTACGCCTTTATCGGTGAGACTGGCATGCGCACCAATGACAACGAGGGCATGAACGCCAATGCCGGCTTTATTGTGACCAAGGCCGGCATAGTTGTCGTCGATAGCGGCCCCACTTATCTGGTGGCAAAAGCCATGCATAACGCCATCAAAAAAATTACGCAGCAGCCGCTCAAATATGTGATCAACACTGGCGGGCAGGATCACCGCTGGCTGGGCAATGGATACTTCAAGGAGCAAGGCGCACAAATCATTGCCAGTCGCAGGGCACGTGCAGATATGGAGGAACGCGGCGCATCACAACTGGCAGCGCTCAAAACCGAGCTGCGCGAGAAGCTTGCCGGAACGCAAATTGTCTATCCCGACCGGCTGTTCGAACAGAAAGAAACACTGCATCTTGGCGGACAGGAAATTCAGCTTATATTTTTCCATGGCGGACACACGCCGGGGGATGCAGTGGTGTGGTTGCCAAAATCACGCACCCTGTTCAGTGGTGACCATATTTATGTTGACCGCCTGCTGGGTGTGCTGCCATTCAGCAACAGCAAGGATTGGCTTGCTTCATTCGAGGAACTCGAGAAGCTCAAACCCAAGGTCATTATTCCCGGCCATGGCAAAGTGTGCGATTTAGGCAAAGCACAACATGACACCAGGGACTATCTGGTTCTGCTGCGCAACCACATGCGCAAGTCTTACGATAAAGGCAGCGATTTGCAGCAGGCAATCGATACGCTGGATCAAAGCGCGTTCCGCGAATTGGAAAACTATGAGCTATTGAAAGGCGGCAATGCCAGCCGCGTGTATCTGGAAATGGAAACTGAATAACCCGGTTTTAAATAACCCGTTCCCTACATGCAGCCTACAGGCTGCCTGGCTCAAACAGCACACTCTCCCTGAGTTTTTTCAACTCATCACGCAATCCCGCAGCGCGTTCGAAATCCAGATTTTTCGCCGCATGCAGCATGTCTTTTTCCAGACGGCGAATTTCTTTTGACACATCTTTTGCGCTCATCGCCAGATATTTTGCTTCGGCTTGTGCGGCCTTGAGCTGATTGCGCGCAGCGTCCGGCTCATACATACCCTCGATAATATCCTTGATGCGCTTGGTCACGCTGAGCGGCGTGATGCCGTGTTTTGCGTTATGCGCAAGCTGCTTGTTGCGGCGGCGCTCGGTTTCGTCGATCGCATAACGCATGGAATCGGTGATGCGGTCGGCATACAGTATCGCCTTGCCATGCAGATGGCGCGCGGCGCGGCCTATGGTCTGAATCAGCGAGCGGCGCGAGCGCAGGAAGCCTTCTTTGTCCGCATCCAGTATTGCCACCAGCGACACCTCGGGAATATCCAGGCCTTCGCGCAGCAGGTTGATGCCGATCAGTACATCGAACACGCCCAGACGCAGGTCGCGGATAATCTCCACGCGCTCCACCGTTTCAATATCGGAATGCAGGTAGCGCACCTTGATGCCGTGCTCGGACAGGTAATCGGTGAGGTCTTCCGACATGCGCTTGGTCAGTGTCGTCACCAGCACACGCTCGCCCTCCTTGATGCGCAGGGTGATTTCCGACATCAGGTCATCGACCTGCGTGGTGGCAGGGCGCACCTCTATCAGCGGATCAACCAGGCCGGTCGGACGCACCACCTGCTCCACCACCTGCCCGGCATGCTCTTCTTCGTAGGTTGAGGGGGTGGCCGAAACAAACACACTCTGGCGCATGACCTTTTCGAATTCGTCAAAGCGCAAGGGGCGGTTGTCCAGCGCCGAAGGAAGGCGGAAACCATAGTTCACCAGATTTTCCTTGCGCGCACGATCGCCCTTGTACATGCCGCCTATCTGCGGAATGGTGACATGGCTTTCATCGAGGAACATCAGCGCATCCGGTGGCAGGTAGTCAAGCAGCGTGGGCGGCGGATCGCCGGCATTGCGCCCCGAAAGGTGACGCGAGTAGTTTTCGATGCCCTTGCAGAAGCCGATCTCGATCAGCATTTCCAGGTCGTGGCGCGTGCGCTGCTCGATGCGCTGCGCTTCCACCAGCTTGTTTTCCTTCTGGTAAAACGCAATGCGTTCTGCCAGCTCGATCTTGATCTGGTCAATTGCGCGCAGCGTGGTGCTGCGCGGGGTCACGTAATGGCTGGACGGATAGACGGTGTAGCGCGGCACCTTGGACAGGATTTGCCCGGTAAGCGGATCAAACAGCGACAGGCTCTCGACCTCGTCGTCGAACAGCGTCAGACGCAACGCATGTTCGCTGCTTTCCGCCGGAAAAATGTCGATCACATCGCCGCGCACGCGGAAGTGGCCGCGCGTGAACTCGATATCATTGCGCTCGTACTGCATGTCGGTCAGGCGCTTGATGATCTCGCGCTGCGGCACAGTTTCGTTCTGGCGCAGGTGCAGAATCATGCCGTGGTAATCCACCGGGTCACCGATACCGTAAATGGCAGAAACAGTCGCCACAATGATGGAATCCTGCCGTTCCAGCAACGATTTGGTCGCAGACAGGCGCAGCTGCTCGATCTGCTCGTTGATGCTGGAATCCTTCTCGATAAACATGTCGCGCGAAGGCACATAGGCCTCCGGCTGGTAGTAGTCGTAGTAGGAGACGAAATACTCCACCGCATTTTCCGGGAAAAACTCACGAAATTCAGAATACAGCTGCGCCGCCAGCGTCTTGTTGGGTGCCATCACGATGGCGGGCCGCCCCATCTGCGCGATGACATTGGCCATGGTGAAAGTCTTGCCCGACCCGGTTACCCCCAGCAGCGTCTGAAATGACAGGCCGTCGCGTATCCCCTCCACCAGTTGCGCAATCGCAACGGGCTGATCGCCGGCCGGTTCAAACGGCTGGTGCAATATATAGGGGCTATTGGGAAAGGTTTTAATCACGGGTATAATTTCGAAAAATAAAACAATACAGTTTAACATGCGGCAGTGCCGCGCCAGATAGAACAAACAGACAGATAAGGATCGCCATCTTGCCACTCTCCAAACGCGTTCAAGCTATTAAACCCTCCCCGACTCTCGCGGTCACTGCGCGGGCGGCCAAACTCAAGGCAGAAGGCAAAGACATTATCGGATTGGGAGCAGGCGAGCCCGATTTCGACACGCCCCAACATATAAAAGTTGCAGCCATAGATGCAATAAACAAGGGCTTCACCAAATACACCGCAGTAGGCGGTATCCCCACACTGAAACAGGCAATTATCGCCAAATTCAAGCGGGATAACGGCCTCGACTACACACCCAAGCAGATACTGGTGTCATGCGGGGGCAAACAAAGCTTCTTTAACCTGGCGCTGGCAGTGATCAACCCCGGCGACGAGGTGATTATTCCCGCACCTTACTGGGTGTCCTACCCCGATATCGTGATCATCGCGGAAGGCAAACCGGTGATTGTGCAGGCAGGCATCGAACAGGGGTTCAAAATGACCCCTGCGCAACTCAGCGCCGCCATCACCCTCCGCACCAAGATGGTGGTGATCAACAGCCCCAGCAACCCGTCTGGCGCAGTCTATACACTGGAAGATCTGAAAGCGCTGGGGGAAGTGCTGCGCAAACATCCGCACGTGCTGATCGCCACCGATGACATGTATGAACATATCGCGCTGACCGATGCCAAATTCGTCAACATCCTCAATGCCTGCCCTGATTTGTATCCACGTACTCTGGTTCTGAACGGCGTGTCCAAGGCCTATGCAATGACAGGCTGGCGCATCGGCTATGCCGCCGGCCCGGAACACATTCTCACCGCAATGGAAAACGTGCAGTCACAAAGCACCTCCAACCCCACCTCCATCTCACAGGTAGCTGCTGAAGCCGCACTCAATGGCGACCAGAGCTGCCTCGCGCCGATGATTAAAGCCTTCCGCGAACGCCATGTGTTTGTAGTGAATGGATTAAACAAGATTCCCGGACTGAAATGCATGATGGCGGGCGGCGCATTTTATGCCTTCCCTGATGCGCGTGGCGCCATAGCCACGCTGCATGCCAAAGGTACAATCAAGGCCGCCACCGACGTTGCGCTGTCGGAGTACCTGCTGGAGCAGGCGGAGGTGGCTGTGGTACCGGGCTCTGCATTTGGCAGCGAAGGCTATATTCGCCTGTCGTTCGCCACCTCGATGGACAACCTCACAAAAGCACTTGAAAGAATTGCCAAAGCGCTCGCCTAGTTAGTTTGCCCGTTTAAATTTAATAGGCCGTGCTGTTGCATGGCCTTTTTATTTCAGCTGCACAATTTCCATATATTCAGGCACGCGTGCTGTCCAATGCAGCTCTTCCTCAAGATGCCGGACCATGGCGTTTGCGGCCTCCTGTTCGCCGTGGGTCACAAAAACCTGGCGCGGCGCCTTCTTCATTTTCTTCAGCCACTCAAGAATCTGACTGTAATCGGCATGCGCAGAAAGACTATCGATCGATTCGATCTGCGCCAGCACCGGTATGTCTTCGCCGTGTATCCTGATGCTTGTGGCGCCTTTCAACATCGCCGCACCGCGCGTACCCTCAGCCTGAAAGCCGGCAAACAAAATAGTATTTTTCGGATCGGGTGCAAACGCTTTCAGGTGATGCACGACCCTGCCGCCGGTGGCCATGCCGCTGCCGGCGATAATAACCATGGGCCCCTTTCTCCTGTTTAGTGCCTTGGATTCTTCGGCTGTGCGCACGATTTTCGCCACGCCACATGCAGCTTCACATTCTTTCAGTGACAATCTGTGCTCCAGATGATGACGGTAAAAAATATCCGTCGCATCGACAGCCATCGGGCTATTCAGGTAGATCGGCAAATCGGAGATTGTGCCCGCATCTTTCAATAGGCGGATATAGTGCAACAACATCTGCGTGCGTCCCACTGCGAAAGCAGGAATGACTACGACTCCGCCACGCTGCGCGGTGCGGTTGATGATTTCCCCCAGCAGCTGCTGTGCATCCGCCGGGGGATGTTTGCGGTTGCCATAGGTAGACTCCAGCACCAGATAATCCGTGCCTTCCAGCGGCGTGGGCGGGTTCATGATGGGATCGTCAGGCCGTCCAATATCGCCAGAAAATGTGATGCCGGTATGCTGGTCGCGCAACTCAACGCTGGCTGCGCCCGGAATGTGACCTGACGGGTACAGGCGCAATGTCATCTCGCCCAGCAAAATTTCCTGTTTGAACTCGACAGCGACCAGATGCTGCAAGGCCCGTTCAGCATCTTGCTCGGTGTATAGCGGCAAGGCGGGGTGGTGCTTGGAAAAATCATGACGGTTGGCATACTCAGCCTGTTCTTCCTGCAGGCGTGCGCTATCGGGCAAGAGGATGGAGCATAGATCGCGCGTGGCAGAACTGCAATATACACTGCCTTTGAAACCATGCTTGACCAGCAGCGGAAGATAGCCGCTGTGATCGATATGCGCGTGGGTAAGCACGACAGCTGACAGTATGGAGAGGTCTATCGGCGGCCTGTCCCAGTTACGCAGGCGCAGTTGCTTCAGCCCCTGGAACAGGCCACAGTCCACCAGAATATGCGTTGAGCCACTGCTGACCAAATACTTGGAGCCGGTGACTGTTCCTGTTGCACCCAGAAAACAGATGTCCATGGCGGCTAGCGCCCGGCTTGCAGCAACGGCTGCGTTGGCGAACCGGACAATTGCATCGGTACACTGCCTTTATCCACGCCCCTGACGTCCACCAGCAACTTCCCTGCAAGCTCTTGATTTGAATCAATTTCAACAAGACCACTGCCACTGACCGACCCTGCTGCAATTTTGTTCAGATAGAAGCGCTGGCTACGATTGTCAGCTTTTAAGGTACCGCTCAATTCAGTGAAACTGGTGCGTCCGCCACCACCCTGACGTGAACCGAAGCGAGCAACGGTATCGATATCCAGCTTGTTGATCACGCCATCTCTAGCTTCAAAAGTACCTTCCAGACGAGGGTCTTTATCCAGTTGCGACAGTATGTTGCCGAACATGGAAAGATTCACATCTCCGTACAATTGCCCTGTCACCCCAAAATTCGGGAACATGCTCTGCAGCTCGAGACTTTTTGCATTTAACTGACCCTCTAACTTCCAGCCATTAGACCAGCTGAGCTTCCCCTTGCCGGTGAGCGTTCCGCCATGGATATGCGCAAATAAATCAGCGAAAGCAAACTCGCCGTTGACCACGAAACCACTCGCACTCAGGTCACTGAACTTGTAATTTGACAGAATCGGCAAACTGCCCTCATGGATATTTAACGCCAGCTGCAAGCCATTTTGCAGTGATTGCAGTTCAAGACCATATTTGTCGTCCTCACTTTTCAAATCCGCCTTGCTGAACTTGCCTTGCAAATCAAAATCAGCCCTGCCCTTGAACAGGGGCAGCCTGATTTCACCGTCGCTAATCTGCACACCCTTCAACTCCATCCGCGTCACAGGATATCTCTCATTTCCACCGGCCGCCTGCAACCAGAGCAGAACTTTATCCAGAGACGCAGCGCTCAAATTAACATTGCTCAACTCCATTTTGCTTATCGATCTGGTCGGCGCAAACAATGCAGAGAAATCAAAATTCAACACTGCATCTCCAACTTTCAACTCTTGCCCCTTGCCAACAGACAGGTTGTGTAACTCAAGTCTGGGCAATGGCAATAAAGCCACACTAATTTTCTTAATCTGCACCGGCTGATTGAGTTGTACAGAAATCTCCCTTTCCAACGGCGCAATGTACTCATCCAGTGGCCAGACATAAGGCAGCACGGCCACCGCGATTAACGCCATTACAAACAAGCCCGATACTATTTTGCCAATCGGCAGCGGTTTCCGTGGAGTTCTTGCAGTTTTCTTTTGAGAACTAATCTTTGCTTCGGCAGACTGCTGGGCCTGCCGTTCTTTTTCGGCCTGTGCCTGGGTAGCGGCTCGCCGTTGCGCTTCTTCCCATTGTTTTGCCTGTTGCTCAGTCAGTTTTTTCGCATCGGCATCGGCTTTTGCCTTTGCTTCCTCCTGTGTCACTTTTAAACGATATGCTTCTTGCTCGGCCTTCAGGCGGAGCGACTCCTGCTCTGCCTTGATACGTGCAGCTTCGTCCTGCTGCGCTTTCAACTGGGCAGCGTCCTGTTCAGCCTTAACCCTCAGGTCTTCTGCTTCCTTTTGCGCTCTTTGTTCTATCGCCGCTTTAACCTTGGATCCACCTCCCGCTGACGCGGTTGCAGTTTGCTGCTTTAAAGTTGCGGCTGGCATTTTTCCTGTATCCGCCAAGGTAAATTTATCCAGCTTGAAGTTTAAAGGACCTGATTTCGGCTTCCCCTTGTCTTGCCCAAACGACTCGACAAAAGACTGCCTGAGCTTTTCTGCTGGATCGACATGCTCTTCCTTTGCTGTCGGCATATCCTGTTGCGCGCTGCGTAGCTCAGCCTGTCTGGCAAGCGATTCGGCTTTAAGGCGCGCCTCCACTTCAGCCCTGACGCGCAACTCAGCTTCGGTACGCATTTTGATCTCGGCTTCTGCCTTGACTCGGGCGAGCTCCAGTTCGGCTCGCTCTTTCTCAATCCTCAAACGCTCGGCTTCGGCACGCATTTTTATCTCGGCCTCAGCCTTGACTCTGGCAATTTCCAGTTCAGCTTGTTCTTTCTCAATTCTTAAACGCTCGGCCTCTGCCTCCCGTTTTACACGCGCCTCGGCTTCGGCTTTGGCCCGCTCCTCTGCCTCAAGCCGACTGCGCATTTCTGCCTCGGCTTTGGCTTGGGCCGCCTCAAGCTCCTGCTTCACTCTCGCTTCAGCTTCAATACGTGCACGCACTTCGGCTTCCACTCTGGCTTTGCTTGCCTCAAGCTCGGTACGCGCTTTCAGCGCTTCCTGCTCTGCTTTCAGTCGTGCCGACTCGGCCTCATTTTTCCCCCGGATTTCTGCTTCAATTCGAGCTCTCATTGCCACTTCAATTTTGGCTTTTTCCTTTGCGTCTTCATAAGCCTTCAGCTTGGCTGCCTTTGCGGCGGCTTCGACTTGAGCGGCCTGCCCAGCTTGCCCGGCCTTAGCTGGAGCTTCCGCCTCGGCCGCAGCTTCAGCCTGTGCTTTTTCTTTGGCGACTTTTGCATCGGCTTCGCTGGAACCGGCTCCTGAGGTAATGAACGAGAAATCCAGATCTGCACTCTTGCCTGCTCCAGCAGGCTCCCCTTGCTTTGGCTCGGGTGGTGGCATCGCAGTCTTGGCTATGGACGGTGGTGCGGCACCGGGAGTCGCTGCGGATGATGGTGCAGCTTTCGGCGTTGCCATCTTTAAACCGGGCGTCGCCATTTTTAAACTTGGTTTTTGCGGCACATTGACCGGCGCTCGCGCATCCCTGATATAGCCGCCATCTACCAGTTCCTGCAATACATTGTCTAATGCCTCTCGCAAACTGGGCGGGGCGCGTTTTGAAATTTCGCCAACGGTAGATTCATCATCAACCAAAAACAGAATACGCTTGGCGTCACCGTAAAGCGCATCGCTCTGGCCGCTCACTTCACTTTCACCCGTATTGGTCTTTACGAAAACAGTTTTCTTATCCATTTTTAGACATATCACTCGAATGCTGCGCACCTGCCTGAGCTGGCCAAAATGGCCACTCAACTTATTAATTTAATGCGTAGTATTCTATCATTCACAGTCCCGCGAAATATTAAAATTCTGACCGGTGCCGGCAGCCCAACTGAAATTATCCAATAATGTTTGAGACTAATCCTTGACCGAAGTGACCGGATTAAGTATTATGCCGGCTTGTCAATTCCCTGATAGCTCAGCCGGTAGAGCGACGGACTGTTAATCCGCAGGTCCCTGGTTCGAATCCAGGTCGGGGAGCCAAAAAATTCAGCAAACCTGTAGCATCCCATCCAGAAATTCAGTCATCGTCTCTCAAGGAGATGTTTTTGTTCGCCTTACATTCAGTGAAATGATCTCTTTTCAGGAGACTCAGCATCCCTGCAGCAACGCAAACATTATCTCTTGTTTATATCTGGATAATATGGGTAAAAACAACTCTCGATACGGGCTAAAATATTCATCTTGAAATGGAATCTTTTCCCGAATCCCGCCATTACTCATAATTCATGCTCACTACACTCAACCCTGCTCAACGCGAAGCCATAACTTATCTGGACGGCCCCATATTGGTGCTGGCTGGTGCTGGCAGTGGAAAAACACGTGTCATCGTACAAAAATTAGCATACCTGGTGGAAAAATGCGGATATTCTCCGCGCAATATTGCGGCGATCACCTTTACCAACAAGGCCGCTAACGAAATGCGCGAACGCGTCGGCAAGCTGCTCGCAGGAAAAGATGCGAAAAGCATGACCATCTGCACCTTCCATGCGCTGGGAATGCAGATTCTGCGCGAAGAAGCGGGTTTGCTCGGCTATAAGAAACAATTTTCGATTTTTGACACCGCAGATACCGGCAAAATAATCAGCGAATTACTGGGCGCGCCGGACAAGCAGGACATCCGCATGGCGCAAAGCATGATGTCAAACTGGAAGGCCGGTTTCATTTCCCCGGAGCAGGCCGCAAGCCTGGTTGAAACCGAAGCCGAGCAGCGCATCGCCCTGCTCTACGCGCGCTATCAGGAAACCTTGCGCGCCTATCAGGCAATGGACTTTGATGACTTGATACGTCTGCCGGTCGACCTGTTCAATCAGTTTCCCGAAGCACTGTTGCGCTGGCAGCAGCGCTTGCGCTACATACTGGTGGACGAATATCAGGACACCAATGCGTGCCAGTACCAACTGATGAAATTGCTGGCAGGGCCGCGTGCAGCGGTTACTGCAGTGGGCGATGACGATCAGTCTATATATGCCTGGCGCGGTGCCAGCACCGCCAACATTCAGAATCTGCAAAGCGATTACCCTAACTTGAAAGTGGTTAAACTGGAACAGAATTACCGCTCCTCGCAGCGCATTCTGCAAAGCGCGAACCATCTCATCAAAAACAATACCAAACTGTTCGATAAAAATCTGTGGAGTGAGCACGGCCTGGGCGATCAGGTGCGCATCTTCGCGGCCAAAGACGAGGAACACGAAGCAGAGTCGGTCGTATTGAGATTGCTTGCACATAAATTCGAGCACCGCACACGCTTTGCCGATTACGCCATCCTGTATCGCAGCAACCATTTGTCGCGCGGCTTCGAGGAACAATTACGCGCGCAGAACGTACCCTATACGGTGAGCGGCGGCACCTCATTTTTTGAGCGCGCCGAGATCAAGGATCTGGTCGCCTACCTGCGCCTCATAGCCAATCCGGACGATGATCCGGCGTTTATCCGCGCCATCACCACCCCTAGGCGTGGCATCGGCAACCAGACCCTGGAAAAACTGGCAAGCTATGCGGGCACACGCAACATCAGCCTTTTTGAAGCGGCATTTGAAAGCGCAATGGAGCAGCAATTGCCCCCGCGCCAACATGAAGAACTGCTCACTTTCTGCAAATTTATCAACCGTATGCAAGAACGCGCCGGCAAGGAAGAATGCACACCTGTTCTGGCCGATCTGATGAGCGCTATTGATTACGAGGCATGGTTGTTCGACAGCCATGAGCCCAAACAGGCCGAAAGCAAATGGTCAAACGTGTCCGATTTTGTCGGCTGGATCAATCGAAAATCAGCTGCCGACGAAAAAACCCTGCTGGCCATGACGCAAACCATCGCACTGATGAACCTGCTGGAGTCAAGAGAGGAAGAAGCTGATGCGGTCTCCCTCTCCACGCTCCATGCAGCCAAGGGGCTGGAGTTCGGCCATGTGTTCATGGTAGGAGTGGAAGAAGGTGTACTGCCGCACCAGCGCAGCGAAGCGCCGGAACAAATCGAGGAAGAGCGCCGTTTGATGTATGTCGGCATCACCCGCGCCCAGCGCTCGCTGCATATCAGTTACTGCATCAAACGTAGGCGTGGCAAGGAGTGGCAAAACTGTGAAGCCAGCCGCTTCCTGAAAGAGCTTCCCGCTGACGATGTGATTTTTGCGGGAGCAGTTCCTGCAGGCAGTGCGCCTGAAGTCAGCAAGGATGAGGGAATGGCAAAACTGGCAAGATTGAAAGCGATGCTGGGTTAAACAGGCTACGGCATGTAGTCATTCTTGAGTTTGACATAGTGGATTGCCGAATATTCAAACCACTTCAATTCCTGCTCGGTTAATTCGCGCACCTTTTTCGCCGGACGCCCCAGCCACAGATAGCCGCCCTCAAGGTCTTTGCCTTCGGGCACCAGAGACCCTGCTCCCAGCAGCACCTTCGAACGGATAATCGCGCCATCCAGTATCACCGAACCCATTCCGATCAAACACAGGTCTTCCACCGTGCAGCCATGCAAAATCACCTTGTGACCCACCGTCACGTCGCTGCCGATACGCGCGGCATTGCCCTCGGGCAATTCGCTGTAGCGGTGGGTTACGTGGATGACGCTGCCATCCTGGATATTGCTGCGCGCACCGATGCGAATTGAATTCACATCGCCCCTGATTGAGCACATAGGCCAGATGGACGCATCTTCGCCCAATTCAACATCACCGATAACAGCGGCACTGTCATCGACATAGGCACCAGCACCGAGCTTGGGCGTACTCCCTTTAAACGAACGGATAGCCATTTGTATTTCCTTGTTTGAATAAAAATATATTATGAATTTGCCGAGTTTCCATTTTCATTGATGAGTGAAGTGCGGATCTCCTCAAGTTTTCGGTGCAAATCTTCCGCTTCGCCGTAGTCCAGAAAATATTGATAGCGAGCATGTTTTCCCAATATCTTTTGCGCATGTTTGATGGGGCAGAAATACTGCTCGGTTCGTGCAATGACCTCGGACGCATAGCCCATAATACCATTGCCATATGAGCAATAAACGCAGTTGAATTTTTCAATGATGTTCAGGTAGGCCAAATGTCGATGATCAAACGAAATATAGTCAGATCGCCGCACTTTGGGAATGCCATAAATTGGGAAGCAGGTCAGTTGATACAGCATGATGCATACATCACAAACAACTAATGGCACAACCATGCCGTAGATGATGGGCGCAGTAAGATAGTTCTGTGGGCGCACGGTCATAAACCAGCGAAAAACACTCACCCTGATACTGCGGTGCGTCTCTTTGATGGAGCGTTCGAATTCTATGCGCCTGCCCTGAATTTGATAAAAAAATTTACTCCGCTGCTCAATCAATTCTGACTGAATTTCATTTTCAAGAGCATCGATCTGGTCAAGAATGCGGCGAATTCTTTCATTCATAAATACCTCTTATTATCATCACAAAAGGTTAACTGAATTTAATATCCAGAACCATGCAAACGCAGTATCTCAGCCACTGATGCAAATTGATAGGGTGCGAAGCAATTAATAATTGCCAGTCAAATTAGCCAATTAACAATCTATATAGTAAAATTTGAAAATATATTTCTTCTTTCAGCCCCAGTAATCATGCCACCTATAAAAATAACAGAGCACATACCTGATTCCATGCTGGAAATTAGCGTTCCTACTGTACTTGAGCTGATCCGTTTGAAGCTGGTTTGCCTGATTGATGTCAGACAAAAATTCGAACTGGAAATGGAAGGTGAAATTCAGGGTTCCTGTTCCCTCCCCTTGTTCCGTTTCAAACAATTACTGGGTCACCAAATGACCGAAGAAGAACATGAGATACTGGATGGGGACACGCCAGACAATCTGGATGTGCAGCACTTTCTGTCAAGCATCAATCGCTTGCATTACACTAAAGATTGTATCCTGCTGTGTTTCTGCAATAGCGGTCGCCGCAGCATGCACGCAGCCCGCATACTCAGGTCTTTGGGATATGAGCGCAGCTTTTCCCTGGCAGGCGGTTACAAAGCTTTAATTAAGGTACTGACAGAAAAAGAAATGGAAGCTTTAAAAAACATGCCCTCGCCCATTGCAAAGTGAAGTGAAAACAAGAATTTTCTTTATAAAAAAACCCGCAAATATGCGGGTTTTTTATTTCCATCGCAACCTATTCGATCTTCAAGGTACGACTTTGTCGATACTGAGTTTCAGTCCGGTAGTGCCAGGCTTGACGATCACACTCATGCCCTGCAAATCGCCGGGCTGTGACATTGCATTGCCGGACTTCGATACTCGCGCAATCACAACTACCTGATCAAAATTCGACACCTTCATTTGTGGCGACATGGAGGTGCTGTCATCCAAAGTGAATTTCAAAGGCAAATCCTTAACCTGCTTGCGCACGATCGCCAGCGGCATCTTGGGCCCTTCTGCTGCACGCACCAGTACAAACACGGTGTCGTTCGGGTTGGCCTGAGCCTTTAGGGCATCAGTCAGGGCGACCGTACCAGTGATCGCCTCCTTACCCTGCACGGCTTGTGCCTGCTTCTCTCCAAATGAGCGCTGAGCTGTGGCCGGAGATTTCCCGCCATTTTTCTGCGCCATCAATACTTTTGCCTGTTGAATGCCACCCTCGACAATTTTAACGTTTTCATCGTCTTTCGGTATCATCTTCAACAGCTTCTCCCAGTAGCGCACGGTAAGCTCGTAATCGCCCCGTTCCATCGCAGCTGAACCTGATAGCGCCAGTGCCTTAAAGTTATCCGGATCAAGCGCCAGAGCTTTGTTAAGCAACTTCGTGGGAGTGCCGGCCAAAGTCCTGCCGGAGACCATTGCCAGCGCATCGGCGTAATCCGCCCAAAGCTGTGCTTCATTCGGTATAAGTCTGGTCAACTTGTCGTAAGCCTGTGCGGCATCAGCATAACGTTCCCGTTCGCTATAAGAGCGTGCCAACAGCAATAACCCTTCAGCGTCATCCGGTTTGGACGCCAGCTCCTCTTCCAGCGCCTTGAGTGCAGCTTCAGAACGAACACCATTAAATCCCTCTGCGCTGACGATACTCTCTTGCTGCAACAAGGCGTGGCGATTGCCCAACTTCCAGTACACGCCTATGGCTGTTACTGGCAACAAAACTGTCAAGGCAAGTGCCAGCGCTTTGAGCGGATTGCGTACCAAAGCCTGGCTCGTGCCTTTAACTTCCCCGACCTGATCCAGCAGCTGGGATTGCAGTTCCCGTTTGCCCTGTTCATACATCTCTTGCGTCAATAAACCGTTGCGCAGATCCGCATCCATTTCCGCGATCTGGTCGCGAAAAATTTCCAGATTGGCACTGTCACGTTGCACCACAGCTTTTTTCGAACTGCCGCGCCACAAAGGCAACACGACGAATAACAAAGCGATGACCAGCATTAGTGCGCAAATTATCCAAAATATAATCATGCTTCTTATCTCTTTTCGTCGTTAAGCAAGGCGGCAGCACGGGCTTCGGCTTCCGGGCTGAGCGTGGTTTCTGTCACGGTTTTGCGGCGTTTGCGCAACTGGAAAACCAGCACACCCAAACCGCCCATTAACAATACAAAAGGACCCAGCCATAGCAACAGGGTAGAACCTTTTACAGGGGGCTCATACAAGACAAAATCACCATAACGGGCCACCAGATAATCTTTTATTTCCTGATCAGACATGCCCTTCTGCATCAGCTCGCGCACTTCGCGACGCAGATCCTCTGCCAGTTCCGCATGTGAACTGGCCAACGATTCGTTTTGACACACCAGGCAACGCAGATTTTCTGCCAGACCCACCATGCGCTTTTCAATGACCGGATCTTTGGCCATGTCACGCGCTTCTCCGGCATGTGCATACAACGGCAACAGGCATAGCAGGATTATGAAAATACGCATTATTTCTTCTCCAGTTCAGCAACCAGTGGCAGTATCGTTTCCCTGAGATTCTGCGGTGTGACCGGGCCGATCTGCTTATACTGAATTACGCCCTGCTTATCGATGACATACGTTTCAGGCACGCCGTATACGCCATAATCAATGCCGATGCGCCCATCAGCATCGGACGCCGTCAGCACATAGGGATTCCCGCGCCGCTCCAGCACATTTAATGCTGCTTCACGCTTGTCTTTGTAGTCCATGCCGTAAATCGGCACGATGTTCAAGCTGGCCAATTCCATCAGCACTGGATGCTCGGCTTCGCACGCTACGCACCAGGATGCCCATACATTGAGCAACCAGACCTTACCCTTCATATCATTTGGCGAAAACTGATTGCCCGGTTTATGCAACTGAGGCAGTACAAAAGCAGGTGCCGGTTTGCCAACCAGAGGAGAAGGCACTTCGCGAGGATCAAGTTTCAAGCCGACAAATAAAAACACTGCAAGCACGATAAATATTACAAACGGCAGAATAAAACGCATCATGCGGCTTCCCCTTTCAGCTCAGCCAAGGCTTCTACTGCTTTGCTTTTTCGGGCATGAATGCGATAACGTCTGTCACTGATTGCCAGCACACCCCCCAATCCCATCATCAGGCAACCTGCCCAGATCCAGTCGATAAATGGCTTGTGATAAACGCGTACCGCCCACGCGCCATCGCTGTCCGGTATCGGCTCGCCCAGCGAAACATACAGATCGCGCAGAAAACCGGTATCAATTGCGGCCTCGGTCATCGGCATGCCCGAAGCATTGTAAGTACGCTTTTCAGGATATAACTGTGTAATCAGTCTGTCATTCCTGGTGATGGTCACGCGCCCTTGGTAGGCGTGGTAGTTGGGGCCTTCCATTTCGCGCACACCGTCAAAGCGGAATACATAGGAACCTGCCTCAACCGTATCACCGATATCCATGCGCACATCGCGCTCCGTCTCGTAGCCCTTCACCATCGTCACACCGATAATGAATGCTGCCACGCCGAGGTGCGCCAGCTGCATGCCGTAGTAGCTGAGTGACTGGTTCTTGAAACGCTGCAGCACGCTGTCCTCGCGCCCGCTGATTCGTTTATACAGGTCAGCTGCCACGGTGGTGATTATCCAGAGAGCCAGCATCAGGCCCAGAGCGATCATCGGTGTCCACTTGCCCAATACCAGTGGCAGCAGCAAGGCAATGATCAAGCTGGCAGCAAACGCCCAGCGCACACGTACCCACAGCTCAGGAACACTGGCCTGTTTCCAGCGCGCAACCGGTCCCAAACCCATCATCAGCACCATGGGTACCATGATGGGCACAAACACGGTGTTGAAATAGGGTGGGCCTACGGAGATCTTGCCGAAACCAAGGGCATCTACAAACAAGGGGTACAGTGTGCCTAAAAATACCGAAGCTGCGGCCACAGCCAGCAGCACATTGTTGGATAACAACAAGGACTCACGTGAAATCAGATCGAACTTGCCGCCCAGACCAATCTTGGGTGCACGCCATGCAAACAACAGCAGCGATGCGCCGATCACAACAACCAGGAATGACAGAATGAATATGCCGCGCCTGGGGTCTGTGGCGAATGAGTGCACCGAAGTCAGCACACCGGAGCGCACCAGGAAGGTGCCCAGCAGGCTGAGCGAAAATGCTGCAATGGCAAGCAACAGGGTCCAGCTTTTGAACGCACCGCGCTTTTCCGTCACTGCCAGCGAATGTATCAGTGCGGTGCCAACCAGCCACGGCATGAATGAGGCGTTCTCCACTGGATCCCAGAACCACCAGCCACCCCAGCCCAGTTCGTAGTACGCCCAGCCGCTGCCCAATGCCACACCCAGTGTCAGGAATACCCATGCCACCGTTGTCCAGGGACGTGACCAGCGTGCCCAGGTTGCATCCAGCTTGCCGGACAGCAGCGCAGAAAGCGCAAACGCGAATGCCACTGAAAAACCTACATAGCCCATATAGAGCATGGGCGGATGAATCACCAGACCGATATCCTGCAACAAGGGATTCAAATCCCTTCCATCCGTAGCGGCAGGCAACAGGCGATCAAATGGATTGGAAGTGAACAGCATAAACAGCAGGAAGCCGACCGAAATCAGGCCCATTACGCCCAGCACTCGCGCTACCATTTCATCGGGCAGATGCCTGCTAAAACTGGCAACGGCTATCGTCCACAGGGTCAGGATAAATGCCCACAGCAACAGGGAGCCCTCGTGACCGCCCCACACCGCAGCGAAGCGGAAATATGCCGGCAATTGGGAATTGGAATGCTGTGCCACATACAGCACAGAAAAATCATTAACTAGAAATGATTGCACCAGGCAAATAAATGCAATGGCGACAAACACGAACTGGCCGAATGCCAGCGGACGCGCGCTGCTTATCAAGACCGGGTTGGCGCGAGCCGCGCCCAATATGGGCAGCACACCTTGAATAAACGCCAATACCAGCGCTACGACAAGAGCAAAATTACCAATCTCTGGAAGCATGTTTATTTACCGTATTATTTAGTAGAGGGTATTTGATACTCAGATGCGGCGGGTGCGGCTGCCGGAACTGCCGACTGCGACTTCTTTGCCTGTTCAAGGGCCTGCACAACTTCCGCTGCATTGTAATTTTCATCATGCTTGGCCAGGACTTCATCTGCCAGGAAAGTGTTGTCCGCTTGCAGCTGGCCGTGAGCTACAACGCCCTTGCCCTCCTTGAACAGGTCAGGCAGGATACCTTTGTACTTTACCTGCATCGTTTTTGATGTATCAGTTACATCGAAGTAAACCGTCAGGCCGTCTTTCTCACGCTTGACACTGCCGTCTACTACCATCCCGCCAATACGGAAGTTACGCCCTTGCGGCGCTTCCTTGTTATAGACTTGGGTCGGGGTGAAATACAGGCTGACGTTATTCTGCAAAGCATACAAAACAAGCCCGACTGCGGAACCGAGAATTGCGATTCCCGCTAAAATAAACATCAATCTTTTTTGGCGCGGCTTCATATTATTCCTCATCCTTTGCATCACTCACTTCATTCTCTGCGGCGTACTTTTGGCGCAACTGCTGCAGCGTAATCTTTCTTCTATGACGTACCAGTATGACTTCGACAACCAGCACCAGCAAGGCGACACCGTACGAGCCCCAAACATACCAGGCATAGCCCTTCATCGCAAAAAAATCCAGCCAGTTCATTGCTTAACCTCCGCCAATTCAGCTACCCACTGGGTATTGCGTTCCCGTTCCAGAATAATGCTGCGCACACGCAGCAAGGCGATGGCAATCACATAAAGCCACATCGCAGCTAGCATGGTAAACATGGCCTGCTGCATCGCAATGTGCATGCTTGTTCCGCTCAACTTGACACTGGAGCCCTGATGCAGGGTATTCCACCATTGCACAGAAAAATAAATAATAGGCACGTTAACCGAACCGACAATAGCCAGCAGTGCACCGGCTCGATCGGCACGGCGCGGATCTTCTATCGAGGCCTGCAGTGCTATGAAACCGAGATACAAAAACAGTAAGATCAGTTCAGAGGTCAGGCGCGCATCCCATACCCACCAGGCACCCCACATGGGCTTTCCCCACAGCGCACCTGTCCACAGCGAAATAAAGGCAAACAGCGCGCCCGTAGGCGCCAGCGCGGTAGCCATCATCGATGACAAGCGAGTGTTGAAGATCAGCCCCAATGCGGCATAACCTGCCATCACCAGATAAATGATCATGGATAAAATGGATGCGGGAACATGAATGAATATGATGCGGTAGGCTTCACTCTGCACCGCGTCGGTCGGTGCAACAAAGAAACCGATATACATGCCCACGCAGAATAACACTGCAGCGGGCCATGCAAACCAGGGGATCAGCTTCTCCGCAAGAACGTAAAAAGTGCTGGGTGCAGAATATTTAAACCAGTTTATAGTCAAAACGTTATTCCATAGAAATACGCAAAGCTTGCGCCGATACCCACGGCGTAAACAACAGCGACATTAGTAAAAATGCACCTAGCAGTGACAGGTTGGGGGCAGGACTCACCCCGCTAGTCATTGCGGTTACCGCACCTGCGCCAAAAATCAGCACCGGGATACACAAGGGCAATACCAGCAAAGACACCAATACTCCCCCACCGCGCAAACCCAAAGTGAGTGCAGCACCGAAAGCGCCTATCATGCTTAACACCGGCGTACCGATCAGCAATGCCAGCACCAACACCCACAGCGACGGTCCAGACATATCAAACTGCAAACCCAGCACCGGCGCAATGAGTACCAACGGCAAACCGGATAACATCCAATGCGCGAGAATCTTGCTTAAAACCAACATCGACAACGACTGTGGCACAAGCAGCATTTGCTCCAGCGTTCCATCCAGATAATCCGCTGAGAACATACGCCCCAGCGATAGCATGGACGCCAGCAATGCCGCTACCCACACCACCCCGGGAGCCATCTTGCGCAGCATATCAATCTCTGAGCCAACAGCTAGCGGAAACAGACTCACAACCAGCACAAAAAAAATTAGCGTTGTCAGCACATCTGCTCGCCTGCGCATTGCCAGCGTCAAGTCACGTTTAATTACCAGACTCACCAACCCAAGGAGCGATAATTTATTCATGACAATGACAGACGGCGCATTTCCACCCCTGCGACTTCCAGCGTTTGGTGCGTCGTAAAAATAACCATGCCCCGCTTGCCCAGGTGCTCGCCTATCAAGCCTTGCATCAATCCAACCGCGCCCACATCCAGTGCGGTCAGCGGTTCATCCAGTATCCACAGGTGAGCTTTGCTAACTAGCAGGCGTGCCAAGGCTACGCGGCGGCGCTGGCCTTGTGACAACACTTTCACCGGAAAAGTTTCACGTCCACGCAAACCCATGCGCCGCAAGGCTGCAATCGCGACGCTGTCGCTCACCCCACAACCGCTCAGAGCGCTGCTGATACGCAAATTCTCAAGCGCATTCAATTCATCCTTAATCGCATTCAAATGGCCCAGATAGATGATATCGGAGCGGTACTCCCCGTCCAGGTCGCGGATACTTTCCCCCTGCCACCTGATCTCACCCGCGAGCGGCTGGATAAAGCCGCACAGAGTGCGCAACAGAGTAGTCTTGCCACTTCCATTCGCCCCTTGCACTTGCATCAATTCACCAGCCTTCAGCACAAAGCTGAGATTGGCAAACAATGGTTGTTCACCGCGCGCGCAGGAAAGGCCCGTCACTTCAAGCATCCGGGAATTCCCGGCAATTTGTCACTTCCAGCATAGCCACTCACTACCGCATAAATAACCAGATAAATATTATATACGATTGCCACAACCCGATGCGACACAACGCTTATCCAGCTATGGTGACGATATGTAAAAACATGCCGAAAAATCAGTTTAACCCCGCAGCCCCGGCCAGGCGCACGCAAAAAAGCCACCTTGCAGGTGGCTTTTTTTTTCGCCTTTTTCATCAGAGCCATGGCATCAGGCCTATGCACATTCGATCTGATAAAAAATTTGAATTCTCTTATATTGGCGGAGTGGACGGGACTCGAACCCGCGACCCCCGGCGTGACAGGCCGGTATTCTAACCAACTGAACTACCACTCCAATTGACTAGTTATTCTTTTCTTCTGCAAAACTGGAGGCAATGTCGATGCTGGCATGTTTCTTTGCATCCGCAATATACGCCTGCAATAGCTCATCTCCGGTCATCTGGCGCAACTGCTGCATATATCTCGCACGCTTGCCATCTTCTATCGACTCAACCTCTTTAACTGAATCAATGCGCGCCAGCATATATCCGCCCTGCACATTTTCCAGGCCTACATAGGTAGGAAGCTTGGCGACATTCGCCTGGAATATGCGGCGGGTAAATTCATTATCCAGTGCAGTGTGCTGAGAGCGTGAAACAGACTGTGCCGCCTTCCATTCAACCTTTACGCTATCGCCTTGCTGCAATTGCGCCAAGCTAGCCTTGCCCTGCTTAATCGCCAACTCTTGCGCCTGCTGGCGCTGCAATTTTTGCCTGATAGATGCAGCAACCTCAGCCAATGGCGAAACACTTTCCGGCTTATGTTCCAATACCCTCGCAGCAAGCAGTGTATTCGGTGCAATTTCTATCGCCGGGGTATTGCGCTTATTCTTAACCACCTCATCTGAAAATACAGCCTGTAGCGCCTTGTCAGTCCACGGTGACACGCCCATCTGACCTTTGCTCAGCCATGCAACCTGTTGTACCGGAATCTTAACCAGTTCAGATGCAGGTTTGAGGGTATCGCTTTGTTCATAGACGATATTGCTGAACTTCTCGGCCAAGTCAGCATATTTATCATTGGCTTTCTGCATCTTGAGCTTTTGCGCAATTATGCTCTTGACCTCATTCAAGGCTTGGGTCTTACCGCCCTTTACCGCGAGCAATTTGATGATATGGAAGCCAAAATCAGACTGAACCAAACCACTTACCTCACCTACCAGCAACTTGAATACGGCATCGTCAAACGGCTTTACCATCATGCCTCTGCCGAACATCCCCAAGTCACCACCATTTGCAGCAGAACCGGGGTCCTGTGAATACTTTTTCGCAAGTTCAGCGAATTGCGCCGGTGTCTGTTTGACCTGCTGCAATATCTGTTCCGCCTTGGCTTTAGCTGCCTGTTTCTCCGCTGCTGATGCCTTGGCATCGACTGCAATCAGAATATGGGCAGCTTTGCGCAATTCAGGCGTGCTGAATTCCGATTGATGCTCCTCGTAATATTTTTTAATTTCAGCATCATCCACGGCCACCTGGGACAGCAAAGCCGATACAGAAAAGATCAAATACTCGACACGCGCACGCTCCGGGGCCTGAAATTCTTTTTGATTCTTTTCGTAATATTCTTTAACAGCGGCATCTTCAACTTTAACCTGGCCCGTAAATAAATCTGGCGCAATCTGTGCCACACTGACCACTCGCTGCTGTTCATTCAGGCGGATTAAATTATCTGCAACTGTCTGCGAAGCATAGCCATTTTTAATATAGGCATCAATCAATTGGCGCGTGCTTAATTCGTCTTTCACGCGAGCTTCAAACAGCAATGGCGACATATTCTGGCTGCTTAATGCAGACTCATATCGCTGCTTGTCAAACTTGCCATCCTTCTGAAAGGCTTCGATACCCGCAATAATTTGCGCCAACTGATCATCGCTTAAGGTCAGGCCAACACTGCGCGCCTGCGAGCTCAACAAACGCTGATTAATCAGGCTGTCCAGTATCATGCGTTTGATTTCAGGTTTATCAAACAAAGCAGGATCAAAGTTTGCACCAGCCTGTTCGCGCACTCTTTCCTGTTGCTGGCGCAATGCATTGTCAAATTCCTGCTGGCTGATTTTTTCCCCATTTACCGTCGCGGGTGCGCTGCTACCGCCAGATTTTCTGTACGATTCCACACCAAAAAATCCGAAGGTGATAATGATGAGGAACAAAACAACTTGAACTACGCGTTTTTTCTCTTGCACGAAATCAAACATAATCATCCTACCTGTTGGATTTTAATAAATGAAAAAGGCGAACTTGCGTTCACCTTAATTTGGCAGACCGGGCGAGGCACCTATATGCCACTCGAACTTGATCATAATGCCTGATTTTATTGGGTTTGGCAATATTTTGTAGCCCGCACTGCGGACACAGCTGATTAAGCCGCTCGCATGCGAATTACATAGCTTGTTCAACATAAAATACAAAATAGGAGAGCTAGAAATGAAAAAAGGATTCAGCACCTAAGCTGAATCCTTTTAAGTATTGCCGCTGTTTTTAACACTAGCTTAAAAAATCAGTCGGCCATACGCGTTTGGCGGAGTGGACGGGACTCGAACCCGCGACCCCCGGCGTGACAGGCCGGTATTCTAACCAACTGAACTACCACTCCTAATCTTTGGTGGGTGATGACGGGATCGAACCGCCGACAATCGCCTTGTAAGGGCGGTGCTCTACCAGCTGAGCTAATCACCCAAAGAAGCCGCGCATTGTACAGACTTTTTTAAATATTACCAGCATATATTTTAGTTTTTTTATCAGCTCCAATATTTGCATTATGGAAAAGATGAAATTACATCTGATATACGATGGCAATCTTGCGAAGTTGTTGAATGCCGGTTTACAACAAATGAAACTTTACAAATTATTAATGCTTGATTGAAGCTGCTGCGTCAGCCGCCTCATCAATCGCAGGAATCGGCGGAGAAACAGGAACTACTTCCGGCAACGGCTCGGGTTTCCTCTCCAGCGCCATCTCCAATACCTGATCTATCCATTTTACAGGATGAATCTCCAGTTTGTTTTTGACGTTGTCTGGAATTTCAATCAAGTCTTTGACATTTTCCTGAGGGATCAAAACAACCTTGATGCCGCCACGCTGGGCAGCAAGCAACTTCTCTTTCAAGCCCCCGATAGGCAAGACCTCGCCGCGCAGCGTAATTTCGCCGGTCATCGCCACATCTGCACGCACAGGAATACCACTCAGTGCCGATACCATCGCGGTGCAAATTCCCGCACCGGCGCTGGGCCCGTCTTTAGGTGTCGCGCCTTCAGGCAGGTGTATGTGTATGTCGCTCTTCTCGTAGAAGTTATCCGCGATTCCCAGGCTGCGAGCACGGCTCCGAACCACACTCAGCGCAGCCTGGATAGACTCCTGCATAACCTCGCCCAGCTTGCCGGTGGTTGTAATCTTGCCCTTGCCCGCCAAAACTGCAGCTTCGATAGTAAGCAGTTCGCCGCCGACCTCAGTCCATGCCAAACCGGTTACCTGACCCACCTGATTCATTTTTTCGGCAATGCCATAACTGTAATGTCGCACACCCAGGTATTTATCCAGATTGCGCGAGTTGATCATGACCTTATTGGCACGCCCCTTGAGTGCCTGCGCCTTGACTACCTTACGGCAAATCTTGGACAGCTCGCGATCCAGCCCGCGCACGCCGGCTTCACGCACGTAATAGCGCAAGAGGTCACGGATGGCTGCTTCAGAAATATTGATTTCCTCTTCTTTCAGGCCGTTGTTTTTCAATGCCTTCGGAATCAAATAGCGGGTAGCGATATTGACCTTTTCATCCTCGGTATAGCTCGACACATGGATAATCTCCATGCGGTCCAGCAGCGGGCCCGGGATATTCATGCTATTGGCCGTTGCCACAAACATGACATCCGACAAGTCGTATTCAACCTCTACATAGTGATCCACGAAGGTATGGTTCTGCTCAGGATCAAGCACCTCGAGCAGCGCAGAGGATGGGTCACCGCGGAAATCCATTCCCATCTTGTCGACTTCGTCGAGCAGGAACAGCGGATTCTTCACCCCTACCTTGGACATGTTCTGCAAAATCTTGCCCGGCATTGAACCAATATAGGTACGGCGATGACCGCGGATTTCCGACTCATCGCGCACCCCGCCCAGAGACATGCGCATAAACTTGCGTCCCGTAGCTCGAGCAATGGATTGACCCAACGAAGTTTTGCCCACGCCTGGAGGCCCTACCAGACACAGGATAGGCGCTTTCATTTTGTCGACGCGCTGCTGCACTGCGAGGTACTCTACGATGCGCTCTTTGACCTTTTCCAGGCCGTAGTGATCCGCTTCCAGCACTGCTTCTGCCGCTTTCAAATCATTATTGATCTTGGATTTTTTCTTCCACGGCAACCCAACCAGAACATCGATATAGTTGCGCACTACCGTTGCTTCGGCCGACATGGGAGACATCAGACGCAGCTTCTTAAGTTCATTCTCTGCCTTGGCGCGCGCCTCTTTGGGCATGTGTGCTGCCTTGATCTTTTTTTCCAGATCTTCAATATCAGCACCCTCTTCGCCATCGCCGAGCTCTTTCTGAATCGCCTTTACCTGTTCATTCAGGTAATACTCGCGCTGGCTCTTTTCCATCTGGCGTTTTACACGCCCGCGAATACGCTTCTCAACCTGCAGTATATCGAGTTCGGCTTCCAGCAAACCAAGCAGGTGTTCAAGACGTTTGCGTACATCAAAAATTTCCAGCACCTCCTGCTTCTGTTCCAGCTTCAACGGCAAGTGCGCTGCTATCGTATCCGCCAGACGACCCGCATCATCTATCCCTGCCAATGAAGTCAGTATCTCAGGCGGAATCTTTTTATTCAGTTTGACGTACTGATCGAATTGGTTAATCAGCGCACGACGCATTGCTTCAACTTCAGCGCCGCTGCTTTCATCTACCGGTATCAATTCTATCTCGGCATCAAAGTGCAGTTTGTCGTCCAGGATATGCAGAACCTTGGCGCGTTGCGTACCTTCTACCAGCACCTTGACCGTGCCGTCTGGCAGTTTCAGCATTTGCAGAATATTTGCAATGCTGCCGATGCGGTACATATCCTCAATGGACGGTTCATCTTTGGCGGCAGATTTTTGCGCAACCAGCACAATGCTCTTGCCCGCTTCCATCGCGGACTCAAGTGCCTTGATAGATTTCGCGCGCCCGACAAATAGCGGAATCACCATGTGCGGGAATACCACCACATCACGCAATGGCAGCAAGGGGAACAGGCCGGGGGTAGTTATATCGAGTTCAGACATGGCAGGCCTTCTTTATTAAGTTAATAGTTAAGAGGGAAAATGGGGGCATCACAAAAAAGATTCAAGCCCCCGCGTTTAACGTAATAAATTTAATATGGCATCGCTAAAAATTCAAAATTCCAAACAAGACGCGAAGCGGCTGCGCGCAAAATTTGGATTTCCAGCATTGCCATTCAAGCTGCTTTTGTTTCATCCGCATACATCACGATCGGCTTAATTTCGCCGTTCGTGCCGCTTGCGTCCAGCACTACCTTGCTCACATTATCCATCGAAGGCAGGTCAAACATAATATCGAGCAGAGAATGTTCCAGGATAGAGCGCAGACCGCGTGCGCCTGCTTTGCGTGTTAACGCTTTCTTGGCAATGGTATGCAATACCCCCTCGTTGAATTCAAGCTCGACACCTTCCATCGCAAACAATTTTTGATATTGTTTAGTCAGGGCATTCTTGGGCTCGGTCAAAATCTGGATCAATGCTGCCTCATCCAGCTCTTCCAATGTAGCCACCACAGGCAGGCGTCCAACAAATTCCGGAATCAGGCCAAACTTGATCAGATCTTCTGGCTCGACATCCCGCAACACTGCACCAACACTCTTGCGGTCATCACGATTAACCACATTTGCGCCAAAGCCTATGCCCGCTTTTTCAGAGCGGTTGCGAATTACTTTTTCAAGCCCGTCAAACGCACCGCCGCAGATGAACAGGATATTCGTGGTATCAACCTGAAGAAATTCCGTATTAGGATGCTTGCGTCCGCCTTGCGGAGGAATCGACGCCTTGGTGCCTTCAATCAGCTTGAGCAGCGCCTGCTGCACGCCTTCGCCAGACACGTCACGGGTGATGGAAGGATTATCCGACTTGCGGGAAATCTTGTCGATTTCATCGATATAGATAATGCCGCGCTGTGCTTTTTCCACATCATAGTCACAAGCCATCAACAGCTTTTGAATGATGTTTTCAACGTCCTCACCCACATAACCCGCTTCAGTCAAGGTGGTTGCATCCGCCATCACAAATGGAACATTCAGCAGACGGGCCATAGTCTGCGCCAGCAGTGTCTTTCCCGAACCCGTCGGGCCAAGCAGCAATATATTGCTCTTGGACAACTCTATGCCATCGCTACTGTTGTTTTTCAAGCGTTTGTAATGGTTATACACGGCCACAGAAAGAATTTTCTTTGCATGCTCCTGGCCTATGACGTAGTCATCAAGATTGGCGCGTATTTCATGCGGCACCGGTAAATCCGTCTTGTCCAGCTTGCTGACTTCATCTGCGCTTTGTGATTCCTCACGGATAATGTCATTACACAGCGCAATGCATTCGTCACACACAAACACCGAAGGGCCCGCAATCAGCTTGCGCACCTCGTGCTGGTTTTTTCCGCAAAACGAGCAGTACAACAGTTTGTCACTCTTATTTTTATCCGACGACATTTAAAACCTCACGTTAAGTTATCGGCAAGCTGCTTAAAAAATTTATACACGCTTCTGCAGTACCTGATCCACCAAACCGTACTCAACAGCTTCATTTGCCGTGAGGAAATTATCACGCTCACTGTCGCGCGCAATCTCTTCGACGGTGCGGCCAGTATGCTCGGCCATCAGGGTATACAAACGCTCACGCAGACTCAGGATATATTTTGCGTGAATCTCGATATCCGATGCCTGACCCTGAAAGCCGCCCAATGGCTGATGAATCATCACAGTCGAATTGGGCAGTGCAAAACGCTTGCCTTTTGCACCGGCCTGCAACAGAAATGCACCCATCGATGCTGCCATGCCTATACACAGCGTAGACACGTTAGGCTTGATGAATTGCATGGTGTCATAAATCGCCATGCCGGATGAAATTGATCCACCGGGGGAGTTGATATAAAGCGAAATTTCCTTATCCGGATTTTCTGACTCCAGGAAAAGCATTTGCGCAACCACCACATTTGCCACTGCATCATTGATCGGGCCTACCAGAAAAATCACACGCTCTTTAAGCAGGCGCGAATAAATGTCATAGGCGCGCTCACCGCGTCCGCTGGTTTCAATCACCATCGGAATCATGCCCAGATTTTGCGGTTCCATTGCCTGTTGTGGTGTAGTGCTATGTCTCATTTATCATTTCCCATCAATTCGTTAAAATCAACCGCCTTGTCGGTCACTTTGGCGCTGCTCATCAACCAGCTCACCACATTATCTTCCAGCACCAGATTTTCAACATCGCGCATGCGCGCAGGATCGGCCGCATACCAGCGCAATATGTCTTCCGGCTTTTCATAGCCTTGAGCGTGCTCGGCGATCAAGGCTTTCACCTGCTCAGGCTTTGCTTCCAAATTATTCTGCTTGACCAGCGCCTCCAGAATCAATCCCAGCTTGACGCGCTTGGTGGCACGTTCAGCAAACAGGTTTGCCGGCAACTGCATCCCCTTGGGGATATTTACGCCACGGCTTTGCATATCGTGCATCGTCTGCTGCATCATGCGCTGCGATTCGCTTTCAACCAGTGCCTTCGGCGCTTCCAGCTTGGCAACATTCAGCAGCGCATCCATCGCGTTATCCTTGTTGCGCACCTTGATGCGACGTTCCGCTTCAGCCCGGAGATTGTTTCTGATTTCGGACTTAAGCTTCTCCACATCGCCATCAACGATACCAAGACTCTTTACAAATTCCGCATCCAGTTCAGGCAGGCGCGGCGCTTCCACCGAGTGCATCACAATGTTGAAGGTTACTTTTTTGCCCGCCACATCCTTGCCGTGGTAATCCTCAGGGAACGTCATATCGAATGACTTGGTTTTGCCTTCTTTCATGCCAATTATTGCATTTTCAAAGTCCGGCAACATGCGGCCAACACCCAGCACCAGAGAGAAGTCTTTTGCTTCACCGCCATCGAATACCACCCCATCCAGCGTGCCGCTAAAATCAATGCGTACCTGATCGCCATTTTGCGCAGCGCGCTTGGCTGGCTCAAATACCGCGCGTTGTTTACGCAGCGTGTCGATGGTATTGTCAATATCCGCATCGTTCAAACTAAAGGTGACGCGCTCAATGCTTTCTCCGCTGACGTCGCCCACCACCACCTCGGGATAGACTTCAAATGTCGCGCTAAATTCAATCTGGGGCGCGCTCATATCAGTCGTTTTAATTTCAAAATTAGGATAGCCCGCAACCTTCAGATTATTAGCCTTCGCGGCTTCAGCGAATGAGCGGTGCAATTCGTCACCCAGCACTTCCTGATGCGCTTGCGTGCCAAACTGCTGTTCCAGAATCTTGAAAGGTACTTTTCCCGGACGGAAACCGGGAACCTTGGCTGTGCGTCCCATATGCTTGATACGGGCAGCAACTTCACCGAGTATCTGTTGTTGTGGGATGGAGGCATTCAGACGGCGCTCCAAAGCACCCAGGGTTTCTACGCTCGACATACTGACTTTCCTTGAATATAAAGATGAATGAATTTCTAAAGGGAGTACTTCCCATTGCAGAATGGCCTAATAATACATGAAACATGGGGTAAAAACATCCACAGAAGCCAAGTCACAGGCCCTACAAGCATTGCGGATAATCGTTTCTACGGCTAATCTTCCAAGAAAACAGGGTATTTCAGCCATATTTGACAAGATACTGAAAAAACTCATGCTGAAAATGCATCAAAATAGCGATAACTGGCGATTTAGACTTTAAAATGGCTACGCAAAACACAATGTGTAAGATTGTGCTGAGGTGATTAAATTCAACTTATTTAAAAAAAATTCCAAATAACAATAAATACAAACAATTATGCCAAAACTTAGCAACTCTCCAGCTTGGCTGGCTTTAAAAGCGCATCAGCAAACCATTTCCGATACACATATGCGGGATTTATTTGCGTCTGACCCCAAACGCTTTGAGAAATTCTCTGTCCTGTTCAACGATATTCTTTTCGATTTTTCCAAACACCGCATGACGGATGAAACACTGCGTCTGCTGATCAATCTTGCGCATGAAATGGATGTCAAAAGCTGGGCAGAAAAAATGTTCAACGGAGAGCCCATCAACTTCACCGAAAATCGCTCCGTACTGCATATTGCACTACGCAATCGTAGCAACCGTCCTATCCGGGTGAATGGAAAAGATGTCATGCCCGCCGTGAATGCAGTGCTTGCACGCATGCGAAAATTTTCCGATGCGGTGCGCTGCGGCGAATGGAAAGGCTTCAGCGGAAAGACCATTACCGACGTGGTGAATATCGGCATAGGAGGTTCGGATCTGGGGCCAGCCATGGTCACCGAAGCACTGCTTGATTACCAGCGCCCCAATATCAAGTTTCACTTTGTATCCAATATAGACAGCACGCAACTGTTCGAAACTGAACGGCATCTGAATCCGGAAACCACGCTCTTCATCATCGCCTCCAAGACTTTTACCACACAGGAAACCATGACCAATGCCCGCTCTGCACGGGAATGGTTTATGAACACCGCCAAAGATGAACGTGCAATTGAGCATCATTTCATCGCCATTTCAACCAACACCCAGGAAGTCATCAAATTCGGCATCAATCCTGCCCACATGTTTGAGTTCTGGGACTGGGTAGGGGGCCGTTACTCGCTGTGGTCAGCAATCGGCATGCCGATTGCGATTGCCATCGGCATGGATCGCTTCGAGGAACTCCTGCAGGGCGCGCACGAAATGGACGAACATTTCCGTTCTGCGCCGCTGGAAAAAAATCTGCCTGTCATCATGGCCATGCTCGGCATCTGGTACAACAACTTTTTTGGTTCAGACACACATGCCATCATTCCCTACGATCAATACCTCAAGAGACTGCCCGCCTATCTGCAACAGCTCGACATGGAAAGCAACGGAAAACGGGTAGACCGCGAGGGGGAGGCGGTAGATTATTCAACCGGACAGGTCATCTGGGGTGAGCTGGGTTCCAATGGACAACACGCCTTTTTCCAGCTGATTCATCAGGGTGCCCGATTGATTCCCGCCGATTACATTGCGATGCATGAAAACAAACATCCGATCGGCGAACATCACACTATCCTGCTGGCCAATTTTTTTGCGCAAACCGAGGCGTTGATGCGTGGCAAGAATGCGCAGGAAGTAACAGATGAACTGAAGGCTTACGGTCTTAACGACAGACAAATCAATCAGTTAATGCCGCATAAAATATTTCCCGGCAACAAACCCAGCAATTCAATTCTGCTCAACAAGCTCGATCCAAAATCGCTGGGCTCGCTGATCGCGTTTTACGAGCACAAAGTATTTGTACAGGGCGTCATCTGGAACATCAATTCCTTTGACCAGTGGGGGGTGGAGCTGGGCAAGCAGCTCGCCAAGGTCATCCAGCCCGAACTATGCGGAACTGAGCAGATCAACAGCCACGACTGCTCAACGAACAACCTGATCAATTACTATAAATCTCGACACAATTCTCATCATAATTGATGTACGACTTGCCGCTTTACAGACCGCCTGCCGAGGCCGACAACCTGATCATTCAGGCAACCTTGGGCTGCAGCTTCAATCAATGCAGCTTCTGTGCCATGTATCGCGGCAAGCAATACACTGAGCGCGCGCTCGAAGCGGTGTGTGCCGAGATTCACCTGGCCGCCGCTGAACAGCCGGATGCCCACCGCGTATTTCTGGCTGACGGCGATGCGCTGGCGCTGCCCACTGAACACCTGCTTGCGATCCTGCGCGAACTGGCTCATGCACTGCCCAAACTGGCACGCGTTTCCTGCTATGCCACACCCGGCAATATTCAACGTAAAAGCGCCGACGAGCTTGCCTTGCTGCAGCAGCACAAGCTCAACCTGCTCTATGTAGGCATCGAATCAGGCTCGGATATGATCCTCAAGAAAATCACCAAGGGCGCGACGCAGCGCCGCATGCTCGAAGTATTAACCAAGGCACATGCCAGCGGCATCAAGGTATCGGCTACGGTGATCCTCGGGCTGGGCGGGCGCACGCACAGCACAGAGCACATAGACGGCACCATCGCGCTGCTCAACAATGCACCTGTCACCTATCTCTCCACCCTGCAGCTTTATCTGGATAAAAGTATCGACGCTGAATTTCTCAGGAAATTCGGCGAGCCATTCGATGCACTGGATGACCTCGCCATCCTCAGCGAGCAAGAAAGACTGATCAGCGGCCTCCTCAATCCGCCACAGCCCGTCGTGTTCCGTTCCAACCACGCCTCCAATGCGCTGGCGCTGGCGGGCAACCTGCCCAAAGACCGGGAAAAATTACTGCGGCAGGTGCGCGAAGCGATAGCAGGTGTGCGCCCGTTACGGCCGCATGCTATGCGCGGGCTTTAACACGCCGTTATACAGACCATCGAGCAATGGGTGTTGCTCTCATGCGTCTTGAAATAACTCGCCAATAAAGTCAAGCACCGCGCGTATGCGAGCAACATGCCGTAGGTCGCCATGCACCACTAACCAGATAGTCCGCGAGGGCACCTCATGCTGAGGCAAGATCCGAACACAATTGGCTTGAGCAGCCATCAACAAATGCGGCATCACACCTATGCCAATCCCCGCTGCCACTGCTGATAAACGCGCCAGCGTATTGTCGCTTCTGAACACGCAGCGTCCGCGCCCCATCAACTCCTCCAACCATGCGTTTTCCGCCTGATCTCTTAGTTCATCACCGTAGGCAATAAAAGCATGTTGAGGTAGCTCGTCTACTGATTCCGGTGTGCCATTGCGCTCCAAGTATCCTGCGGATGCATACAGGCCGAAACCCATTTCACACAAACGGCGCGTAACCAGGTCAACAGAGTCGGGCCGGTATAGCCGCAGCGCAATATCGGCTTGTCCACGCTTTAAATCGGCACTGGCTACGGAAGGCTCCAGGACAATATCCAGCAAGGGATAGCGTTTGTATAAATCGGGCAGCCTGGGTGTCAGCACGCTTACGCCCAGTCCTTCAGGCACCGCAATGCGAACCGTACCGGCCAGTGTACTGATATCCCGCTGGCTGGCTCTGAGCATATCTGCCGCACCCTCTTCCATCAACTCAGCGGATGCAAGAAGACGCTGCCCATCCTCGGTTAAGGTAAGCCCGGTGCTGTGGCGCTGAAACAGGCATAAGCCAAGTTGCGCTTCCAGCGCATCGATATGGCGGCCCACCGTAGGCTGATTGCTGCCAAGCGCACGGCTGGCCGCAGACAGGCTATGCGTGCGGGCCGCCGCAAGGAAAAAACGAATATTGTCCCAGTCGATACTATTCATTTATGAATACAAGCGATACATATGTTGACGAAGACGATACACCGCTGAATAGCTTAGCATGAATCCCCACATTCAATTCATTGAAAATAATCATGCAAAATCAGACAAACGTAGACCATTCAGCGATTAAAACAGGCCAACTGCTCACAATTGCCACATTGCTGGCCGCTTTCATCCTGGGCCACTGGGAATTAGTCGCCATCCTTGCAGTTATTTTTCTCATCACCGCCCTGATTAACCCGCTGGGGCCCTTTGTGTTGGTGTATCGATTACTGTTAAAGCCTTGGGGCATTGTCAAGCCGGACATGCGCATCGACAATCTTCAGCCCCATCTTTTTGGCCAGGCAGTGGGCGCGGCCAGTGCCGCTATCGCAGCATGTGCTCTCTATGCCGGGTATTCCTACGCAGGATGGCTTCTGGTGTGGGTGTTAATCGCGCTTACCGCAGTTTCATACAATGGCTGGTGTATAGGATGCTTTCTCTACTATCAGATGAACCGAATGGGATTGCGCGGCTTCTTTGCCCACAAACCTACTGACAACGGTGTGTCACCGGGATCGCGCCCGAGAAAGTGAAGCGCTGCTTCGGCTAGCGATTCGAACTGACTTGGCCCGCCTAATTGTTGGCGCAGCTCACTTGAATCTTGCGGGCATCAACAAGCGTTTTTACCACCAAGCCGAGAGAAATGCCCAAGAGCGACAAGGATAAACTTAAAAAGTCAAAATCTGTCATTTGAGATACCTTTGAATAGCCCGGATATGGACTGTTCACGTATCTTGTCATTCATTTGCTGCAAGATTATGACAGGGTCAATGGACGGCAAAATGGAGGCGCGGCGCAAAACCCATGCGCTAACAGTGGCACTACTTCATCCTGGCTGCGAAATGCTCCTTGAATTTCGCCAGCTTGGGCGCCACCACAAACTGGCAATAGCCCTGCGCGGGGTGATTGGCATAGTAGTGCTGGTGATAATCTTCCGCCGGGTAGAAAGTCGACGCAGCCACCAGTTCAGTCACCAGGGGCGCGGGAAAGATATGCTGCTTTCTTAACTCGCGCATCAGCTCCGCCGCATCTGCCCGCTGGTCTTCGTTGTGATAGAAAATGGCCGAACGGTACTGCGTACCCACGTCATTGCCCTGACGGTTAAGGGTGGTGGGGTCGTGTATGGTGAAGAATACCGCGAGCAGTTCATCGTAACTTACCTGAGCAGGATCAAAGGTGATCTGCACCGCTTCTGCATGGCCGCTATTGCCCGTACATACTTCCTCGTAGCTGGGGTTTGGCTTCTCACCGGCGATATAGCCGGACACTACCTTCTCCACACCGCGCATCTGCTCGAACACCGCTTCCAGACACCAGAAACAGCCGCCTGCAAGTGTAGCTATCTGTTTGTCGCTCATCACATCCCTCCTTACATCACTTCAAGAAAATCATGTAGGAGCGCAGCTTGCTGCGCGATGAACAATCGCCCGACAAGTCGAGCTCCTACGGTGTTATATATACCCTAACAATTCTAATGGTCAACCCGAGTTTAATTTGCTCTCTGCAAAGGTGAATAAAAACGGGAGTCATGTTCACGATTATTATTCATACTACCGGTCAATTGGAGTGTGGCCATGCCTGCATGGCTAATTTCACCAGTCGTTTCAGCACAGCCGCTTTGGCACCATCCCGAGCCTGCACCGACATCCCCTGACTGATCATTGCATAGAAGGCTGCGAGTGAGGCAGTGTCCGTTATTCTGGGCAATTCTCCTGAATTTCGAGCAGCCTCAAGCCGGGTATAAACAACCTGCTGTGCAGCTAGTCTGAAACTGGCAATCTCGTCTGCCAGCTTTTGGTTTCCTGGGGACGTTTGCAGCTCAGCGGAAGAAATCATGCAACCAGGCGCATGTCCGGGTTCGCTGAATTGTTTAGCAGCTGCTAGTAATGCGTGTTCAACTGCATCGCGCGCGCTCAATTTATCATCAAACAAACTTTTCATGAACCCGCTGTAGCGGGTCAGGTAGAGTTTTACTGCTTCGCGGTATAGCGCATCCTTTGAGCCGAATGCGGCATAGAGACTGGGTGGCGAAATGCCCATGGCTGCGGTGAGTTGGGGGATGGATGTCCCATCAAAGCCGTGTCGCCAGAACAAACCCAGGGCGATACCGAGGGCTTGCTCGCGGTCGAAGGCACGTGGACGTCCGACACTGCGTTTGGAAGGTATGGCAGGCTGTTTCATGTATATATTGTAACAGGCGATACATAATTTGTTGACAGCGCTCCATTGTCGCTTGTATTATGTAACGGTCACTACATAATACTACAGGGAGCAACTATGATTAGTTTTGCAGATAAATATGGCCAATGGGCGCTTGTTACTGGCGGTTCAACCGGTATTGGCCTTGCGCTGGCCAAACAGGCAGCAAGCTACGGGATGAATATTATTCTGGTGGCAAAGCGTGCTGAGCTTTTAGCACAGGCGCAGGAAGCGATTCAAGGCATATACAAGGTAAAAGTAATAATTATTGCGCTTGATTTAACTGCAGATGCTGCACTTGACAAGTTGTTTTATGAAACAAAAAATCTTGAAGTTGGCATGCTGGTACCCAATGCAGGCATTGAGTTAAATGGTCTGTTCATCAATACCTCTCTGGAAGCCAACAGGAAACTGTTGCGTCTAAATTCAGAAGTGCCCATGGCTTTATCGCATCACTATGGTCGCATGATGGCAGCAAGAAACAAGGGGGCGATTCTGTTTGTTTCAAGCGGGTTCGGCTATCAGGCTACCCCTTATATTGCCAACTACGCGGCAACCAAAGCATACATTTTGGCTTTGGGCGAGGCGCTCAATGTGGAGCTTAAAGAGTACGGGATTGATGTGACGGTACTGTCGCCCGGTTTAACAAAAACATCCATGACAGATGATTCGACAATTAATTTTAAAAAGTTGCCGGTATTGTCGATGGCACCCGCTATGGTAGCCAGGATAGGCTTTAAGGCGTTAGGCAGAAAGGCTTCTGTTATTGCCGGTTTTTTAAATAAATTTTATGTGTGGCAGAACAGACTTGTTCCCCGAAGCGTCCCGATAAAACTGTTTGGAATGTTAGTCCAAAGGGCTATTAAACCAGAAAAGAGAGTTGAGCTACTGTGCATTTCTGCAGGAGCGCGCTCATGATTACTCTTTATACGATGCAGAGTTCCAGCCCGAATATTCTCAAGATTTCCATGATGCTGAAAGAAACGGGTTTACCCTATACCGTTAAGCGGATGGAGAAACAGAATAACGGCCACTTACCAGTTGAGTTTCTGGCAATTAATCCCAATGCCACTGTTCCAGCCATTCTTGATCAGGATAATGGTGCAATCATTTTTGAGTCCGGTGCAATCCTGCATTACCTCGCAGAAAAATCCGGCAAGTATTTGCCCGCCGACCTTATAACCAGGGGCGAAGCCTTGAAATGGTTGATGTTTGAGGTTGCCAATATGGGGCCGACGATGGGGGAGCTGTTTTACTACATGCTGCATGCAACGGATGAAATTGCCGATATTCATCTGCAGCGTTACAAAGACAAGGTGGCTCAATTTTGCACGATTCTAGATCATCAGCTTGATGGGCGTAAGTTTTTATGCGGTGAATTTACAATTGCCGATATTGCACTCTATCCCTGGTGTGCTGTGTTGGAGGATATGGCTGATGTAAATTTATGCGATTATCCAAAGCTTGAAAATTGGGCATTTTCGATAGGGAAACGTCCTGCTGCAATGGTGAATATATAATTTACCTTATGACGCAACCGATACAAGCACCGGGTTAAACGCCTTTGACATCAGCATCACGCGGTCACCCTGCTTCAGGTTTTTAACCTCATCCGGTGTGGCGATCACGCGCACAACCTGGTTGCCCACCAGCAGCGTCACTGCAAACACCACATCTGCGGTTTCTATATCCAGCACTTCACCGGCAAAGCTGAACTTGCCGCTCGCCTGGCCAGACTTGAACACCTCGGCAGGCGTACCCTGCTTTGCGATGCTGCCCTGCTCAATCACCATCACCCGCTGTGACAATTTATACACTTCGCTGATGTCATGGCTGACCATTACCGTGGTCAGGTCGAAGTGGCGCTGCATGCGCATCACCTCATCCTGCAGGCGCACCCGGATGGCATGGTCCAGCGCGGAGAAAGGTTCGTCCAGCAGCAACAGCTTCGGCTCTGCCGCCAGTGCACGCGCCAGTGCCACGCGTTGCTTCTGCCCGCCGGATAGTGTATCCGGCTTGCGCTGCTGCAGCTCGCCCAGCCCCATCAGTTCGATCAGCTCGGCTACACGTTGCTTGCCTGCGCCTGGCTGCAGCGCAAACTCCAGATTGCCGCGCACTGTCATATTGGGAAACAGCGCATAGTCCTGAAACATGTAGCCGGCGCGACGATGTCTCGCGGGGAGCATGAACGCAGTTTTGCCGTCAAACCAGCGCTCGCCGTTTACTTTAATGCTGCCGGAATCCGGTTTTTCAAGACCTGCCAGACAGCGCAACAGGGTGGTTTTGCCCGCACCGGATTGCCCGAACAGCGAGATAAATTCGCCCTTTTCGATATTCATTTTCAGCTCCAGGGTGAATTCGCCCTGGGCAGAAAAGAGCTTCTTTTGGATATCGACCTCTATCATCTCAGCCCACCCTCATCAACATCTTGCGGTTGAGCAGATAGACCGTGAGCAGAATGATAAAGCACACGCTGAACAGCACCAGCGCATAGAAATTGGCCGCGTCGTAATTGAGCGACTCCACCTCGTCATAGATCGCAATGGCTGCCACCTTGGTTTCCCCGGGCAGATTGCCGCCTATCATCATCACCACGCCGAATTCGCCGATGGTGTGCGCAAACGACAGCACTACACCAGCCAGCAATGAAGGCTTGATATTGGGCAGCAGCACGCGCGCAAAAGTCTGCCAGCGGCTTTTTCCGAGGGTGCATGCGGCTTCCGTCAGCGAGCGTGGCAAGGTCTGAAAACCGGACTGCACCGGATGCACCATAAACGGAAAACTGAAGATCACCGAAGCCACCACCAGCCCGGCAAAACTGAAGGCAAGCTTGAGGCCTATATACGTTTCCACAAAATGGCCAAACGCACTCTGCGGGCTGAAGGCCAGCAGCAGATAGAAGCCCAGCACCGAGGGCGGCAATACCAGCGGCATGCTCACCAGCGCTTCCAGCACCGGCTTGATACGCACCTTGGTGAATGCCATCCAGTAGGCAAACGGTATGCCGATCAGGCACAGTATCAGCGTGGTCACCGCGGCGAGTCTGAAGGTCAAAAATAGCGGCTGCAGGTCATAGCCCATCGGCAATCTCCAGCAGGGTAACCTCGTTGGCCTTGACCAAGGCCTCCACCTCATCTCCCGGCTTGATATCCAAACGCTTGATCGAGCCGGTGGTGATAATACTGCTGATGTTCCTGCCGCGATAATCCAGCACCACCTCACTGAGGATCACGCCGCTACGTACCAGTTTCACCGTGGTGAGCACCCGGTTGCGCAGGCTGATCAGCCCGCTCAACCCCTTGGCCAGCGACACCTCTGTTTCCTTGAACAGCACATCCACGCTGTTGCCCACCCGCAGATAGGGGGCATCTTCCGGCGTTTCCAGCAAGGTGGCGGTGAAATTATCTCCGTTCACATCCACGTCAACCAACGACACATGGTCGTTGGATTCGATTCGTGTGATGCGTCCGCGCAGCTTGTTCATGGCAGGTTATATCCGAATTTCTGCAGTATGCCGCGAGCCTTGGCTGACGCCATGAATTCCAGAAACTTTTTTGCAGAATCCGCGTTGGTTTCAGCACCATGTTTCAGCATCACCACACCCTGCTCGATCGGCTGATAGCTCTCTCGCGGCACTTCGATCCATTTGCCGCGCCCCTGCATCTGCGGGGCCAGCACCACGGATTTTGCGGTAAAGCCAATTTCAACCGATTTGGTATCGATATATTGATTGACCTGCGCAATGCTCTCGCCATAGATCAGCTTGGGCTCAATGGCCGCGCGCAGCTTGAAATAGTCCAGTGCGCGCATCGCCTCACGCCCGTAGGGCGCCAGCTTTGGATTGGCCATCGCCACCCTTTTCACCGCGGGATTGTTCAGCACAGCCAGTCCCTGTGCAAAATCCAGCGGCTGCAGCGTCCACAACACCAGCACACCCCGGGCATAAACCTTTGGTGCAGTTACTGCAAAACCCTCCTTCTGCAGTGCTTCTGGAAACTCCATGTCCGCGGACATGAACACATCGTAAGGAGCACCGCTTCTAATTTGCGCATTGATCTTTCCGGATGATGCAAATACGCCGGTTGCATCGATGCCCGTCGATTTTTTGAACTCAGCCTTAAGCTCATCAAACACAAACTTGACGTTGGCGGCTACCGCCACGGTAAGCGGTTCCGCCTGTGCCGTATTGAAGGACACGGCCAAAACAGCACTTAAAAAAATATTTATAAATTTCATGATCAATCCGAATAAATTACTGCAGCGTTTTTTCCATCAATTCAATTTCCAGACCTGTCACCTTGGGAATGCCAAACCTGATCTCGTTGGGAAATTCTTTTATTTTCCCGGTGCGGCGATATCCCCGCCGCTCATAAAAGGCAATCAGTTCATGCCTGAGGGTCACGACATACATCAACATTTTGGCCACACCCCACATTTTAATCGCAGTGAGCTCTGCTGCCTGCATCAATTTTTTGCCCAGCCCCTGACCCTGCATGACAGGCTCGATTACCAGCATGCCCATGTAAGCCACATGTTTGCCATGCTGCAAATGTACCGAGCCAATGACTTCTTCGCCTTCCACACACAGCAAAATCATCGAGTCATCTGCCGCAATCAAGCTGCTCACCTCTTCCGCATCGGTGCGCTGCCCGTCGAGCAGATCAGCCTCGGTCGTCCATCCAGCCCTGCTCGATTCGCCGCGATAAGCACCATTCACCAGCGCAACGATGCGCTCCACATCCGCCATTTCAGCCGACCGGAAAGTCGGCATCTAGCGATGTCCCCGCTTCCGGCGCTTGCGCCACTGCCACATCACCCAGAAACGCCAACCCACGCGCACCAGAACATAACCAAGCAAAGCGAGAATCAATGCCAGAAGCGGCAAGCCGATGGCAAATGGTTTGCCCAGGGAAAATATCCAGTCAAGCATCACCGTGAACCAGTTATCCCAAGCCATTTCGGGTACCTCAAAATGCGCTGCAGTCACGGCGTAGCTCTGCCCAGTGACCAGTGCACCCAGTTGGTATGCAAGCCAATAAAGCGGCACGATGGTAAAGGGATTGGTATAGAACGTGGTGACCATCGCCACTGGCAAATTGACGCGGAACAGCACAGCCAGCAGGGCAGCGCCTATCATCTGCAGCGGGCCGGGAATGAGGCCGCAGAACATACCTACTGCGACCCCGCCGGAAACCGAACGGCGGTGCAAATGCCACAGATTGTGGTGCTGCAGCCATACGCCAAAATGGCGCAGCCAACGGTGCTGCCGGATGGACTCATGGTTGGGCAGAAATTTTCTGAAGTATTTTCTTGGCACGGGAATTTCGTTTCCGTCAGACTTTGATTATTGTAAATTCACTATATTTTCAAACGACAAGAGCCCACAGCATTCAATAATATAAAATACAATCAATACATTACGATCAAGTCAAAATTGACCGAGCCACGCCGTATTGCGCTTGAGTTTGGCTTTTTGGTGCCACCATAAATTATAACTTACCTGATATGGTTACACTCATGAGTCCTTCAATACCGACCAAACCACTGATTCCGGTTTGTCCCGGACCGAAGCAGTATTGCGGCTGGGACGAAGGCGCCTGAACTGTCGACGAAAGGGCAACGTCAGCTGCGGGAAATCATACTCGATTGATGCGCGAACCCTTGTTTGTGCTGCTGGTTTCAGCCGGCACGATCAATCTGTTGCCGGGCGAGATGAACGATGCTCTGACACTGCCATTCATGCTCGATGTGTTCCATGTGCATCATCGCCGGAATCGGCAACAAGGTCTGGTTTGAATGGCTCTGGGTGTTACTGCAGAAGGCCTTAAATTACCGCAGGCTCGGCTAAATTCGCTGCAATCCGGGCTCACCCATGCGGGCAAATATATCACCTGTTTTCGCTCAAACGTTCGATGTTATCACGCAGCAACTCCTCCACTGCAGCCATAAACTCTATGACGCTGATCGGCTTGGTGAGGTAGCGCCGGAATCCTGCCCGCAGGCCTTTTTCTATTTCTGCTGGATTAGCCGATGCACTGATAGCCATGACCGGAATATTCCGCGTGAGCTCGTTTCTCTGCAGCAGATTCAAGACCTCAAACCCATTCATGCCTGGCAAACAGATATCCAGCAGAATAATATCCGGCCTCCGGGCTCGTGCCATATCCAGGCCCAGGGTAGGCGTATGTGCCGTCAGCAGCGTTATATTATCCATTCTGGAAATGATTTTTTCGACCAGTTGGATATGGTCAGGATTGTCTTCGACATAGAGCAAGACCGCATTCTTATCTGTCGTAACAGATCGCTCCTTCAATACCGCAGGTGTGCTAACGGCTGCTGCGCCATCAGCCACAGGCAAATCAATCCAGAATTTGCTTCCCAGATAGAATATGGATTCCACCCCGATCTTGCCGCCCATCAATTCGATGAGTTGTTTGGCAATCGACAAACCGATGCCCGCACCCTCAATGCTAAAGGGGCGCTTCGAGAGGTGGCTAAATGGCTCGAAAAGAGTTGAGAGATCGTCTTCCGAGATGCCTGTTCCTGTGTCGCATATCAGAATGCGAATTCGTCCTGCTGCGCGTCGCCCCCTGATAGTCACATTTCCACCAACCCGGTTGAACTTGACTGCATTGGCAAGCAGGTTGATCAAAACCTGCTTGAGACGAAACGCATCGGCCCGCACAATAACGCCTTCACAGGCTTCATCGGTACAACTCAATTCAATCATCTTTTGAGTGGCCAGCGGTTCCATCAACTCCAGGCATTCTTTCATGCAACTGCGTAACTCAACATTCTCGATATTAAGCTCAATCTTGCCGGCCTCTATGGCAGACAGGCTAAGGAGATCCTCGATAATTCTGAGCAGGTGCCAGCCCGAGCGTATGATTGCTTTGAGGTTATCACGGTGATTGTCGATCGTTTCATCACCGCCACTCACCTCCATAATCTGGGCGAAACCGATAATAGAGTTAAGCGGCGTGCGCAGTTCATGGCTCATACGCGACAGGAACTCGCTTTTTGCATGGTTGGCTTGCTCCGCCAGCTCCTTGGACTCCAGGAGTTCGGCTTCCACCAGCTTGCGCTCGGTGATGTCGCGCACCATGGCCACAAAACGCGGTGCCTGCCCTGACTTTCGCACTAGCTGCAAATTGATTTCCACCGGGATATCGTGGCCATCCTTGTGCCGATGGATCGTTTCAAACTTGTGCGAAGGCATGCTTCCATCCAGCAGCGGCTGAATCACGCTCCTGAAATCCGCCTCAGTAATGGCAGGCCTGATGTCCAGCGGCGTCATCTTCAGCAGTTCTTCCTCGCTGAACCCGACCTGAGCCTTTGCCCCCTCATTGATATAGGTGAAGCGCAGCGTGTCATGTTCAAAAATAAATACGCAGTCCAGCGTCTGGTCGAGCGTATATTTGAACTCGGCCAGTGCAGCCTCGCTGCTTTTTGTCAATTCTTCTGCTGCCTTGCGCTCGGTGATATTTTCATGCACCGCCACCCAGACCTTGCCGAACCTGTGATGCTCAAACGTCGAAATACTTACACTGCACCAGAAAGCAATCCCATTCTTTCTGATATTCCGAATTTCACCGCTCCAGACTCCTGACTTAGCAAGCGCACTCGTTATCTTTGTTGCCACTTCCGCGGGGCTCATCTCGCCGTGGGCAGTAAGTATGCTCACATGCTTGCCGATAAGCTCGTCTTGCCCGTAAGCAAACATGCGTTCAAGCTGCGGGTTGACGAAAACAATATGCCCATCGCCAGCATCGACCAGCAATATGCCTTCCGCAAGGTTAGTCAATATTGCGCTATGCAAACGCAAGGAATCTTCGGCGAATTTTCGCTCGGTTATATCACGGATAATGCTTTGCATATAGAAAGTGCCTTGCACCTCGATCACGCGCGCGCTGATTTCCACCGGGAAAGTACTGCCATCCTTGCGCTGGAAAATGCCATCAATGCGCAATGACCATCCCCGCTTTTGTACATCGAGCTTGCCCGGTACAGCCGGATTGTCGAGCGGATCATGCAATTCCATGACCTGCTTTTGCAGCAGCTCTTCCCGGCTATAACCCAGAGCCTGCTGTGCACTTTCATTGGCCTCGATGATCTGCCCCGTCTCGTTGGCGACAATAATCATGTCATTGGCATAGCGCGTGAGATTCTGTAAATGCTTGAGCAGTAGTTCACGCTCAAGTGCAGCATCATGCTGAACCTTGAGGTGAGCGTAGCGTGCACGGCTTCCCTTGAACCAGAGAAAGACCAAGCCCCCCCCAAATGCGGCAAATGCAATAACCAGCCCCGCCACCCATTGCTGGAGTGTGTTTATAGGGGAAAAAAGTTCTGCACTGTCGATTTTTGCAACCAAAAACCAAGGGGTTTCTGGAACTCTACGCATGGCCGAGACAACGGGAATCCCGCGATAATCCACACCATCCACCGTGCTGGTTTCTCCATGAATCGCCATCACCGTCGGCAATTTCGCTCTATCTGCCGGGACATGCAGGGTCAATGCCGTATCTTTCCGGTGACGCAATTCGTTGAGGAACACGACATCATTGCCTTCCAGCCTTGTCAGCAATGTTTCTGCAGTATGGCTTTGGGTGGGCCATGTCTGGATCATTGGGTAGAGAAACAAATCGGGGTCAATTTTTAACAGCAACGCGCCAACGATACGGTTGCCATTTTTTTTATCAACAACCCTGAGTGGTGCCACGCTGTCGATGGCGACTTTATTGTCAGTGTGCTCCCTGTGCAAATCCAGGAACAACACGCGCTGGCTCTGCATTGCATCCACGGCGAGCTTCTTGTCTTCAGTGTCGGGCACATAGTCGCCTGCTGTCGACATTCTGACTCTGCCCTCCCTGTCCAGCAGGGTGACGCTCTTGTAACTCTGTTCCTGCATTATGCCATCGAGAGTTCTCAGGATTTGTTGCTTGTGTTCGTTGTCGCGCGCGCCTTCACGCAGCCATTGCTCCACATAGCCTGAAAACATGGCGCCGTGTAAGAAATATTCTGCCCGTCGTTTATGGGCCTCGCGCCAGGCGGCAATTTGTGCGACTTTTGCATCGGCAATTGCGCCGAGGTTCTCTATTTCTCTTTCAGTTATTATTTTCTTGTACTGACCAAAAATAACGTAGGCGGCGCCGACGATCATAAAAACAAGCAGAATGAAAGCAAGTAGCGCCCTCAGAACGGATATATTCCAAAATGGAGTGAATTTTTTTCTGGTATCAGCAAGAGTCATTTATGCACCTCAACAGAAAATATTGATCGACCTGTCACTTTCGGATTAGTTGTCATTTTATTCAGTGTTGAACAGCCTAACATCGAAATCAATATTAAAGTTAGACGCATAAAGCGTGCCAGAACAAAAACAAAATTACTTTGCATACACAGATAAATGTTTGCACCAAAATAGAGCAACCACATCATCAATGCGCACCAAACCGGAGCAATATAAATGAATATAAAAACACTGCTTCCATGTATGGAATTAATCCCCATATGGCGCAGCAAGTCATGCCCGCGAAGAGATATTTGCGTGCCTGGTTCGCTCCTGTTATTTGATGAAGTGTTTAGTACGAGCTGACTTAAAAATTTCCCTGATTAACGCTCAACATGATCGACACCTCATTGTCCGATCCCGGCCATTGCAGGGTGAGCATCACGGCTTGCATGATTTTTTCAAAACCGGCTTCCGATTGCGATACGGTAAAAAATGGCGTGCCACGCAGCTGTACCAATTGCGTCGCATGCAAGCGCAGATTGCCGCCCAGCACGCCATCATCCAGCACCAGCCCGTCCGCGTCGGCCAACTCCAGCGGCTTGCCGAAACCGCCCAGCACATGCCCGTCTTCAAGGTAGCGACCCAGGAAACCATCGCAGCTCGGCATCGCCAAGGCTACGCGAGTGGACAGGACCGCACCGGCACCGCCGCTCAGGCGATAGCTGACACCCAGGTGATTTCTATCCAGAAAGATTCGTTTGGTCACTGTCACACCTTCCAGCTCGGCGCGAAATGTCATACCGGAAGAATCCGTCTCGACCAGTTCATAGAACAACTCAAAGTTCTTTCTGTCCAGCACGATGCCGTCGCGAAACAGTGTCTGCCCGTGCGCGTCTGACACCATGTCTTCAGCGCTGATCACATGCTTGTAGGTCACGCGGTCATGCGGCGAAGCGATGCCATCACCGTTGTGATGGCTGGCATGACTGGACTCAATTTTTCGGAAGTAGTGTTCGGGCTGGCGCCGCAGCGTGTCGCCAAAATTATGATTCAACTGGTAGGCGTCAAATTCGCTGATGCTGGCACTTCCGTCCAGTTTGACGACAACTTGCAGTGATGAATTATGCAGAAAAATCTCATCACAGCCGTCGCTGTCAAAATCAATGCGCGTGTTGGGAAGCCGTGGCGACGCCTTGTCCAGCATGGCTTCCAGCTGCACGATGGCGCGATAAACTTCGCGTCGCAAATGAGGCAGATAGATGCCGCCGAACAGCCCGTGCCAGTAGGAATCGTTGGCCTGTGCGATGTAGAGCTGCTCCAGCATCGCAGCAGTGCGATTTTTTTCCGGCACCGCATTGAGCCTCGCTGATAGGCCCAGCATGCGCTTGTGCATCCAGTTTGATTCTGGATAACGGCTGAAAAAATTCTTCCAGATACCTCCGCGCAAAAAAGCCTTGCGCGTTTCATAATGCCCGCCCGATTTCTCAGTTTGCACCAGATCGGCATAGGTATGCGCGGCGGCCACCGGCAAGGTCCATTCGTTCATTTCTATGTATGAGGTAGTGGGCAGATAAACAATCCCTTGAGATTTTCCAGCGGCGTGATAGTCGCGGTAAGTTTGCGGCATAATGTACGGTGAAGCCAGCACGCCGCGTATAAAATCTTCCAGCCAATGCTTTTCGTACACCCACTCATAGGTCTCTGGCCAGATGCCGAATTTTTCAATGTCATCGAAATAGATAGCAGCTGTCTGCTTTCCCTCCAGCGCAAGACGTTCAAGATAAGACACCACTTCATGTGCCGGCGTAAAAGGGATCCGATAGCGCAGGGCTTCTGAAATTGGAAACAGGTCGAGCTTGCGGTCATCTTCTTCGGTGGTAAAAAAACCATTCAATTCTTCGCTGTGTTTGCCGCTGCATAGAAAATGGTAGTCATCCACCGTGACATAAGCCATTTTTGCATCGACCAGGGCAGGTACAACCGTGGCCTCCCACACCCGTTCAGTCAGCCATGCACCCTGCGGCCGCGCGCCCAGTCTGGCTTGCAGCTTGTCTGACAGCTTGTTCATCTGGCCGATTCGATCACGATACGGTATCACTGCCAGCACCGGCTCGGTATCGCCACCGCCAAACATTTCAACCTGTCCGCGCGCGACCATTTGCTTGAGCAGGTTCATGTCCTGAGGGTATTTCATGAACAGATAATCGAGCAGCCAGCCGCTGAAATGCACGGCAAAGCGAAACTCGGGATACTGATGCAGGACATGCAGAAATGGTTTGTAACAACGCTCGTGCGCATCATCCACCACTTCGGCAAAATTCCCCACGGGTTGATGCGCGTGGACGCCAAAAAGCAAAGAAACTGATTTATGTGGGGTCATGTTTATTACTCTCTATCGAGTCAACACACTTCAAGACATTAACCGGGACAGGGCGCATAGCGGGGTAAGCAGGAAACCGTGAACGGAGTTATATTCATTACGAGCCGCGCCGCATGGTGCCTCCCACCTCGATCATCCCCCCGCCCTGGCTGATAGGCAGATGCAAGTTGTCCGGAATCGGCAGCTTTAACAACTGATAAAGATGCATCAGGTTATGGCGATACAGCCGGTCAAAACTCTCCACGGCAAATGACGGGTTGTAATCGCCAAACCACCAGAACCAGTCTGAACTCTCGCATGATGACAGTTGCTTTTCAGCAGCCTGCTGCTCTTCCCTGCTTAGGCGTCCTGCTGCCATGACCATGTCATATTTCTGTTTGGCTGCACACAATAGATCCCAGGCATGATTCTTGTCCGGCGAACCTATCCAGGTGGAAAAAGTGCCATACACCCAGCTGCCGGCAACCAGCCCAGGCAGTTCGCTTTCTTTCGCCAGCCCCTTGCCGCCATCTACTGCAAGCTTGTCCAGATAATCGCGATAATGCGTGGTGTTGATTTTCTGGCTTTTTTCCAGAGCGGAATACAGGTCATTCAGGAAGTGATAGCCGTTGTAAGGATAATATTCCCAGGCGTTCTCACCATCGAGAATCACGCTCACCAGGGGTTTTTCATCCTTTGCAGCCTGAACTGCTATCGCTTCAACCTGCGCGACAAAATGCTGTGCCGCATCCTGTCCGTTCCAGTTTGAATATTCAAAACCAATCAAATCTGCCAGGTGGTCATCACGGAAGAAGCAATGCAGCGAATACGCAGCACCTTGCACACGGTAAGGCCGGTAAAGGTATTGTTTTCGATCAGTGGATTGCAGCTTGACATGGTTCAGACTATTGACCAGCACATTTTCGCCGCTCGCCGTCCAGCGGCACCCCTGCTCTGCCAGCACTTCCAGCAGCTCGGTTGAAACCGCGCCCTCGGCCGGCCACACACCTTGCGGGTACTCGCCAAAACGTGACTTATGGCTGTCCACTGCCTTCGCCAGCTGTGCCTGCACACGCAGCCTGCCACCGGGATAACGCTGCGATTGCGGCAGACTGCTTTGTGGCTGGCTCTCGCGCGCACTGTGAATATCCAGTAAAAGAGGCGCCAGCGGATGAAAGTGCGGGGTAGTGGAAATTTCAATTTGGCCGCGCTCGGCCAATTTCCGGTAGCGCGGAATAATCCCGCTCACAACGCGGCCTAACAGTTCAAACAGCTGGTTGCGATCGTCAAACGAAAAGTTTTCATCCTTGCTCATCAAACGAATCACCAGATCATGTTCGCGGCGCACGCTTTCGCCGCACCAGGCCAGGTGATACCAGGTCAGCAGATCGGCCAGATATTGTCCGGACAAATAGGAAATCGCTGTTTTGCCACCGTGCTCTACCAGCTTGAAAATGTCAGACAGGCGTTTGTAGAAAGGATAAGGGGCGACCATCTTTTTGTGGTCGCTGCGAAAACAGCTGGTAATAATCAGATCGCGTTCCGCTTCGCTTACATCATTGAGATTGTCGCATGCCAGCAAGCGCAACAGGGGATCGCGAATTTTTCCGCTGGCGAATTGCTGTTGATAATCTTCAATCTGGTCCAGCAGTACCGGCACAAAGTTGACCACGACTTTCACCCCGGGATGCTGTTCCAGGTGATAGGCCATATCCGTGTAGTCCTTAATCGCGTGCAAATAGACCCACGGCAGCAGGAATTCACCGCTGCCGTAATCGCGGTAATCCGGCTGGTGCATGTGCCAGAGAAAAACAAGGTCGACGGATTTGGTCATATGAGAACCTCAATATCTCCACACTTCATCCCAAGTGCTACATCGATAAAATTCAAAATCCCAAGCGACACAAGTGCGAGGCAATACGTCGTTTCAGTGAAGGGTAACCTTTAGGCCAGCCGTAGCTAAATCAAAGCGCACAGCATATGTTTTAGCGTTTAGATTGTCTGAGCAAGGCCGTATCGCGACGGAGTTGGTATTTTCAGCGAATGCGGTGAACTTTTTGTCCCAGCATATCCGGGGTCACCAGCACGATGCCATTTTCTGTCACATAAAACCGCTTTTTATCCTCTTCCAGATTCACCCCGATCTTCATGCCATCCGGAATAATAGTCAGCTTGTCTATCACGGCGCGCTTAATCACCACGTTTTGCCCAACCTCGACATTGGGCAACAATACCGATTCATCTACCGATGAAAAACTATTCACGTGCACATTGGAAAACAGCAATGAACTATGCACCGAAGCGCCGCTGATAATGCAGCCCCCTGACACCAGTGAATCCACTGCCATACCCCGGCGCTCGTCGTCATTAAACACAAACTTTGCTGGCGGCAGTTGCTCCTGAAAAGTCCAGATAGGCCATTCCTGATCATACATATTGAGATCAGGCACAACCTTGGTGAGCTCCATATTTGCCTCCCAATAGGCATCCACGGTACCCACGTCGCGCCAATAAGGTTTGCCGTCGCCGTATTTGACGCAACTGCTGTTAAAATTTTGCGCAAACACGCGATATTTCGATGCAATCAAATGCGGGATAACATCTTTTCCGAAATCATGGCTGGAGCGCGGATCATCCACATCACGCAGCAATTGCTCGTACAGAAACTGCGCGTTAAATACATAGACTCCCATGCTGGCCAGCGACTTGTCCGGCATACCCACGATGGCTGAAGGTTTCTCCGGCTTCTCCTCGAAGGCAACGACGCGCCCTTCCTTGTCGACTTCCATCACACCAAACGCGCTGGCATCGGCCAACGGCACTTCAATACACGCGACGGTCATATCGGCCTGGCGTTGCACATGAAAAGCAATCAATTCGCCGTAGTCCATTTTATAAACGTGATCGCCTGCCAGTACCAGCACATAATCGGGATTGGTCTCGCGCAGGATATCCAGGTTCTGGAACACCGCATCTGCCGTACCCTGATACCATTTGGCCTCAACTCGCTGTTGCGCCGGCAACACATCGATAAATTCGCCGAACTGGCCGTTCAGGAATTGCCAGCCGCGCTGGATATGCTGAATCAGGCTATGCGCTTTGTATTGTGTGGCGACCCCTACCCGGCGTATGCCTGAATTAACGCAGTTCGACAGCACAAAATCGATAATGCGAAACTTGCCGGCAATGGGAACAGCGGGTTTGGCGCGCCAGTCAGTCAGCTGATGCAGACGGCTCCCTCTCCCCCCCGCCAATATCATGGCATAAGTATTCTTGGTCATCTGGCTTACAAATCTGACTTTTTCTGGCTGCCGCATGTAGCTCCCTTGAAATATTCTATTCAGAATGTCTAAATAGACATTAAAAGGTGATATGGTAATCGCTATGGAAATAATCAAGAGCCTATGAAGAAAAGATCCAGCAAACAATCCGATCCCCGTGCCGAGGCCCTTTTCAAAGGCTGCCTTGATGATCCTTTCTCCTATCTCGGTTTGCACCGTGAAGCTGCAAGCCATGTTGTGCGCGCATACATGCCTCACGCAACAGAAGTCTGGCTGGAAACCGGACATGGCAATGTTGCGCTGCGACAAATTCATGGCAATGGCTTGTTCGAATGGCGCGGAGCCGAAGCCCCGCTGCACCCCTACCGCCTGCTGGCGATAGAAGATGGTAGTGAAAAAATATTGCATGATTGTTATGCTTTTCAACGCAAAATTTCAAGCTTCGATCTGCATCTGTTTAATGAAGGCAAGCTGCATCAGGGCTACCATCTGCTGGGTTCCCACTGCACGCAGCAGGACGGCATACAGGGAATACGTTTTTCAGTCTGGGCACCCAATGCCAGGCGCGTCAGCGTAGTGGGTGATTTCAACCGCTGGGATGGACGCACACATCTGATGGCGGCACACGGCGCCAGCGGTGTATGGGAGATGTTCATTCCCGACCTGCCGCAGGGTGCGCTCTACAAATTTGAAATATTCAGTGTAACCGGCGAGTTACTGGTCAAAACCGACCCCTATGCCAACGCCTATGAGATACGCCCCAACACAGCCGCGCATGCAGGCGCTGCCATTACCCACGTGTGGCAGGATGAACAATGGCTGGTTAAGCGCAATCACTGGGACTGGCTGCGCCAGCCGCTCAATATTTACGAGATGCATATCGGCTCCTGGCGGCGCCATCCGGACGGGCGCTTCTTCAGTTATCGCGAACTGGCCGGGCACCTCATCCCCTATCTGCTGGACATGCACTACACCCATGTGGAACTGATGCCCGTATCCGAACATCCGCTGGATGAATCATGGGGCTACCAGACCACCGGATACTTCGCTGCCAGCAGCCGCTACGGCTCGCCCGACGACCTGTGCCATTTCGTTGACAGCTGTCATCAGGCGGGGCTGGGCGTGCTGCTCGACTGGGTGCCGGCGCACTTTCCGCAGGATGGGTTTGCCCTCGCGCGCTTTGACGGCACAGCCTTGTATGAGCACGAGGATCCGCGTCTTGGCTTTCATCAGGACTGGGGCACGCACATCTTCAACTATGGCCGCAACGAGGTAAAAAGCTTTCTGCTCTCCAGCGCGCATTACTGGCTGTCGCAATTCCATTTCGACGGCCTGCGCGTCGATGCGGTCGCCTCCATGCTCTACCTTGATTACTCGCGCAAAGCGGGCGAATGGCTGCCTAACAAATATGGCGGCCGCGAAAACATCGAAGCGGTCGATTTCCTGCACGAGCTCAACATCATGGTGCATCAGGTGTTTCCGGGAGCCCTGACCCTAGCCGAGGAATCCACCTCCTGGGCCGGCGTGTCGCGCCCGGTCCATCTGGGCGGGCTGGGCTTCTCGATGAAATGGAACATGGGCTGGATGAACGACACCCTGAGCTTTTTCCACAACGATCCCGTGCACCGCCGCTATGAGCTGAACCAGCTGACCTTCAGCCAGCTTTATGCCTACACCGAGAATTTCCTGCTGCCGTTCTCGCACGATGAAGTGGTGCACGGCAAGGGCTCGCTGCTGGACAAAATGCCGGGGGATGCCTGGCAGAAATTTGCCAACCTGCGCCTGCTGCTCACCTACCAGATGACCAGCCCCGGCAAGAAACTGAACTTCATGGGCAATGAATTCGGCCAGGGAAGAGAATGGCGCTCAAGCTGGGAGCTTGACTGGTGGCAACTCGGCATCGAGCAGCATCACAGCATCCAGCGCGCCACGCGCGACCTGAACCGCATATATCGGGAATTGCCCGCGCTATACCAGCAGGAATTCGAGCACACAGGATTTTCATGGCTCGACTGTCATGATGCAGAACGCACCCTGCTCTCCTATCTGCGCCACGCCAGCAAAGGCGAAGTGGCCTTGGTCGTGCTCAACTTCACCCCGGTGCCGCGCAACCGCTACCGCATCGGCCTGCCCTATGACTGCGCCTATCGTGAAATTTTCAACAGCGATTCCAGCTTTTACGGCGGCAGCAACCTGGGCAATGGTGCAGGCATCCGTGCCGAAGCTATACCGTGGATGGGCCAGCCTTATTCCGCTGAAATCGAATTGCCGCCGCTGGCGGGAATTATTTTAATTCCGGCGTAAAAGCTGATTAATATCCTAAGGAAACTCTGATTAAGTGTGCTTTGGACATGGTTCGACAGGCTCACACCCAAAGGGTGCGAGAACCTCTGCGAGGCCACGAACGGAATCAAAAAGTTACCGTTCGTCCTGAGCTTGTCGAAGGAAGCTTGTCGAAGGACTTTGTTCAGAGTTTTCCTTATATTATTCAAGTTACCCGTATATTCCTGAACTGCCACGGATCGTCCCTGTCCAGCTCCTCGCTGAAGGGCCAGTCCCTGTCGCGCAGCGGCGTCCAGTCGCCATACATCCCTGCCACCTCGCCCAGATAAGGCTGGGCGATCTTCAGCACCAGCGCATGGTCGAGATCGTCGGGCTCCACCACACCGGCCTCGGGATTGCGCAGCGCCCACACCATGCCAGCCAGCACCCCGGCTGCCACCTGCATGCTGGTGGCATTGTTATAGGGCAGCAGTTGCCGCGCCTGCTGAATGGAAAGCCGTGAACCGTACCAGTAAACCCCCTTGTCACCGCCCATCAGCAGCACCCCCAGTTCATCCATGCCCGATACGATCTCGTCGCGAATAACCCGCCCGTTTTGCTGCGGCTGCCAGTGCTTGCCGGCCAATTCGTGGATCGAGAGCACGGCGTCATCGCAGGGGTGATAGGCGTAATGGACCGTTGGCCGGTAGACCACTGCGCCGTTTTCCCTGACCGTGAGATGATCGGCAATCGAGATCGACTCGCCGTGTGTGATCAGAAATCCATGATAAGGCCCTTCGAGCGGCGTCCAGCTGCGCACCCGGGTGGCGGCACCCGGGCGATTGAGATAAATGGCAGCATCACAGCCGCTTTCGTGCCGCGCAGCGTCTGCCGGCCAATGCCGCTCATGTGTGCCCCAGCCAAGTTCTGCAGGCTGCAGCGCCTCTGAAACGAAAGCTTCCACCGACCAGGTGTTGACGAACTCACCGTGCTGCTTGCAGCGGGCCGCAGCCTGGCTATCGCGTTCGGCGATATGGATCGCCTTGATACCGAGACTGCAGGCCAGCCTCGCCCAGTCCTCATGGCTTACCGGTTTCTTGACGATGACACTGCTATCGGTGGCGAGCTCAAGCAGCGCCTGTTTAACAAAGGTTGAAGCGAGGCCGGGATTCGCGCCCTGAGTCACCAGCGCAGTCGGGCCTGCTGCATGGCTGCGCCCGTATGCCAGCACCGCTTCGCGCAGCGCGTAATTGCTGCGCTGCGACGCCGGTATCGAACTATCGGTATAACCGCCGGGCCACGGCTCGATACAGGTGTCCAGGTAAAGAGCGCCGCGCTGGTTGCACAACTCGATCAGCGCCAGGCTGGAAACATCGACCGACAGATTGAGCAGGAAATCGCCCTTGCCCAGACAGGATTCAAGCACTGCCTGATAGTTTTGTTGCGTCAGCATTTTCTGCATCACGGCAATACCGAATTCGCGCGCAATGCCTGCGCCATGCGTATCGGCGGCGATAATCTGCACCTGTTGCGCGCGCATTTCAAAATGCCGAAACAGCAGCGGCAGCACGGCCTGGCCTATGCTGCCGAACCCCAGCATCAGCAGCCTGCCGGAAAAATCTGCATGTTTTATTTCAGCTTTCATGGCTTATCCGAGAAGCTCACGCAGCCGGTAATAGAACATCCCCAGCACCAGCATCGGCGTGCGCAGCAGTGACCCTCCCGGAAATGGACGGTGCCTGATGCGCGACATCAGCTCAAAGCGCTCCGCCTCACCTGCGATGCTCTCGGCCACCAATTTTCCGGCCATGCCAGACAGTGCCACGCCATGACCGGAAAACCCCTGCAGGTAATAAATATTCTTGCCCAGCCTTCCGAAGTCAGGCGCCTGGTTCATCGTGATATCGACGAAACCGCCCCACACATACGGCACAGCCAGGTCCGCCAGCTGCGGGAAAACGGCCAGCATGCGCTGCCGCATCCGCGCCGACAGCTTGGAGGGCGTCATGGTGCTATAGCTCTCGCCGCCGCCAAACAGCAGCCGGTTATCGGCCGTCACGCGGAAATAATCGAGTACCAGATTGGTGTCAAAGGCTGCCGCCCGCTGCCGCAGCAAGGTGTCGGCGCGTGTTTTTTCCATCGCTTCAGTGGTGATGATGTAGGTGCCAACCGGCATGATGCGCGACGCGATTTCCGGCGCAACGCGATCGCCATAATCGCGCAGATAGACATTACCGGCCAGCACCACGTAGCGGCAGGTGACATCGCCGTGTGGCGTCACCACCGTCGGCCTGTCGCCGCGGCGTATCACTGTCACTGCCGACTGTTCAAATATCTGCACCCTCGCAGCGTGCGCTGCCGCCGCCAGGCCGAGGCAATATTTAAGCGGATGCAGGTGGCCCGATTGCCGATCGTAAGCCCCCGCGTGAAAGCGTTCGCTGGCGATCCAGTTGCCCACCTCGGCCGGAGATATGAATTGCATGTGATAATCGTAATCGCGCACCAGATTGTTGACCCACGTTTCCAGCGCGCGCGCCTTTCTTGCATTCACCGCCAGCGTTAACTGGCCGGGCATGTACTCGCACTCGATCTTATGCCTGGCTATGCGCCGGTGCAGCAATTGCATGGCTTCAACCGAAATATTCCAGGCGCGGCGCGCGTCTGCGACGTGCAGCTGCACCTCAATCGCCTCCTGTCCGGTAAAACCAAAACCGACCAGCGCCTGCCCGCCATTTCTGCCGGAAGCTCCCCAGCCGATGCGCTGCGCTTCCAGCAGCGCAACCGAATAACCGCGCTCAGCCAGTTCCAGCGCGGCCGAAAAACCGGCATAGCCGCCACCGACCACGCACACGTCCGCCGTGATGGTCCCCGCCAGCGGCAGATACGGCGGGAGGCGCTTCACCGATGCTTCATAAAAAGAGTGACGGGTCAGTTCAACTTCCTGTGGCGTTACCATGATCACCCCAAGTATTCCCGGATTTATGATTGATGCCAGTAGAGGGGTACTTGGAGCAAAGGGAGTGAGATTTCAACCTGTAGAGCTTTTCATCCTTGCACGGCGCGCCTTGAAGCTGTGCGTCCCCGGGCAAAACCTGCCACTCTTTCCGGGCGCTCCCGGCCCCCTCTCGCCACATAAAATATATTAAATATAATCAATACGTTATAAATTAAAAGCCGTTATCCCGCTTTTTTTTGAAATTTAACCGTAAAATTTTTAAGGATGCCCACAAAACAAATGTACGGCATAATTAGCCCGCTTTTATCGCCCCAAGACTTGAAGTTGGCGCGATACGCTTAACATAACATCATGTATCTAAAATAATATTTAACATATCCATGGCAAAAAACACTTACGACGAATCCAGTTTCAAAGTCCTGCGCGGACTTGAACCGGTGCGCCAACGCCCCGGGATGTATACCAATCTTGAGTCGCCCAACCACCTCATCGCCGAGGTGGTGGACAACGCCTGCGATGAAGCGCTGGGCGGCTACGCAAAGCATATCTATGTCACCGCGCACAGCGACGGCTCGGTGTCAGTTCTCGACGATGGGCGCGGCATCCCCACCGGAATACATAAAGAAGAAGGCGTATCGGTGGTACAGGTTGCGTTCACCGTGTTGCACTCCGGCGGCAAGTTCGACAAGGACAGCGGCGGCGCCTATAAATTTGCCGGCGGCCTGCACGGTGTGGGCGTGGCGGTGACCAACGCCCTTTCAAACAAGGTTGAAGTCACGGTTTACCGCGACGGCAGCGTGTATTTCCTGCGCTTTCTGAACGGCGTGGCGGAAGCGCCATTGGCAAAGATCGACCAATGCCCCAAAAATCAAACTGGCACCATGGTGCGCGCCTGGCCGAACCCCAAATATTTCGACACACCCAATGTCATCCTGCCGCAGCTCGAGCGCTCCTTGCGCTCCAAGGCCGTGCTGTTGCCCGGTGTCAGCGTCACCCTGCATTATGAAAAAAGCGGCGAAATCCGCACCTGGTCCTATCCCGATGGTTTGCGCGGCTACCTGACCGAAGCCCTGACCGATGAAGAACTGGCGGTGCCGATTTTTGCGCAGGAAAAATTTGTGCCTGCAGGCGGCGATAGCGGCTACGCCGAAGGCGAAGGCGCTGCCTGGGCCATCGTGTGGTCGATCGACGGCCTGGTGCTGCGCGAATCCTACGTCAACCTGATCCCCACCCTGAATGGCGGCACCCATGATTCAGGCCTGAAAGACGGCGTGTTCAACGCGGTGAAAAATTTTGCCGAGCTGCACGGCCTGCTGCCCAAGGGCGTGAAGCTGGTGCCGGAAGACGTGTTCTCGCGCGCCAGCTATGTACTCTCCGCCAAGGTGCTCGACCCGCAATTCCAGGGTCAGACCAAGGACAAACTGGTGTCGCGCGATGCGCTGCGCCTGGTGTCGCTGATGGTAAAAGACCCGCTCGACCTGTGGCTGAACGAGCATGTCGATTTCGGCAAGCGCATCACCGAGCTGGCAATCCAGCAGGCGCAGAGCCGCATGCGCTCGGCGCAAAAAGTGGAGAAGAAAAAAGGCTCCTCCGTCGCGGTGCTGCCGGGCAAGCTTACCGACTGCAGCGCGAACGACCCCAACCGCACCGAGCTGTTTCTGGTGGAGGGTGACTCCGCCGGCGGCTCGGCCAAGCAGGGGCGCAACAAGGAATTTCAGGCGGTGCTGCCGCTGCGCGGCAAGGTGCTCAACACCTTCGAGGTGGAGAAAGACCGCCTGTTTGCGAACAACGAAATTCACGACATTTCCGTCGCCATCGGCGTCGATCCGCATGAGCCGGGCGAGAATGTCGATCTCTCCGGCATGCGCTACAACGGCGTCTACATCATGGCCGACGCCGACGTGGACGGAGCGCATATCTCCACCCTGCTGCTCACCCTGTTCTTCCGCCATTTCTACCAGGTGATCGCAGCGGGCAAAATCTATCTGGCACAGCCGCCGCTGTTCCGCGTCGACGTGCCTGCGCAGGGCAAGAAACCAATACGCAAAATCTATGCGCTGAACGAAGGCGAGCTGCTGGGCATCGAAGACCGCCTGCGCCAGGAAAAAGTACGCGAAGGCTCCTGGTCGATCTCGCGCTTTAAAGGACTGGGCGAAATGAATGCCGAGCAGCTGTGGGACACCACGCTCAATCCAGACACCCGGCGCGCGCTGAAAGTGAGTGTGGCCGACTTGCCCCTCGCACAAAACATGGACCTGTTCAGAATGCTGATGGGAAAACATGAAGCCTCGACGCGACGCGCGTGGCTGGAATATCATGGAAATGAAGTACAGGGAGACGTTTAAGCCAACAAATACAATTTAGGAGCCCGAGCGTTTTTTCAGTTACAGGACAAACTGGTCGGGCGATTGCTCTTCACAACAATCGCGCAGAAATCTGCGCTCCTACAATTGAAGATGAAGGAATGAGAAGTAAACCGCTCGTCCTGAGCTTGTCGAAGGACTTGTTCAGTGTTTCACTAATTTATTAACAGGCAACGCAGTCATAACCGGAAATTTAATTATGCCTACAGTTCTACGTTTATTGAATTGGCGCTTCCACTTTTATTCCGACGAGGGTACAGAGCCAGCGCACATTCATGTAGATACAGGCGAAGGGGAGTGCAAGTTTTGGCTTGAACCAGTACGCTTAGCAAGGAGCCGCAACGTTGTCCCCACCGAGTTGCGCCGCATTGAAGTGGTTGTTTTTGAACGCCAGGCATTTTTCAAGGAGAAATGGTATGAATTCTTCCAACATTGAATTGGAACATATCGCTACCCGTGTTTGGGTAACAGGACGGATTGTATTCATAGAGCTTACCGATGGTCGCCAAATCGGCTTCCCTGCTGCACGCTTCAAATTACTGAGCAATGCAAGCGAGCAACAGCTCAAGCAAGTTGAATTGCGCGCGAATGGCACGGCCCTGCGCTGGGAAGAGTTGGACGAAGATCTTTCTGTAAGCGGTATCGTTCAGGGATGCTTCCAACTCCCGCTGCCGCTTGCAGCTTAAGGACAAACAATTGAATAGTATTAACACCACTAAAATAGAACTGAAAATCTGATGAGTAAAGACAACAAAGACCAACCTGCCCTCTTTCTTGAAGACGACGATACAGTTGTTGAGGCAGAAGTAGAAACAGGCTCAGATGGCGGCGGAGCCGGCGGTAATGATGGATCGGGTGGCCCGCGCCAGTTCTCCGCCCTGCCCCCGTTGCCCGATGGCGACGAAGTGCCGATTGCGATGTACGCCGAGCGCGCCTATCTGGAATACGCCATCTCGGTGGTGAAAGGCCGCGCCCTGCCCGACGTGTGCGACGGACAGAAACCGGTACAGCGACGCATTCTGTTTGCCATGCGCCAGATGGGCCTCTCCAGCACCAGCAAGCATGTGAAATCGGCGCGCGTGGTGGGCGATGTGCTGGGTAAATACCACCCGCACGGCGACTCTTCCGCCTATGAGGCAATGGTGCGGCTGGCGCAGAGCTTCTCGCTGCGCTACCCGCTGGTGGATGGCCAGGGCAACTTCGGCACGCGCGACGGCGACAATGCCGCGGCGATGCGCTACACCGAAACACGCCTGACCCCGCTGGCCGAACTGCTGCTGTCCGAGATCGACATGGGCACGGTCGATTTTGTGCCCAACTATGACGGCGCCTTCAAAGAACCTTCCATGCTGCCGGCTCGTCTGCCGATGGTGCTGCTCAACGGTGCCTCCGGTATTGCGGTGGGTATGGCGACTGAAATTCCGTCGCACAATTTAAGAGAAGTGGCCGATGCTGCGGTGCAGCTGGTGCGCGATCCCGAGATCAGCGACAAGGCTCTGCTCGACTGCATCAAGGGGCCGGATTTCCCCTCTGGCGGCCAGATTATTTCATCAAAACAAGATATTAGAGAAAGCTACCTGAGCGGCCGCGGCTCCATCAAGATGCGCGCGCGCTGGACTGTGGAAGAGCTCGCGCGCGGCCAGTGGCAGGTGGTGGTGTACGAATTGCCGCACGGCGTGTCGACCAAAAAAGTGCTGGAAGAAATCGACGAGTTGACCAACCCCAAGGTCAAGGCCAACAAGAAAAGCCTGAGCCCGGACCAGGTACAGAACAAGCAATTGCTGCTGTCCGTGCTGGATGCCGTCACCGACGAATCCGACAAATCGCAGGCGGTGCGCCTGGTGTTCCAGCCCAAATCATCGCGCCTGTCGGAAGACGACCTGATGAATGTGCTGCTGGCGCACACCAGCCTCGAATCCTCCACCCCGCTCAACATGACCATGATCGGTCTGGACGGTCGCCCGCAACAAAAACCGCTCACCAGAATACTGCGCGAATGGGTCGAGTTCCGCCTCAGCACCGTGCGCCGCCGCACTGGGTACCGGCTGGACCAGGTCAACGACCGCCTGCATATTCTGGCAGGGCGCATGGTGGTGTTTCTCAATCTGGATGAAGTGATTAAACTCATCCGCGAGTCGGACGAGCCCAAACCCGCGCTGATCGAACGCTTCGATCTTTCCGACCGCCAGGCCGAAGACATTCTCGAAATCCGTCTGCGCCAACTGGCGCGCATGGAAGGTATCCGCATCGAGAAAGAAATCAAGGCGCTGGAAAAAGAAGGCAAGGAACTCTCGCGTCTACTGGCAAAAGATTCAGCGCTGCGCGAACAGGTAGCCAAAGAGATCGATGCCGACAGCGCCACCTTCGGCGACGACAGACGCACGCTGATCAAGGAAGCACAACGCGCAGTGCTGGTAGCACAGGTAGTGGATGACCCTGTCACCATCATCATCTCGAAAAAATACTGGGCGCGCAGCCGCCAGGGCCACGATCTGGACCTGAGCAACCTGTCGTTCAAGGATGGCGACGGCCTGCTGGCGCAAATCGAGTGCCGCACCACCGACAACCTGATCGTGATCTGCGACAACGGCCGCGTCTGCAGCATCGCCGCACCGCAGATACCCTCGGGCAAAGGCGACGGTGTGCCGCTCTCCACGCTTATTGATATTGCGAGCGGCGCAAAAATCGCGCACGTGTTCAGCTACAAGACTGAGCAGCACCTGCTGATTGCCACCAGCGCCGGCTACGGTTTCACCTGCACCGTGGCCGACATGATCGGTCGCAACAAAGCCGGCAAACAGTTCATCACCGTGGACAAGGAAACCATCCTCGCCCCCACCCCCTACACACCCACCCCGCACTCGGTGGTTGCGTCGGTCTCTTCCAGCGGGCGGCTGCTGCTGTTCCTGCTGGCGGATATGAAACAGCTTTCCGGCGGCGGCAAGGGCGTGATCATCATGGGGCTGGCAGAAGGCGATACTTTGGCAGTGGCACAGATTATCAACCAGCCGGAGCTGAAAGTGACTGGCATGGTGGGTGCGAAGGAGCAGCAGGTTAAGCTGTCGGGTAATGGGCTGCAGGAGTACTTTGGGGCGCGGGCTAGAGGCGGGAAAAATCTGCCGATGAAGATGAAGCCAATACGAATCGAATAAGAACAGATGCCATAAAATTCATTAAATTGGCGTATTATTCAGCAATTCAGTGATACAAACTGAAAAGGAATCATGCCAAAACTATACGAATATTTCGGGCTAATCATCATGTTCTATGCCAACGAACATGAACCAGTCCATGTACACGGCAAATTTCAAGGTCATGAATCCCGTGCAGAAATCATCGTACTTAACGGCGTGGTCTCTGAGATTCGTTATGGCGCAGTTGCGGGTCGCGCACCGCTCGATCTCAAAGAAATGCGCTACTTTGAGGAAATAGTCAGTGCACGTGCCGACGACATCATCACCAAGTGGATAGATTTTTTTGTTTTGCATAAAGCCATCACTCCAGAGCGCATTACGAGGAGACTCAAATGACACCAGACATCATCAATATTGTCACTGCCGAACAAGTTGGAGACTATCTCATTCGCCTACAATTTGATGATGGCACCGAACAGACTGTAGACTTCAAACCCTTCCTTACGCATGCCCTCCACCCTGATATTCGAGCATGGCTAGAGCCTGCCCGTTTTGCGACATTTCGCCTCGAATATGGCGAGTTGGTTTGGGGTGACTACGATCTTTGCTTTCCAGTGATTGATTTGTATCGCAACCAGATTGAGCACCATGCTTCGCTTGAATCCGCAGCTTGAGCACGAGAATCAAAGGAGTCTGACCCCCTTCGATTTTTTACTACCCTGATGATGTTTTGCATGCTCAAAATTTCATCTAGTTAATCCTTGTCATTCCCATCCATCCGCTTCAACACATACTTCAAATCGAAATCCAGTACCTTTGCGGCGAGACGGTCAATCTGGATGCGCTTGCTCTTGTCGTCGCTTTTTCCCTCATATTTCCCATCTTCTTTCTCGTCGTCTTTGTCTGCGTCTTCATGTTCTTTCTTGAGCATCTTCCGCAAGGTTTGGATGTGTTCCTTGCCTGCTTTGGGCTGGTTGTGGCGATAGGCATCAGCTGCGGCTGCGAAATAGCGGTCTAGTTGAGAAGAGTAGGTTGCATCGAGTAATTCCATGCCGATCCAGGTGTGCATTTGCGTTTGGATGCGGTCAAGCAATACAGCCGAATCGAATGGACTAGGGACAGCTATAGCGGGTACGGCTGCGGGGCGGGGAACAAAATTCTTCTTGGTTACAAGCTCGGTGTACTGCTGACCGAAGCCGCCATCTTTGGCATTTGGAAGTTCCTCTCCGTCTATTTCCTGGCTGTCAGGAGCATAACCACGCACTGCTGCTAGGATAATGCCTGGCAGATCACGGCTGTTAAAACCGAAGACGACATTGCTTCCGGGAGTCAGACCTCCGGTCTCGATGTTATATCCCCAACTAATCCTGAAAGCTTTTTGTCCTTTGGAATAAACCATGCGTGCGTTCCAAAGAGCGGGCGTATCGAAGTAATTCGCCACATTCATCATGTCCCCCATTATCTTGCCGGGAGGTGCATTTAACGGAATATTGGGTAAGTTTGTTGTGACACTGCTCACCGGGTCAAAAATTAAGAGTCGAATTGCCTGTTGGCTATCCCGTCCACTAGTTAGCGTGTACCCGTAACGTACCTCTTCGCCGCGACCCACCTTGAACCGAGTCTTGAGCGCAGGGTTGATCTTGGTAGTTGGGATAAAAATCAATTGTTCAAACTTTTTATCAATTTGACTATAGTGATTAATTAGATAATTACCGGTTGACGAATTAAATACAATGGATTCACCCTCTTCCGCGAAAACGGTAGCGCATGTGCCCAATATAATGAACGCCAGAAAAACCTTTTTCATGTTAAGCATTTTAATGATCCTCGTTTAGAAGCAGCAGGTGGTAATGGGGAGCGGTTCCTTTGCCATGCCAGTTAGCTTTAATATCAGAACTAAAAGCAAACTCCTCAAATAATGTGTTTCGCGCCGTTTTGTAATTATTAATATCTACAACGATTCCCAGCCTATGTCCGCCATGAACGTTTGACTCACTCGTCCAATCTAACAACACGTCGAACGTCCCGCCTTTTATCAGACTACTATCGTTGATTTTCATGAGCTGCTTGTTAAATGCCTTGTCAACTCGATATGAATGAGCCAGATTTATTATCTGCACCATCGCTGCCTGTGAAAAATAATGGTTGCCCGGATGTGGGTCTAAGGAACCTCGTAATTCGTAACTCAAAGGGTTCTCATCCAGCAGCATCAAGCCTGAAATCTCCGCCTTCACAGTGCTTTTAGCAGGGTCTTTGCAACCGACACAGGTTGCAGTGAGCGTATGTGTACCCGATGCCTCTTCCGCGCCGAAGGTAAAGGCAAATACCCCGCTGCCATCAGTGGTGCCCGGAATCGTCATCTTCCCATCCTTGGTACTGACTGTTGCCCCTGTCTGGTCAACAAGCTTGCCCTTGGGTCTGCCATTGGTATGAACATGCCCTCCGCTGTCCGAGGTGACATCTGTAGTAATGGTGACACTAACATTGGCTTGGGGCTGACCATTCTGATCCGTCACAGTTGCCTTATAGGGCAGATTTGCCTGCGTGTGTTCCGGGTCATGTTTTTTGTGCCAAGGCTCGGTGGTGGTGCCGCCTGAGATGGTGATGGTAAGTTGGTTGGGGTCGCACATGCCAGTCGTAAAATTATATTTGTAACCAGCAGGACAAGTACCACCGGATTGGTCGTAAATAGCACCAGATGTTGCATTGACCCACCCATAGACATAAAGTCCGCTTATTCCGCAAGTACCTATATATCTACCACCAAAACCAACATAAGGTGGTTGAGCAATAAAGAATGCAGAGTATCCAGCAGGTGCCAATCTAGAGCAAACAGCATCAGTTAATACAGAATATCGAGTACAACCTGGATCATATTCTCCGCAAGCCAAATAAATAGTTACCTTGGTAGCCGGGATACTTCCAGGTGCCGCATAAACAGGAGCACTCTCGAAGAACAAAAAAGCGATCAGTAGAGATAAGAAAAAATTCCTGGTGATTTTTCCTGTTCCATGAAAACCTTGGATGCAAAGTAAAAGAGTTACCAAAAAACCAGATAGCAAACGTATCGCTATGTGTTGTGGATAAGCTATGCCGCCTACTTTATGGCGTGAACCATTCTTCCTGGCTAGTGTATATGCTGGCATGTTTCCACTCTCTCTTTGATTTTGTTTTTTGTGCAGTGTAACTTGTGATATTCGGTTTGCCTTTATTGTTCGAGCCGGACACCAATGAATCCAAGCCTAGACGGTCACTTTACAGCTCTAATTACTGCTCTGTCAAGAAATCAAATAGCCACTGTAGCGAGCAAATGAAATGTCCGGTTCTGTAGCACGTAACAATGATCAATGGGGTCAGACTGAGGTAACCCGTATTTCACGGACACTTGTAATAGTAGACAATACTAGTGGAGGTGTATATGGGAAAAGAAATGCAGAAAGTGAATGTCGAGCGTAAACGGCAAAAGTACAGCAAGGAATTCAAACTCACTGCCGTGAAGTTACTACAAGCTGGTCAAAAGCCTGCGACACAGCTAGCCCTTGAACTCGGCATACGCCGTAACTTGCTCTACAAATGGGCTGAAACAATAAACAATCATTCAGGCGACCCAGAAAGTGTTTTTAATGGCCCTGGACGAAACAAGCTTGGAAAATTCAGAGATCCACTTAAAGCTGAGAATGCAAGATTGAAACGTGAACTGGCACGCATTACCGAAGAGCGAGACATCCTAAAAAAGGCCGAAGCGTACTTTGCGAAAGTCCACAAGTGAAGTACGCATTCATCAAACAACACATGAAGCACGGTGTCAGGTCTTGCATTATTGCATCAAATAAATGTGCACAGACTGGGATAACAAGACCCCATTGATTTCCAAAAAACAAAACACACTACGAAAAAGGCTTTGCATGAAATTTAGCGCCACACCCGTTACTGCCGCATTGGCCGGCGTTTTTTCTGCCGCAACCTGGCCGATGCTTTGGCCGCTGTTTGAAGACACGAGTTCAACAAGCAGTATATTGCTGATGCTTGGAACCATAGCTTTCATCGCGCTGCCAGCGCACGTTTTTGTGGTGGGTCTAAAGCGGCGCCAGCCACCTGGCGCTCAAACGCTTGATACTGCTCTCCTCAAGCGTATTGGGGTATGGCTGTTGGCGGCTGCGATTACCGCTGCCGTAATTGCCTTATATCGCAACTAGTATGGGCAGATTCGCTTATTTTTTCAGGCAATAGGAGTACCTTGAGACTCCATTGATCTTTAGGGCATGTGGCCAAATATATTTGGCGCAGCAAAAGGATCAGCCTGAGGACTCCGCATGGAGGTTTATTTCACAATTTGGAGAAGCTTGTGTCAGCCAATAATTCAGTGCGCATAATTGCCGTGTTTGAAGCGGCCAAGGGTACGCTGGTTATCCTTACAGGGTTTGGTGCGCTGTCGCTGATTCACCAGGATGTGCAGCAATTCGCCGCGCAGCTTGTGCACCACTTGCACCTCAACCCAGCCAAGCATTATCCGCAGATTTTTATCGACGCCGCAGCTCATCTCACTGATACGCGTTTGTTGACACTGGCTACCCTGGCTGCCACTTATGGCCTGGTCCGTCTTGTCGAGGCTTACGGTCTGTGGAAGGCCCGGCGCTGGGCGGAATGGTTTGCCGCAGCGAGTGCAGGAATATATATCCCCTTTGAAATTTACGAAATTTTTAAGGGAGACACGTGGCTTTCTGCGGGCGCACTGGCAATTAATGTGCTGGTCGTCGCCTCGATGGTCAATGTGCTATATTGCGCTCATAAAAATGGCGCAGACGCTGCCTAGAAGCCGTCCGTCAAACAACAACACCGAAACACGCGGGGTCAGGCCAGAGCTTTGTGCGGTATATAACCCGGAACGGAAGCAAGCTTGCAGTTGTGGGTGATGCGTGTGATATACGCACATCACCTTAAGAGCCAACAAAATGGGCAGCTTCGCTGCTCTTTTTTGCTCCGTGAAATAAAATTTGCCCTATTTACACTTCACCACGCCGACAACACTCACAGGAGAAAAACCATGAAACTGCTAGGCACCAATACCAGCCCGTACGTGCGCAAAGTGCGCCTGGTGCTGCTGGAGAAGAACATTCCGCATACCTACCTGATCGACGTACCCAACAATCCGGGTAGCCAGGTGGCGCGCGTCAACCCGCTGGGACGCATTCCCGCGCTGATTATGGATAGTGAAACCTCCGTGTACGATTCGTCGGTGATTGCCGAATATGTTGATACGCTGAACGACAATCCTGTGCTCATTCCGCGCCATGATGCGCTGCTCAGAATGCGCGTAAAGCGCTGGGAAGCACTGGCGGACGGCATCATGGATTCGGCCGTGGTGGTGCGCAACGAACGCACGCGCCCCGCCGAGAAGCAGGAAGCCGACATCATCGCCCAGCACAGCGAAGCAATCCGCCGCACACTGGCGCATGCCGCAACGCAACTTGGCAAGAACGAATGGTGCGAGGGAACGGCTATCTCGCTGGCCGATCTGGCGCTGGCCAGCGCCATTGTGTACCTCGACCTGCGCCTGCCCGAACTGGGCTGGCGTGCACAGCATGGCGATCTGGCCGCCTGGTTTGCACGCATGAGCGAAAGGCCGAGCATGCGTGCTTCGCTTGCGGAATAAAGGCCACCTCTATAAATTCAAACTTCGTCGCGATACTGCGTTACTCATAAAATTTAAACGCTTACACTGCGCCCTTAAATTTTACTAGCGCCTTGTCTCACCTGGAATTTTGAATTTTTAGAGGCGCCCTACATCTATCCAGCTGATAGCATGGCGGTTCCAAGGGGCAACAGTCGGCCCGCCAAACAAATAAATAAATATTAAATATAATCAAAATATTGCAATCATTCCGAATATGATCCCTTTTTCCATCCTTGACCTGGCCCCGATCAACGAAGGCAGCGATGCTGCCCAGTCGTTTCGCAACACGCTCGCGCTTGCGCAGCACGGTGAGCGCAGGGGCTACCGGCGCTTCTGGCTGGCCGAGCATCATGGCATGCCGGGCATCGCCAGCGCTGCGACGGCTGTGCTGATCGGGCATGTTGCCGGCGGCACGTCGACTATCCGCGTCGGTGCCGGCGGGATCATGCTGCCCAATCATTCGCCGCTGGTGATTGCCGAACAGTTCGGTACCCTGGAATCGCTCTATCCCGGGCGCATTGACCTGGGTCTCGGGCGCGCGCCGGGCTCCGACCAGCTCACCGCGCGCGCCCTGCGGCGAAATCCTGGCTCCGATGCCGACCAGTTTCCGCAGGATGTGGTCGAACTGATGGGTTATTTCTCGGCGGAGCAGCGGCATGCGGTTCGCGCCGTGCCGGGTGCCGGCCTGGATATACCGATATGGATTCTTGGCTCAAGCCTGTTTGGTGCGCAACTGGCCGCTGCGCTGGGCCTGCCCTATGCCTTCGCCTCGCATTTTGCGCCGGCGCAAATGATTCAGGCAATTCAGCTGTATCGCTCCAGCTTCAAGCCGTCTTCGCATCTGCAACAGCCTTACGTGATGCTCGGCTTCAACGTGTTTGCGGCAGAGACAGACGAGGAGGCGGAATTTCTCGCGACGTCAATGCAGCAGGCCTTTGTCAACCTGCGCAGCGGCCACCCCAAGCGTCTGCAGCCGCCGCTTGAGGGCTATATGAATCGCCTCGGTCCGCAGGAGCATGCCATGCTGGAGCAGGTGCTGTCCTGCACCGCAATCGGCTCGCGCGACTCGGTAAAGCGGACTCTGAAGGAATTCATCGAACAGACAGGGGCGGATGAATTGATGATCACGTCGCAGATTTTCGATCATTCTGCCCGTCTGCGCTCTTACGCGATCACCGCAGACCTTCGCGAAGAGCTGGGCTCGTAGCTACATCTATTCTGCCTTACCGCTGTTTATACCCCGCCCTGTTTACAGGTCCAGCCTTTGCCGGAATAAGCCTGCCTTTTGCCACCTTATCGCGATCTGCGCTAATATTTAATTATGGCCGTTACTGTTATGATGAATCCACCTGTTTATGTGGATATTAAGGGTTGCTTATGTCAGTGAGATTGCTGGGCCGTTATGACACTGTTAACGAACTGGGGCACAACGCCCAGAGTGTCGTGTATCTTGCAAAAGATTCGCGCATGAGCAGGGATGTTGCCATCAAAAAGATCGGGCCGGGCTCCCTCGCGCAAAATGAAGCGTTGTTACAGCAAGCCAGAACTGTCAGCAATTTGCATCACCATAATATTATTCCTTTGTACGACCTGGGGACTGCCGAAGGCATTGTGTATCTGGTTTATGCCTTTATAGCGGGAGAGTCATTAGCGCAGGTGTTGAAGCGCTCAGGGGCCATGCCAGTGGAGGCCGCAGTGCGCATTGGGGTGGATATACTGGATGCACTGGCCAGTGCGCACGGGCAAGGCGTCATGCACCTTGATATTAAACCCGCCAATGTGATTATTTCGACGGGCGGGCATAATTTTTTGACGGACTTTGGCATTGCAAACGCCATTTCGAAAACCAAAGTCGCAGCGGGTGGTGTTGCCAAATTGTCGCCATATATGGCACCAGAACTAATATCTGCCCAGGGAGGCGAGCTTCGTTCAGACATTTATGCCGTAGGCATGATGTTATGCGAAATGGTGACCGGCACGCCTCACGTGCAAGGCAAGGATTCTGAAGTGCCATCGAGCAGCAAAGTGAAAGTTGATGGGACATTAGGAAAGATTATTCTGAAAGCCACCGCAAAGAATCCGGATGATCGTTACTCAAGCGCTGTGGAGATGGGACAGGCTTTGCTGGATTCTCTGGATACCGGCAAAGAAATCAGAGACGGAACACATGAAGCAGAGCGTGCCAGCACGCTCATGTTTTTGTTGCGCCGTATACGCAGCAAAAGCGATTTCCCGGCGATGTCAGGGGTTATCAGCGAAATCAATAAGATTGTTGCGTCAGACTCGGAAGATTCAAGCAAATTGGCGCAAGTCATTTTGCAGGATTTCTCCCTGACCAACAAGCTGCTGAAACTGGTAAACACCGTTTCATACTCACAATTTGGCGGGCAGATCAACACCATATCGAAGGCTGTCAGCATCATTGGATTTGAGCCTATACGCAATATAGCGATGTCACTCATCGTGATGGATTTTTTGAAAAACAAGTCCCAATCGCTGGAACTAAAGGATGCTGTTGTTTCATCATTCTTCTCGGGTATCGTTGCCGTTCATCTTGCAGAGTGGAAGAGCGCGAGTGAAGTTGAGGAAGCAATGATTTGCTCCATGTTCTTTAATCTGGGCCGGATGCTTACAAAATTTTATTTCTTTGATGAAAGCGAAGAAATCGCCCTGAAGATGGAAAATCAGGAGATGGATGAAGATCAGGCGTCGTTGGAAGTGCTTGGGGTTTCCTACAATGATTTGGGTATAGAGATCGCAAAATCCTGGAATTTTCCCGAAAGTTTGATTGCCGGGATGAAAAAAATTAGGGGCGACAATGCTATTGAACCTTCAGCCAGTGTCGAGCGCTTGAATGTGGCCGTCAATATGGCCAATGATCTGTGTGCGATAGCGTCAGAAACGGATGCCACGGCAAGAACTGAAGCACTGCATAAAATTTCAGTGCGTTATTCAGGTGTCACAGACGCTTCCGAAGGAAAACTTGCATCTGCCATGGCAGCCAGCCTGCAGGATCTGTCGCAACGATCAAAAATGATTGGGATTGATACTTCGAGCAGCCCGTTACTAAAAAACACACCGGTATGGTTAGCCCTTAAAAATTCTCATCAGTCCGCACAATCTGCCGAGGATTCATCAACGGGCGCACCGGGCGATGAAAAATCCACGGTCACTGCTGAAATAGAGGACAAGCATGATATTGAGGCGTTGCTCCTTGCCGGACTCAAGGATGTGAACAATACAATGAGTGGCCAGTACCAAATGAATAATGTGCTACAGATGGTGCTTGAAACAATTTACCGCAGCCTGAAATTACGCCATGTGCTGATTTTTAGCCGTGATGTTAAAAATAATATGATGGTGGCACGCTTTGGCTTCGGCGAGAAAATTTCCACCATTATCCCTGATTTCCGCTTTTCACTTGATTTCGATGCCGATGTTTTTCATTTGTCGCTTGCGAAGGGACTGGATATTGTGATCGATGACGTGGGTGTGCCAAGTATCGCAAATAAAATTCCGGCGTGGTATATCAAGGCCATTAATTCGCGATATTTTTTGCTGTTGCCGATGGTCGTCAACAATACACCTGTCGGACTTATTTACGCGGACATGCTTGAAGCTAAAAAATTGCAGATCACGCCCAAAGAGATGGCTCTCATCAGTGAATTGCGAAATAAAGCGGTGCTGGCTATTCAACAGAAGGTATGAGCGCACCAGCGTCTGGCTCGCACTATTCCCGCTATATGTCCGCTTTACGCTGCTAGCCAGCCGCCATCGACATAAAGTGTCGCGCCGGTTACATAGCTTGCTTCATCTGATGCAAGAAAGACGACCGCTGCGGATACTTCTTCAGGCCGCCCCATTCGCTTCATTGGCACGCCCGCAAGCATTGCGTCCAGTGCTTCCTTAGGCATCTTTTCTGCACCGGCCATGGGGGTGTCGATAGCCCCCGGTCCTATCACGTTCACTGTAATGCCATGCGCCGCAAGCTCTACGGCAAGGGTTTCGCTCATGCCGATGATGCCCCCTTTTGAGGCCGTGTAGTGCACGCCGCCTTCTATTCCCACACCCACGCCACCCGAAGCAATTGATGCGATATTGATAATGCGGCCCCATTTATTTTTGGCCATTTCCTTTGCAGCACGTTGCGCACAGAGGAACTCCCCTTTCAAATTTATATCGATGGTTCTATCCCACTCATCTTCAGTCATTTCCAGAAATGGGTGCGGTTCGTAAATGCCTGCATTATTGACGAGAATATCGAGTCGAGCATATTTCGCAATAATCTGGTCGAACACATTATTGACGTCTGCCTTGTTTGCAACATCAAGCTTGAAACAGGCCGCCTCCCCGCCCGCCGCGCGCACTTCGCCGGCGACTTGTTCGCATTGAACGAGGTCGATATCGGTAATGACGACCTTTGCACCTTGCCCGGCAAGTGCGAGCGCGTGCGAACGCCCCATTCCCCTCCTGGCACCTGTAACCACTGCAACCTTATTGCGCAGATTGAACATCATGATACCTCCTGGTTAATAATCTTTTCGATGCGCGGGAGCAGTTAGCTCCAACCTTCCTGCCTTTCCATTCCATGGCGCCAAGCTCCGTCATTTTTTTGTGGCTGGCCAACTCGCGTCAGGTTTATCCAGTATCAAAAGATATCACCCGGAGAACCGATCAGCCTGCTTCAGTACCAAAACGAGGTATCCTTCATCAGGAATTCAAGATATGACATGTAGTGCGACCCGTCGCAGGAGAAGGTCAGGGTCACCATGCCGTTGAAAATATTGATCGAGGAGTTGCGCAGATAGATGTTTTCGTCGGCGTAGCGCAGGGATCGCATGAGGTTCAGAATCCGCCCGATGTCGGCCTGCGGAATCGCTGCATCCACCGGGTAGGGTTGGGGCGGGTACACCAGGCAGATGTCCGGATCGTTCAATGCCTCGTGATCCAGCATACGATAGCGGAACGGGTCGTCCACTGTCCAGATCATGGCCCGGCTACTGGAAAAGTGCATCTGGCATTGAAACACACCTCGCTGCGTCATCAGTTCTTCCACGATGGAGATCGCCCGCCCTATATGGCGGTCCATCAGGCTTTCGGCGCGGGATTGCTTGAAGACTGTGCCGCGGATCACCGGATCGCCCTTCACCTGCCGCCAATTGTCAGGCTCCTCGTAGGGTTCGGCCGTCACCGGCAGATCTCGCAGGTCGAAATCGGCGCCGAGGTAGCCCAAAGTGTGGGAGCCGGTGCGCACGATCTGCAATGCGGTTAGCGACGGTCTTTTTTCTTTCAGGCTGATGTAGGCATCGGAGAGCAGGAATCCCCAAATTGGCATTTCTTCCTTCATGTACGGCCGCTGTGAGCGGTCGCGCCCGAAGTATTCATGGGCAAGCCCTGCCTTGCCCACGCTGTCGCAGATTTGGATGCCGTCGGTGCCCACGCAGTACAGGAATGTGCAATAGGGGATACCGGCGAAGCCTTCCATGAGGATCGCGTTCAGCTGTTCACGGTTATCCCATGCCTGTGTGCATTTCTCCGCCAGCTGCGTCAGCGGTTCGCGCAGCGTGCGCGCCAGCTCCTCTCGTTGCAGATAGATGCTGTCCTTCCATGATTTATTCATGTTGCTACGGATATCTCGCGTGATTGAAATTTTTTGCATCGGGGCGCTTTTGCTTGCATTGTTATATACGCAAGCTTTTTAACCGTCCGTACGCTACCGCACAGAGTGTTTTCGGCGCCATGGCGTGACCCTGACTCGAGAATAATTAACGACGGGCTCGGCTGATTCGGGGGCAACTTTAGCCCGCCCTCTGACGCGATGACCGGCGCAAATTCAATGGCCAGCATGGTGTGCATAACATGCTGATTACATTAAATATAAGCACAATAAAATCAATGGGATCTGAGAGCATGCACTGGTCATTTTTTTCTCTCTGGCAGAAGCAGCAATGGTTTGCCTGCATAACTTGTCCACCCTCCCCGCAAGCTGTAGACTGCTTTTTTGACTTGAACGGTTTTTTCTCTCCGAATGCTGAACCTGCTAGATCGTATCGCCGCTCACCCCGGCAACGATTCAATTTACTTTCTGACAGATCTGGTACAGAAATTGCGCCCGGCGAAGCCGTACCTGATTGATGAAGCAGCCGCCAACGTGCGTACCTTCACGCAGTTGCTTCAAGGCAGGCATAGTCACGCGCTTGCCCTGCGCCACTATCTGTTACGCGTGTTTTCGACACGGCATCAGACCAATCTCTATACCGATACAGGCATTCTCTCCAGCACCGGTTTTTTTAGCGAGCTGTTCCAGCGCTTTTCCTTCCGCATTTTGCCCCCCGCAGTGGATGAGAGTAATTTTCGCGACTGTCTGGACCGGATACTGCCAGTCCAAACGGATTATGTGTGGATGAGCGGCGTGCCTGCAGCGGACTGGCAGGCGCTGTTCGATGTTCTGGACAGCGCTGACGAAGGAGATGTGGACACCGCATGCAAACATAAAACGCTGCTGCAACTGCTGGAGGCGATCCAGACCTTGTCTTACCGCATCAGTTCGATGGGGTTGGAGCCTGAACTGATTCGTAACCATCCGGATCTGGAAACGTTCGATTCACCGTTTCTGACGCAAAATTTTGAGGTAAACCGCTATCTTAAGGGCTATGCGCGCTTCCTGAATAGTGGCGCGGCGCTGGTCGAAAATGACAAACATTTGCTGGTCATGCTGGATCAGTGCGAGACAGTCGTGAATAAAATTCGAAAGAATGCACTGTCTCTCGGAACCAGTGTAGCGCTCACATATTTGCTGGTGCGGCTCACCCAGAGCATTGAGCGGATGCGCAAACTGCTGGCGCTGCTCGATGTGTCACGCGATCTGCACCCCTTTGCCCTGGAATGCGATGCAGATACATGCGCAGTGCCCACCCAACGGAGTGCTGCCGCGTTGGCGCTGGGACTGGAGCTGGTCGAGGCACACAACCGAAAATACGCGGTGCGCGAGCTGTTCGCCAGCAACATCAATCTGCTGGCCCGCAACGTCACGGAAAATGCCAGCCGCACCGGCGAGCACTACATCGCGGAAAACCGCAGCGAGTATGCCGCGATGTTCCGCTCGGCAGCCGGCGCCGGCTTCATCATCGGCTTCATGGCGATGTTCAAGATTTTTGCCTCCTATTTGCGCGCCGCACCGCTGGTGGAGGCCTTCCTGTACAGCCTGAACTATTCGCTGGGCTTTATGCTGATCCACGTGCTGCATTTTACGGTTGCCACCAAGCAGCCGGCCATGACCGCCGCGCGCATTGCCGCCGAACTGCACAGCCGCGATGGTCACAACATCGATCTTGATAGCCTGGCGGAACTGATCGCAAAGGTAATGCGCACGCAGTTTGTCGCGGTATTGGGCAATATCATCGTCGCCTTTCCGATGGCTTACCTGCTTGCCTGGGGATATTTTTACCTGCAAGGCCAGCATATCGTCACGCCTGAAAAAGCCGGGCATCTGCTGCACGACATCGACCCCTTGCACTCGCTTGCGCTGTTTCATGCGGCTATCGCGGGTGTATGCCTGTTTGTGGCGGGGCTGATTTCCGGTTATTACGATAACAAGGCGATTTACGCTCGCATTCCGGCACGTATAGCTCAGTTACGCTGGCTGCAACGCGTGCTGGGCGAAGTCCGGCTCAAGAAACTTGCGGCGTATATTGAAAATAACCTGGGCGGTTTGATGGGGAATTTGTATTTTGGCATATTGCTTGGCAGCATCGGCACCCTTGGTTTCATGCTCGGCCTGCCCATAGATATTCGCCACGTTACCTTTGCCGCCGCCAATTTCGCCACGTCATTATTCAGCCTGGATAACGATATGACATGGCAGACCGCCGTTACATCAACTTTGGGCGTATTGAGCATAGGCGCGGTTAACCTGCTGGTCAGTTTTTCGCTGGCGCTATTTGTGGCATTGCGCTCACGCCAGGTGCGCTTCTCGCAATGGCCAGCACTGCTCAAGGTATTGCTGACACGCTTTGTGGCAGCGCCGCTGGATTTTTTCTTGCCGCCGAAAAATCCAGTCAAAGATAAAACCAAGGAGTGAGCGGGCGAGCTTGCCCGCTCTTTTACCGGTGCAGCCCCAGATCAGCAGCAGGTGTCTGCAACAGCCAGGCTAGCGCGCTCAGCGCAACGATGAAAATTAGCAGATGCGCCCATGTCCAGAAAAGGTAACGCCGGGACAGGTCGTGTTGTTCAAGGTTGCTGATTAAAAATAATTTTCCGTCACGCGGCTGGCTGATGATATGGAAGTCAGGTGCGGCCTGGGCCTCTCGCATGCGTTTTCCAATTTCGCGTTTCGCCGCCGATCTCGCCAGCATCCACTCCTGCATATCCAGTGTGCCGTTGTTGTCCAGATCAAAGCGCCCGTGCAGTTCAGGCATGTCTTTTTTCCAGTCGGCCAGCAGCGCGTTCAGTTCCTCGCGCGTGTTGAAGTCAGCAGTACTGCCGCCCTGAGTGCGAAAGTGCCCGATGGCATAAAGCTTGTCATTGGCGATCAGATTCCACTCTGTGTAGCGATGATCATCCTTAAGCCACTGTTCGCGGTGGCGGGTGATTATTTCTGCCTGTTCTGGATCGACGATGCACAGGCCAGTGTCATCGCGCAGCATGAAAGAATCATTGCTCTCGCCGCTGTCTATGGTTTCCCATTTATTGTCGGAGGAGCGTTTCTCGATCTTGTAGCGGTACCACAGGCAGGGAAGCAGTGAGAGCTTGCTGAGCAGCGGCGTTTCGCCAAACGCCTGGCCCTGGCCGGCAAGCTCGACATAGCCTTGTGCGGCGGAGGCGATTTTCGAGGTGGGCGTGTCGCGTACCGTGCGCAGTCTTTTCAATGCCGACAGCCACGCCATGAGGCTGAGGGCGGCCATGAGCGAGAGGCAGGTCAGCCAGCCGTTATCTGTCTTCAGATGGAAACCCACCAACAGCAATAATAACTGTGCACCCGAGGTGACCAGTTGCGCGTATTCGCGGCGCAGTTTCACCAGCATGCAGGCTAGCTGAACAGTTGTTTCATATCGACATCCGATTTTTCCGCGACGGAAAATTCCAGCAGCGGTTTTTCGTCGAAGTTAAACAGCCTGGCGATGATACTGCCGGGGAATACTTCGATCTGTACGTTATTGATGTTCACTGAATCGTTATACAACTCGCGACGGTCGGCAATGCCGTTTTCCAGCGAGCTGATGCGGGTTTGCAGCTGCATGAAATTGTCGTTGGTTTTCAGCTCGGGATAGGCTTCTGCCACGGCAAAGATATTTCCCAGCCCCATGCGCAGCATGCCCTCTGCCTGGCCCAGTGCCGGGATATCCTGCTGCTGGCGCGCGGCCTGCACCTGCGAGCGCGCCTCAATGAGTTTTTGTAGCGTCTCCTGCTCGAATTGCTTGTATTGCTTGCATACCTCGACCAGCTTGGGCAACTCGTCGTGCCGTTGCTTGAGCAGCACGTCTATGTTTGCCCATGCTTTGGCAACGGCGTGTTTGACCGTCACCAGGTGGTTGTACAGGCTGATGACGTAGATCAGGAACACTGCAGCGATGCCGATTAAAATCAATGTAATCATGCTCATACCTTTAGCGAGGTGTTAATTATTTGACTGAGATGGCGATGCGATCTTGCGTCGTAATGTAAAGCCGCTGAAATAAACAGGGGCTGCCCAGCATGGCACACTCTCGACTGACCCTTGCCGGAAGACGACCTCAGCGGCTTGCTGGTACAGGGATAGCCGATACCGAGCTGCATGCGGGTTCAGGCATCGTTGGCCGGACTGTTTTTCTCCCAGGCGGAAGCATCAATGGTTTCCTTGTAGGCATACCAGGTGGCATGGCCGATGATGGGCAGCAATACCAGGAAGCCGATCAGGGCCGTGGCAAATCCCAGCAGGACAGTCAGCAAGATGATCACTGCCCACAGCAGCATGGGCTTTTTGTTGCGCAATACTGCATTGACGCTGGTGACGACGGCGGTGATGGCATCTGCTTTGCGATCCATGATCATGGGCAGAGAGAAGGCGCTGGCGGCAAACACCACGCTTGCAAACACTGCGCCTACCATGCTGCCGATGCCAAAAAATGGCAGCAGCTGTTGCCAGTCAGGGTGGGCTTGCATAGGCAAAAATATGCTCACGACTGTCGCGGCGCGCGCCCACAGCAGCAGCACCACCATCAGTATCAAGCCCAGCACCAGCAGCTCGCGCAGGTGATAGCGGCCTTCGCGTATGCAGTAGCCAAGCATGGGTTTGCGTCCCTCACCCAGTTGGCGGCTAATGGAGTACAGACCAACGGCGAGTACCGGGCCAACGAACATAAAGCCGCTGGCGAGGCCGATATACAGGGCCATGGTGCCGTAACGCCAGGTGAACACAGTTATCAGCAGGCTCAACAGCGTCATCACAAGGCCATAGGTCAGGCTCAACAGTGGCGCACGGGTAATGTCCGTCCAGCCCAAACGCAGCCAGTGCAGCGGAGCAGTCATCTCCAGCGTGCGGCAAGGTGCAACGAAGGGCATGTCCTTTGCGGACTCTGAAGAATTGGTATCAGGCAGGTTCGACATGTGTTCCTCTTAATAATTGTTCTGAAAAATGGACACCACAAAAAAATGGTTAATTGTTCGAATATTACAACATTATCAGCGAGTCAACTAAAGGGATCTGCTTCGCCTTATCTTGAGCACGCTGAAACACCAGCCTGCTCCATAGCCTGCAAAAACCTGCCTCTGCTACAGATGAATTCAGATAACTGGTGAACCAGGTTAAGGCAGCTACCGCGCTTCAGAACTGCAGGCCGGGGCAACTGTGCCGCTTGCGCCGAATGGGACTATTATTTCAATTCCGCGCCAGGAGGATATCGGAGAAGAAATATGACGGCCCCCACCAGAATATCGCCACCCCCGAATAACACGCGCCGCAGGATACTCGGCATGATCGCTGCAGCCCCCCTGCTGTTGCCGATGATGGGGCTGTCGCGGCAGAGCCGCCCAGCTGCCCGGCCCATTCTCTCCAGCGGTGAGCCGCTGCCGCTGGTCGGCCTCGGCAGCTGGATCACCTTCAACGTCGGCAACGACCAGGCCGCGCGCGATGCCAGCGCCGAGGTGATGCGCAACTTTTTTCAGGCGGGCGGGCGGCTGATCGACAGCTCGCCGATGTATGGCTCGTCGCAGGAAGTCATCGGCTATGGCCTCAAAAAACTCGGCCGACCGGCAGACCTGTTTGCCGCCGACAAGGTTTGGATTTCCGACGGTGATGAAGGCCGCGCCCAGATGGAAGCGTCGCGCCGGCACTGGGGCATTCCGCGCTTTGATCTGATGCAGGTGCACAACCTGCTGTCATGGCAGGCTCATCTGCCCACACTTTTCGCCATGAAGGCAGGCGGCCAACTGCGCTATGTGGGCATCACGACTTCGCACGGGCGCCGCCATGGCGAGATGGAGCAGATCATGAAAGCCGAAGCGCTGGATTTCATTCAGCTCAGTTACAACCTGTACGACCGTGAAGCGGAACAGCGCCTGCTACCGCTCGCGCTGGAGCGTGGCATCGCGGTGATTGTCAATCGCCCGTTCCAGCAGGGAGCATTGCTTCCTCGTCTCGCGCGCCATCCGCTCCCGCCGTGGGCAGCAGAAATCGATTGCAGCAGCTGGGCGCAGTTCGCCCTCAAATTCATCATTTCGCATCCGGCCGTCACCTGCGCGATTCCGGCAACCACCCGCATCGCACATGTTGTAGAAAACATGGCAGCGGCAGCGGGGCGGCTGCCGGATAAGGCGATGCGCGCCCGCATGGCTGCATTCGTGGACAACCTGTGATGACAGAGTGGTGGTCTTACAGCCTGCGCGATCTGTTGATGTTTTCGCCGCATACCTATTACCGGCTATTCGAGCTCTACAACATCGAGCTGTGGCCGCTGCAGCTTATTGCGCTTGCGCTCGGTGGCTCGGTTTTTCTGCTGTGGCGGCACCGCAGCGACATGGCGGCACGCGCAATCGCGGCGATCCTTGCACTGTGCTGGCTGTGGGTCGCATGGGCCTACCACTGGCAGCGTTACGCAACCATCAGCCTGGCCGCCGACTATTACGCGCTGGCCTTTGCGCTTGAAGCCCTGCTTCTGCTGTGGCTGGGTGTGCTGCGCGGCAGGCTCACCTTTGCGCCGGCCGGCAGTGTACGCCAACGCTTTGGCCTGCTCTTGTTTCTGCTTGCCCTGCTGTGTTTTCCCCTGATTGGCCCGCTGCAGGGGAGAAGCTGGTTGCAGGCAGAAATCTTCGGCGTGGCGCCCGACCCTACTGCACTGGCAACACTCGGCATCCTGCTGTTCAGCGGCGTGCGTCCGGTGTGGTGGCTCTTTCCGATTCCCGCAATCTGGTGTTTGGTCAGCGGCGCGACCTTGTGGGCGCTGGATGCACCCGACTTTATGATCACCCCGCTACTCGCGCTGCTGACAATAGACCTGATGATAGTAAACGGCAGCCTGAAACATCGAACGAGCACACACTAACGCAGGCTGCAGTGGGTATGCGCAGCCCCGTAAAAAATGCATAGTTTCCCGTATTTAAGTGGCGACGTGATTGGTGTACTGTAATAAAATTTATGCATCAATAATACTTAATCAACTTGGCAACAGGAGGTCATCATGAAATGCAATGTCGGCGGAATGGATCGTACCGGTCGTATCGTGCTTGGGATAGTGTTGCTGCTCGTCGGGTTGACGGCGCCCATCGGAATGACGGGGCGTGTAGTGGCACTGGTCATCGCTGCCATCGCGCTAACAACAGCTATTGTGCGCTTCTGCCCCATCAACGCGATGTTGGGACTCAATAGCTGCGAAGGCGATAAAAAGAGGTAGCGGTGGTTGCGTTGATTGTGCCTGGTGGCTAGAAGTTGAGTGACGCGGTTAACCAGATACGTTGCTTGAACTGAACTTCCGCCATCGCATTGACCGTGCCGAATTTTGTGTAATTGTCCTGCGTTGCATTTTGCACTACCAGCGCAACTTCAGCGCTGTTCTCCTTGCCTGCCTTAAAGGTTTTGGCGATACGCAGATCGAGCCTGCGCATCATGTCTTCGCGTGTCACGTCCGGGCTGACAGTCGACACACGCACAGGCTCCCTCCAATAGTAGCCGGCACTGAATTGCCAGTTGTCGGCAAGGTGCTGTGACAACAGCAGGCTCGCACTATTCGTCGGCACTACCTGCGAAAACTGATTGAGGAGTTCAGTTTGGTAAAACTGCCTTACACGATCGCCCACAGTGGGATAAGTGATCGGGTCATAAGGATCCGTTATGGTGCTGAAATATTGCGTCGGGTAATTGGCAAAACTGATTGATGCTTCCTGATAGGCATAATTAGCCGACAGAAAACTGCGGTGTTCATTCCAGTAGTATTTGACCGTCGCTTCTACCCCTTTGTACTCGGCAGAAAGCATGTTTTTGAAACTGTCTGCGGGTGTCAGCATTGGATATTTATCAACAAAGATCATATCAGTCACTTGATCAACATACACCCGCGCATCCACGGTGACTCCCTGGGATGCAAAATCCCCAAGGTAGCCCACCTCTCGCGAAATAATCTTTTCCGGAGTGAGGGGAACGAGTGGTGACACAAATGCTCCACCCAGAAGCGTGTTATTGGAATCCATATACATTTCACCCATCGCAGGACTGCGCGTGGCAGTCGAGACTCCAACACGCACGGTGTGCTGCGGCATGAAGTGATAGTTGAGTGAAGCACGCGGCGAATTGTTTCTATTTCCCATGCCGTCGTCCTCATACATGGTGCCGATATTCAGCACGGTCGCCTCGGTAACACGCCATTCATCATGGGCAAACACCTGCCATGGGTTCACTGTATAGGGGCGGCCCAAAAATAGCGGAAAGTCGGCAAAGTCGCTGCGCATGCCTCCTCCCCACACCAGGCGGTTGCTGTTGCTCGACTGGTGAGTGTTTTGCAGCTCCAGCCCGTTACGCTGGCTATACACGGTTTGCCGGGTAAAACCCTGCGCGATGGGCGTAGCGGTATTTCCCTGACATGTTTGCGAGTCGATGCAAAGGTGGGGGTCAAGCGAACTGCGGGTATTGTAAGAATAGGTCAGTTTGCTCTCGTCGCTTGCAGGCCAGACATGCAGCCAGCTCGCCTGCACAAAATCGTTTTTCGCCGTAGTTTCACGGAATGCATCTTCCGGCCTGCCCGCAATGCCCAGGCCATACACGCCATTGCTGCTGCCCATTTGCAGATCGAGACTGTCTGTCGGGTTCGGATGATAGTTGCTGCGAAAATTGAACAGGTGCGTCTCGTTGTGATCGTTCAAAGCGGTGTTGTTATCCCCTGATCGGAGCGAGAGCCAACCGATATCCGATAGTCAAATTGTTCCCCTGCCCTGCCGAATCTGGCTGAAACATCGGAAGCGTCGCCCCCTGTCACGGAAACACTCCCACTATTCTGGCTGATCGCGTCGCGTGTGATGATGTTGATCACACCATAAAACGAATTGCTACCGTGCGATGCGGAGGATGGTCCGCGTACCACCTCGATGCGCTCGATATCCTCGATCAGTAGCGGAAGGTCTGCCCAGTTCACGGTACCGAAGGGGGGTAAATAGATACTGCGGCCATCGATCAACACCTGCATGCGGCGGGAAAACTCATCCGTTGCACCATGCAGCGAAACCACGGGTCGATTCGCATCGGCAAAGCCCACATACATGCCAGGCACCAAACGCATCAAATCGGGCACGGTGCGAAAACCCGATGCCTTGATCATTTCGCTATCGATGACGGTCATCGCGTTAGGTGCTTCAGACAACGGCTGGGACAGGCGGGATGCTGTCAGTACGACGGGAAAATCCTGAAAATAGGCAAGCTCTGAATCGAGATTTTCTTCGGCTTGGCAAGGTTGCACAAACAGAAAAAATACGGATGCAAGTACAGGGATACAAGACTGAGGCATGTTGTAAACAATGGATACTCTGCTCGAGCGAGCTGGGTACTGATCAGAATTATTCAGCAAAGACAGGCCAGACAATGATGCGCTAAGACTTTTATCACTATTCATTATTATTCGATTTGTATTGATTAATAGTTTGTCTGCTACAACCAGAATGATTAGGATTTTTTTAGTGCCGCAATTCAACCATTGATATATTTATATTATACGTTCATATTCAATGTTTAATGCCTGCGCAATGATGCAGTGATGGAATTATTTTTTCAGCCCAGTCAAAATCACTCCCTGGCCTCACCTCTCCTAAACATATCTCTTTGAAAAAGTTGAGTTTTCATCCGGGATGCGTGCAGCTTACACCAAAATATACAGCATGCCCCGATTTATGGCTGGGGTCACTACGCATGTGCTTTCTACCTTAAGGAGTACCTCCAAAATCAGGTATTTTGCTTATATAAGCAGCAAGGATTTGCGTGTATTTTCGGTCGGTCAACAACCCTTGAAAAACCCGCAAACAAGGGAGCAGTCGCTCTTGTTTGCTGCATAACAATATGGAAATACTTTTTAACAAGCGCAATACGATTATTTTTGTTGGGATGTTGACGCTATGGCGCCTGTATTTGTCGGCGTCGCTGCAGCTTCATCCAGATGAGGCTTATTACTGGCTGTGGTCGCGGAATCTTGATCTCGGTTACTTTGATCATTCACCTCTGGTGGCTTACTTTATCTGGTTTACAACGCTGCTATCAAAGTCTGAGCTATGGGTCAGGCTGTCAGGAAGCATCGTTACACTGATAGTCAGTTTTTTGACGTGGAAACTTTCGCTGCAGCTTTTCCGCAGTACCTTGGTCGCCGCGGGTAGCGTGATGCTTTTTAATGTTTATCCCATGACCATGTTGGGGCTGATTGTTATTACGCCCGATATTCCACTATTTTTGTTCTGGTCATTAAGCGTTTACCTCTTCTGGCAGGCCATGCGCAGCAACAAGACCTGGTTATGGTATGCGTTCGGGGTTTCGTTCGGCTTGGCGCTCCTTTCAAAATACACGGCCATTCTGCTGCTTCCCTGCCTGTTGTTCTATCTGCTTTTAACAGAAGATCGCCGCTGGCTGAAAACCTTCCATCCCTATCTTTCTCTGCTTGCAGGATTCCTTTGCTTCCTTCCCGTTGTGTACTGGAACAGCCGTCACAACTGGATTTCTTTTGTATTTCAGTTTGACCACGGTCTCGGCGGCCAAGGCTACTCGTTCGAAAGGCTTGCCGAATATATCGGCGGACAGCTTCTCGTCGCGGGGCCCATCGTTTGGCTCCTCGGCATCTACGCGGCTTTGGCCTGTCTTTTCCGCAAGAACAAAGAGCATTTATTTTTAATCCTCACTGCCCTGCCGATCATCATGTTTTTTGGCTTCTCTTCCTTAAGGAAACTTGCAGGCCCGAATTGGCCGGTATTTGCGTACTTCACTTTCAGCATACTTGTGACAAAGTTTTTTCTTGATAGCCCTTCAAAAATACGGCGCTCATTGTGGTATGGCGCTTTATCTGCAAGTTTATTGTTATCGGCCATCGTCACGCTTCATGCCAGATTCAGCGTGATTCCACTTGCCAAGTTTTCAAAGGAACTGGCTGTCACCGATGCGACGAACTGGTTTTATGGCTGGCGAGAACTCGGAGCTGAATTAAAAAAATATCCCGGCATGGAAATTGCCGTCACGCCTTCACACCAGTTAAGTGCCGAAATCATGTATTACACCAATGAAAAAATATTTGTGCAGGCAGATGAAAATGCAGCAAGGCCAAGCCAGTTCAGCCTGTGGCGCTGGCCAAACGGGTCTAAAGGAAAAAACGGATTTTATGTGTGGTCCGACGGCGACACGGTCGGTCCCTACTGGGAATATTTTAATTCCACAACGGGAACAGATACGCTGAAAATTTTCCGTGGCGGGATTCCCGTGCGCAGTTACAGCATTATTCCCGGGCAAAAAAGCCTTATCCCGCCTTTCCCTGTCAACTGAAGGGTTTCAGCTTCTGCACACTTTCACTAATCGGGGCTCCACATGAAAATTGATTTTCGCCTCACGCTTCACTATGGGCTGACGATTTTTCTCAGTGCGTTTCTGCTGTTCCAGGTGCAACCCATGATAGGCAAGATGATCCTGCCGTGGTTTGGCGGCTCGGCCTCGGTATGGACGACCTGCATGCTGTTTTTTCAGATGGTTTTGCTGCTGGGTTATTTATACACCCATTGGCTGGTCCGTTTTCTTTCCCCCTATCGTCAAAGCATACTGCATGGCAGCCTGCTGCTGCTCAGCCTCCTGCTGATTCCTGTGGTTCCCAGCGAAGCCTGGAAACCGACCGGGGCCGAGAACCCGACCCTGTGCATACTCGGACTGCTGACGGTCTCCATAGGCTTGCCCTATTTTGTGCTGTCGACCACGGGTCCGTTGCTGCAGGCGTGGTTTGCGCGCGAGCGTTCGGGTCTGGTTCCGTACCGTTTGTTCGCCCTGTCAAACTTCGGCTCCATGCTGGCGCTGCTGCTCTATCCGCTTGCGATTGAACCGGTACTGCCAACCCGCTTGCAGTCCTATCTGTGGTCGGGACTCTTCATCTTTTTTGTCGCCGCATGCGGACTGCTTGCGTGGCGTGGCCGCAAGGGGCTGGCCATCGTGGCGGAACAGACGCAGGCCGGGCTTGCGCCGCGCTGGACCAACAAACTGCTGTGGGCAGCTCTTGCTGCCTGCCCGTCAATTCTAATGGTCGCCGATACCAGTTTCCTGACTGAGAACATCGCCCCCATTCCGATGATATGGGTTGCGCCCCTTGCGCTATATCTGCTCTCTTTCATTCTGAGCTTCGAAAGCGAGGGCTGGTACCAGCGCAAGATTTTTCTCCCGCTGCTGGTGGCGGGTCTTGCCGCGCTTGCCTACCTGCCTACGCTTGGTCTGTCCGAAATTCCCATCTACCTGTCGATGGCGGTCAATTTGTCTGCCTTCTTTGTTGCATGCATGGTGTGTCACGGGGAGCTCGCCCGCCTGCAGCCGCATCCCTCCCATTTGACCGGCTATTACCTGATGCTGGCTGTCGGCGGCGCTGCGGGAGGATTCTTTGTTGGCGTCATTGCCCCCTACTGGTTCAACAGCAACTATGATCTGTCCATAGGCATCGTTCTGACCGGACTCGTGGCAGCCATCGCGATCATTTCCAGGACCACGTTTGCCCGTCCCGCCTGGCGCAACATCACGCTTGCATCCACCTTGATTCTGCTGTTGTCCCTGAGCTGGATCAGGATCGATTATCACATCGAAGAAAACAGCGGCGCAGAACTGATGGTACGCAACTTCTACGGTGCGCTGAAGGTTTTTGCCGATACCGGGGATGACTATCGCACGATGATGCATGGCCAGATTATCCATGGACGCCAGTATCTTTCCCCTGCCAAGATCGCCTACCCGACCACCTATTACAGCCTTGACGGGGGCGCAGGCAAGGCACTGCAGATCAAGGCTGCGCAAGGCCCGCTACGGGTTGGCGTGATCGGCCTTGGCGTCGGAACGCTGGTCAGCTATGGGCGCAAGAACGACTACTTCAGGGTCTATGATATAGACCCGCTGGTGATTGATATTGCACACCACAATTTCAGCTATCTCTCGCAGACTGCGGCCACAACGGAAATTGTCCTCGGCGATGCCCGCATGCAATTGGAAAGTGAACCTCCACAGCAATTCGACGTCCTCGTCGTGGATGCTTTCTCAGGCGATTCCGTACCGGTGCACCTGCTGACCTATGAGGCATTCGCCCTCTATTTCAAACATCTGAAACCGGATGGCGTACTTGCGGTGCACATTACGAACCGTTTCCTGGACCTGCGACCCGTGGTAAAAACTGCCGCAGATCACTTTGCACGGCAGGTTCGCCTCGTCGATTTTGCGGGAGACCACGATCGGCTTATATTCCGTTCGCGCTGGGCTCTGATCAGCGGCGACCGCTCATTTTTCAATCATCCCAACCTCAGTGGCTCGACGCCGATTACCGTGCAGAGCGGTTTCCAGCCGTGGCGGGATGATTACAGCAGCATCTTTCCGATTCTGATGTAATAGACTACACACCTTCGCATTGCATCAAGTTAAGTGAACGCTTCATCCAGGAAATGTTGCCGCGCTCACTGCCGCTATGACCGGCACACAATTGATCGCGTCCTATCCAAGCAAGATTTATCCGGGCTGCAGTTTTCGTTTCAGCTTGAACAATTCGAACCAGGCGATGCTGGCGCAACCTATCGTCACGGCAAGCAGCAGTTCACGAGCGCTCAGCGGCGCGAACTGAAACAGATTCTGTAGCAATGGAACGTACAGCACCAAAGCCAGGCACAACGCCGCCGCGCCGGTGATGATCCACAGCGAGCGGTTGGGCATGCGCAATGAGGCCAGTATGGTGCGCTCCCACGAACGGTTGGCGAAGATCAGGGCAAGGTTGCCGACGACGAGGGTGACAAAGGTAAGTGCGCGCGCTTCACCTTCGCCAAGACCACGGTAGAGCGAGATGCCGAACACGGCTATCGATAGCAGCAACACGCCCCCCCCCTGCAGCAGGCTGAGCGCGAGATTCCAGCCGCCGAAAAGAGGTTCGTCGGGCCGCCGCGGCGGGCGCTTCATGGTATCTGGTTCTTCCTTTTCCGCCTCGAACACGATGGAGCAGGCCGGATCGATGATGAACTGGAGAAAGGCGATGTGCACCGGGAAGAACACCAGCGGCCAGCCGAACAGCACCGGCAGCAGCGACAAACCGGCGATCGGCACGTGCACCGCCAGGATGTAGGCCATGGCCTTGCGCAGGTTGTCGTAGATGCGGCGCCCCAGCCGCACCGATTCCACGATGGAGGCGAAATCGTCGTCGAGCAGCACCAGCGAAGCCGCCTCGCGCGCCACATCGGTGCCGCGCCCGCCCATGGCGATGCCGATGTGGGCGGCCTTCAGCGCGGGGGCATCGTTCACGCCGTCGCCGGTCATGGCGACCACCTCGCCGTTGGCCTTGAGGGCGTTCACCAGCTTGAGTTTCTGGTCGGGCACGACGCGGGCAAAGATGTTGGCCTTGCGCAGTCGCTGGCTCAACTCGGTCTCGGACAGCCGCTCCAGTTCTGCACCGGTGATCACCTCCCCCGCCTCCAGACCTGCCTCGCGCGCAATGGCGAGCGCGGTGCCCGGATAGTCGCCGGTGATCATGACCACGCGGATGCCGGCGGCCTTGCACTCCGCGATCGCCGCAGGCACCGTGGGCCGTAGCGGATCTGCCAGCGCGACGAGGCCCAGCAGACGGAACTCGAAATCGTGCTGCAGCGGCGGCCATGCCTCGCCCCTGAAGCGCGCATCGGCGACGCCAAGCACGCGCAAACCCTGCGCCGACAGACTTTCCACCTCTTCGAGCAGGGCGCTGGCGGCGGCCGGCTCCAGGTGACAAAGATCGGCAATCCACTCGGGTGCGCCTTTCGCGGCCACCACGTACTCTTCGCCGCGGGTCGCTTTCCACACATGCGACATCGCCGGCACCTCACGCGTCAGCGCATATTCATGCGCCAGTTGCCAGTCGTCGTGCAGGTGTTCCGTGCTGGCGAGATAGCGGTTGCCCAGTGCGCGCATCGCCTTCTCCATGGGATCGAACGGGTCAATCTCGCTGGCAAGGATGCCGAACTCCAGCAGCTCGTGAAAGGTTTCGGGCAGGGGCTGGCTGTCATGCTCAACGGGCACACGGAAAAGCTCACCCGAGGCATAGATGCTGTGCACCGCCATGCGGTTCTGCGTGAGGGTGCCGGTCTTGTCGACGCACAACACGGTAGCCGAACCGAGGGTTTCGATGGCGGGCACGCGTCGCGTCAGCACGCGGCGGCGCGAAATGCGCCAGGCGCCGAGGGCGAGAAACACGGTCAGCACCACCGGTATCTCCTCGGGCAGCGTCGCCATGGCGAGCGTGATGCCGGCGAGTATGCCTGCAATCCAGTCGTGGCGCGTAAACCCATAGACGACGATCAGCAATAGACATAGGGTCAGCCCTATCGCGGCGAGGCTGCGCACCAGGCGTCCCGTCTGTCGCTGCAGCGGCGTGGCTTCGGTTTCAAGGGATTCCAGCGCCTTGCCGATGCGCCCGATTTCGCTGCGCCCGCCAGTGACAAGCGCTTCGGCGATGGCCTGGCCCTGCACGATCAGGGTGCCGGAGTAAACGAAGGGCAGGTTGTCCCCGCCCGGACGCGCAAGCGCCTCCTTGCCGTCCCACTGGCCCTTGTTCACCGGTACAGACTCGCCGGTGAGCAGCGACTCGTCGATCTGCAGCTTGCTGCACGAAAGCACGGCCGCATCCGCGGGAACACGATCCCCTTCGGTGAGCAAGAGGATGTCGCCGCGCACCACCTCACGCCCGGCGACTCTCTGTTGCTGGCCGCCGCGGATCACCAGCGCGCGCGGGCTGGTGAGATCGCGCAGCGCTTCCAGCACCCGTTCTGTGCGTTTCTCCTGATAGATGGTGATGCCCATTACCACCAGCACGAAGCTGAGCAGCACGGCGGCTTCGCCCACATCGCCAAGCAGGAAGTAGATGGAACCTGCAGCCACCAGCAACAGGAACATGGGCTCGCGCACCACTTCGAGTGCGATGGTCAGGGTGGTGCGTTTGTGCCCTCCCGGCAACTCGTTGTAGCCCTCGGCGCGCAGCCGCTCGGCCACCTCGGCCTGTGTGAGGCCTGCCATATCGTGCCAATCAGGCTGGTTTGAATTCATGAATTATTCTCATACTATGAAATGCACAGAGTTTCTATTTTCCATGGTTGGGTCTTCTATACCAAAGGGAGACCAGCAATCCGCACGCTGCGATGGCCGCAAAGCCCGCGCCGGCAAGGAAGGTGAATGAGGGGCCGAACAAGCTCCACAGCGAGCCGGCAATCACGCTCGCCAGCAGCAGCGCGCCGCCACTCACCAGATTGAATATGCCAAACCCCGTGCCGCGCAGATCTGCCGGCGCGGTGTCCGCTACCAGTTTCGACAATAATCCCTGGGTGAAGGCCATATGCAAACCCCACAGCGACGCACCTGCGAACACGCCTGGCACCGATGAAACAAGTGCGAGCAAGAAATCGGCGGCGACGAGCAGCGCCAGCCCGACGAATAGCAGTGTACGCGCACTAAAGCGGTCGGACGCTGCGCCGGCGGGATAGGCGGCGCCGGCATAGAAAATGTTCATCACGACCATGACCACGGGAATGTAGGCGAGCTGCAGCCCGATATCCTGCGCGCGCAGCACCAGAAAGGCCTCGCTGAAGCGCGCCAGGGTGAAGACGGCGCCCACCAGCACCACCATCCAGTAGCGCAACGGCAGGCGTTTGGCATCGGCCAGGGTGAGCGGCGCCCTGGCAGCGCCAGCAGGCGCTGCACCCTCGGGTTCACGCACATAAACGATCAGCAACGCCACTGAAATAAAAGCAGGTATCACCGCCACCCACATAACTGCGCGGATGTTATCGGCGAACAGCATCATGAACGCCACTGCCAGCAGAGGACCCAGCAAAGCGCCGACCGAATCTAGCGCCTGGCGCAAGCCGTACGCGGCGCCGCGCAGGCTAGGCTGGGTGATGTCGGCTATCAGCGCATCGCGCGGCGCACCGCGTATGCCCTTGCCGATGCGATCCATAAAACGCGCGGTGAACACCCAGCCGATTGAGTTGACCAGCGGAAAAACCGGCTTGGTCAGGGCGGCAAGACCATAGCCCAGCACCATCAGCATTTTGCGTTTGCCGAGGTAATCACTGAGCGTGCCTGAGAAGACTTTCAGAATGGCGGCCGTCGCTTCTGCGATGCCTTCGATGAAGCCTACCGTAACCATCGAAACACCCAGCACGCTGACCATGAACACGGGCAGGAGGCTGTGGATCATCTCTGAAGAGACATCCATGAAGAGGGAGGCGAAACCCATGGCCCAGATGCCGAGAGGCAAGGCACGCCAGCGTGCGGGCGTATTGTTGGGGGATGGCGGAGTGCGTAAGGAGGATTTGTCCATTTCCAGCGCCTTTCGTTCTGTTTTTCTTCACTGCGTGCCATCAAACTTGAAGCCTGCGGCTTGCTAAGTGTACTGCTTTCTTTGGATTGCGGTAATCCGTCTTTTCCCGACATATTAAAAGGCGGAATCCGAGTTGCTGATTACGACAGCATTCACAAAATTAAGGATTTTGCTTATTCAACTGGCAAAATTTTGAGAGTACTTTGCAACTAGGCAAGATACATCAAAGACGCAAAAAAATGGACCAGACACCCTTGCTCCTGACGTCTGGCCTTATGGTTACAGGTCACGCTCGCGGGCTGGATTTTATTTTTCTGTGGTCTGTTCAGGATGTTCGCTCCGGAATTTTTTTAAGCAAGGCATTCAAAATTCCACCGCCACGTTCACAAAAGAAAGTGTACTTCTCGCGAGCGGAATTGTTCTGACTTCCAAAGCCCATAGTCGGGAAAGCTCGTTATGCAAGGCAGACTCAAATTCGACATTTTGAAAATGAAGCCAGAAACTGAATGCTTTCATTCGGTATGTGCACAGCAGTAACGGAGCAGCGCCCGTCCGCTGCCTGTGTGAGACTACCCTCTTAAGCTCGACGCTACAGGTCGAGACTAATCAACAGGAGACAGATATGAACGACCAAGTACAAATTACCATCGACCGAGATATCTACGAACGGCTGCAAATGCTCATGGTGCCCCCCATCAATGATGCCAATGCGGTTATCAAGGAATTGTTATTTCACGAAGGGCGTGCCAGCCGTTCCGCAGTTGCGATGGAAGCTACCGGGCAGCACTACACCTATGCACAGGAACTCGAACGCTCCAAACTGGGCATCTACGATTGCGGCGGAGGGACTTGAAACGGGGACTAACGCAGAGCTGGATTTTCATGGAGAAATGTATGGCAATATCGTTTTTTCTGAAACATACCGCCTCGCTCATGGCTTGCGCTGTGCTGCTGGCGGGTTGCGGCTCCGGCAATTCGGTTAATACGGGCACAGGCTCTCTCACGTTGCGCATTACAGATGCTGCGGTGGACAGCGCCAGGCAGGTCTATATTCAGTTCCACGGCCTCGAAATCCAGCATGCAAACGGGATGCTCACTACCCTCTATTATTGTCAGGATGCAGCGGATGCCAGCAAGACCGTGGTAAGCAGCGCAGCCTGCAGCACAGCCGCAGCGCCGAAAAAAATCAACCTGCTGGCGCTGGGCGGGGGGCAGACAGATGTACTGCTGAACGGTTATGTTTTACCGGCCGGACATTACAACTGGATACGGTTAATGGTCGATACTGCCGGCATGCATGATTCCTATATCGTCGTGGCGGACGGCGCGGATTACGAACTCACTATTCCGAGCGGCGATGAGAGCGGACTAAAGCTCAACCGCAGTATAGACATTCCGGTAGGCGGTAGCGCCGATTTCACCATCGATTTCGATCTGCGCAAGTCGGTGCATGCCACCGGGAGCGGCCAATACCTGCTGCGTCCGACGCTGCGGCTGGCGGACAACTCCCTGGCAGGCACGGTCGCCGGCACGGTCAATCCCTTACAAGTCCCGGCTGGCTGTACCCCCGCTGTCTACGTCTTCACCGGCGCCGGCATCACGCCGGATGATATTGATGGCATCACGCCCGATCCCGTGACTACCGCGAGCGTGCAAATTGACAGCGTCAGCGGTGAGTATCGTTACAACGCCGCCTTCCTGGAGGCTGGCGACTACACTATCGCCCACACCTGTCAGGCCGCGGTCGATGATCCGGCCGTCGACGATGCACTGGTCTTCACCAGCACCGCGACGGTTGCCGTGAACGCCAACACCATCACCGTACACAACTTCTGACGCAACAGGGAGCAGGTCAACAGTGGGCACAGTGGTTAACGTTCAATCGCCCCGCTTCCTGAAACCACGAGAGTCTGGCCGTACATTTGATATCACGACAATAATGAAACCATGGATAACATTTTTTTTAGCGCTGCTGCTGGTTGCCTGCGCGTCCTACAGCGGCCGCGGACTTCAGCCGGGCGTGGACGGACTGGACAATGTTCTGCATGTCATGGGGCAACCGGCACTACGCTGGCAGAATGCTGACGGTTCGGTGCAACTCGCCTATCCGCGCGGACCGGCGGGATACCATACTTACATGGTCATCATTGGTCCGGACGACAGGCTGCGACAGATCGAGAATGTGCTGGATGAGAAACACTTCGCACTGATCCAGACCGGCATGAGCAAAGAAGAGGTGCTGCACACGCTCGGCCCACCCTACCCGGGCTGGACGGCCTACTTCAAGAGGCGGGATGAGTTGGTGTGGGAATGGCGCTATTGCGATGCATGGAACGAGCCGGCACGCTTCGATGTTCTATTCGACAACACCTCGGGAAGGGTACGTTCGACCATGAGTCGGACCGAATCGCTGAGGGGGCTATGCGGCCGTGGCCGCTGCATATGCTAGCGTGCCTTCGTACGGTTACGCTTCTGTTTTGACATTCTGACATCCCCATATCAACTTGATGTATGAGATGGGCTGGTAGCATAACAAGAGGCGACAACCCGTTGTCGTTTCATTTATGATGATGGGTAATTCAAATTATGGGAAATATTTTATGTATATGATCGACTACAAAGAACTCAGCTGGTGGTACTGGCTTGTTACTGCATGCCTGCTTACCGCTGGCATTGCCGGATACCAGACTGGATACTTTCTGGCCATAAATCTCACGATAGTCCATTTAATGCACTTCATCATACGCGAGAACAACATTACTACTTTTCCAGTCCAGGTGCGATTCTGGTATTTGATGCTTCTGCTGGTTTCGCTCGTGGAACCGACGAGGTTGCTTTTTTGGGTGCCTGCGGTGGGAACATGGGCACAACTGATATTTGGCTACTGTACGATGGCACGCTGTGTATCACTCTTGCCGTGGAACCGGCATGAAGAATTTTCAGTCAGCTTATTGAAGAGAACGTTCCTGTCGCGTCCTGTGCGCGGTAACATCATGCAGGGGCTTCCCCCTGCCAACTGACGATAAATCAGGCTGGCGCATCAAAACCTGGAAGATTGGCATGATTGATTGCAGAGGCCGGTGGAAAATTCTACACGGAAATTCCACGGCATAGGCATGAGCGACAGGCAGCGCGCTGTCGTGTCCATTAAGGGAGCGCAGTGCCGCCTTTATTTCTGACAGAAATAAAGGCTCTACCCCCTTGGCGCTTCTCGGATTACTGCATTTCCAAATCGTCGCGGACGGCTGCCAAGCCGGCTTGCGCACAGGCTTCATCGGTCACACCGGAGGGGGCTCCACTGACACCTATACCGCCGATGATATTGCCGCCAACATTGATTGGTATACCGCCTGCCGACATCAGCAATTCGTCAAGTTTTGGCACGCTGTAAGCGCCCGGAAAGCGGTTGACGAGTTCAGATGTTGGCGCATTAAATTCCATCGCTGTATAGGCTTTTTTCTGGCTGATGGAAATCGAAATGTCCATCGACAAGGTATCGCGCAAGATGACTTGTGGATGGCCGCCGCGGTCAACGACAGTTACAGTAACCTGTACGCCATCCTTGCGGCATTTTTCAATCGCCGCTTTGCCGATTTTCAATGCAGTATCGAACGACATGCGTTTGATATTTACCATCACCGGGTGCTCTGAACTGGCGGCGGCGCTAAATGCCGGCTGACTGATAGCAGTTGACAACACACCCATTGCAGCGAATACAAAAATTCTCGTTTTCATCATTAGGCCTCTTTATAAGATTTGATTAAAAAATTTTGAGTATCCCGACGGAACAACATCAGCCACCTCCGCACACTCAAGATAATTAACATTTCGCATGATCCACCTGAGATTCCGCGGCTAGCTCATACGCATATATTGTTGCTCACTACAGCGCCAATAAAAATAGGGATTTTTCTTATATAACAAGCTGAATTTTGTGTGTACTTTTCGGGTGCTCACTATGAAACAATTTTGAACCGCTAATGAAAGTTAGTCGCTTGCCGGCCTTTTGGGGTGACAGGCAGGCAGACAGGCTGTAAACCAGTCCTGGGAGAACGAAATGATTAAGACCAGTGCAGGACGCACAGTCGCTATTCTGACGGGCATCCTGTTTGCCGGTCTGTTCACCTTGGTCTACTACAGCTATCAGCGCGATATCAGGCAGGCGCGCGAGCGCATCTCCGTCGGCAGCAAAATCGCGAGTACGCCCTGCGGGCAGATCGAATACGCCGATGTCGGCGAAGGCTCTCCGGTGTTGATCGTGCATGGTGCCGGCGGTGGTTTTGACCAGGGCCTTGACGCGTCCAGTGCGCTGGTGCAAAGCGGCTACCGTGTCATCGCCATGTCGCGCTTTGGCTACCTGCGCACACCTCTCCCTGCCGATGCGTCCGCGGCTGCACAGGCAGATGCACACGCCTGTCTGCTCGATGCGCTGAATATCCGGCGCGCCGATATCATTGGCGCTTCTGCCGGGGCGCCCTCCGCAATGCAGTTTGCGCTGCGCCATCCTGAACGCACTGCCGCACTTGTGCTTCTGGTTCCGGCCGCCTATGTACCGCGACCGGATGGTGCCCCGCCTTTGCATACCCCGGCCGGACTAAAATTTTTATTCCTTACCGCACTCAAATCGGACTTTCTATTCTGGGCAGCCCCCAGGGTTGCCCGACAATCCGTGATAAGAGCGATACTCGCCACTCCGCCAGAAGTAGTAGAGAGCGCAAGCACCGAGGAGCGTGCGCGGGTTGAACAAGTGCTTGATCACACGCTGCCTGTCAGCCCGCGCCGGCTCGGGCTGCTCAACGATGCGTCAATTACCTCGTCTTTGCCGCGCTACGAGTTGGAGCGGATTACCGTGCCTACGCTTATCCTGAGCGTGGCTGATGATTTGTACGGCACTTATGATGGCGCCCGCTATAGCGCCGAGCATATTCCGCACGCCCACTTTGTCGGCTACCCAAGCGGCGGTCATTTGTGGGTCGGCCACAAGCGTGAGGTGATGGCGGAGATAGCAGCGTTCCTTAAGTAATCGAAGACATAACATAGGCCATTTCCATTGATGAGGATGCGAGACGAAAATGCATAAGTTAAAACCATGGATGTATGCCGTACTCCTTATTTTGGCGCTGCTTTATCTGCTGACTGGTTCCGTGGATACATGTACCCAGAACAGTCCAGTTTAAGCTCATGTAAGCGCAGCGCACATGGGGCATAACCTTGCTGACCACTAATCCGGAATGGAGCCTGCAAACTGAAGTTTTTCAAACCGTAAAGCACACTTGTGGAGCGGGTTAATCGTGACCCCTACATTTCTGAAGCACCGGAAAAAAATGAAAGCAAACGGCCAAGCTGGACTTCAAGCACTATAGCCAGTAAGTCCCCCTCCGTTTTTTTATCGTTGAACTTGGTCACATGACGACTGGAAGCCCCGACAAGAAACGCTGGTCACAGCATGTCACCGACACCAGCAATGCTCTGGATCTCGATCCCGGAGTATTCACCTGGCATGATCCGCGACAAATCGCACTGTCGCTGAAGAATTCAGCTGAACACAGCCAGCGCCGCAAGGCAGATCCATTCCGCTCTGCCATGTCCATGCTTACTTTTTACATCAATCGCTCCGGCCGTCAGCTCCCTGCGGAACAGCGGGCATGCCTTGAGGCCGCCAAGGACGAAATCAGGACGCTATTCGGCAAGCCACATCACAAGAAATAAGCATCAGAATCTCCGCCAGGCAATATACACCTGACACAATGGCGAGGCCTTAAATCTTGCACCACCACTCTGCTGAACGTTCTCCTGTTTCGTCTCGTTTGGGAACTCCTGATTAATAGCATTTTCACGATCTACAACGGGGATGTGGCTGGCTCAGTTCTGCTGTGTTTGCTTTAAACAGCGCTGCCAAAAAATAGGGACTTTGCTTATTTAATAGCATGAGTTTTGAGTGTACTTTCGAATCTCCAATATGCATTTAAAAATAGGGTGTGAATGAAATAAAAAAGCGCAAGGCATGTCAGTCTTTTCTCCTGTTGACAGGGGTTCTGGCAGCAAAGAAATATGGATAATCAATACGTTTTGGCAGAATCGTTGCGGGCTGTATAAATAACATCGTATGGACCGGCAGATATGTCTAATTACGGCCAGGCTTATTCCAGCCGGGGGGTGCAAATGATTAGAATCAGTGTAGGGCGCGCAGTCGCAATTCTTATAGTCCTCATGCTTGCCGGTCTATACGCTCTGGTCGATTTCAATTATCAGCGCGATATGACTCAAGCGCGCGAGCGCATCTCTGTTGGCAGCAAACTCGCCCAAACCCCCTGCGGTCAGATAGAGTATGCGGATGCAGGCAAGGGCTCGCCTGTATTGCTGGTGCATGGTGCCGGCAGTGGATATGACCAGACCCAGGATGCATCCAAGGTGCTGGTCAAGAGCGGCTTCCGCGTCATCGCCATGTCACGGTTTGGTTATCTGCGCACACCTCTCCCTGCAGACGCTTCTGCGGCTGCGCAGGCAGATGCGCACGCCTGCCTGCTCGATGCGCTGCATATCCGGCGTGCAGCAATCGTCGGCGCATCTGCCGGTGCCCCCTCCTCGATGCAGTTTGCACTGCGTTATCCGGAACGTACCACCGCGCTTGTCCTTCTGGTTCCGGTCAGCTATGCACCGCGCCCGGATGGTGCACCGACCATGTACACGCCCCCCGGATTCGAGTTGTTTTTTGACACCGCACTCCAGTCGGACTTCCTGTTATGGGCAGTACCCCGGCTTGCAAGCCAAACTGTAATTAGTGGGATTCTCGCCACTCCGCCTGCCGTGGTGGAAAACGCAAGCGCCGCAGAACGTGCGCGGGTTGAACAAGTGCTGTCCAACATCCTGCCTGTCGGCCCGCGCCGGCTCGGGCTACTCAACGATGCGGCAATTGCCGCCTCTTTGCCGCGCTACGAGCTGGAGCATATTTCCGCGCCTACGCTTATCCTGAGCGTGGCTGACGATTTATTCAGAACTTACGACGGGGCACGCTATAGCGCCGACCACATCCCGCGTGCCCGCTTCATCAGCTACCCTAGCGGGGGGCATCTGTGTGTAGGGCACCAGGAAGAGGTGATGTCCGAGATAGCGAATTTTCTTAAATAGTTTGAGGCAGAAAATTTGCTCCTGAATGCACCACGGTATGTCATGCGCACTGCTGTCTGCAGCGCTTACGCCCAGTTCACCGCGTTTGCACGTGTAAATCATTGCCAGGAGTTATCAATGAATCAACGAAGCATGCAACATCCGGATAACCGCATATTAAAAAATATCTATGCCCGCCATTCCGTCCGCGCCTATGCACCTGCGACCGTCGATGACGAAACGGTACAAACCTTGCTCGATGCCGCTGTGCACGCGCCTACGGCCATGCACGAAGAACCCTGGGCATTCGTCGTGGTACAAACCCCTGCACTATTGCTGCGCGCGTCTGATCTGGCCAAGCCCATCTTCGTCGAAGAAGTGCGCCACCGCAATGCGCATGGCACCAGCCACTCCTTCGATCATTTCACCCGTGCGGATTTCAATATCTTCCATGACGCCAATACCCTCATCATCATTTGCGCCAAGCCATTGGGTCAATTCGTTGTTGCAGACTGCTGGCTTGCCGCAGAAAACCTGATGCTGGCGGCTCAGGCCATCGGGCTGGGCAGTTGCGTCATCGGCTCCGCTGTTGCCGCCTTGAATATTCACAAAATAAAAACGGAACTCGGCATTCCTGACGAATATGCCGCCATTGCTCCAATCGTGATCGGCGTACCCAGTGGAGAATCCAGAGCCAGCTCAAGAAAAGAGCCGTTAATACTTTCCTGGAAAAAATAGTTAAAGGAATATCGGAATGCTGGCTTTCCTAAGTGTGGCATTCACCATTTACGGCAGCATGCACTTCTATGCGCTCAGCAAGCTGTGGCAGGCTTTGCCACATTCTGCCAGCCTGGGTTTGGTGCTGACGCTTGCGGGGATAGTCATGACCCTGTCGCCGCTGATTCTGTGGCAGCTAACCAGACAAAACTGGCATGGCGTTACCTTCGTTGCATCCTGGCTAGTTTATCTCTGGTTAGGATTCCTGTTCCTGTTTTGCTGCACCTCACTGGTATTCGATTTCGGACATCTCCTTACCACCTTCATTGGCGGCAGGTGGCCCCTGAACGCAGCGACGGGCTTGTCCAGCGTTGCACTCATCGCTCTTGCGCTGATGGGTTATGGTTTTATCGCCGCGCGGCAGATACAGGTTGAAGAAATAAAAATCGCTACGCCCAAGCTCTCTCCAACTATCGGTCGCGTGACCATCGCGCAAATTTCAGATCTGCACCTGGGCGTGATGCTGGGAGATGAATTTCTTCAGCGCGTCATCGCCAAATTACGCGAGATTAAACCTGACATTGTGGTGGCGACCGGTGATGTAATCGACGGCCAGGGGGACGACCTCAATGCACTGGCACAGCGTTTCCACAGCCTGCAGCCACCGATGGGATTATTCGCCATCACCGGAAATCATGAGTACTTTGCCGGGCTGGAGTCTTCCCTGCGTTTTCTGCGCAATGCGGGTTTTACGGTATTGCGCGGCGAAGCGGCCGCAGCAGGCGGGATAATTCTGGTGGGGATCGATGATCACACCGCAGGCGCTGCGCTGCATCAGGAAGTCAAGCTGGATACAGGAAAGGCGCTTGCTTCAGTCTCAACGGATGATTTCATTGTGCTGCTCAAACACCAGCCCGTGGTTGATGCGGAAACGCCCTTCGATTTGCAGCTCTCCGGGCATATCCATGGGGGGCAGATTTTTCCATTTGGCATTGTACCGTGGCTAACCTATCGCGTGCACAGCGGCCTCACCCGGCTCGCCGACGGGCGCTGGCTGTATGTAAGCCGTGGCACCGGTACCTGGGGGCCACCCATACGCCTGTTTGCCGCGCCTGAGATCACGCTGATCACGATTGAACACGAAAATAATTAATTACTTATGGTTATCCCTTAAACAGACAAGGATATCAACTCCAACTCGTTTGGACGTGACAGGCGAAATTATGGCATGATAAAAATATAGAGATACAGCATCGCAGCCGCAGAGTTGTGAGATCACAATTTTATTGGGGAGGTTCATCATGAGGATCATCAGGTTCCACCGTGGTACCGCACATCTGCTGCTCTTTTCTCTGCTCAGCCTTCTGCTCTCACCCTCTGCCAACGCCGCCGGCAACGGCAAGGACGAACTGGTATTCGGCATCTATCCGTATTTGTCGCCCAGCCAGATCGTCGAGCAATTCACCCCGCTTAACGATCATCTGACCAAGGCCCTGGGGCGGCCGGTAGCGCTGCGCTCAGCCCCTGATTTTGAAAAATTCATAGCTCGCACTCACGCCGGAGAATATGACATTATCTTCACCGCTCCGCACATGGGGCGGCTCGCCGAAAAACGCGACGGTTATCTTCCGCTGGCACAGACAGGCTATCCTATCGTCATTGTTGCTTTGACCCAGAAGGGTTCGTCCATCAAGTCGCTCGACAATCTGCGTGACCACACCCTTGCTGTCGGCGCAAAGATGTCAATGACCTACCAGATTATGAAGCAGTCGCTCGGCAAAAGCGGGCTGGAACTCGGTAAGAACGTGAGTTTCATCGATACTGCGAGCTTTTCCAATGTGCTCGAAGCCATTTTGCGCGGCGATGCGGATGCCGGCGCTACCGGCACGCTACTGTGGGACAGCGCCCCTGCCGAGCAGCGTGCCCAGCTGCGCGAGATTTACCGCTCGCAACCTGTACCCGGTTTTTTACTGCTGGGACATCCGCGTAACGGCAAGAAAACGCTACTCAAACTGCAAGCCGCACTAACCAGCTTTGCAGGAACAGCTGCAGGCAGGGCTTTCTTTGCCAAGACGCGGCAGATTGATTTTCGCCCGCTCGATGCTGCGACGATGAAGCGCATAGACCCCTACACTGCGGTATTCGATGCGCCCTGAGCGCACAATTCCCTGGCACCGTTCGATCCGGCTCAGGCTGGTGGCAGCGGCTGTGGCCGTCGAGATCGTGATGCTCGCCTTGTTGCTCGCCAACAGCTACCGGCTGGTGAGCGATGCGCTCGAATCGCAAACCCGTGTGCGGCTTGAGGCGCTGGCACCACTGCTCAACGCGTCGCTGGCAGGGCGGGTATTCCAGCGCGACCATAGCGAAATTGTCGCCATCATCCAGCAACTGGTTGGCTCTCAGTTCACGGATATCCGCTACATTGCCGTATTCGACCGGAGCGGCGAGGTTCTGGGCAGTGCCGGCAAAGTCACGCTGCCGCTGCTGGCGAACACCGCGCCAGAAGACAAGGATGTTGCCGCCGCGCTATCCGACTTGACCTACGACACTTCCGTACCCCTGACCCTGCTTGGCAACACGGTAGGCTCGGCGCGCTTCGGCTTGTCGCTCACCGAACTGGCCAGCCTGCGCGGCAATGTGCTGCAGCAGAGCCTGTTGATCGCCCTCGGCGAGGTTCTGTTGTCGCTATTGCTGCTGACAACAGGCGGCTATCTCATCACGCGCCACATCTCTAGTCTGGTTGCTGCCACACGCCGTATCGCCAAAGCCGACTATTCAACCCCCATCGTCATTGGCAGCCGCGATGAAATCGGCATGCTCGCCGACAATTTCAACGACATGGCCGCCACTGTGCAAAGCCGCATCGAGGAACTCGCCGAAAGCGAAACGCGCTTTCGCGCCATCTTCGACGCCGCCGGCGATGCTTTTTTCATCCACGATGCCACGACCGGGCAGATACTCGACGTCAATCAGCGCATGTGTGAAATGTATCGTTGCACGCGCGAACAGGCGCTGCAGCCATCAATTGAAGATTTGTGCGCCAATGTAGAACCCTACACTCTGGCCGAGGCTGCCAAAAAGATGCGCCTTGCGCTGGAATATGGCCCGCAGACATTTGACTGGCTGGCACGGCGGCTTGATGGCCAGCACTTTTGGGTCGAGGTGAATCTGCGGCGCGCGCGCATCGGCAAAGCAGACCGCATTATCGCCCTGGTTCGCGACATTACCGAGCGCAGGCATGCCGAGGAAGCACTGCGTATTGCGGCCACAGCCTTCGAGGGGCAGGAAGGCATGATGATCGTCAATGCGGAGAATCTGACCATAAGGGTAAACCGGGCATTTACCCAAATTACCGGTTACAGTGCTGCAGAAATGCTGGGCAAGAAACCGAACCTGCTCGGCTCGGGCCGTCACGGCGCAGCTTTTTATGCTTCCATGTGGGAGAACATCAACCACGCCGGGGTATGGCAGGGTGAAATCTGGAATCGGCGCAAGAACGGTGAGGAGTATCCGGAATGGCTCACAATCACCGCTGTGAAAGACGATGCCGAACGGGTGACACACTACGTTGGCACCTTCACTGACATCACCTTGCGCAAGAAGGCTGAAGAAGAAATAAACAATCTGGCCTTCTATGATCCGTTGACTCATTTACCCAACCGCCGGCTGTTACTCGACCGCCTGAAACAGGCCATGGTGTCCAGTACCCGCAGCAAAAGATATGGTGCGCTGCTATTTATTGATCTGGACAACTTCAAAACTCTCAACGACACGCTCGGCCACGACATCGGTGACCTGCTGCTGCAACAGGTCGCGAAGCGTCTGTCTACCTGCGTACGGGACGGAGACACCGTGGCTCGTCTGGGCGGAGACGAGTTCGTGGTGATGCTGGAAGACCTGAGCACAAACATCCAGAAATCTGCCACCCGGACCGAAACTGTGGGCGAAAAAATTCTCGCGGCACTCAACCTGCCCTATCAACTCGCCGAGTACACGCATCACAGCACGCCCAGCATTGGTGCCACGTTGTTCTCCGACCACCTGGGCTCCATCGATGAACTGCTGAAACGGGCAGATCTGGCCATGTACCAGGCCAAGGCTGCAGGCCGCAACACCCTGCGTTTCTACGATCCGGAGATGCAGGCAGTGGTCAGCAATCGCGCGGCACTGGAGGCTGATATGCGTGAGGCCCTTAAGGAAGATCAGTTTATGCTGTATTACCAGCCACAGATTGTTGGCGATAGCAGCCTTACGGGTGCAGAAGTGCTGCTGCGCTGGCGGCATCCACAACGCGGCATGGTGATGCCTGCCGAATTCATTCCGTTGGCAGAGGATACCGGTTTGATTCTGCCTATGGGCCACTGGGTGCTGAAGACAGCCTGCCTCCAACTTGCGGAATGGGCTGGCCAGCCGGTTATGGCCCACCTGACTATCGCCGTGAATGTTTGCGCCCGGCAGTTCAGGCTGCCGAATTTCGTTGAAGAAGTAGTTGCGCTGCTGGAGCAAACCGGCGCGAATCCGCATCGGCTCAAGCTGGAACTGACCGAAAGCGTGCTGGTGGATGATGTGGAAGATATCATCGTCAAAATGACTGCGCTGAAAGAGAAGGGGGTCGGCTTCTCGCTGGATGATTTTGGAACTGGCTACTCGTCACTCACCTATCTAAAACGGATGCCTCTGGATCAACTGAAAATTGACCAGAGCTTTGTGAAAAATATCCTCACCGACCCCAATGATGCCGCCATTGCAAAAATGGTGATCGTCCTTGCCGAGAGCCTGGGCATTGCTGTCATTGCCGAAGGGGTGGAGATCGAGGCACAGAGAGACTTTCTCGCTCACCACGGGTGCCATGCCTATCAAGGCTATCTGTTTAGCCGCCCATTGCCGCTGGGAGAATTTAAGACGTTTGCAACGCGGGTTAAGTCGTAGTGGCTGCGCCTGGTGGAAGCAGGTCGTGGCCAGGCAGAAATGATAACCCCAGAAGTTCGGCTCTCAAGCTGTGCAATGGATTTTCAGCAGGAAGCGGAGCCTGCCTGATCTCATCAATCATCTGCAGCAATATTGTCGTGTCGTCTTCAATGCTGGAGAGCTGAACACCGCTCCCCTCGGGCAAATTTTTGAATTGGTTTGAAAGTCTCAAAATCGCGAGTGATTTACTCTTGACCGCTATACACTCTTCCTCGAGAATCATCGCTTCTTCGCACAGCCGGGCGGCGTCATCACGCAGACTCCCGGCTTTTTTAATGTTCATTTTGCATGTCTCAATAAACATGCCTGATTCATCCCTGATTCGCATTGCTCTCGCTTGCACTTGAAAATATTCAGAATCTTTCATAACAGCCTCCTTCATGCATGAAGATTTCACAATATCCATCTGATCCAACCATACAAGCTTTGTTGGCAATAAGTCAACTTGTGTGAAATTGGGGGGACAGGCTCGAAAGATTCATGAATTACAGTTTCAATTCGCCGCATGCCTGCATATTTTTACCATGATTGGCCGGCAATTTCGGGCTTGACTTCAAGCCACGCTCAATCCGAGTTCTGCCACGAGTGCAGCGGCCTGGTTTCGCGAGATGGTGGCCCCCCGAAACAGCTTAGCATCATGCAGCTGCAGTCCGCCAATGTCGGCTTCCCGCAAGTCTGCGCCGTCAAAGCGAGCCAACTTGAGGTGGGCATTGCGCAGGCTGCCGCCCAGAAATACCGTGTCGCTAAAGTCGCATCCCGACAGGTCTGCGTCAGAGAAATCCAGCTGAACAAGCTGCATCTTGCGGAACGACATCTTGCGAAGGTCGGCTCCGATGAGCAGGGTGTCTTCAAACGAAAGTCCCAGATACGCCACTTCTTCGAAATTGGCCCCGGTGAGTTTGCAGCCCTTGTATGACGCGGATGACAGCCTGCTCCTGCGCCAATTGGTATTGTTAAGGTCGCAGCTTTGAAACCGGGCATCAACCAGATCGGCTGCTTCATAGTCAGCCTGACGCCCACGGCAGCTTCGCCATGTAGTCTGCGGCAGCACTGCCGCATAAAAGGAAGTTTCCATCAAACTACAGTTCCTGAATTCGAAGCCGCTCATTTCCAGTCGCGACAGGTCTGCTCCCTCAAAATTGCAGCCGTCGAATACAAGAGGCTGCTTAGCTTTCGCGATGAGAAGCTCCATCCCCGAACGTGAAATCGTTTCGCCGACAATGCAGTTGGCGCTTGATATCGCTAAAATATCTTTGTTTGGCATATTGGTAGATCAGGCTGAACTGATGATAGTGTGTAAAGAGATTTTATACCGCTGCGGCATCCCCTTCTACAGGAAGATAGCGAAGCCGTTTAACACAGCTTTCGGCGGTGAGATGCTCGTATAGTTTGGGTTTTCAGAGAATGGCTAAGGACGAGAATTTCGGTTAGCTTATTATTTAAGCAATCTAATATTTATCTGATTGGCGAGACCATGTTCAGGGGTCAGGGCGTCTGCAATCGTGTAGTGGTCTAGCGTTTTCAAGAAGTTCTTACGCGCATCTTCCAGCATATTCTTTAGAGAACATATGGGTGAAATAACACAGCTGTTATTCGTTTTATTGAAGCACTCTGCAATATCGAAGTTGGGTTCTGTCTGACGCACTACTTCGCCGATACCGATTTCAGATGCGGGACGTGCGAGGCGCATGCCGCCATGTTTTCCACGCAAGGTTTTAATAAAACCGTAAATCGCCAGATTGTGCACAACCTTGACCAGATGATTGCGCGAAATCCCATAGAATTCGGCAACCTCAGTGATCGTTGCCAATTCCTCGTCTTTCTTTTGGCCGAGGTAAATCAGCACGCGCAAAGAATAATCTGTGTATTGAGTAAGTTGCATTGTTTTTTTCCCGCTCTCCTGTGATGCATTATAAGATGCACTCGGCTTGCTACTAATATAAATGCTTTACCGTTTCCGAACGGGATAGAAAAAAACCGTCAGGCACGATGCTATTCAAACAGAAAATCTGGAAGTTGCAGCAAGCAATGCAACAGAAGAAAATCAATTCGAGATAAAGACTCTCGTCTTGGGCAGCCCTAAATCCAGGAAGAATTTCTCGGCAATTTTCTTTGCTCCCTCAGGCCCTGCAATATATATATCGCTTGCAATGACATCGGGATGTTCGCTGAGTATTCCCTGCAACAGAACTTTAAGCGCCTCTTCACGCTTCCCGCCAAGGTTTGCCAGGTCGAAACCTGTCACCATCCGGGTATAGTAAAAATTATCCAGTGCATCAGCCCAGGCACGACCCACATTCGGCAGGTAAATGCTGCTGTCGTTTGAACCTATCCAGTACAGATGTATCGCTTCGGCAGCTTCCAGCGACATGGCATGTTCGATCAGGCTTTTGATGGGAGCAAAACCGTGGTCAAAAGCGATAAAGTAAAGCGGTCGGCTGGTTTTTTCATGCAGGATAAACTCGCCTTGCGGCCCCTCAATATCCACCATATCATGATTTTTCAGGCGATTAAACACGTAATCTGAAAACAGGTTTCCCGGTATGTGGTGCACATGAAAGAGTATGTTGCGGTCATCGCAGGGGCAGCTTGCAATCGCCAGCTCGGCCTTTAAAGACTGGCCCAGCAGCAGATTGACCGACTGACCTGCAAGGAATCGCAGACGGCTGCTGCGCGGCGTTTGCAGATGCAATAAAGCCATATCCGCGGTGAGGGGGGTGATGGATTTGACCGTGGCAGAAATTTGCTGGAATGGAATATCCTGTACGCCTCCCGCCGCCGTAGCTTCTATGACCAGATCGGTAACGGCAGTGTTTGAGCACATGAGAAACAAATTGTCTCTCTTGTCTGCTTCAGATAGTACGTAATCATGAAAGCGGTTTTTTTTGATCTCGCCGGAGATCAGCCTGGCCTTGCATAAGCCACAATTGCCGCCACTACAGCCGTAATTGAGTGGAACACCGGCGCGTAAGGCACCTTCGAGTATTGAATCCGGGCCATCGATAAAAAAATCCTGGTTGCCCGGGAGTACGGTGACATGTGCCGCCATCACGCGCAGAAGATTGTCGCGGATGGCCAGAGGGTTGGGATAATCAGGCTCCGTTGCAGCTTTTACTTCATCCGCAAGCCAGTTTTTTAACGAATTCATGGATATCCTGGCTTCCGCCGTGCCTTGATTTTCAACGTCGTTTAATTTGCTGCGCAGTCTGTCCAGCAGGATTTTAAAATGCTTTACCTGGGTTTGGCTTAGCGTCAGTTCTCTACTCAGCTCATTGACACGCGTGGCCAGAGTTTCCACATCGGGCATAGCGCGCTCAAAGATACGCTTGCCAAAGGCTCGTTCCTTGATAAAAAGCAGCCTGCTATATTCTGTGTTGTCTTCAAGCTGCAGCCCGGGATATGAGGCGAGCAGATTGTCAACATCAACCATGCCATCAAACGTGGTCAATTCGCCTTGCTTGACGCGTTTCTGCAACTCGCTGCGGTTTACCCCCACCAGCCGGGCCGCCCTGGACAAGCTAAGAAGTTGGGACATAAAGCCTCCATGTGAAGCCAACATGCATTTAAACAGCATTATTCGCAGGATGCACGGTCAATAATATTCCGGACATCTGCAGAATTATTGTCGGTTCAAACCATAACCGGAACAATTTCATCATGCAATAAATGCAACTGGCTTACAAGGGCAGTGCTATCTCAGCTACAAGTCTGAAAGCTTGGTACGGGAAAAGCAGAAAATTACAGCTGCCTTTCCTTGAAAAGGCTCAATGCAACGGTTTGCGCACGAAATTAACCACATTAACGCCTGGAGCCGTTTTGCTTGCACCTGATGAACAGCCGGATTTCTTGCCATCCGTATTTCTCAAGTCGTGCATATGCAGCTGATTGACGACCTCGACATAGTCCTTGGTCTCGGCAATCGTTCTCGCGGTGCGTCCGCCCTCGTTCATCGCGCCGGTATCCGCACCGGCAGCCAACAGCACGTCCACCACGCCAGCCTCGCCGTAACCGGCAGCAATCATCAAGGGGCGGGTGCCGTAGCTGACCTGGTGCTCGATATCTGCGCCGGCATCGATCAGGGCGCTTACCACATCAGGGAAGCCCCGATTGAGTTCATAGTTGAATAAGGCCTTCATCAGGGGAGTCCAGCCGCGCGCATCTGTCGCATCGACCTTTGCCCCCGCCTCTATCAGCATTTCAACCATCGCGAAATGTCCGGCTCCGGCAGCCAGCATCAGCAAGGAAGCCCCCTCTTCATTGCTGGCATTGCAATCTGCACCACTTTTCAGCAGAGCAGTCGCTTTAACCACGTCGCCAGCCAAAACAGCATTAAATAATTCGGCGCTCATAATGTTCCCTGTCAGATTGTTCAAATATTGAACTGATTGTAATAATAACCGAGGTATTTAGTCAACTAATAATGCATCACCCTTCCAGCGCACCAGAGTTTCACCGAACAGTAGCCGCCAGCCATCGCGCGCGAGTTCCCCGCCAGCTATCGCTCCTTCATGAACATACCAGTCCAAATCCTGCTCTGAGACTACATATTGTTTCCGCAACAGCGGTAGCAATGCCTGTTCGATAGTCGCAATATCCTTTTGAATATTCAGCCTGCTTTCCTCATCATCTGCCGCACATAACCAGGATATGACCAGCATATCTTCGAACAGGTTCCACAGGCCTTTTTGCGAGCTCTTGAGTATTTCCACACTCTTTGCAGAGCTCCCAATGTTAGCCAGCCCCAGCCGGATTTTTTCACGCACTCCCGCGTTCAGGGCACCTGCTTGTCCGCCAAGGTTTATCAGCATCAGCACAGCATGCAGCTCCTCGCTCTGCTGCAAGGAAGCGCGCACCGTGCTTTTTTCCAGCATACTCCCGGCTGCAAAAGCATATAGACGCGCAACAGTAAAATAGGCCAGGCCGAGTGTAACCGGGCCGGTGAGATTGATATAGGTGTTGCTCAGATTGATACTGCTGTAGGAAATCCCGATCAATATAAATTGGGACGCGCCAAATACCAGGTTGATTTTGTCACGCCCCGTGTCCCGGTAAAAACCCCAGGCAGTTGCCCAAATCACGATCAGGGTCAGCAACAAATAGGCATATCGCGTATCCGGGAAACGCAGGTAGTCTGCATGCTTGAAGTTGTCGATGGCCGTGGCAAGGATTTCCACTCCGGGATGGGAGCGACTCACCGGAGTAGGCTTGATAGCAAACAGGCTGGAGGCGGTAGAGCCAATGATGACAATCTTCCCGGTGAACTCATCTGCCGCGCGCTGTTTGTTCTTGCCGGTCAGGTCGCCAAACACTTTACTGAAACTCACCGATTGATAGGTAAAGGGCGGCCCGCGCCAATTCAGAAACACACGTTGCGCTTCTGTTTCAGGGAAATTCAATTCTTGCGCAATGCGTAGCGGCAACGAAGGTATTTTCCAGCCATAGTCATCACGATAAGACAGGTATTGTCTGGTGACCCCGTCCGTATCCGGATCAATATTGTTCAGACCTACACGTCCGTTGCTCCGTATTGACTTGAAGAAAGGCATTACCATCGCAATCGTGGCATCAGCCTGCACATCAGCATCCAGCGGCTGCGCACCCGGAATCATTGCCGGATTCAGCGTACTTTGCGGGTCGTCGTACGGGCTGAGCCGGAGCATGGGAAAGAAGGTATTGTTCGTGCCGGCAATAACCGAATCAAAATACGCATCGCTGGCCGGATTGTAGACATCAGGGTCGCTGAAAATAATATCAAACACCACTGCCCGAGGATGCTGCTTTTCGATTTGCTCGACGAACTCACCCAATACCTGGCGTGGCCATGGCCAACGGCCATATTTCTTGGCCATCTCTCCCAGGCTGGCTTCATCGATATCAACGATAACAATATCCTTGTCCGGATTCGGCACGATAAACCTGTAACGCACCATCATGTCCAGACCCGCCTGCTTCATCTCGGCAGTGAGATGCAAGAAAGTCGTATCAAGAATGATAAACAGGGTAAACAAAGCCGCCAGGTAGAGATAGAAACTACCTTTCCATTTTCTGGCCAATAGCGCAAAAAAACGGTTCAGGCGGCGCCTGAGACGGTAGGACAAGGACGCAAAAAAATTCATGGGACACGCCAATATGATGGAGATAACCGCATTATGGCCTGCAGAATATCTGCTTGCCCAGTGTCATCTACAATGCAAATATTGAATATGCAGTCAAATGCCGCATCAGGATCACATTCGGCCAACCCGATGAGAGGGTTCATCGGGTTCGAAAATCACTTTTTCGTCGCGCTAGCCATTTTTGTTTCTTCAGCCAGTTGGCGAGCGATTTCTTCGACACCTTCCTTGAGGTAGATATTATCGTCGTCACCATCCAGAAGCTGCATCGAAGTTTTCGCTACCTCCTTTGCATTAGGCTGTTCAAATAACTGTGCTATTGCGTGCACAGTGACTATTTTTTGACCGTTATGACTCAATGCTATGGGAGCCCAGATAACATAGAGGTAATCAACGCCGAGTGAATGCTGGATATCGAGAATTTTTTTCCTGTCACCCAGACTCCAGTCTGTGTCTATATAAAAATAGGCTGACTTATAGGGTCCCTTAATGGTCTGCGGATATGACTCGATTGCCTGAGAAACCTGGGTCGCCGAAGCTACCTGGTAGCGGCTCTTTTTCCGCAACGAATCACTGACCAACTTGGCAATTGCAACGTTCTGTGGTTCCTTCGTGCCTGAAATGACCGCGATACTCTTGCCCTTCGCTTTAAAACTGCTATCGTTCATACTGAAGTCAACACGATAAGACGAACAACCGCTGACAGTTAAAATAACCAGCATGCTGAACACGACATGAATGGCACGTGATCTAAATAGTTTATTTATCATGGCAGATTCCATCACTGTTATTATTTTTTCGACTTTGTCACTTTAAGAAATTCATCCGCAATATCTTCGGAGGCATCCTTAAGCGCATCGACAATGTAGTAATCCGCATCTCTGAATAGCGCCAAGGGAGATAGATCACTGCCGGCAACTGACATGGTCGAGGCAAGCACTGTCCCGCCGGGATACTCAATTAAATTTCCTGCAGGATAAACATAATCCGTTGTTGACCCCCCGCGTTGGCTTGTAACAGTAACGCGTCTAACGAACCGGTTCCATACAACAAAAACATAATCCACCTTCAGTTTTGCCTGAATGGCATTTAGCTTGGCCTTTTCCGATGAAGGAAACCAGATTGGTTTCTCTTCATCCTCTTTTACTTCAGTATTGATTGATATCGTAGGCGGATAGCCAGGAATCCGCTTTTCGATTTCTTTCTGGCTCATTACGCGAAAAGTCGATCGTTCAGCTAATTGCTTGGTAATAAATTCTGCCAATTTCACATTAGCGTCCTGCTCACCACCACTGATAACAGCGATTGATGAAGGATGCTTGTAAACCTTGTTCTTGACGATGGGGTTAAATGGAAAATTGGAATTGCTGCATGCGGTCAAGGTAACCAACAGCGTTACTGGAAGAAAGTTTCTTGCCAACCGCTTTAATACATTGAAATTAATTTTTCTCATCGCCACTTCCCCTGAATATGTTTTAACAGATGATAATTACTTTTTCACTTCGTGTTCGAAACTATAGCACTAATTTTTCCAATTTACCTTGCTAATAAGATGGTCATGTTGCTCTCTAATGAAACGCAGGGTCAGGTTGCATTAAGATAATCTAATATCCATTTTATTCAAAAAGTTACGAACAACATTCCAATCCAGAGTGCATCTTGTTTATGCTTGATGAGCAGATAACTCAAATTATTTCTCAAGCTCTGCATAGAGTCTGACTCAAGCTTCAAGCAAGGCATCGAGCCAGTGCTTCCAGCGCCGATATTTTTCTCGAAGCGCTTTGTTTTCATCCGTGAACAGTATGCGTTCTGCATCCTGCTGCCGGGCCTGCGTCGTCCCCGCAGCCAGCATGGCGGCACCTTGCAGGCTGGCGTCCCTTTGCTGCAAACGGAAGACTTCACATGCCGGATTATTCAAGGTTATGCATTGCGCAATACCCTGCTGCAAAACCCTTAGTTCGGACAACCCGCCCGACAAATAGACTTGTTTTATTTCAGCATCGCCGTGAAAATCCTCAACGATCCGCGCCACGCGGAAGATGATAGCTTCCAGCAACAGGCAGGCAATCTGGCGATGCGTCAGAAGATCTACCGGTCCGGAAAACTGCAAGCCGAGATCGTTGCGAAAATAAGGAGCCCCCAAGCCGCTGGGCTCAGCGAGACAAAAGATATTGTCCATAGCAGCCATCTCCTCAAGCTTGCATTCGCCGACCGGATAAGGCGCCAAAGCGGCTGCGATTGAATTGAGCGTGCCTTCAATCGCGATATGGGCATATTGGGCGCGATCCTGATACACCAGGGTACGCAGATAACCGCCAGTACTTCTGCTGCTGTCAGCCAGATAACGAATCACAAAACCGCCGGTACCCAGGTTGACCAGTGCCACTTCGCTCTTCTCTCCCACGCTGGCAACAAGGGCGGCAGACTGGTCGCCCAGGCTGGCTTGCAGGGTCAGGCCATTAATCAAGTGAATATTCATGCCCGTAGAGGGTTTAATAGTCGGCAGTATGTGCAGCGGGACATTGAAAAGATCGCATAACACTGCCGACCATTGCTGCTGGTGTATGTCCATCAGCAAGGTGCGCGCAGCCATCGAAACATCCGTAATTAACTGCTTGCCACCCGTCCAGCGCCAGATCAGAAAAGTATCCAGCGTGCCCACCAGCAGCTCGCCGCGCATCAAACCCGCTAGCCAATTCGGGTTTTCCTGCAACAGGACGCGCAGCTTGGGGGCAAAGTAGTAGGGGGTGAGGCGCAAGCCGGTCAGCCCGGTGATGAGCGGCTCCTGCGCATGCAGCGCGATGCAGCTCGCCGCACCGCGATTGTCCTGCCATGAGATCAGCGGGGTGAGCGGTTTGCCGCTGGCCTGCTCCCAGATCAGAAATGAAGAACGCTGGCTGCACAGACCCAGTCGCGGCAATCCATCTGTTTTTGACACACAGGTATTGAGAACCTGGTCGGCTGTCGCTGCATAGGACAAAGCGTCACTTTCATAATGGCCGCCAACTGCATTAATCGCGGGTGCGGGCTGCGCCACAATGCCGCTGAGATAACCTTGCCGGTCAAGCAATCCGGCCTTGATCGAGGTACTGCCCAGATCTAGCGCAATGGCTGTGATCATGATTTTGTGTAATGCAAACAGGCAGCGACTTCACGCGCTATCCTGCTGTCATCCCACCCCATAACCCTCGCTACACGCTGTGCGATGCCGCGTATGTCTGACTCATTCAATCGGGCCAATATCAGCAACGGCATGCGGCGGCGCAGCAGATCATCCAAATGCGCCACCATTTCATGGCGTGCGCAGAACAATAAATCAGCGTAGATAAACGGCAGTGATGGCGTAATGGTTTCGGCCAGCGATGGGTCTGTTTCGACGTCATTCAATATCTCGACCACACGTTTGCCGTGGCGGCGCATCAACCACTTGCTGCTTTCACGATCGATACGGAGTTGCCCGGCCTGGGCGCCAATCGCGGCCGACCAAGCCGCATAATTTTGTTGCGGTGCCCAAGGGAATAGCCCGCTGCTGCTTGCACACGGAATTTCCCGTCCCAGCCTTGCGCACACCGTGTCAACTATGCAGGCCGCATCCTCGCGCGCGGAAGTAATTTTGCCGCCTATGGAGTAGTGCACCCCATTGTTTGCGGTTTTCAATTCCCAGTCACGACTGACCGCAGAGGGCGAGGATTTATCGCTGCGCTTCATCACACGCAAGCCAGCGTAACTGCTGATCACATCGGCTTGGGTCCACACGGTCTTGAGGTAGTGGTTGACTGCATCCAGCAGATAGGCAATATCCTTTTCTTCTACCACGACCCGGTTCATATCGCCGCTGTAATCGTTATCGGTAGTTCCTATCAGGGTCAGGCCGTACCACGGAATCATGAAAAACACACGACCGTCGGACTTTGCAGTCAACAGCAAAGCCTCATCAGCCAGCGCCGCGGGCATGATCAGATGCACGCCCTTGGTGACGCGGCACCAGTGTCTGCTCTCCGCATTTTCAGCAGACCACTGGCCGGTGGCATAGACAATCTGCTTCGCCTGAACTTCAGCGGTCGCACCGCCCAACAGATCACAAACATTCGCACCGGCTACCTGCCCCTGTCTTTCAGTGAGGCCGCTTAGCCTGCAATAATTCACGCACACTGCACCGGCTGCCAGGGCACCGGCGACAAGCTCCAGCACCAGACGCGCATCGTCTGTCTGTGCGTCGCTATAGGTAAAGCCGCCTTTCAGGCTGAGATTATCCAGCAGAGGAAAACGCGCGGAAAATGACTGGTGGCTGAAGTAGCGATGGGCCATTTTCCGTCCGGAAATGGACGCCAGGAAATCATATAGCATCAAGCCGAGCTTCAACTGCATTCTGCCGATGCGGCTGTCTGCATACACAGGCACGCCGAAGCGCAGCGGCCAAACCCGATGCGGTGCGGCTTGCAGCAGCATCTGCCGTTCGGCAAGAGCCTTTTTGACCAGCTTGAAATCGTACGACTCCAGGTAACGCAGGCCGCCGTGAATCAGCTTGCTGGAGGCAGAGGAGGTTGCACTGGCCCAGTCGCCCTGCTCAACGATGGCTACCCTGAGGCCGCGCAAGGTAGCGTCGTAGGCTGTCCATGCGCCGTAGATGCCGCCGCCGCAAATCAGCAGGTCGAATTGCCTGTTTTGCAGTGCCGAAAAATCGCGCTTCACTTTTGTTCTTCCCTCTTGCGCAAGGCTTTCTGCGGTACATCGGTGATCAGAATATCGACGCCCAGTGCCAGTGCGGTATCGATCTCCTCATCGCTGTTGCAGGTATAAACCGCAATGTTCTTGCCTTGCGCGCGCAACAGCTTGACCATCGCTGTGTCCAACGATGCTATGGGCAGGCACAGGCCATGCAGAAACGGCTGCCCGGCCAGTACCTCCCTGGCATCGTCCAGCGTTTGCTCATCTTCAAAATTGTACACCAGCGGGAATCCCGGCCTGCACTGCTGCGCATAAATCAGGCTATGCAGATTGAATGAGGAGATGATGATGCGCTCGTCGCTCACCTGGCCCACCAGCGCCAGGGTTTGCTCTACCTTGTTTTGCTGGCGTTCGCGCGATTCCCATTCACGATTCTTGATTTCCAGCAGCAAACGGCTGCGTTTGCGGTAGGCATCCAGATACTCCTGCAAGCTCACAATACCCTCGGGTTTGGCATCCGGCGCGAAGTGCTGCGCAAAATTCATCGCCTGCAGCTGGCTGTAGTCGAAGTCATCAATGTGTTTTGCAGGATAGCCAAGCTTGCCCAGAAAGCGGTCGTGCCACAGCACCGGCACTGCATCGCGACTGAACTGGATATCAGTCTCCATGCCATCGATGGGATAAGTCAGCGCCTGATCAAAGGCCGAGCGGGTATTTTCTGCCGCTTCCCTGTTGGCGCCGCGGTGCGCGAAGATCAATGTTGTCCGGACTGGATTCATCTGTTTTAATCCTGGCAATATTCAAGATGAAGCAGTGTAGGCCAAAAGCTCGCGGCTTGGCAAAAATGAAATTCTTAATTCATTCTGCTCCCATCAGGAATTATGGAGAGGGCAATTCCGGTTCGCCGCACAGATGCAGGATTTCAGCACGTGCGGCATCGCGCAATTTGATCGCCGCGGGCCAGTCATCGCCCTGTGGCGTAATCGGGCCGCTGATGTTGATGCTGATCGCCCCGCGCCGCGGCAACCATTGGTCTGAACGCAGTATCGAGCGTGAGCCTCGAATGACAATGGGCACGACCGGTACGCCTGCCTGCGCGGCCATCACAAATGCACCCATGCGGAATGGCAGCAAGCCGGGCATGCGGTAAAAGGTGCCCTCGGGGAAAAATGCCAGCGACTGGCCGCCGCGCAATATATGCAGCAGCCTTTTTACATCCGCTACGCTTTGTTCAAAACCAAAGCGTTCGACAAATTCTGCACCGATACGCTGAAGATATAAGCGGGTAACCAGATTCTCCTTTAATTCCCGTTTGGCGACAAAGCAGAACTGCCTAGGCAGCGCGGCTAGCAACAGAATGCCGTCGAGATAGCTCGCATGATTTGCCACCAGCACACAGGGCGTGTCATGCGGCAGCTTGTCCAGCCCGTGCACGACAAATGGCGTGCCGGAGAGTCGCACGAATATCCGCGCCATCACACGGCTGGCGCTCCAGGCCCAGACGGGGCGCGGCAGCATACACACCATTAACCAGGTAAGCGGAGCCAATATCAAAAACAGCCCCCAGGCATAGCCGCCATACAAGATGCCTGTAGCCGCGCGCCCGCTACGGCGCAACTGCGGCAGCACACCCGCCCAGCTCAGCCGCACAAATTGCCACCACACCGCACGCTGCTGTGTTCCAAGCATGCCCTGTTCATATAGTTCGCGGCTGGCTGCGCGGCGTATCTTGCCGCTGGAAGTCTTGAGCACGGTGTGCGGTGGCGCCAGCACAATATCGTCCGGCGGTTCACCCAACAGCGCCACTGCACGGGAATTGATCTGGTCGTGCAGGCTGAGTAACACATCACCCCGAGTCTCACGTGTTTCCGCCAGCACCACCAGGCGCTCCGTTGCCGCGATGGGGTCGGTACTTGCAAAAACCGCCACGCAGCCCTTGCGGATGCCTGGAATATCGCCGACTGCCTCTTCGAGTTCATAGGGATAGATATTGCGCCCAGCGCGGATGATGACGTCCTTGATGCGCGAGGTGATATAAATATCGCCGCCCGCCATATAGGCGAGATCGCCGGATTCCAGCCATTCACCTTTATCCCCCTGCACAGTCGCATGAAACAGGCGGCGGGTCTGCTCCGGATTACGGAAATATCCGCTGGTCGCTGAAGGGCCACAAAATTCCAGCTGCCCCTCTTCGCGCTCTCCGACCTCGCTCCCGGCAGCATCGACTATACGGATCTGGTGGCCTGGCAGCGACTGGCCGCAGGCAACAAAGCGCAGGGCGTCGTGCTCATCTTGCGCAGCCGGGATAGCGCGGCCGCTGCGCACAAAACCTTCGCGCCTGATGCGGTCGATAACAGGGCCGCGGCCGGGTGGCGGAAAGGCCAGGCCTACGGCACATTCCGCCAGCCCGTACACTGGCGCGATGGCTTCGCGCCGCAAGCCGTAGCGCGCAAAACGCTCGCCAAAACGCAGAACCGTATCCGGGCTGACCGGTTCTGCGCCATTAAAAGCCAGTCGCCAGCTGTGCAAGTCCAGGCCTTCGAGCGCGCTGTCTTCGATCTTGCGCACGCACAACTCATAGGCGAAATTAGGTCCGGCAGAGAGTGTGCCGCCATGGCTATGGATAGCCCACAGCCAGCGTTCCGGCCGCAGCAGAAAGGTGAGCGGCGACATCACCACCAGACGCATGGCGAAGTACAGGCTGCCCAGCCATGCCCCGATCAGGCCCATGTCATGATAGAGCGGCAGCCAGCTCACAAACACATCGGTGGAATCGGCCTCAACCGCCTGGCCCATGGCGCGGATATTCGCCAGCAGATTTGCATGGGTCAGCACCACGCCTTTGGGATTGCCGGTGCTGCCTGAGGTGTATTGCAGCAGGGCGACGTCTTGAGCCTTCAACACAGGTCTGACGAGATTTTCCCGGAAAGATTCAAGCTCTGACACCGTGGTCACCGTGCGCAGTCCCGCCAGCTGTGATTTGAGCAGCCGCGCCAGCGGCAGGGCTTCGGCGAAGGTGATCAGAATGGCGGTCTGCGCATTGGCCAGGATGCCTGCATGACGGCGCAGATGATCCTCGATCTGCGCCAGGCGCGCCGGCGGATAGATCGGCACAGGCACGCCGCCAGCGAGCAGCACGCCGTAAAAACTATAAAAATACTCACGGCTGGTTGGGAGCATGATCGCCACAGTCTGGCCGGGCTGCAGATCCTGTTGCTGCAAGCCCGACGCGACTGACGCTGCGCCTGTATATAAAGCCTGGTAACTGATTTCTTCCTCTGCGGCTTCGCCGCAAAGGGTAATGTGGGTGCGCCCGGGGTGCGCCTGCACATGCCAGTCCAGCATTTCCAGCAGGGTAGCTGCATGTTCCGGCGTGGCGCTGATCTGCTCCGGGATCGCTTCCCTGATCTGCTTCACGATGGCGGGCTGGGGAACTGTGCTTGCCGCCAGTACCGCGCGCAACAGATCGCGCGGCGTCTCTGCGCTGGCCAACACCTGCTCAGGCAGATTCGCACTGAAGGTGTGCCCGATGCGCAGCAGCAGCTCAACGCGAGCCAGGCTGTCAAATCCCAAATCGCGTACCAGCGAACTGTCCAGCGTGATTGTGCTTCCCCGTCTACCGGAATGCAGCTCGGCGGCGAGCCCGCGCACAATATCGAGTACCGCCCGGGCAGGATCGCTCACAGGTGTATTCATCGACATCACCTCCTGTTATGGATCGACCCAAATGCAACAGCACAAATCGCAGACCCGGCAGGACATGCGTACAGCGCATGCAAAATAACTTCTCAAAAAAAACCAGAATTTTGTCAGTCGTTTCGCACCATCATCAGGCCCTACTCCATGTTGGGTGCGTACTTTCCGTCGCGTGCCAAACCGTTTAATTGGCAGCGCTGCGACAGTGCTTTCTGCGCCGCAACCACATTGCTTTCCTGCCCTTTCCACGCCGCCAGCACCGGCGCCTGCAGCGCCCTGCCGTAGGAAAAACTGACTTCCCATGGATGTTTTCCCATTGCGTTCATCGCGTTCAGATTTTTTGTTGCCTCCTCGGCACTCTGCCCGCCTGACAGAAACACGATGCCGGGAACCGCGGCCGGCACATATCGGGCGAAGCAGCGCATGGTGGCGTCGGCGATCTGCTGCGCAGTGGCCTGCTGCGCGCATTTCTTGCCGGGTATCACCATATTCGGCTTCAGCAACATGCCCTCAAACACTACGCGGTGCGCGTCCAGTTCGGCGAAAACAGCTTCAAGCACCCGCGAAGTGACCACTTCACAACGCTCAATATCATGCGCGCCATCCATCAGCACTTCTGGTTCCACGATGGGCACCAGATCGATCTCCTGGCACAGCGCGGCGTATCGCGCCAATGCATGTGCGTTCGCACGAAGCGCATAGCTCGACGGAATTTTATGCTCGTCGATTTCTATCACCGCACGCCACTTCGCGAAGCGCGCGCCCAGTTGTTTGTATTCGGCTAGACGTTCGCGCAGGCCATCCAGTCCCTCGGCTACTTTATCTCCCGGATACTGCGCCAGTGCCTTTGCACCCTTGTCGACCTTGATTCCCGGGACAATCCCGCGGCTTTCCAGCAGCTTGGCGAAAGGAATCCCGTCTTTTGTGCTCTGACGCAGCGTTTCATCATACAAAATGACGCCGCCGATATTTTTTTCGATACCAGGGGTGGTGAAGAGTATTTCGCGATAGCGCCGCCGGTTTTCTTCGGTGGATTCGACCTTGATCGTGTCAAAGCGCTTCTTGATTGTGGGACTGCTTTCATCGGCAGCCAGCACACCCTTCTGCTTTGCGACGATGGCTTGCGCCACTGACTTGAGTTCATTGATGTTCATGATTACACCTTTTCCGTAAGGACAACATAATTACGATTCTTGAGGGCAAAGTTTTACATGGGTCGCATGCAGGGCGATTTCAAGGGCAAGAATGGGCGGCTATACTGGCGAAAATATCCATTCCAGCTGCAGTGAAAGGCGTCACGACATGCTGTCGATAAAGCGCTCTATGGAATTTTTAAGCGCAGCAAAATTGGGGTTGTACATCAGGCGCAGCAGGACGCCGGTTTCAAGATTTTTTTCGGTTAGCTCTCCCCGCCAAATTTCTTTTGGATGCTTTTTACATGCTTCATATTTATCCATATTCTGCGGATAATAATGGGCACAGTTTGCATAATCACCATCGATCCCGTAATGCTCATCTTCGGGGGGAATCAGGATTGCGGTATGCGCCGAGCTTAATATTCCCTGCTCGGGTACAACGCTGTTCACCCATTCTATTTTCTTATCCGAGGCACTCTGTACAAGCTTTGTTGCATCGGTGGTGTAGAGGATTAATTTATTGCGGGGGTTGGGCTGCCGTGCCATGAACTCAACGGTTGCCGAGGTGTTCACGGTATTATCGTCAACACTGGCTACGGCAAAGATCGGGATATTCAGCTCATGCTGTTTCAGCTGTGCGCTTACCGCCAAGGTCAACTGATACATCTGTGTCGCCGTATTTTTTGCGAAGGATTCGTATTTGTAGATATCTATATCGGGCTTGATATGCACCCATTTCTGCAGCGGAATCAGCCAGCTCACCCACTTGTGCAGGCACGCATAGGCTGCCTCGTGGGTAATTGCAAGCGCGGGTGCAAACAGGAACAGGCCGCGCACCCGCTTGTCCAGCAGACTTTGATAAATGCTCAGCGCGCCACCGGCAGAGTAGCCTCCCAGATAGACCTCATCAACCTCGGCAGCAAGCTGGTCTGTACCGTAGGCCACCGCTTTGGCCCATTCCTGCCAGCTTACATCCAGCAGATCACCGGGGCGGGTGCCATGGCCGGGCAGCAACACCGCCATCACACGGAAGCCGTTGCTCTGAAAAAAAGCAGCCAGATAGCGCATAAAATAGGGAGAGTCGCTCAGGCCATGGGTGAGCAATATGCCGCGCCGGTATTTTTTTACTTGCCCCGCCGTATCAGAACCCGAGGGCTCAAGTGCAAACGGCGCGTTTCCGTCTACCGCTTTATCAAGGTTGAATGAGTGTGTGGCAGAGCGAATTTTGCGGATCATGTCACGTTGCGTCGACACATATTCCGCAAAGGACAGGTGATCTCCATTAAACAGGGAGTTGAAGCCGGACGCATGATGCCGGGCTTCAAGAGGCGGAGTAGCTTGAGTGAAAAATCCTCCCCGTTTTTGCATCCTCTCCTCCTCTGCGTTGGCATTCAATGAACCTGGCACCGCCAATTTACCACGTAAGCGCATTTCAACACAGGAGAAAGCTGGAATTTACATCAGGGCAGACTCTGGTTTGAATCGTTGCCCGCGGCCGACAATCACCTCTTGTATGGCGAAATATATTACATATAATCAATATATTGCAGTACAGAACTAATTTTACAGCCATTCCTGCAAAACCGCCCTGATCGCCTCCTCGGAAGCGGGCATGGGAAGCGCGGCATCGATACGCATGCGCTCGCGCACGCTGGCCAAGGCATGCTCATTCGCCGGCTCATAGAAAACCAGCACACGAAAATCTGTGAGCAGCTGGGTAGCCGCCAGCAAAGATTCCAGATTGCTTAAACGGTCGCGGAAATCCGACTGGAAATAAAAATCCGCAACAATCACGTCAGGCTTCATTGCACGGATCAGTGACACTGCCTTGCGCACCTGCCATTCAGTGGTCACGTCGTAACCCAGCGCCTTGTAGATGGCGGGATATTGTGCGTGCTCGATGAATTCGATCACGCTTAGAAGTTTCTTCGGGGAAGTACTCATCGGATCAGGCAAAGTCCGGATAAACCATTAAGCGACATCACTCTCATGCTTCAGCGATTCGCTTTGCGATATGCGCCAATGCCTCATCCACCTGATCGATCAGAATCAGGCACAGGTCGCCGGGCGCAAGATGCGACAGCGCAAGGTCTGTGGCCGGAAATTCACCGCGAATTTCTTCCACTTTTTTGGCGCGCGTGGCCTTGGCCAGCCCCTTGCGCAGCAGCCCCAGCACCTCGCCGTCGGCACGGCCGCGCTGGCACTGGTCCTGGTACATAATCACCTCGTCAAAGGCATTTCCCAATATTTCGGTCTGCTGGCTGATGTCTACATCCCGTCTGTCTCCGGCACCGCTGATCACAACAACCCGACGCTTGGCCGGCATGTTTTCAATCGCGCTCACCAGAGCAATAATTGCATCAGGGTTATGTCCATAATCTGCAATCAGCGTCGCACCCCGATAGTCGTACACATTGAAGCGGCCGGGTGCTGTCGCTGCATCGTTGATAAAAGTCGCCACGCCGGCGCGGATAATTTTCCAGTCTATACCCAACGCCCAGCCGGCGCCTATTGCAGCCATCGCGTTTTCAATCTGGAAACCGATACTGCCATTGCGGGTAAGCGGAATATCCTTCAGCGCGATTCTCTGCTCCATCATGCCTTCGGCAGCCACAATCTCGCCGCCATCCATATACACTACGCGCTGGCCTTTGGCGCGGTGGGTCGCCATCACAGGATGATGGCAGTCGCTGGCAAAAAAGGTTACAGAGCCGGGACAAACGCCGGCCATTTTGACCACGATGGGGTCAGCTGCATTCAGCACTGCAGTGCCTGACGGGGCCACATTCTGCACCACCACTCTTTTCACCACGGCCAGGTCATCCACCGTGTGAATGTAGTTCAGGCCCAGGTGATCGCCTATGCCGATATTGGTGACCACGGCCACATCACAGCGGTCAAATGCAAGGCCCTCGCGCAGCACGCCGCCACGCGCAGTTTCGAGAACGGCAGCATCCACATCCGGGTGCAGCAGCACGTTGCGTGCGCTCTTGGGGCCGCTGCAGTCGCCGCTGTCGATGCGCTGGTTATCAATATAAACGCCGTCGGAATTGGTCATGCCCACGCGCAGGCCATTCTGGCCCAGCAGATGTGCGATCAGACGCACGGTGGTGGTCTTGCCGTTGGTTCCGGATACTGCTACCAGAGGAATGCGCGCATCGTCCCCGTTATTGAACATGGTGGAAACTATCGCTTCGCCCACCGCACGCGCCTTGCCGTACGAAGGCTGCAAATGCATGCGCAAACCGGGAGCAGCGTTGACTTCAATGATGCCGCCTCCCTGCTCCTCAAGGGGCCTGAGCACGCTGTCGCACACCACATCCACACCACAGATATCCAGGTCTATCATTTTCGCGGCCGCCACTGCACGGGCAGCAACCTCAGTGTGGACATCGTCGGTGACATCGGTTGCAGAACCTCCCGTGCTCAGATTGGCATTGTTGCGCAAAATGACACGACATCCTTTTGGCGGGATCGATTCTGTCGAAAGCTCCTGAATCGACAACCTGGCGAGCGCGATCGTATCCAGGCGAATCTTGGTCAGCGCGGTAGCATGCCCGTCGCTGCGCCGTGGATCACTGTTTACAATTTCAACCAGCTCCCGAACGCTGTGCACACCGTCACCTATCACTTGCGGCGGGTCGCGGCGCGCTGCGGCAACGACCTTGCCGCCGACCACCAGCAGGCGGTAATCGTGTCCCGGCAGGTAGCGTTCCACCATGATAGACGTGCTGATCGCCGAGGCTGCCGCATAGGCAATCTGCAGAAGTTCACGGGTGGCAACATTGACAGTTACGCCCTTGCCCTGGTTACCGTCCTGAGGCTTGACCACCACCGGCAAGCCAATTTCTTCCGCAGCAGCCCAGGCGTCATTCTCATCCTGTACCGGGCGGCCGAAGGGGATCGGAACGCCAGCCGCATTGAGCAATTTTTTGGTCAGTTCCTTGTCCTGCGCGATCGATTGGCCAATCGCACTGGTACCATCGGTTTCAGCCGCCTGAATACGGCGTTGCTGGCTGCCCCAGCCAAACTGCACCATGCTGCCTGAAGTCAGCCGGCGATAGGGAATCCCGCGTGCGAGCGCCGCGTAAACAATGGAACCCGTGCTGGGACCCAGACGCTCATCTTCATCCAGTTCGCGCAAACGGGTCAGGGCATTATGAAGATCAAATGGCGTATCTTCCTGCGCCGAGTTGCATAGCGTTTGCGCTATTTCCAGCGCCAGGCGGCCTACCGCTTCTTCGCCATATTCGACCACCACCTGGAACATACCGGATTCAACGGTCTGCACGGTACGGCTGAAAGTGACAAGACATCCCGCCTGTTTTTGCAGGCTGAGCGCCGCGACTTCCAGCACATGTGCCAACGAGACGCCTTCCTGATGGCCAGCTGGCTGCAAGAAGCCGATCTCAGGAAATCTCGCGCGCAAGCGAGTTTCGAATCCGGGAATGTCGCCTATGGAGCACTCAGTTCCCGAGCATGCAACGATTGCTTCAATTGCGGTATGTCTGCTCCAGAGATTGGGGCCGCGTAGCGCTCGAATACGTGAGACTTCCATCAACAATTTTCCTGTATTGCACGGTTATCATACCAACCGTGGGTTTGCTCAAGGGCATCTCTATTGAATTTTTAGAGTTGCCCTTACGTCGCGAAATCTATCTGCTAATCCGCTTTAAAAGTTTCGATACCGGTTCGTATCAATTCATGCGACAGACCGAGCGCCCATGCAGCACCAACCGCAGCCAGCACGTTCTCGACCTGGAAGGCTGGTGCGCCGGTATTCAGCAAAGGAATAGAGGCTACTTCCACCAACGTCACCTCGTCTTTACCCGTGGCCAGCACCAAGCGTCCATAACGGACAAAGACAGCTCGTCCCCCCTGATCACGGTGTTCAGTAATGGCAGCAATTTCCGGATCCAGTCCAAACAAGATCACGCTGCCATCGCAAAGTTCTGCCATTTTCAACACCAGGGGATCGCTGGCATTCAGCACTGCCACGCCGTCCGGCAGCACAATGTCCACCTGGGTACGCAGGACGTTATAAACCTGCTCGGTATTATGAATATAGAATGTATCCAGGCCTTCGGCACCGATGATATTGGTTACCACACCCACTTGGCAGCGATCGTAGGCGACACCCTCAGAAAGAATTGCGCGTGCGCTATTGACCAATACCGCCGCATCAACCGAGCGATTGAGCAATACCTTGTGCGCAGCTGCCCATGACGCGCGGTCGCCCTTTTCGACTTGGCGCTGATCGAAATAAAGCCCTTCTCTGCAGGTCAGGCCCACATACTTTCCGCCAAGATGAAGCAAGCGACCTACCAGCCGCGCAACCGTTGATTTCCCATGCGTGCCGGTGATGCCGACAATCGGAATGCGACCACTCTCATCGGCCGGGAATAAACTGTCCACGATCGCCTCGCCGACGGGTCGCGCTTCGCCATCGGCAGGCTTAAGGTGCATCAGCAGGCCCGGCCCCGCATTCACCTCGACGATAGCACCGCGCTGCTCTGCGAACGGGCGCGACACATCTTCGACCACCATATCCACCCCTGCAATGTCCAGCCCGACTACCCTTGCTGCCAGAGCCACAGCGGCGGCAATGGTAGGATGGACCAAATCGGTCACATCGAAGGCGACGTTACCATTGCGCTGGATCAGCACTTCCTTGCCCTTGGGCGGGATCGATTCTGGTGTAAAGCCCTGACGCTGAAGTTCAAACCTGACCGCGGGATCATCATTGGGAAGAATAAGGCTCAACGGCTCGGCTTCCGTGATGCCCCGTCTCGGATCGACATTAATCTGCGTGTCGATTAGCTCTGTGAGCGTGGAATGCCCATCACACACAATACTTACCGATTCGCCGCGAGCGGCAGCAACAACCTTGCCATCCACTACCAGCAGACGGTGTTCATTGCCGCGCACGAAGCGCTCTACAATCACACCACTGCCTTCATCGAGGGCCAGTTTATAGGCGGATACAACTTCCTCCCGCGTCATCAATTCGGTCGTCACACCGCGGCCATGGTTGCCATCGCGCGGCTTGACCACAACCGGAACACCAATCTCTTCAGCCGCTTCCCACGCATCCTCCGGACTCGCCACCAGGCGCCCCTCGGGAACCGGCACACCGCATGCCTGCAACAGGCTTTTTGTCAGATCCTTGTCGCTGGATATGCTCTCTGCAATTGCGCTGGTCTGATCGGTCTCCGCCGTCCATATGCGGTGCTGGCGCACACCATAACCCAGCTGCACCAGGTTGCCTTCATTCAGGCGGATAGACGGGATTTTTCGGTCGCTTGCAGCATTGACAATACATGCCGTGCTGGGACCCAGGCAATAGAAATCCGCGATATCACGCAGGCGTTCAATGGTGGAAGGGACGTCATAGGGTCTGTCCTCTATCGCTGCCATCACCAGATCACGCGCAGCTTCAAGACAAGCCCTGCTCACGGTTGCGTGACGCGAACGCACGACCACCTTGTACACGCCGCGTGTGGATGTCTCGCGCGCCTTGCCGAAACCTGTTTGCATGCCAGCCAGATTTTGCAACTCAATCGTGACGTGTTCCAGAATATGTCCGGGCCAGGTGCCCTCACGCAAGCGCAGCAAGAAACCGCCCTTTTCGCCGATACCGCAGCGGTGCTCTTCCAGAGCGGGCAGCCATGACGTCAACCGTTCATAAAATCCGGGGATGGTATTAGAGGGGGAATCTTCCAGAGCACCGATATCGACCCAGGCTTCCAGCACCGGGCGATATGTCCAAATATTTGGGCCGTGCAGAGGCATGACTTTAAGAAATTTCATGCCATTATTTTCCATGCTTTAAAATTGGGGAAATCTTCTTTAGACAAGACAAAAATGTAACATATTGATTGTTTCGAAATAAACGCGCTAAACGGATTTAGGTTTACCGCCGGTGTAAATATATAATCTAAAGTCTTATTCGCTCATCAGGCTGTACGCTGGCACGCCCAGCAAGTAAACTGCGAAACAACCGGCGTACCCGGCCTTATCGGGCCTGATAATCGACAACAACACAATAAAGCAGAGCATCGTACAATTTTCTATTTTAAACCATCCTCGGCTTCTTTTTTCGGCTTTAAAATTTATTAATCAACAATCCGGCATCTAACCACCATGAACGCTTACCCCCATTCAGTATCCTCAGGCATGCCTTTACCCGAGGCCAGCCGTGCAGAAGTGGCGCAGCAACTGGCTGAAAGTGAGCAACTGCTGGCATGGATGGAGGGCGACCTGGATGAAAATCTGCATTTCACCCAGTTCCTGCTGCTGGTAAGCGACACAAGAGTTTTGGCAAAATCCGCAACTGACACCTCATGGCATGAATTCCGCTACCAAAAGGGGTTCACCCTGCAGCGTCATGATCATGCCGGTGTAGGCAGCCTGGAGTTGTTTGACGGCGAATCGCGCCTCGCCTGTTGGCGCTACACGCTGGCTCACAATACTGCCGCACAACGGGTCGCGACATGCTTCGAACAGCAACTCGCCGATTTCCTGGCCGAACGCCCTGTCAGCCGTCCGGCAGAATCAATTTGTCCGAATTGTCAGGCGCCGCTGGCACCGGGTCAGGAAGAGTGCCCCGTCTGCGCCACTACTTCTCATACCCCGCCTTCAACCTGGGTGCTATTCCGGCTGTGGCAATTCGCCCGACCCTACAAGGGGCAATTACTGCTGGGCTTTATGCTCACCCTGGCCGCTACCGCTGCGACCATGGTGCCGCCTTACCTGACCATGCCGCTGATGGACAAAGTGTTGATTCCCTATCAGAACGGCGCACCGATCGACTATGGCGTGGTCTTGATGCTGCTTTCCGGGCTGCTGGGTTCCGCCCTGGTGGCTTGGGGCCTGGGCTGGTGGCGCACTTACATCCTTGCGCTGGTCAGTGAGCGCATCGGAGCCGACCTGCGCACCAACACCTACGAGCACCTGATGCGCTTATCCCTGGAATATTTTGGCGGCAAACGCACCGGAGACCTGATGACACGCATCGGTTCCGAGACTGATCGAATCTGCGTATTTTTGTCCATGCATCTGCTGGATTTCGCCACTGACGTGCTGATGATTATCATGACCGCGGTGATACTGTTCTCCATCAATCCCTGGCTGGCGCTGGCGACCCTGATTCCCCTGCCTTTCATTGCGTGGATGATCCATATGGTGCGCGACAAACTGCGTACCGGCTTTGAGAAAATAGACCGTGTATGGTCGGAAGTAACCAATGTGCTGGCCGATACCATCCCCGGCATACGCGTGGTGAAAGCATTTGCACAGGAAAAACGCGAAACCATCCGCTTTCGCGAGGCCAACCAGCACAACCTCGCGGTCAATGACAGACTCAATAAAATATGGTCACTGTTTACCCCGACCATTACCCTGCTGACCGAATTCGGTTTGCTGGTGGTGTGGGCCTTCGGCATCTGGCTGGTCGCGCAAAATGAGATCACGGTGGGTGTACTGGTCGCGTTCCTGGCTTACATCGGCCGCTTCTATGCGCGACTGGATTCGATGAGCCGCATCGTTTCGGTGACGCAAAAGGCCGCGGCTGGCGCAAAGCGCATCTTCGACATACTCGATCATGTATCCAGCGTCCCGGAAACGATTAATCCGGTCCACCTCGCGGAAGTCAAAGGCGGCATCGAGTTGCGCAATGCCGGCTTCCGTTATGGCAATCGAACCGTCACTCGCGGCATCAACCTGACCATCGCTCCCGGCGAAATGATCGGCCTGGTGGGCCACAGCGGATCAGGCAAAAGCACGCTGGTTAACCTGATCTGCCGCTTCTACGATGTCACCGAGGGCTCTGTCCGTCTGGACGGGGTCGATATCCGCTCCCTGCCCGTATCCGAATATCGGCGCAACATCGGCCTGGTATTGCAGGAGCCGTTTTTATTCTTTGGCACGATTGCAGAAAATATCGCCTACGGCAAACCGAATGCCACGCGCAAGGAAATCGTGGCGGCTGCCCGGGCCGCGCATGCGCATGAGTTCATCCTGCGTTTGCCGCAGGGCTACGATTCACTGGTGGGAGAACGCGGCCAGTCATTGTCCGGCGGCGAACGCCAGCGTATTTCCATCGCCCGTGCGCTGCTGATCGATCCGCGCATACTTATTCTGGATGAAGCCACCTCGTCGGTGGACTCGGCCACCGAAAAAGAAATCCAGAAAGCCCTGGATAATCTGGTGCAGGGACGCACCACGATTGCCATCGCGCACCGGCTTTCCACGCTGCGAAAAGCCGACCGACTGGTTGTGCTCGATCGCGGACAAGTGTTAGAGGTGGGCAATCATGACGAGCTGATGGCGCGCGAGGGCGCTTATTTCCGCCTCTACCAGGCACAGGCGCGCAATGTGGACACTGACATGGACGATGTCTCCGACAAAAAAGATGAGATCAAAGGAGCGCATAACTATGAATAACAACTTCCAATTGCATAGGAATTCATCTGGCCGCCTGGTTTATGCCGATATGGGCGGTACCCTGCATGAAGGCGTGATTCCTGTGCATGCCTTCCCCATCAGCGCGCCTGCAGAGGGCGTGTCACTGGTCGACGCAGACGGACATGAACTGGTCTGGATCGACAGCCTAACTGACTTGCCGGCCAACACCCGCAACATTTTGCAAGAAGAACTGGCACGCCGCGAATTCATTCCGGAAATTCACGGCATACGCAAGGTGTCGACTTTTGCCACCCCCAGCGTATGGGAAGTAGAAACAGACCGTGGTCGCACCAGCTTTATACTTAAGGGGGAAGATGATATTCGACGCCTTAACCATAACACCCTGCTCATCGCAGACAGCAACGGCATCCATTACCTGATTCGCGATACCCAGCAGCTGGATAAAGACAGCCGAAAATTGCTGGATCGTTTCCTATGACTCGCGGGACATGTGAAATTCGCCCACCCACTGCCCGCGTTTAAAATCTATAAACAGCTTTTTGGGCACAAAAGCTTCCGGCCTGACAGCCTGAAAATCTTCCAGTGGCGGCTCATCCTCAACCTCGCTCACGCTGCAAGCTTTGGTCACGACCGGCCTGAAGCCTACGGTAAGCCGGGGTGTCACTGACACTGAATATTGCAGAGACGGATTGCGGTTAAATCTCACCACCTTGCGAATCAGGCAACTGAAGTAGAGCTCCATTTCAACCAGCAGCGGTGAAGACAGCGCACCCATCGCTTTATCCGCCGCAACACTCCATTCCACCAAAACTTTTTTGCCGAGAATTTCTGCTGTCGCTTGCATCATTGACTCCCAATCGTGAACCATGCGCAACGAGTATATCAGCATGAACGGGAACGACGGGCAGCAGCCATGAAATCAAATGCCGGAAGCACAATGACATTTGAATAAACTGAATGGAAACAATATGGAGCGGGAAAAGAGGCTCGAACTCTCGACCTATACCTTGGCAAGGTATCGCTCTACCAACTGAGCTATTCCCGCAAAAAACAGAAAAGTGAAATTCGATTTACTATTGGAACACGATACAGAATGGAATCGAATGACCCTTCCAGAATCGCGCATCTTCAAGCAGAAAAACACAGGAACAAACTATAGCATTATTCTGCAGAAAATGAAATTGAAAAAATCGTCACGGGGATAAATCAGCTGCAATTTCTTCCCGGCTAAACTTTAAATCTTGATACCAGCGTCTGCATTTTTGAGGCGAGCAATTCGAGGTTGTTCGCGGCGTTAGACGTTTCTGCAACAGCGACGTTGTTATCTTCAGTCATACGCGCGATACGTTCGATGTTTTGCGCAATTTCATTACTTGCGGCCTTCTGCTCGCCGATGGAATGTGAAATCTCGTCCACACTCTGGTTTGCATGGCCGACGCTGCCGGTAGCCTCTCCCAGGCCCATGGCTACATGCTCCATATAGTCCTGGCTCCTCAGCAAAGCCTGCCGGCTGCGTTCAATCGACTTCTCAACGTTGGCCGATTGTTCGCCCAGGGTTTTGGTTACAGCATCGATATCACCCGCCGATTTTGCAGATTTCTCGGCCAGTTTGCGCACCTCGTCGGCAACGACGGCAAAACCGCGCCCCTGCTCTCCGGCTCTGGCTGCTTCGATCGCCGCATTAAGCGCAAGCAAATTGGTTTGATCGGCAATCTCTTTGACCTGCAGCGTCATGCTGGTGATCAGATTGCTGCTCTGCATAAATACATTCACGGATTGAGATATCTCGGTGACTGAAGACTCTACTGTATCTATTTCACCGAGTAGCTGGGAAAGCCGCTCATTCCCTTCACGGGTATGCTCCAGACTCGTGTTGGACAGCTGCCGCATTGCCGCTGCGGCGTCCGCAATCGATGAGATACTGACTGTCATCTCTTCGACCGCGGCAGCGGTCGAAGAGGCTGCATCGCTCTGTTTGTGCGAAGCATCGGAAACCTGTGCAGCCGTTGCAGAAAGTTCTGTAGCAGAACTTGAAAGTTCATCTCCGTTTGCGCGCACCTGTTTGATAATATTCTGTAGCTGCCCCATAAACCGATTGAATGCCTCGGCCATGCGCCCGACTTCGTCCTGGGAATTGATCGGCATGCGTTGCGTCAGATCACCCTCGCCAGACGCCAGCCTGGACATGGCTGATGCAACCATATCAAGAGAGCGCTTGACACCTTCCGCGACCAGCATGACCACGATGGTGCCAATGAGCAGCGCAATGACGCCAATTACCACGCTTATAATCAGCGAGGTCTGCGCCTTGCCAGTAATGCGGATCTTGGTTTCCTGGGTTGCTTTTTCGAGATCCGAAATTGACTTCAGCAGCACTTCTCGCGTGAGGCGCCACGCCGGTGTTTCCTCATCATTCAGGCGCTTGATTGCCTCAGTCTGATTGGAATTCACGCTTTCCAGCACACGCTGCCGCGCAGCCAAAGTATTTTTCCATTTTTCGCCAATCTCTGTGGCAATTGCGCGCCAGGCGGGATCGGCCTGGGTAAGTCTGGTGGCAATCAGAAAAGCATCGTCAAAATCCTTGTAGGATTTCTCCAGGTTGGCGATCCCTCTCTTGTCCAGAGACGGATTAAGCACGATATTGCGCAGCGCCTGCCCCCCTTGCAGGCCCTGCGCATACATATTTGAGAAAGCTTGCAGCCTTGCCTGGTCTTCTTCCACAAAGGAATTAAAGCTGCTGCTGATGCTCGCCAGACTTGTCAAGGCTACACCGAGTGCAATAGCGACCAGGAGACAGGCGCCCGATACAGCAAGCAGGAGTTTGATGCGAATACTGCTGGTAATAAATTTGAACATTTTACGTCCTCCGGAATAACTAAATGCGATCTGGCCAGTGAGTAGAATTGCTGCAAAAACTCACCGGAAATGCATTTTTTGTTTTTATAATTACAATTGTATTGATTGATATCGGCAACAAGCGGGATTTCTTTAACGATGAACGTGACGCTTGATAACCCGCTCATATTACTTCATTATCCTCTTTGCCTGACTGCTGATCACTGGCAGAATGTCCTCATTATCAATCACTGCATTGGAGGTTGTTATGAAAGCCCCTATACGTATTACAGTTACTGGTGCAGCTGGTCAAATTTGTTACAGTCTTCTGTTCCGCATCGCCAACGGCGATATGCTCGGACCCGAACAGCCCATCATCCTGCAACTGCTCGACATCCCGCAGGCCCAGCCCATGCTACGCGGGGTGGCGATGGAACTGGAAGACTGCGTATTTCCGATGCTGCAACAGGTGATCATTACGGATGATCCAAGAGTCGCCTTCCGCGACACCGAAGTCGCACTGCTGGTCGGCGCGCGCCCTCGCGGCAAGGGCATGGAGCGCAAGGATCTGATACAGGCCAACGGCCCGATCTTTGCCGAACAGGGTCGCATCTTGAATGAAGTGGCCGCACGCCATGTCAAGGTGATGGTGGTGGGCAATCCGGCCAACACCAATGCGCTGATTACAATGAAAAATGCGCAGGACCTTGACCCCAGAAATTTCAGCGCAATGATGCGCCTCGATCATAACCGCGGCATCGAGCAAGTCGCACTCAAGCTATTCCAGCCGATACGAGATATCCAGAAAATGGTGGTATGGGGCAATCATTCCGGCACACAGTATCCCGACATTTCGCACATGGAAATTCGCGGGCGCAAGGTGATGGATCTGCTGCCTGATCCCGGCTGGGTCGAAAAGGAATTCATTCCCACCGTGCAAAAGCGCGGCGCGGCGGTGATCGAAGCGCGCGGCCTGTCGAGCGCGGCCAGCGCGGCCAATGCGGCTATCGGCCACGTGCACGACTGGCTGTTGCACTCCCACCACAACGATTGGGTATCCATGAGCGTGCCGTCCGATGGCAGCTACGGCATTCCGGAAGGCGTGCTGTATGGCTTTCCCGTCACCTGCCGCAATGGTCACTACAGCATCGTCCAGGGGCTGCCTATCAGCGAGCTGGGACAAAAACACATGCAGGACAGCTTGAAAGAGTTGCAGGAAGAACGCGAGCATGTGAAACACCTGCTGGGCTGATTTGCGAAAAGGCAATGCAGCTTTGAGCCCTTCAATCCCCCCCCTATGACCCCTGCATTTCGGCGTTTGCTGCAAGCTATCATACTGACTGCTGCCACCTTGCATGGCGGCACCGCCTTTTCACTCGACACCGTCACCCTGCAACTTAAATGGTCTCACTCCTTTGAGTTTGCGGGCTATTACGCAGCGATGGAACAGGGCTACTATCGCGATGCAGGTTTAACGGTCAATATAAAGGAACTCCAGTCAGGCATCGATCCGGTAGCAGAAGTTGCCGAAGGCCGGGCCGAGTACGGCACAGGCAACAGCAGCCTGTTGCTGGAGCGCAAGGCAGGCAAGCCTGTGGTGGTGCTGGCGGCCATCTTCCAGCACTCGCCGTATCAGCTCATCGCACGGCAGACGCAAAGCATCCACGACCTTGCCGACAAACAGCTGATGCTTGAGCCGCAGGCAAAGGAACTGCTGGCCTATCTCAACAGCGAAGGGATTCCGCCGGAAAAAATTTCCCTGCTTGAACACAGTTATGATCCGCAAGATCTGATCAGCGGCAAGGTCAATGCCATTTCCGCCCTGAGTATTTTCCAGCCTTACTATCTCGACCGCGCCAATTTCAGTTACCAAATCTATTCCCCGCGTGCAGTCGGCATCGATTTTTACGGCGACAATCTGTTCACCTCGGCACACGAACTGAAGCAACATCCCGAGCGGGTTAAAGCCTTCCGCGCAGCCAGCATGCGCGGCTGGCAATTTGCGATGGAACACCCGGAAGAATTGACCGACCTGATACTCGCCAAATATTCACAGCGGCATCCGCGTCAATATTTCCTGTTTCAGGCTAGGCAAATCATGTCGCTGATGCATCCGGAGCTGGTGGAAATTGGCGAAATGAATCCCGGGCGCTGGCGCCACATCGCCGACACCTATGCCAGCATCGGCCTGCTGCCGCACGATTATCCGCTGGACGGCTTCCTCTATAACCTTCCGTCAAAATTCAATCGCAACATCCTCTATGCAGGCTTTTCGCTCGCGCTGTTGCTCAGCACAATCGCAGGGGGCTTCAGTTTTTACATCCTGCGCATCAAGCGCAAACTGGCACACAGCATCGATAGCGGCAAACTGGTCGAACAGCAGGAACACTCGCGCAGCAACGTGCTTGAACTGCTAGCCAACGGCGCAGCGGTGGAAAACATCCTGAAAGTGATTGTCGGCAGCGTTGAGCAAGCCAATCCCGGCATGCGATGCAGCATTGCACTGCTGGACAGAAGCGGCAATCATCTGCTGCTTGGCGCCGCACCCAGCCTGCCGGATTTTTTTAACCAGGCTATAAACGGCATTGAAATCGGCATCGGCGTGGCCTCGTGCGGCACCTCCGCCTTCACCGGGCAGCGCGTGATCGTGGATGACATTCAGAGCCACCCGTACTGGTCAGCCTATCAAGACATCACGCGCAAAGCCAGGCTTGCCGCCTGCTGGTCCGAGCCTATCCACTCCGCCAACGGCAAGGTGCTGGGCACATTTGACATCTATCTGCAGCACAAGCGCAAACCGGACGAGGCCGATCTGCAGCTGATGGCCAATACCGCCAACATGGCCGCGATCGCGCTTGATCGCAACCGCTCCGATCAAGCACTCAAGGAAAACGAGAAACTGATGTCCGACATCCTGGAAAATGTCAGCGCCTACATCTACATGAAGGACACACAGGGGCGCTATCTGTTTGCCAACCGACTGATGCGCGAAATGTTCAATGCGCCGATGGAAGAAATCGTGGGGTTCGACGACAGCAAATTCTACGATGCCACCACCGCGGCCAACATGCAGCAAAGCGACCTGCATGTTTTACAGAAGGGTGAAACCCTGAAAAATGAGGAAACCAATCCCAACCCGCTAACGGGGCAAACCTCGGTTTACCTGACAACCAAGTTGCCGCTGCGGCACGCAGATGGCAGCATTTACGCCTTGTGCGGCATCGCCACAGACATCACCGAGCAAAAGGAAATCGAAGAACACATACGGCACATGGCGCAATATGACGCACTGACCAACATGCCCAACCGCGCACTGTTTAGCGACCGCCTGCAGCAGTCATTCTCCAGCGCAAAACGCACCCATGAACATTTCGGCCTGATGTTTATCGACCTCGACAAATTCAAGCCCATCAACGATACCTTTGGTCACGCGGTGGGCGATTTATTGCTGAAAGAAGCCTCACAGCGCATGCAGAGTTGCGTGCGCGAGTCGGATACCGTTGCGCGCGTTGGCGGCGATGAATTTGTCATCTTGCTGGCATCGCTAAAACATGATCAGGATGCAGCGGAAGTGGCCGAAAAAATCCGCCACATACTCAACCTGCCGTTCGAAATATCCGGCCACACGCTGAATATCTCATCCAGCATCGGCGTCGCCATTTACCCCGCGCATGGCGAGAATGAAAAGGAGCTGGTCAAGCACGCCGACCTGGCGATGTACTACGCGAAGGAAAACGGGCGCAACAATGTGACGGTTTATCATGCAGGACTGAAGGATTCGAAGTAACTCTTTACAGCATGTAAATGCATCCGCTGATTCGCTCAATTGAGAGTAACTGACGGTCTTAGTTGTGCCCAAAGCAGCCGGTCATCATTTGAAAAGCGGACATTCAACGTATAGTTAAGGGGCGCCGCGCCTGCGCGGCGTCTCGCTTGAACGAATATAAATGGACTTCCCACATTCGCATAGCGGCTATGCCGCACGGCATCTGATGTGCCAAGATTGAATTCCGGTCAATCTAAATACGAAGGAGAAGCCCAAATGAATATTACGACAGTTGGTATCGATCTCGCAAAGG
>DATKTO010000012.1:0-42367 GCA_035531075.1 Gallionellaceae bacterium
GGCGTCGCCGGTAGCCATCAGCGCATTGAGATGCTGCGTGACCATTGCTGCTGCAGGCAAAGCTACGCCCAGTTGGTGCGCGGTTTCCATCACGATGCGCATGTCCTTCTGGTGCAGGCCGACCTTGAAGCCGGGCTTGAAATCGTTATCCAACATGCGCTTGCCATGCACTTCCATGATCTTGCTGCCGGCAAAACCGCCCATCAGCGCCTCGCGCACCTTGGCCGGATCGGCGCCGTTCTTGCGCGCAAAGGTAAGCGCTTCCGCCACCGCTTCGATGGTCACCGCCACCACGATCTGGTTGCACGCCTTGGCCACCTGACCAGCACCGTTGTCGCCGATATGCACGATATTTTTTCCCATGCATTCGAACAGCGGCTTGACGCGCTCGAACACATTTTTTTTGCCGCCCACCATGATCGACAGCGTGGCATTGATCGCGCCGGTTTCGCCGCCGGACACCGGCGCGTCCAGCATCTCGATGCCCTTCTCTGCCAGGCGCTCGGCGAAGTCCTTGGTGGCGGTAGGCGAAATGGTGCTCATGTCCACGATCACGCTGCCGTGCTTTGCTTTGTGTATAAGCCCCTGCTCGCCGAAGATCACGCTGTGCACATCCGGCGTATCCGCCACGATGGTGAAGATCACATCGGCATGCGCCGCCACTTCTGCGGGTGTGGCACAGGCTGTCGCACCCGCAGCTGTCAGCGGCTGCAAGGCCTCGGCACGCCGCGCATAGGCCCACAGCTTGTAACCGCCCTTCATCAGATTGAGTGCCATGGGGCGGCCCATGATGCCGGGGCCGATGAATCCAACGTTGATAGTCATAAGGAGCTCCTGAGAGTTATGTTTGAAACCATTGATGCATCAGCCTGCCGCCCATTGAGAACGGCAGCTTGGCATCTCAGCCCAGCGTCGGCATCGTCAGCGTGGAAGCGCTGCGCTCCGACACCTCGGGCCAGCGAGTGGTGATGGCCTTGGTGCGGGTGTAGAAGTACACGCCTTCCATGCCGTGCATATGCAGATCGCCGAACAGCGAGGATTTCCAGCCGCCGAAGGAGAAAAACGCCATCGGTACCGGGATCGGCACGTTGATGCCGACCATGCCGACTTCGATCTCGTTCTGGAATCGCCGCGCTGCAGCACCGGATGAGGTGAAAATCGCGGTGCCGTTGGCATACTGGTTGCTGTTGACCATTTTGATCGCCTCGTCGAAGCTGGCGACGCGCAGCACGATCAGCACCGGGCCGAAAATTTCCTCACGATAGATGGTCATTTCCGTGCCGACGTTATCGAAAAGCGTCGGGCCAACAAAGAAACCTTTTTCATGACCCGGCACCTTGATGCCACGTCCGTCCGTTACCAGTTTTGCCCCTTGCTTCACGCCGCTGTCAATATAACCGACGATCTTGTCGCGATGCTGGGCCGAAATCACCGGGCCCATGTCCACGCCTTTTTTGTCGCCGGGACCCACCACCAGCTTCTCGGCTTTTTCCTTCAGCTTGGCCACCAGCGCATCGGCCACATTGCCCACGGCAACCACCGTCGAGATCGCCATGCAGCGCTCGCCGGCAGAGCCGTAGGCTGCACCCATGATGGCATCTGCGGTAAAATCCAGCTCGGCATCCGGCAACACGATGGCATGGTTCTTCGCTCCGCCCAGCGCCTGCACGCGTTTGCCGTTATGGGCCGCCGTCTCGTAAATATATTTCGCAATCGGTGTGGAACCCACAAAGGAAATGGAACGCACATCCGGGTGATTCAACAGGGCATCTACCGCTTCCTTGTCGCCTGGAACGACGTTAAACACACCGTCAGGCAGACCTGCTTCCTTTAACAGTTCGGCCATGCGCAGACTGCATGAAGGCACTTTCTCGGAAGGCTTGAGAATGAAGGTATTGCCGCAGGCAATGGAGATCGGGAACATCCACATCGGCACCATCGCCGGGAAATTGAAAGGCGTGATGCCGGCGCATACCCCTATCGGCTGCAGCATGGAGTGGCAGTCCACGCCGCGGCCCACGTTCTCCGCATGCTCACCCTTGAGCAAATGCGGTGCGCCGACTGCAAACTCCACCACTTCAATGCCGCGCTGCACCGAGCCGGCAGCATCTTCCAGTGTCTTGCCGTGTTCTTCGCTGGCCAGCTGCGCCAGTTCGGCGCGGTGCGTTTCGAGCAACTCGCGGAACTTGTTCAGGATGCGGCTGCGACGCAGCGGAGTCGTATCGCGCCATGCAGGAAATGCAGCCTTGGCGGCGGCTACGGCGATATCCACATCCTCGCGGCTGGCCAGCGGCACCTGACGGATCGCCAAACCCGTGGCCGGATTGGTCACGTCTGCCAGACGGCTGCTGCGGCTGCTAGTGCGCTGTCCGTTGATCCATAACTGTATGGTTGGTTTTGACATATATTCTCCTGAATTATTGGGTTATTTATGTGCAGCAAGGGTGATATAGCGACAATTCGTCTCGCGTATAAACAACGCACCCAGCAGGCCGGCAATGGCAAAACCCAGCATGATGCCGAGGCCGATCCGATAGTTTTGTTCCGAGTAAACCCGCGCCCCGTCGAGCAGCTTGCCATCCCAACCCTGGTCCATAGCCCAGCCCACCAGAGGCTGCAGCACCGCCGCACCAAGGAATGAGCCGGTGTTGACGACACTGGTTGCCATGCCGGACAGCGCCGGCGGGTTTACTTCCTTGACGCTGGCCCACGTCAGGGTAAATCCCGAAGCGCCTATCCCCATCAACGCAAACAGCGGGTAGCTAATACTGGCAGACAAATGCCCGGCGAATACGACAGGCGTCCAGCACAGCACATACAGTGCAAGACCGCCGATGATCACCGGCAGCCGCTTGCCGAGCCGGTCGGAAAGCATGCCGGAGAGCATCGCGCCGACCGCGAATGAGAACAGCAACAACGTGGTGTGCCTGGCTGCTTCAGTCAGCGCCATGCCGTGCACGTCACGCAAATAGGGGATGGCCCACAGGCCGGCAAAGGCAAACAGGCTGCCGCCAATGCCGAGGTTTGGCAGCAAACCTGGCCAGGTGGCACCGTTTTTCATTACCTTGAGCAGGCCGTCGAACCAGTGCCCCTGATGACTCGGATGCGACTCCTTTCCCTCCAGTTCGCGCATCGTCGGCAGGCCCGCCTCACCGGGATGGCTGCGCACGAGGAACCACACCAGCACCGCCAGAACAATCGAGAAGAGACCCACCGCGACAAACACATTGCGCCAGGAGGTAAGCGTCACTGCCCATACCAGCGGAGTGGCGGCGAGAACTGCCCCCATGTTGCCGAGCAGGATAGAAAAGCCGCCGACTGTGCCATAGTGCCGGTCATGAAACCATACCGAGTTCAGCTTCATCAGGGAAATAAACATTGAGGAAACACCCAGACCTATCAGTATCCGCCCGACTGTTGCCATCGCCAGTGTATCGGCCATGCCGAACAGCAGCGATCCCGCACCGGCAAGGGCCGCACCGAGGGCAACGATTTTGCGTATCCCCAGGGTGTCGGCCATCACGCCGACCGGAATTTGCATGACGGTATAGGTGTAAAAATATGCTGCAGCCAATGCACCCAGTGCTGCACCACTGGCCTCGAAAGATTGTTGCAGGTCAGTGGCAATCGCTGCCGGCGCCATGCGATGGAAAAATGCCAGCATGTATCCCAGCACCACCAGTGTGTAGCTGCTCCAGCGCAGACGGCGCATGCGACGGTGGATGTGTGTGGTCATGGCAGGTCCGCAGCACAGATGTTACAAATGCAGAACACCCGCGAATAGCACTGCGCTATTGATGTTTTAGCCATTCGATGACTTCCTCTGCATTTTTGTCCGGTGGAAAAACCGGATAGAAAACTTTCTTGATCACCCCGCCAGCAACGATCATCGTCAGCCTTTTGATCAGGGTCATCGAGTCAATTTCAAAAGTCGGCAATTCCAGGGCGCGCGCCAAATTGAGATCCACATCGCTCAGCAGCGGGAAAGGGAGGTGCAGCCGATCAAGCGCCTCATGCTGATGCTCGCTGGTCTGGGTGCTGACTCCATAGACGTCAACACCCATACTTTGAAGCTCCTGGTAATGGTCGCGAAACGCACACGATTGCGGGGTGCAGCCCCGCGCGCCGGGGATCTCATCCCATCCTGCAGGCAGGCTGATGCCCGGCCGTCCAGTCATCGGATAACAGTAGATGATGGTAGTGCGGGGCAACGCGAATATTTCCACGAGCTGCCCCGATGTGGCGGCCAGAGCGATTTTGGGAAGACACATCCCCAGGAGATGAGTACAGGCGCCATCGGCAACGGGAACGGGCAGATCTACCGGCAACACATTCAGATCGGCCATATTAACCTCTATGATGGTTAGTTAATGCGCTGCGCCCAGATAGGCCGCCCTGACCGCAGGATCATTCTTCAAGCGCTCAGCCGGGCCGTGTACCGAGATGCGGCCATTTTCCAGCACATAACCGTAGTCGGCGACATCCAGCGCAGCAGCGGCAAACTGCTCGACCAGCAGCATGGTGATGCCGCGCCCTTTCAGCTCGCGGATGATGCGAAATACTTCTTTCACCAGCAGCGGAGCCAGCCCCATCGACGGTTCATCCAGCAACAGCACGTCGGGATTGAGCATCAGCGCACGCCCCATCGCCAGCATTTGCTGCTCTCCGCCGGACAGCGTTCCCGCCAGCTGGTTTTCACGTTCCTTGAGACGCGGAAACAGTTCAAACACCCGCGCCAGATCGCCCTGCACATCACCGCGTTCACGCCCGAATGTCAGGCGTGGAAAAGCGCCAAGCAACAAATTGTCGGTCACCGAAAGGGTGGCGAACACACGCCGCCCCTCGGGCGAATGTGCCAGACCTGAACGGGCAATCTTGCTCGAGGCAATGCCGGTAATATCTTTACCGTTAAGAGTGACGGCCCCGCTCACCGGCTTGATCATGCCGGAAATCGCGCGCATGGTCGTGGTCTTGCCTGCGCCGTTTGAGCCTATCAGCGTGACAACCCTGCCTTTGGGCACTTCTACCGAAATGCCATGCAGTACTTCCACCTTGCCGTATGCGGCATGCAAATTCTGTATCAGTAACATTGCTATCTCCTCTCAGGCTGCCTCGACGCTGCCGCCAAGATAAGCCTCGATCACTTTTTTGTCGGACTGAACATTGGCTGGTGTGCCTTCTGCGATCTTTTGGCCGAAGTCCAGCACTGTAACGGTGTCGCAAATACTCATGACTACGTCCATATGATGCTCGATGAGTATCACGGTAATGCCGTGACTGCGGATCTTTCGGATCATCGCGATCAGTTCCTTGATATCAGGTGCCGTCAGGCCGGCGGCAGGCTCGTCCAGCAACAGCAGGCTGGGATTCAACGCCAGCGCACGGGCAATTTCCAGCAGGCGCTGTTTGCCGTATGGCAGATTGCGCGCTTCCTCGTTGGCAAGATCCTCCAGGCCGACAAACTTTAGCAGGCTGGCAGCACGGATAACGGCGGCATTCCTTTGCTTGTTGCAGCGCGGTGACTGGCATACGACATCGATCAGGTTATGGCGGAAAGTATGATGCAACCCGACCAGTACGTTTTCAATCGCGGTCATTTCACCAAACAGCTGCACGTTCTGGAAGGTGCGTGCGATACCTTCCCCGGCAATGGACGACGGTGTTGCGCCGGTGATGATCCTGTTGTTAAATTCGATCGCGCCGGCAGTCGGCTTATAGATGCCAGTAAGCACGTTCATCATCGTGCTTTTGCCGGAACCGTTCGGCCCGATCAGCCCATGTACGGAACCTTTTGCGATACTCAGGTTAATATCGTTCAGGGCCTTCAGGCCGCCGAACTGCATCACAATGTTGCGCGCCTCCAGCAAATGCCCCTTGGCGGTAACCTGATGGTCAGGCACAGACCATACATGCTGCTTATCACCATGCTCTGTGATCACCTCATGGCGACGTATCCACTGCGGCCGCACTTTATGCACAATACTGCGCAGGAAGCCCATGATTCCATTAGGCAGGTAATACACCACGAACAGGATCATCACGCCAAATATCGTCAAGCGATGTTCAGTGATGTTTTCCATGAAGTAACCGGATACTGCCAGAGTGATGGTGACAATGAGCGGCACAGCCAGTTGCCTGATGCTAGCCTGAGCAGCCGCCATCGCATACACAGCATACGCCACGGTAACGATCGCGATGCCCGTTGAAATCTGGCGGAAAAGTTCGATATCGGAAAGTACATTCGGCAACATCACGATGATGATCGCGCCCAGAATCGGCCCGCTGCGTGTTTTGCGACCACCCATGATGACCGCCAGCAGGAACAGGATGGTCAACTCGAAGTTGTAGGTATTGGGAGAAATGTATTCCTCGGAATAGGTAAACAGGCTGCCTGCCAAGCCTGCTATGCCCGCACTGAGGACAAAGGCGTAAACCTTGTATCCATACACGCTGACACCCATGCAGTCCGATGCGATAGGACTGTCGCGCAAGGCTTCAAAGGCGCGCCCGAGATGGGATTTCAGGATACGTTGAATCACCACCAGCGTCAGCACCAATGCTGCCAATACAATGTAGTAATAATCGGTGCCGGTAATATGGTGTCCGAAAAATACCGGCTTGCGTATCGAGAGTCCGAGCGGTCCGTTGGTAAGGAAAGTCATCTCGTTGATCAGAATCTGGATAATCGTGCCGAATGCCAATGTCACCATCGCCAGATAAGGGCCATTCACTCGCAATGCTGGCAGTGCGAGCAGTGCACCAAAAAAAGCGGTGACGACAATGCTTGCCGGTATCGCCAGCAAAAACGGCACACCCAACTGGAAGCTGAGCACACCGGCGGTATAGGAACCGATACCGAACAGTGCAGCGTGACCGAGCGAAACCTCACCTATATATCCAACCACGATATCGAGACCGAGCAGAAGGATTGCATAGATACCGATGATCACCATCAGATGGATGTAATAAGGGTTAGGCCACAGAGTAGGCAACAGCGCCGCAACAGCAATGGCCAGAACGATGGAAATTTTCTTGATGACGCTCATGCTATACCTTTTTAATGACAGACTTGCCAAACATGCCGGCAGGTTTGATCGCCAGCACCAGTAACAGCAACAGCAATCCCGGTACATCCTTGTAGCCGGTGGAGATGTAATAGCCGGTGGTGGTCTCCGCGATGCCCAGGATCAGCCCGCCGACAATCACGCCCATGCCGCTGTTGAGGCCGCCGATGATGGCGACCGCAAATGCCTTCAGACCCAGCACCACGCCCATGGTGGCTCCGGTCAGCGTCAGCGGCGCCACCAGCACCCCCGCAAAGGCTGCGGTCATCGAGCTCAGCGCATAAGAAAAGGTAATCACCATGCCGGTGTTGATGCCCATCAGTCCCGCGGCATCGCGGTCATTGGAAGTAGCCACCACGGCCTTGCCGTATATGGATTTGCGGTTGAAAATTTCTACTGCCAGCATGATCGCCAGCGCGCCCAGCACCACCAGTATTTCCATCGGCAGCACTCTGATGCCAAAAAATTGCATCGGTGAAGTTGGCAGCGGAGAAGGGAATGTAAGATCATCGTGTCCCCAGATATTTTCCGCGACGTTTTTGAAAATAATGGCCAGGGAAATGGTGGTCATGATCCAGCCGAATTCGGACTTTGTCTTTAACGCGGGCAGCACGCCTACACGTTCTACAAACACGCCTTGCAGCGCACCGAACAAAAGCACCAGCGGAATCATCAGCCAGTAGCTCATATGGCTCACCAGTGAGAGGCCGACCAGCGCGCCCAGCATCAGCGCTTCACCCTGGCCGAAATTCAGGGTGCTTGAGGTGGCGAAAGTAAGTTGATAGCCAAATGCGATCACAGCGTAGATCATGCCCAGCGCTATGCCGCTTACAATTAGTTGCACGAAGATTTCCATGCTGAGTACCCCATCTATATGCTTTGGATCCGGGGAAGCCCCGGCCCAAAAACGAATTACACAGTGATTACTTAAACGGCCAATTACTTCTTGGCTTTGACTATTGCTTTTTCACGCACTGCGATACCCTTGTCGGCTTCGTTCGCGTATACCACATGTCCATCCTGGACCTTACCCATCACCACCATATTGATGGTGATAGCTTCGTGGTCGTCATGTGTGTACGGGCGATTGTAAGTGGTAACCACGCCTTCGATTTTCTCATTCAGGTTTTCCAGTGCTTCGCGAACCTTCACGCCATCTGTTGTGCCAGCTTGCTTGATCGCGGCCGCAAGGATGTACATGGAGTCGTAACCCTGTGCTGCGGACACGGGTGAAGGAATGCGGCCATTCGCTGGATTGTAGGCTTTTTGATAAGCTGTAATAAAGGCCTTGCGCTTGGGCGTATTGGGTTCCTGGATGAAGGTTTGCGGCATGCGCGCGCCTTCGCCGTTTTTGCCGGCGTTGTCGATGAAGTTACCCATGGACAGTGTCCAGCTTCCCATCATCGGCACTTTCCAGCCCAGCTTCTCCATACCGTTGGCGATCTGCGCCAGTTCTGGTCCGATCGCATAGGTCAGGATGGCCTGTGCCCCGGCTTCCTTGGCTTTCAACAACTGTGCAGTCATGTCCACATCTTTAATGTTGAACTTTTCAACCGCGACTGGCTTGATGTTTTTCACTGCCAGCGCCTTTTCGAGATCCTCGCGTCCCAACTGGCCGTAGTTGGTAGAGTCAGCCAGGATCGCAACCTTGGTGAATTTGTGAGTATCGATAGCTTCCTTGACGATCAGAGCAGACTGAATACTGTCGTTGGCAGAGGTGCGGAATACGTAGTTGTCGGCAAACTCTGGAGGCAGAAATTGCTTGGTCACAATAGAACCTGTCGCCACGTTATTCAACACCGGAATCTTGGCTTCCTGATAAAAACGCTGTGAGGCCAGTGACACGCCGGTATTGATGTAACCCAGGGTAGCAACAACTCTCTCCTTGTTGATCAACTCCTGGGCGACCTGCACACCGCGCGGATTATCGGCTTGATCATCACGTTCGATCAGTTCGATCTTGCGGCCGAGAATACCGCCTTTGGCGTTGATCTCGGATGCTGCAAGTCTGACCCCGTCCCGCATGGAAATACCCATCGGACTGGAACCGCCTGTATACGGACCGGAGAGGCCGACCTTGATCGAGTCGGCGGCAAATGCGGTACCAGATGCGGCAAATGCTAAAGCAGTGACGATAGTTTTTATCTTATTGTTCATTTTCTTCTCCTTGATTAGGTACATCAAAAAACACTCAGAACCAAACAACACCTACTAACCACACACTCCCGGATATAACAAAATCAGCTAACTGATATATAGTCTTGCCACGTTTATAGAGAACTGGCCATCATCAACAAACGCTATCCGCCCCTCCGGCAAAAGCCTGCACTTACACTACTCCCGGCTCCACTTTATGGCCAGCCAGTCTGCCATAAGCCGTTGCTACTGCGTGATCATCGCCTACATTGCCGGGGAAAATTACCACCGGCAAATTCGGATAGCGCGGATGATCAGGGGGACAGCATACCACCGAACATCCAGGCAAAATCTGTCCGACGACACGCGACGTGCGCAATGCCAGACCGGAGCTCAATACATCATTCGATGTAATGCCGCCTTTGCTGATTAGAAAACCCAGGGTCTTGGGCAAATTGCGCACCACATCCATCAGGAACGCAGAAACCATATTGCCAAATGCCAGCCTTGTTGCCTGATCTGAAAAAGCCTTTTCCAGACGGCTGGTAAAAACCACAGGGGTCAAACCCTCAGCATGACTCTGCTCACACTTGCGGATGGTCTCCGCCAGCAGAGCCGCGCGATGTTCGGGCAATTTTTCCACATTTATCTCGATCGCTTCAACACCCGGCATCTTGAGCAACTGCTCGAGCTGCATAGTGGTTTTTTTGACGTGTGAACCTACAATCACCGCGCCCGGCTTTCCACCGCGTACATATTTAGCCATATCCTGTGCAGCCACAGGCTGTGACGGCAAGCGTGCCAGCGCGGTGAGCAGGCTCGCCGCACTGCGGAACAGAAAGCGCTTGCCCTTGCTGGCCGCTACCCGCAGCTGCTCCGCAAAATGATTCAGATCTTGCTGTGTTTCAGCATCCACCACTCCGCACACATTGCCATGCAAATTCATCAGCCGTGACATGCTGTCACCGCGCACATCACGCAACAGGAAGCGTTCAACCTCAGCCGCCCTGATGCGCCCGCCAGTTTTTTCTTCAACATAATCAGGCAAATAACTATACCGATAGCCGAATACCGAATCACGCGCAAACTCGGTTTCATGCACGGGCATTTCCTTTCCGTGCACCAGCAGATAGTGCACGCTGTCCCGTGTAATACGGCCGCCTTCAAAAAATGCCGGCACCAGAAAGTGTGCGTCGAACGGCCCCAGCTCTTCCGCGATCACATCGGTCTCTACCGGGTAGTGACCGCGCAGCGTCGAGTCCGAGCGACTGACTAAAATCGGGTTGATGTCATGTCCGCTTTGCTTTAGTTCAGCCAAAGCCAGCTTCAGGTTCTTGCAGACCTCGCGCGTAACCTCCGCCGCAGGCTTGGCCGCCATACCCCGGGTATTGGTCAACACAAAAAAAAGCGGCGATGCGTCCAGGATCGCATCGTGCAAAGTATCCTTGTCCCAACGTGTCAGCAGCAAACAGCTATGCACCGTTTGCGAGCCGGTAGGGTCATCATCCAGAACGATGATTTTGGTTTCAGGCATCAATAACTTTCAAAAAAAAACCAAGGAAATTTACCTTGGTTGAGGGGAAGTGGCATCAGCCTTTCAGCACCTTGACTCGTTTGACCATCGCATCGGCGGTAAGTCCGTTGAACTCCATGATCTCGTTCGGGCTTGCAGTCGTTTCACCGCGCTTCCACGCAAATGTGTCGCGCCTTAAAGCACGGGTACGCAGCAGCACAGGCTCCAGCACTGCACTGGGACCACCGCTCACGGCGAGCAACACATCGCCATCAAACAGTGCATTAAAATGCGCGTCATCCATAAATTTATTGTCCGGTTCCGATACGGTATCCCAGGATATATCTGTAGGACGATACAGGCGGCGCGGATTCACCATCGCAACAATACGCACTTTGAAACCATCCGCTTCCAGCTTGTCCCTGGCTTCAAATACCGGCAGGAAAATCATGTCTCCGGTTACCGCGAACACCACCGTGCCCTTGCTGCCGCCCGTATTTTTGTCACCAGCGCTTTCATAGATGCTGGCAGCACCCACTTCAACCGCATGTCTGGCTTCATCCAAACTCATGTAAACAGGCAGAGGACTCTTCGAAGCGATGATGACCATGCACTTGTTGAAGCTGTTTGTGGCGTAATCGTAAGCCACCTGAATTGCGTTTGCATCGCAGGGAAATAGAGGATAGGTATTGCCGTTGCGCATCTGCGCGGCGAAATAATTCTCGATCTCGGGGCGCTGGTGAGTCCAGCCGTTACGGCCCTGCTCCAGCGCACCAGCCGTAAACATAGTGACGATGGAAGGTGTCTTGCGCCGCAGCTCGGCCATCGCCTGTGCGACTGTCTGCACGATGGGCCAGCCGTTGATGGCAAAGCTCTCGTACGACAGCCACAATGCGCGCGAACCGAAAAGAGACAAGGCAGATGCCAGGCCGGCACAGGCATCCTCGTTAAGCGGCTCATATACCTGACCCTCAGGCTCCTGGTTGTACAGCGGATCGATGGTCGGATGGCGAATCTTTAACGCATCGTTGATGTTCTTCATCGCCGATGCTTCATTGCCGTCGGCATTGGTCACCACGAAACGCTTGTCCTTGGTGCCCACATAGGCGGCCAGCGCACCCAGCGCGGTTGCAGGAACGGCTTTCTCGCTCTTGGGAAAATCATGCAACGGCATTTTTCCGAGTGGCGCCAGGTCCAGCACATGCTCGGTCACCGCCGTTTTGGCAGCCGGGCCGCCACCTGCGCGCACGAAATTCTCGCGCACGATCGCCCACGCTTCAGGATTCAGCGCGCGGCGCTTCAAGCCTTCAATCATATGCGGCTTGTCCAGACTGTCGGCCGGATACAGGTTGTGTGACTTGGCACCCACCGTATGTACACCGGCGCCTTTCATCTGCTTGATAATGAACGCGGTCAGGGTGCCGCCCAGTGCAGACTTGGCGGCTTTGTCCATGCCTGCCAGCACCGCGGCGGCAAAAGCCAAGCGCTGCTTGTGCGAGAAATAGGAGCTGTCCGCGTAAGCGCTGGCCTGTTTAGTGTCGTCAAATTCCTTGGCGTCGACCAGGATCACCTCTTTGAAGCCATGGCCCTTCCAGTAGGCAATCATCTCCGCATTGCTGAAACGCGACACCATTGAGTGGTGTTCCTGGCTGTAACCGTTCCAGATTAAAGTCGGCAGCAAGTTGGTGACTTTGGGATAAGCTGTGTTGAAGTGCATCATCGAATTGAGCACGTACGGTTCCCCCATGCCACCGTCACCGATGGTGACCGGGAACAGCTTGCCCGGATGCAGCATCGCACCGGCCATCGCGAAATGCTGGCCCTGGCCAAGTGGACCGGCCGGAGCCAGCAATCCGGGAATGGCACCAGACAAGTGCCCGAGCAAACCATGCTTCTCGCGGAAGCGCGCCATTAAATCTGTTACGGTCTTGATGCCCATCTCTTCAAGCGAAGTGTCGAGGAACATCGCACTGTAGAAACCCGGAGCATGGTGCCCAACCTCGGTCACGATATTGGTGTGGCCCAGCATCACCAGCGAAGCGTAGGCCTCGGCGCTACTGGCGAAGCCGCCCGGGTGGCCCGAACCTTTCGAACCACATGTCTGTAGCGTCAAGTAGCGCAGCGCATCGGCCATTAGCAGAGTCTGGTACACCGCATCAGGTGCATGGGGATCGCTGATGGCAGACTTGCCCTCTTTAATGACGGCCGCCTGGGCATGCTTGGAAAATCCTTCCCAGGCCACACCAAAGTGTTGAATGCCCGCACAAAACTGGGGTGCAGCCGCTGCGCTCGTCGTCATAGTTTCCTGCTCCTAAATTTTATTTTGCGAAATTTATACTGCGATTAGTATCGGCAACAAATAGCTGCCGAAAAGATTTGGAAGCAGAATACGTCTTGCTATATAATTTCGCAATACACAATCGTTTTCACAATGCGAAAAATTGAAAATGAATCGAACTCGATACAAGTGATCGAACGGCTGGCAAGACTGCTTGACGTCATTGCGGCGCACGAAGATCCCGTGAGCCTGAAAATTCTGTCAGCAGAAACGGGATTACACCCCTCCACCTCCTTCCGCATCCTCTCTTCGCTGGCTGAACAAGGCTTCGTCGAGCGCACCAGCAGGGGAAACTACAAACTGGGGGTCAAGCTGATGCAACTCGGCAGCCGGGTCAGCGCAAGCGTTGACGTCAGGAAAATTGCATTGCCGCTGATGGAAAAATTGCGCGACCAACTGGGCGAGACGGTCAACCTGACTGTGCGCGAGGGCGATGAGGTGGTCTATATCGAGCGTTCTGTCGCCAAACGCATGATCAAGGTGGAACAGGTGATCGGCAGCCGAGCGCCATTGCACGTTACCGCAGTAGGCAAGCTGATGCTGGGCGAGCAGGGTGAAGCCGCATGCCGCAGCTATGCCAAACGCAGCAAGCTGCCCGCCTACACCGCCAACACACACACCAGGATTGCGACATTACTGCAAGACAGTCTTGCTGCTGCACAACGAGGTTATTCGTATGACAATGAAGAAGCCGAACTGGGTGTGGGCTGCATCGGCACATTGATTCGCGATGCCAGCGGCCATGTGATCGCCGGTCTTTCTGTGTCTGCTCCCATAGAGCGACGCAAAGATGAATGGATCAGCCAGGTAATCGCAACCGGCATGCAGATTTCAAAGCAACTCGGTTACCGCCCGGCTTAAAATCCAACGCGCGTCCAATTTTTCCAAATCAGTTACATTCAGGGGAGATCAAATGAAAAATAAAAAATGTTTAACACTGGCTGATGCGAAGATCATTGCATCGGGCTGTGAAAGCGAAGCGCTGCGCCAGAACTGGGCGGTCACAATAGCCATCGTCGATGACGGCGGGCATTTATTGTGGCTGCAACGGCTGGATGATGCACCGTTAACCAGCATACAAATCGCCAGCGGCAAGGCGCATACGTCGGCCATGGGCCGCAGAGCCTCCAAGGTCTATGAAGAAGTAATTGCCGGCGGGCGCAATGCATTTCTGTCGATCCCCGGTGCACTTACCATGGTTGAAGGCGGTGAAGCGATCATCGTGGAGGGCGAAACCGTGGGTGCAGTTGGCATATCCGGCGTAAAATCGCCGGAGGACGCACAGGTTGCGCGTGCCGGCATAAACCACTTTCTTGCAAGTTTAAACAAATAAGTCTTAAGCCGACTGTCGGACCGTTGGCCGGGATTTTCCGGGAGAACAGCTATGCGCGTTGGATTATTCGTCACTTGTCTGGTTGACGCAATGCGCCCGCGCATCGCCTTTGCAACCATCAAATTACTGGAGGCGGCCGGTTGCGAGGTGGTCGTGCCAGATTCCCAAACCTGCTGCGGCCAGCCCGGCTATAACTCGGGCGACCGCAAATCGGCCGAAGCACTGGCGCTTAAATTCCTGAATGAATTTGAAGCTTTCGACTACGTGGTGCTGCCTTCCGGCTCCTGCGCCGGGATGATCCGCGTCCACTATCCCGATCTCTTTCGCAATGATTCCGCCCTGCTCGCAAGAATCACCGCGATAGGCCGGCGCACCTTTGAGCTCACCGATTTTCTGGTCAGTATCGCCAGGCTGAAAGAAGTCCCCGGCACTTTCAGTGGCACGCTGACCTATCACGACTCATGTTCCGGCCTGCGCGAGCTTGATGTCTACAAGCAGCCGCGCGCCTTGCTGGCAAAGATGCCCGGGGCCAATCTGCAGGAGATGGTGGAATCCACCACCTGCTGCGGTTTTGGCGGCACCTTTTCCGTGAAATACGGCGAGCTATCAACGCGCATGTCCGACAATAAATGCCGGCATATAACGGATACCCATGCCGCCGCCATCGTCGGCGGCGACCTCGGCTGCCTGCTGAATATCGAAGGCCGCTTGCGCCGCACAGGCGATCACAACACCCGCGTATTGCATGTGGCTGAGGTGCTTTCCGGCATTGACACGGATGAGGTGAAATAATGCAAAACACCTCCCTGCAATTCAAAAAACAGGTCACCGTCAAACTGGCCGATGTCAGGCTGCAGGACGCACTGTCGCGCTTGCAGACACGCTTTGTTGGCGGGCGCGCGGCGGTGATCAGCGAGATTCATGACCTGCAGGAAACTCGTAATGCCGCGGCCGCAATACGCGACCGCGTGCTGAACAATCTTGAGCAATGGCTGCTGCATTTCGAACAGCAGGCCACCGCGCGCGGAGCCATCGTGCACTGGGCGGAAAACGGCGACGACGCCAACCGCATCGTCGCCGAGATTGCTGCACAGTATGGTGTAAAAACCGCGGCAAAATCCAAGTCCATGGTCAGCGAAGAATGCGGGCTCAACGATGCGCTGGAACAGGCCGGCGTAGCCGTGATGGAAACCGACCTCGGCGAATATATTCTGCAGCTTGCACACGAAGCACCGTCGCATATCGTCGCGCCGGTGGTGCACAAAAACAAGGAAGAAATCGCAGACCTCTTCGCCGAGAAACACCACAAGCCGCGCAAGACCGATATCGCCGAGCTGTGCCGCGAGGCGCGCGAAGTGCTGCGCCCCGCCTTCCTCAATGCGGATATGGGCATTTCCGGCGGCAATTTCCTGGTGGCCGAGACCGGCTCGGTGCTGATCGTCACCAACGAAGGCAACGGGCGCCTGGTGACCACGCTGCCTCGCGTGCACGTTGCCATCACCGGCATCGAAAAAGTCGTGCCCACGCTGGAAGACGTCACCACCCTGCTGCGCCTGCTGCCGCGCTCCGCTACCGGGCAGTCGATCACCAACTATGTGTCGGTGCTGACCGGCACTAAAAATCAGGAAGATCACGACGGCCCCGAACACTTCCATATCATCCTGCTCGACAACGGCCGCAGCAGCCTGGTGGGTGGCGAGATGCAAGAAATGCTGCGCTGCATCCGCTGCGGCGCATGCATGAACCATTGCCCGGTGTACCAGAATATCGGCGGCCATGCCTATGGTTGGGTGTATCCCGGCCCGATGGGCTCGATCCTGACCCCAATGCTGGGTGGCATCGAAAAATCACCCGACCTGCCCAATGCCTCGACCTTTTGCGGCGCGTGCGCTGTTGTATGCCCGGTCAAGATTCCGCTGCCCGACCTGCTGCGCAAGCTGCGCGAAAAACAGATGCAGCGCGGCATGAAGTCGCGCCGGGAAACCTTCATGCTGAAGGCATGGGCGTGGCTTGCACTGCATCCAAAAATATATGCGCTGGCAAGCAGAATCGGCGTGAGGATCATGCATTTGCTGGGCGGCAGGGAAAAGTTAATCCACACCCTGCCGGGCGCAGGCGGCTGGACAGATGGACGGGATTTCCCCGCGCCTTCCGGCAAAACGTTCCGTGAGTTATACCAGCAGGGGAAACACAAATGAACGCACGCGATAACATACTCGGCAGGATACGCAGCGCGCAACAATCTGCGACGGCACAGACATTAGCCAGCCACCTCGCGCAGCACCCGCGCGGCCCGCTGCCACCGCAGCCGGATAATTTGCTTGCCTGCTTCAAGAAACAGGCACTCAAACTTTCCAGCGATGTGCTGGAAGCAGACGATGTCGGCGAAATTCCATCTCTGCTGGCCCGCTATCTGAACGAACGGGAATTGCCCGTCCGCGGTGTCTGCTGGCCTGCCTTCGCAGATATGCAATGGAGTGCCGCGGGTCTGGAGATGCAGTCTCGCCCGGCCAGAAATCAGGATCTGGTTGGCGTAACCGGCGCATTTTGCGCTATTGCCGAAACCGGCACCCTGATGCTGCTGTCAGGTGCAGAAACGCCGGCCACCACCAGCCTGCTGCCCGAAACTCATGTCGCAGTGCTCGCCCCGCGCCGCATCGTAGCCACCATGGAAGATGCGTGGGATCTTTTGCGCCGGGAACAAAACCAGCCGCCGCGCGCGGTCAATTTTATCTCGGGTCCTTCTCGCACCGCCGATATCGAGCAGACAGTCACGCTGGGGGCGCATGGTCCTTATCGTGTTTTGTTGATTATGGCACCTCTATAATCCTGCCATCTCTAAACTGGGCAAGGCGTTACATTGCGCTCATTCACCGTAACGATTCGCGCACATCGGTGTTATTTACGGCTCAAACGCCCTGCAACAGCCACCACCACCCTGTTAACGTAAAGAAGGAAAGTGGCAAGCCCACCGCCACCATAAGCGTCGCGAGCTCAGGGTCAAGATCGCGCTCCTGCGCCAGTATTGATGCTGTAATCATCGGTGGCATCGCCGCTTCAAACAAGGTTATTTGTATCGTCTGCCCATGCGCGCCGAGCACCAGCACATACAGCACGTAAAACACCAAGGGTGCCAGTATCAGCTTGAAGCTCAGGCCAAAAATCAGGGAACAGCAATTACCCCACAGATGCCCCAGCCGCAACTGCAAGCCCACTGACAACAGCGCCAGCGGCGCCAGCGTGTCCCCGAGGCGCTTCAACACGGCACTAAGCCATTCCGGATAATCCATCGGCAGCAGCAACAGCGCAATCACCAGCGCAATAAACGGTGGGAAGCGCAGGATGCTGCGCGCGATTGAGGCCGCAGTTGGGCGTCCGGACGAATATATCCCGGCCACAATAATGGCCAGCGTGGATAACACCATGAACGAACCCGTCTGATCAATCAGAATGCCGGTGGCCATTCCTTGATGCCCGTAATAAGCCTCAATCATTGGCAGGCCGAAAAATGCAGTATTCCCCAGCCCTCCGGTCAAAATCAGTGCACCTACGGTACCACGCGAGAAGCTGAGGTAACGCCCCACCAGCCAGAAAAACCCTGCCGCCAGACCGAAACATAACCACGCCATCGCCATCACCAGCACAATATCGCCGCTTAATTTTAGCTCATGGATGTACAGCAGCGTCAGCGCCGGCACAGAAACGTGAATGATAAAACTGTTAAGCGTGGCGGGCGCGTTGTCAGGCATCAGCCTGGCGCGGCGCAACAGAATGCCCGCGACAAAACAAAGAATAAGCAGAATGATATTGTTCATAAGCGTCGACTACAAATTGAAAAACCAGCGATGATACACTAGCATCTGTTTGAGCTATATTCACAGGAGATAAAAGTTGCACGCGCTACTCACCCACCCCGCCGTACAAGCCGTTCTGGCCCCGTTTCTGGTTGCATTGCTGACCGCAGAACTGCTGCAGCGCATGCGCCTGAGCGGCCTCGCCATTATCGCCGGCTTCGCCATCACCGTTTATCTGGTGAGCGGCTTTGCCTATGCTCCGCTCACCAACATACGCAAAATCATCTGGCTGTGTATCGCTTCAGGCCTGCTCGCCGTTCCGCTGAGTCTGATCAATTGGGCGCTGTGGCGTCCTGTTCTCACCGTGCTGGCAGTGGCGTCCGCACTGTGGGTGACGCAACGCCTGCTGCTGCAATACCCCATCGCCATCACCCTCCAATGGGGGGCCGGCTGCGCACTGTTTGTCGGCTGGCTGACGTTCTGGATGGATGATCTGCAAGACTCACCGATACGCGCAGGCAGCGCAGGCATGGCGTTAGGTCTGGGCACCGGCGCTGCCCTGCTGATTGCCGGCTCTTCCCTGCTGGGCAAATACGACTTGGCCATGGGCTCTGCTGCTTTTGCCTATTTGTTTATCATGTTTGTCAGCGATAGCCACCTGCCCTGTGGCCGCAGCTTTACACTGCCGCTCGCACTGGTCGCCGGATTAACCGGCTGCCTCGCCGTGCTGACCGCTTATTTGCCCTGGTATACCCTGCTCGTGCTGGCGCTGATTCCCCTCGCCGCCAAACTGCCCGTTTCCGATAGATCGCCGGTATGGGTGCAGATTACGCTGCTGTCTGCCGCGACGCTGGCATTCGCCCTGGGTGCTGCATTCTTAAGCTGGCGCATCCATGGCTGGGCTGCGTTTTAATTGGCAACCATCTCCGAATACGACTCACTTTCAGCAGCATTTAAGCTAATATCGCTTTCAAGAAATACGCCTGACTCTCTTCTTTAAAGGGGACGTAATGAAGCAGCACCTTGTTTTGTTCTTTGCATTGGCATGCCTGTCGCAGGCCGCGCCGGCTTTCGAACCTGTGTTAATTTCAGATACGCCTGTTTTCGTTACAAAACCCCTTACACAAGCCATCGTAAAACAGCTGCGAGAAGGCGGTTACGTCCTCTACATGCGCCACGGCAACACCGATATCACGCGCCCGGATCGGCTACCGCACATAGATCTTAATGATTGTTCAACCCAGCGCCCGCTGACCGAGGAAGGACGGCGTGTAGCGGCAAGCGTAGGGGCAGCGATACGCAAGGCAAAAATTCCCATAGGCGAGATTTATTCCAGCCCCATGTGCCGTGCCAAGGAAAGCGCATTGGCCGCTTTCGGCACCAACTTCACCATCGTCAACCTGCTGATGTTCACCTCAAATATGACGGACGCAGACAAAGCGCCAGTGCTCGAAGCAACGCGTGAGCTGATCTCAAGGCCGGTGCAGGGCAAGGTAAACCGGGTGGTGGTTGCGCACACGCAGAATCTGATGGAGATCATGGGCTACCTGCCCAAGCCGGAGGGAATCGTTGTGATACTCAAACCATTGGGAGACAAACGCTTCAAGTACATTGCCAGCGTTGCACCCAGGCAATGGAAAACAATAGCTCCTTGAAGCATGGATGAAAATTGAAGTCTAACCGCACCCTGCTGCTGATGTTATTGCTGCCAATCACACTGGTGGCGCTGCTGGCCGTATTGATCAACTACTTCTCCATGCATAGCCTGATGCAGCAGCATGAATCGAGCAGTGATCTGCAGACGCAGGATATTCTGGTGCTGAGCGAGGCTGCGCGTCTGAGCGAGCAAATGACAAAGATCCACATCGGGGTGGCGAATGCGTTGGCGGGCGCGGCGACTGGACAAATGCAGGAAGCGCATTTGTACCGTGTGCACTCCAATGCTGTCAACGCCCTGGCCGAGATGTCCGAGCGCGTTAAAGCGCTATCCCAGTCGCGCCAGGTACAGGAAGCAAGTCCCCAGGATGCGCAGGACCTGCTTGAAAATTTTGAAAAGTACCGCAACTTTGTGATCATGTCGACCGACATTTCCTCCATTGATGTCGCTGCCGCCAGGCGTTTTGTAGATCAAGCGCAGACCCAGTTCATCAATTTTTCCGAACATGCCTACCGCATCTCGGCACAGCTGGCAGACCGGACGCAGAATCGCAACAGTCAAGACAAGCGCTTGCTTGAATCCATTTTCGAAGAGGTAACACTCATCGGCTCGATCGGGATGCTGGTTATCTTCCTGTTATCGCTATTCTTTGGGCGGCAGATCAGCAGAAGAATCATTGATATTGCCAATGGTTTAAGCGCGCTGTCCAGATCTGATGGCTTACCGCCGCAATTGCCAAAAATAGAAGAGATGCATGCACTGGGCACCGGCGAACTCAAGAATATGGCTGGCGCATTGCTGGATTTCCGCAACGCCATCAGCCAGCGCGCCCAGGCCGAAAAAAATCTGCGGGACAGCGAGGAACGCGCACAACTCGCGCTGAGCGAATTGAAGTATCAGAAATTCGCGCTTGATCAGCACAGCATCGTTTCCACCACCGACGAGTACGGCAGCATCACCTATGTGAATGGAAAATTCTGTGAAATCAGCGGTTATTCACAGCAACAGTTGCTCGGGCAAAATTATCGTTTGCTGACATCGGGCGTCCATCCGGACGAGTTTTTCACTGATATCTATCGCAAGCTGGCCAAAGGTGAAATATGGCGCGGCGAGATGTGCAACCGGGCCAAGAACGGCATGCTTTACTGGGTGCTCACCACCATCATCCCGTTTATGGACAGCATGGGCAAGCCTGTCCAGTACATCGCAATCCAGACAGACATTAGCGAACGCAAAGCCACTGAAAGCCAGTTGCGCAAACTCTCGCTGGCAGTGGAACAAAGCTCGGAAAGCATCGTCATCACCAATCTCGATGGCAATATCGAATATGTTAACGAAGCCTTCGTCCAGACTACGGGCTATAGCAAGGAGGAAGCCATCGGCCAGAATCCGCGCATTCTGTATTCGTCCAAGACCCCGCAGCAAACCTATTTGTCCCTGACAAAAGCGCTAAGCGAGGGACTGCCATGGCGGGGCGAGTTTTATAACCGCCGCAAGGACGGAAGCGAATATATCGAATTTTCCATCATCACCCCCATCCATCAACCGGATGGCAGCATCACGCATTACGTGGCAGTCAACGAGGACATCACCGAGAAAACGCGCATGACCGAAGAGCTGACGCGCCACCGGCACCACCTGGAAGAACTGGTGGAGAGCCGCACCGCGCAACTGCTCTCGGCACAAAAAGCTGCCGAAGCAGCAAACCAGGCCAAAAGCGCCTTCCTCGCCAATATGAGCCACGAGATCCGCACGCCGCTGAACGCCATCGTCGGACTTACCCATCTGCTGCTCAGATCGGCGCCAAGCTCTGAACAGGCCGAACGACTCGGAAAAATTGACACCGCAGCGGCCCATCTGCTCGCCGTCATCAATGACATCCTCGACATCTCCAAGATCGAGGCCGGGCGCGTAATACTCGAAAAATCAGATTTCTCTCTGGCCGCCATCCTGGAACACGTGCGCTTCCTGGTCGCTGATCAGGCAGAAGCCAAAGGCATAACAATCAAGGTGGAAACGGATAGAGTCCCGCTGTGGCTGAGAGGTGACCCCACCCGGCTGCGCCAGGCGCTGCTCAACTATGCCAGCAACGCCGTCAAATTCACCGAGTACGGTTCCATCGTCATCCGCGCCCGTTTGCTGATCACAACAGGCGATGAGTTGCTGGTGCGTTTCGAAGTGCAGGACACCGGCATCGGCATCCCCCGTGAAAAAATTTCAGGCCTGTTCAAACCCTTCGAGCAGGCCGATTCCTCAACCACGCGCAAATACGGCGGCACCGGCCTCGGTCTCACCATCACCCGGCGTCTGGCAGAGCTGATGGGAGGCGAAGCAGATGTTGAGAGCGAACCCGGCAGGGGCAGCACTTTCTGGTTTACCGTCAACCTCAATCGTGGTCATGGCGCCATGCCGGCAGATATCACCGGCACCGAAGATAGCGTTGAAACGGAACTGCGCCGTATCTCTGCCGGCACGCATATCCTGCTGGTTGATGACAGCGATATCAATCTGGAAGTAGCGCAGGAGATTCTGCAGCAGGTTGGCCTGACGGTGGACACGGCAGAAAACGGAATGCAGGCTGTGGAAAAAGCCCGCCAGACAGACTACCAGCTGATACTCATGGATGTGCAGATGCCGGAAATGGATGGCCTCGAAGCGACCCGCCTCATTCGCGCCCTGCCCGGGCGCTCGACCACTCCCATACTGGCGATGACCGCCAATGTCTTCGACGAAGACAAACGCGCTTGCCTCGAAGCAGGCATGAACGATTTTGCCCCAAAACCGGTAGAGCCAGAAGTACTTTACCGAGTGATACTCAAGTGGCTGCCAGCAGGCAAATAATTTATTGCCTGGACAGCCATCATTATTGATTCGGCACTATCAACATTCCACGCCGTTCGGCCTGCTCAATAGCAGCAAGATAGCCGCTCAGGCGCCCACGCGTGAACTCCCGGCTTGCTCACACAGCTGTATAGCGCTCCATGCCTCAAGCTTGCGTGCGAAAGAAAACGATGCGTTTGCGGGGCTGGTGGATGGCAGGCGCAAATACTCAAGATGCTGTACCTTTAAAGCGGGCAGCACCGCTCTGCGATAGATCTGTTCCGCGGCAGCGCCATTGAAAAACACGTGCGTAATGTGTTGATGGCGCGAAAAGAACCCCTGAAAATCATTCGCTGTTTGCGTGGCCTTGTCGATACTGGAATCCAGACTGCCCTCCCGCTTGCACGAATGAAGCACATCCCACAAGGCGATGCGGGATGCTTTCAGTGCATTGATTCTGTGTTCGTAATCGGCTGCAGGATCAAGCGAAATAAGCGCCCCCATCATGCGCCAGAAATGGTTGCGCGGATGGGCATAGTACTCGGCTGCACGCAGCGATGCCACGCCAGGCATGCTGCCCAGAATTAATACCCTCGCATTTTCATGCTCAAGCGGAGCGAAGCTGTGTATGTGTGACATATGGCTAATTTTTATAACCGGCAAAATAATCAACACTCTGACTCATTGAGTCTTGAGAAAGTTGCAGCGATATTAAGCAATCTGCTCATGTATGCCAGCCGCAACTGTCTGGATATAGAAGCGGAATAAGGAAAAAGATTTACGGGCGCGTTTTGACTAACTGCATCCCCCAGTGATACGGCCCAAGATTTCTGCTGTTGCCTGCAAATTTCAACTTCAGCCCTTCTGCCGCACTGATGATTTGCTCCTGATCCGGCCGCAAGGCCACAGCGGGGCCGCGCGGCGTGGGGATATCCTTGCGCCAGTGGATAATCGCCACGACGCCGCCCGGCTTCAGCACGCGTGACGCTTCTGCAAGGAACACGCCTCTTTCTGCGGAGTGCAGAATATTGAACAGTAACACCATCTCTGCACTTTCTGCTTCAAGACCCGTACCCTGCTCCAGCACATCGCGCAGACAGAACCTTACATTTGCCAAGCCTGCATTGCGCACATGCTCCTGAGCAACCTTTAGCATCGAGGCGTCAATGTCAAAGGCAAAAACATTGCCCGATGTTTTTTTTGCGACGGGCACGGTGAAGGAGCCATAACCGCAGCCTATCTCGGCTATCGCGGCTTTTCTATTTTCGAGATCCAGCCAATCGACAATGCCTTCTATGTCGAACAGACTGTTCCAGTAAGCCTCATCCGGCATCCCGCTATCTTCAACCTTCATTGCACTTCCGTTTCACTAAAAACGTGCCTTTATAAAAACCTGAAAAATCCATAGCGCAAGGCGATACCAGCAAGCCACCCCGCAACGCAGAACAGGAAGTTCCACAAGAATTCCACGCCAAAGGAAACAAAATATTCTCCGCTTGCAATATCCGCTCCGGACAACATGCCCCAAGTGACAATCAGCGGCATTATTGCTGCCACAAATACAAACGGCCATACCCCCGCCTGGGTAATCAGCCCCTGCAGCAGGCCTATGGCGGCCAGCACGAACAATACATTTTTCATGTGGCCACCCGACGCTACATCACCAACAGAAGCTGGCGCAGATTCCTGCACCTGCACCGGCTTCACCGAATCAGCAGCAGAGGGCGACTTGGCTGCAGCCTCGACTTTCACCGCAAGCTGAGCGCAGCGCTCCGTGCCTTTAGGGCGCAGAATTTTCGCCCCCTTGGGGCAATCATCCTCGATAAAAATTTCAGACCGCTCACCTCGCAGCTTGCAGCGTTGCGCTGGCGGCATAGTTCCTCCGGCGTCTTTGCATCAGCCCGGCACAGGCTGGCACCTGTCAGAAAAAATATAACAAACAGGACTACATATCGTTTATGCATAGCGCGTATCTAAAGAGTGTTAAATATTATTTTTTTAGTTCAGAATTGGTAGATTAGCGGCGGTGCGGAGTGAACAGCAATCCTGCATGACAGAATACCCTATTAGCTCAATGTTAAATGATGGGCGAGTTCAGGACCTGCCCGTTTGAATGCACGATTAGACAAACAGAATAATAGGACCATATCCTGCATTTTGACAACTCACTTTGAATCCGCTTGATGCGGCGCAAGCCACAGCTTACTTAAGTACTTGCGCCCATGCCATGCTCATCAACCGCGGCTCTCCATGTGAAACCTGTGCAGAATTCGATGTGCGATCGGCGCGAGAATGACACCTGCCACAAGGATAACAGCCAGCCCGCAGTAAAGTGCATACAAGCCCGCAAAGAGCTTGCCGCCAAAGGTGACCGGTGTGTTCACGGGGCCCATTCCACCCAGAAGCATTGACGCGTTCAAAAATGCATCAATCCAATTCAGGCCCTCAAGGAGGTGGTAGCCGACCATACCGATGCACAGCGAAACGACGATGAGTGCGAGTGCAATGCTCGCGCTGTGAACCAACCGGATAATGAAATGGCGCGGAGAAATTACGGGCTGAGCGCGATGCTCAAACTCCGGGAGCAGTTTTTTCACTTGTAGCCTGACATAAAATTAAGTGGGCGCCGATAGGCGCCCCTCTCGAATCCAGGGTTAGCCCCACAGCGCCTTGCCTTTGACATAGCGAAACTCTTGGGTCTGGCCTTGATAGCCCCAGGCATCTCCCCGAACATCGTGAATGACGATGTAACTAGCAAGAGCAAGTGGTCCAATTATGGCTTCGATAGCAGAGAAAGCTCGACTGACGTAAACAGCCTTTTCGTCTTTTGTATTGGTTCCGTCTGTCACCTTGATCCAGGTAGAAAGTGCGATGCGTCTGTGACGCAAGTGGTGCACCTGCAATAAACCAATCCGCAGGCGAAGTATATTCGATTACGACAGCGGTAAGCTCACGCTTTTTTTTCAGAATGTCGACTGTCAAATCAGTCAGTACCGCAGCTACTTTCGCCGATGTCTCCTGCGAAGGCGCTGCACAGAGCTTTGCATTCAAAATTGGCATATCAATCTCCTGTGGTCATATGGCTAAACTTCAAGCTAAGGGGCGCAGCGTAAACCTCCCTTAACTTAGTTGGCACCTCCGCCTAAAATACGGGGGGCTAAAATGGCAAAATCAGGTCTGCCCAAAGTGCATCGTTACAGCCCCGCTCGAATGCACTGTTAACTGTGCTCATTCAACTTACCCGCTTTACATCTCCGAGAACGGGAACAGTCCGTAACCCAGCCAAGACAGCCATAAGCACTTCCCCAAATAATAACATTAGGACCGGCAAAGTATAGATCACCTTTACCCGCAATGATCTCGGCTGGTTTATGTTCTAACGTAAGGGGGAGGTGTCAACTAATTTGGGGGGGGAGTTTACAGTCCCGCTTGAAACGCCGGGTTGGGCAACGATTAGCATTACCCACCCCGCACGAGAATTGGTTCGGTAAGTTTTGAAAGCGAAACACGTTGCTTTCCGTTGTCATCGAAGTTCGCTGGAGAAAGCCACTGCTGAAATGCCTCATTCAAGGCAGGCCATTCTTTGTCTACGGTTGCGTACCAAGCTGTATCACGGTTGCACCCTTTGACCACCGCCGCTTGGCGAAAAACACCTTCAAACGACAGACCAAGGCGTTTCGCAGCAGAACGCGACGGCATATTCAGCGCGTTGCATTTCCATTCGTAGCGGCGAAAACCAAGAGCAAAAGCTTCCCTCATCATGAGCCACATAGCCTCGGTTGCTGCGGGTGTTCGCTGCATTAGTGGCGAAAAGTTGAGATGCCCAACTTCTATTGAGCCGTTCGTCGGATCAATTCGCAAATAGCTCGCAACCCCAACTGCCTTGCCGGTTGTACGGCTAACAATGGCAAAAAATAACGGGTCTGAATTAGAGCAGAACTGGTCCATCCAGCTTCTGTAGGATGAGAGTGAATCGAATGGGCCGTAAGGGAGATATGTCCAATTTTTGCTCTCTGCATCTAATGCGTTTGCTGAAAACAGATCTGCGGCGTGCCGAGCTGAATTGAGCGGCTCAAGATTACAGAAGTGCCCAGTTAAAACATCACGAGTGGGATGTGCTGCTGGTTTCCAATCTGGAACCGCAAAGCCAATGGCTTGCTCAGGTAAGTTCGTGCTGCTATGCATATCAATGTCTAACGTAAATTAAGGGGCGTCGCGCTTCTGCGGCGTCCCACTTGAACGCCGGGTTGGGGCTTGGGCTTCATACTTTACATCATCTGTATATGCGGCATCAACAGCGGCACGCAATGCGACAAGTGCTTCAAGCAATGAGGCAGAGATGACAGGATGAAGAACGATATCATCTTCACTGAGATCTGAGCCGAGAATTGGTACTGTGATGGATGCGTCTTCGACGAGGAACGCTGACATGACAGTAATAGTTTCTTTTAAGGCGGCCTGTGCGTGCACAGCTCTCGGCGATGCGTTTAATAGGGCGACAGGTTTGTGTACGAAAGCCTCACAACTAACCATCCAGTCGAGGGCGTTTTTCATGACCCCCGTAACGCCGTGCGCGTACTCTGGGCTTGCGATGAGCAGCGCATCTGAGGTCAGTATTTGTGTACGAAGATCTGCGACTGGCGGAGGATCATTGGCCTCAATGTCGGGGTTGAACAGAGGTAGATCGCCAAGGCCATGGTAGAGAACTACATTGATGCCAGCTGGCGCCAAACGAGCGACAGCACGAAGTAGTGCAGAATTGAGTGAAGCAACACGAAGACTACCTGAGATCGCGAGTATTTTCATGAAGGCCGATGTTAAGTTAAGGGACTGCCGCGCTTTTGGGGCAGACCAGCTTGAACGATGGGTTGGGCATCGTTAAAACACCAGTGCCAAGGTTCATATTGGTAGCCAAAGGAATTTCCAACAGGATAAGAGAGATAGTAATCAAATTCGGCAGCGCGCGCACTAAGCCAGGCAAACGCAGCCGTTTGGTCGAATTCGACTTCAAGCACACGGCAGCCGGGAGTTGTCAGGTCGATGGCGCGCCCGGTATGGTGTTCGCTGAAGCCAGGTGGAGCGCATGCAGTAAGAATTTCTTCAACAGCCGTTCCGGCTTCGATCTTTCGGCGAATGATCTCGGTTTGGCGGTCGACGCTACGGAAAGCCGAAACAATGAACAGCGAGACTCCATCATCGTGGGCTGCTGTCTTGAGAACGCGCCAAGCTTTGGCAGCGGCGACAACAAGCAGATGATCTCTTCCGTCTGCTCCAACTTCTGCAACTTCAAGGCTGCTGGCTTCTTCACAAACACGCAGGCCACGAGCCGCTATCAATTCACTTGAAATACCAAGTGCAGCGTTCAGAGAAACAAGGCGTGGATTCATGACGATCAAAATGCCCAAGGTAAATTTACGGGGCGACGCGACTGCGCGGCGACCCTCTTGAGCGCAATGTTAAAGCCCTTGGCCAACAACTTGCGCTCCACTTTTAAGCTGCTGAAGTATAACGGTATTAATTCCATTCTCAAGTAGAGCGCCCAATGAAAATTTAGATTCAGATTTTTGTTTAGAGCTAGCCTCTTGGCTGCGCGCTTTGGCGTCCCGCTTGAGCGCAGGGTTGGAGAACGATCTTCTGCATGACGCAAACAGGATAACCATGGTACTTGACCCTCTCTTTTACTTGCCACCCAAGCTTTGAATAAAAAGTCTCCGACTCTGGCGTGTGCAAATATAACCGTTCTATTCCCAGCTCACAGGCTTTTTTCTCGATAGCCGAGACGAGTGTTGCACCTATGCCTTTTCGTCGCAATGGTGCAGAAACATAAAGCCCAGCAAGCCAAGGCGATAAATCAAGATGTGTGTCCATATCATTGACTTTGAGAGACACTGTCCCTATCAACTCCTGATTTTCGAAAGCAACCAATGCAAGAGGAATTTTGTTTGTGTTTATTCTTTCTCCAATAAGCCGTTCAACATCGGCAAGTGTTTTTCCTGGATGCAGATACGCCCACTCCTTATAAAACCACTGAGCAAGCATTGGAATGACTTCTGTGTGATCAGCTAAATAAGAAATGTTCATGCGTTCTCTAATATTTTGCGCTAAGCGGCGGCCCCCTTGCGGGACATCCGCTTGAGCGAAGGGTTGGACGTCATTGGCCGATTCGGCTACACCACGACTGCCGCTACTGCGGCCTGGATGCGACCCCTTCAATGATGTCGGTGTTCTGCGAATCAATGATGAGCCACCTGCCGCCTTCCTGACGCAGTACATTCAGCAGGAGACCATTGCGCTGTGGCAGTGGCGCTCCATCAGGCGTGACGTGGCCCTCAAGCTGCCAGCGGCATCGCGTGATCGCGATTTGTGGCGCGGGAAATCTGGCAAAGACTTCAGCGATGGCCAACCGGCTGTTCTTAAACAGGGTTTGGTGCGTAAATTCGTGGGCTGCCTTGATTTCTGCTCGCCCCTTCCACCATAGGCCGACAACATTCACGAACTCGGCGTCCGCTGAGAACAACTCCGCAAATGCGTTCATGTCGTGCCTGTTCCAGCATTCGGCGAAAGACTCGACGACCCGTGTGACTTCTGTGATTTGTGCTGACATGGTTGATACTCCTCTGTAAGACAACAGCGGTTGGAGAATGACGCCCAACGTAATGGAATGGACGCCCGCTTCCTGATACGGCATCGAAGTGCCAAAGTAGTGCCTGCGCTTAAGCAAGCACTAAACATAGCCTATGCTGGCCGCCGTCGCGGCTCTTCGCCTGGCTTATAAACTGCGGCTTTCAGTCCTGCCGGCCATGTCCTTCATCCCCATGCCCTTCATCCTTGGGACGCCCGCCAAGAATCTTCCGTCCCGTGAACATCGCAGAAATGATGCTGCCGCCCTCTTTCAGCTCGGTGATAATCACCGCGGTCACGTGCAACACCACGACCACAAGCAGTGCGTAAAAGCTGTACAGATGCACCACGGCAAAAGGTTTGCGGAAGGCGCGCATGCTGTCATAGGCTGCCGCATCGTACATCGCGGGCGCATAGGGTTTCAGCGTCGCCGTATCGACACCGGGTGCAGCGACCCACTGCGCGATCCAGTGCCCGAGCGGCGGATAGAACAGGTCAGTGCCCGCCAGTACCAGGCCGGTGATCGCCATCAGCGTGATGAGAAGAAATAACACGGCTACCCCCAGTCGCCCCGCCGGATTGTGGCCCGCGTATTGCTCGGGATGGCCGGCGATAAAGGCTGCGACATAGCTGCGTAGCGCCTGAAAATATCCACGGCCCCCGGGGAGGATCGAACGCCACCTGGCATAACTGTTGCCGAGAAAGGCCCATACAAAGCGCCACAGCAGATTAAGAGCAAATACATCGCCGATCCAGACGTGGATTGTTTTGAGCGTCACCTTGCCTGCAGTCGGCACCTCAATCGCGCCGGCATTGAGAATCAGAAATCCGACAACCGCCAGGGCGATAACGCAGAGCGCATTGATCCAGTGAAACCAGCGGGTGCCGGCATCCCACACAGCATAAGATTTCAATTGAGACATATGGTTTCTCCATTTCTGTAGCGAATATACATGCGGCAAGCCACCTGAATGCACTGTCATCTTCGCAGATAGGAGTCTGCTCCGCAATCGTGAATAACGCGCCGCCTGCGCTACGCGCAACGTTGCGGATCAGCCGGGGTAACAGGGTCTTACAGACCCCGATTAACTTCCACGCCCAGCTTTGAATTCATCGCCACCGCAGCGACGATATTGCGCGGCGTCAGGCGCGCACTGCAACATGGCGATGCTTGTCTATCCAGTAACCCCAAAGCACCAACAGCCATTGCAGTTGCCCAATCCACGCAATGGCCTCGGGACTTGGCGGCGGCGCGCCGAACAGGTTGCCGGCATAAACACCTGCCAGGAAAATCACCAGCGCCACCAATCCCCAACGGCCAACCGCATTGCTGGGCGTTGTCGCGCATGCATACAGCCATACACCCAATGCGAACAACGCGCTTTCAACAAGCAAGGTGCTGGCCAGCGAAGACCAGAGATTCAGACCGACGACTGCAGCGCTACCGGGAAACAACGGTAAGTCTGGTTGATGAACAATGGCGTCGAGCACCCAATGGCTAACGACAAGCCCTGCAAGAACAAGCGCGGCAATGCGCTGCCGTAGCAACACGAAATGCATAGCGCCCACCAGAACCGCCCATCCTAGCACCGCAATCAGACTGTGAGAAACGGGGTAATGCTCGAAAACCAAAGGGGTCACAACGGTTGCGCCGGGTTCGATGCGAACCGTCTCGACGCCGAGCAACAAAAGGCTGGGCCACAGCAGATCGAGAAACTGCGCGGCGAGAAAAAGGGTACCGAGTGATACTGTCGGCGCAACTGTTTTTGCGCCGAAGCCGACACCAAAGTGGCCAATAAACATAAGTAAATGATGTAGCAAAAAAATTAAGGCGCGCAGACAATTAATTAAATATAAACAATATTTTATACAATTGGCGTCATCGCCAGCGAAAGCCGGAAACCCAGCTGATGGTGTCACAGGGCGGATTTGAATTCTTGCAGTTGTACCGTAGTCAAACTCAGGGTTACCCGTGGCAATTGCCATAGCCTCGTGCACGTCCTTCGCAGAAAGGTCGTGATAGCCAACGGCGGGCTTAGGAGTGGGTACATCAAGGGCCGGCTGCTTTACCCTGAAGCTGTATGGGGGGGCACGGAACTGACCCATATGAACAGAACACGCAACAATCGCCCGCCTTTGGACGCAGCAGCGCGCCGCAGTTTGTGCACTCATAAAACCATTGGCACGCATCCGTTGGCATCGTTTCTTCCTTCGCGTACCCGCAGTGCGGGCAGGTAATAACGGATTCGAGCACGACATTGGCGGTCAAAGGGAGAACTCCTTGTATAAAATTAACGGGCGCCGCACTCCTGCGGCGGAATCTTCGGATATCAAACTTACGGAAATTATTATTCCTTAATAATGTTAAAGCCCTCACCGGAAGACGGAGCCACAAAATAGCTGGTGATGGTATCAAACTCTACTTCGCTTGTATTGAATCGATGTGAGCCGTCTTCATTTCGGCACCGCAGCCGTGCCTTACATTCCTCATCGGAAACGTCAAGATAGTGCAGGCAATGGGCCACACCCGCTGTCATAAAGATGCCACGCATCCATTGGCGGCTATCAAGGGTATTTGCCGGAAAGTCAAGTACGACAGAAGTCCCAGCGCGAAGCAATTGCACAACGTGAATGCCCATTGCATCGCGAAGCCTGGCAGTATATTTCACATAGTCTGCCAGCGTAGTTATCGCATCAGGGTAAAGCCGACTCAGCCATTCATCTTCACTAATTAGAACGGTCTTTGGCTCTGCGGCAAGCCTGCGTGACAGCGTTGATTTTCCAGAGGCGATTTTCCCACAAACCAAGTGGAGAGTTGGAACCGTGGCTTCGACGAGTAGCTCAGTACCGTAAGAATTGTCGATTACGCAGCGCCACTCGTTGTTCAACTTTTTAAATACGTAGGTTGCATGTCGATCCATTGAGAATGGAGAGTCTGTTTTTTCGTTTGCCTTGAGCAGAGTATTTGCAATGACAAGTGCCGTGTCACCAGCCCCAATGACAACCATTTCACCTTGTGTCACTACTAAGCTGTGCTTAAAGTGCTCCGCTATAGCAACGAACGCCTTTCGGATAGAGTCTTTTCCGCTAACATCCTTTCCAGGCATGACGACCAGCGTAGCATCATCAGAATAGAACTTCATCAGTTCGTCGAAATCTTCCCGATTGATTGCGTTATCGGCAGATGCGATCAACTGCCGCAACTCTTGTACATTATTTTTCATGGATACTTCCTTATTCTTTGTAGTTATCCAAGAAGCAGCCAAAAAAAAACCGCCTCTTGGGGCGGGTTTTTAGCTACTGCAAAACAAATGCTATCCCACCATTTTTTGAATGGTGCGAATAATTTCCAATCTTTGTGCGCAGAACATCATGTTTTTATAATCTCATATTAAGGTTGCTCACGTCAACTAGCGACCGTGTGGCCAGAAATTGCCAGCTCATGTTTCATTATTAAATCGACCCAATTTTTTGTGAAGTCCAACGTAGCCAAGGGGCGCCGCACCTGCGCGTAGGCTTAGAGCTGGTGTTAGCCAGTAAATACATAATAGCCGACTACACCTGCAGTAAAAATAATTAAAAAACCAAGAGCAATACGTTGGAACCATTCCTCTTTCCATGCCGGATGCGTAACCCAACAAAGACTAAGGATGTTTGCCATTCTCTCAGAGCCGACACTGAAGCCGATGACTGAAGCAACAGAAATAATAACAATACCAGTCTTTGAGAAAACCAATGTATACAGCGCCAGTGGCTCGTATGAATAACCGACCATGGTAAGTAACAACGGAGCTACAAAAAGCGTAATTGCTGTTGCAATCGCGGAAACAAACGCCGTTGCTAACCGTTCACTGATAGAGATTGATTGTCTAAACCGTGGGGACATAAGGCTCTAACGTAGAGCTAAGGGGCTGCGCGCTTTTGCGCAGCCCCGCTTGAGCGCAGGGTTAAAGCCCGGCCTACACAGCATGACCACGACTCTTGAAGGCCGGGGAGCCAAGTAGCTCACCAGCCGCAATTGCTGCAAGATACTCAACGTCAGACAGCACATGAACTGCTGACAGGTTAAGTGCTCCGCCCTTCTTTAGCGCGAGCCACTGCTTATATGGTCGAAGGTGGTCGGCTATTTGTTTTGTAGTTGTGTTCCCGAAAATCTGCATGACAATTATCAGCTCTGGACTTGCATGATGTTGCTCGGAGTGCATTTCTGCTTTCAGGAGATCACCAAGAAATGCTTTGCGATCAGTTTTTTGTTCTGACTCAAGGATAAATTTGAGAGCGCCTCCTGTGTCTTTTACGGTGATGTCTGGCTTATATCCTGTGGAAACAGCGGAACCGGAAGAGGCGATAACATTTGCACCAATCGGATGACTTAACGCCTTGAAGTCTGCGTCTTTCATTTCTCGACTCACATTCTGCCAATGGGCTCTAACGTTAAATTAAGGGGCTCGCCCGCTTCTGGGCGAGTCCCTCTTGAATGCTGTGTTGGGCCTCACGGCGAGCTACTTGGTGAGGTGATATCCAGCGTCGGTAAGTGCCTTTTTAACGGCGTTTAACTGTCCAACGGTTGCCGCGTTTTTTGTGGCAAAGGCAATAGCTTTGTCACGCATTGTACGAAGCGCTGCCTTATCGGTGTTTAAAGGCAATGGCCAAGAGCTTGACGGCCCACTAGCGAAAGAAACGTGAAGCTGTGTGCCAGAGAGGTAGGCACTCATACGGTCAGTGGCACGGGAACGACGAGGACCAGAGATGCTCTGCCGCGTGGTTGCAGTTGCCAATTGTTTAGCATCTTGACTTTCGGTCGGGTTGGAACTCGCGGGCAGTCTAAACACGCGACGAAGAACATCGTCTTCGGTTTCGCCGAATTTTCCACGATTGGCTATGGCTTGCCAAACTGGCTCAGAAATTTTGATGGTATGCATAGAACCTCCTGACGTAGTAATGCTACGCATAGTAGTATTACTACTTTAAAATGTCAAGCCTACTGCAAAATCCTTGTCTGTAATGCCCAACGTGGAGCTAAGGCGCGTCCCAGCGACCAAAGGGAGCGAACTTGAGCGCAGGGTTAGAGCGCAGCTACTTTTGATTGGCATGGCTGAGCACATATTGGTTGTATTTCTCTGCATATTCCGTTGCCAACTTAATAAGGCGACCATGCTCTGTCCCGAGAATTACATCGCTGGTGCCTTCGAGAAGTTTTACACCGTACTTTTCGCGAAACACAAATTTCTTTTCTTCCTGTATACCAGGAATTGACCAAGTGTACCCAAGGACACCGAGCAAGACAAAATCGTTTCTTGCAACTGCGGCCTTCGCATCAACAATCGGATTTGCTTGCTGCACCCATCGAAGTTGCCTGACTTCTTCGGGTTCTGTTTCGGCGGCACACACGTTCAGTGTAATGAATGCCAAAAGTAGGACTGCCAAAAATTTCGGGAGGCTCATGATTTGCGCTCTAACGTAAAAGTGAGGGGCTGCGCGCTTTTGCGCAGTCCCTCTCGACTGCCGGGTTGGGCATCACTATCACAGCGGTCTTGCGTCAAGCCACTGGATTATTCTGTAAGAACTGGATCAGTGCCTGGAATTTTGACTGGGCCTCGCCGGTTGGATCGACGATGCTGTGACTGAAGTACTTCGCTATGTTGGCAGTCGTGATCTCCGTGTTGAGCGGATCGTAAGTCGTTCCGTTTGCTCCGCCTGCCGTGTGCCCCATCGTCCTGATGAATGCAATCTGGCTGATGCCGGCAGCGGCATCTTTATTGCCGCTTGCCACCGCTTTGTCATACAGCGCTTTTTCCGCAGGGCTGAGATTGGCCATGGTATTGACCATTCCCGTTGCCTTCTGCATGTAATCGAGTTCTTCGGCGGTGAGCTTATCGGAAGACTTGCCTTGGGCGGTGATTTCGGCAAGCCTCTTGTCGTTGGCGAACAGAAAATCGTGGTCTTCCTGACTTCTGTTCACCGGCCCCTTGGCTCTGATTTCGGCAAGCCTTGCTACGACCGACTTATCGCTGTTCGTAGCGGAGGAAGAAGACGAGGCGGCGAGCGCCTCTCGCGCCGTCTGGGAAATGCGGACGGTATCGGCAGTATTTGTCGGCGATGTAATCGGGTTTTGCCGGGGCGATGGCAAGCGTGTAACTGCGGTAGCGAAGGGAAGGGCAGAAGTGAACTGAACAATCATGGCATGACTCCTTGTTTAAGAGCAAATAGCGTCAATACTTCCAGTAACAGGTATCGCTTGTAATGCTATCGGCACATTCAAAACTTAATTCAGAGAAAAGGCGGTAAATATCCCCGCAATTCAATAATTGGTAACCGCCCGCATTTGCGCCCAACGTTAAATTAAGGGGCGCGCTTCAGCGCGTCCCTCTTGAATGCCGGGTTGGGCCAATAACCTACGAGCAAGGAACCCACCCAATGAAAACAATGCTGGCAAATATGCTGGCCAGTACCACAGTAACGGGTTACGCCCGTAATGCGAAAATCCATGCCTCAGCTGGAAGCCAAGCAAGACAGCCGCCGCTAAGCAACCGGCAAAACAAGCAATTGATATTTTTCGATATGGCGAAACCAAACCGGATACTAAACCGCCGCTAAGGCCTGCAACGATAGGTGGAATCATACCGGCTAGCGATAGCTGAGCAAAAATTGGATGGAGCATAGACATTTGGCTCCAAACAAATACTCCTACCCCAATGCCAAGTGGGCCAGCCAACCAAAATCGGATAGTGTTTTTCATTATGCCCAACGTTAAGTTGAGGGGCGCCGCGCTTCTGCGGCGTCCCGCTCGAACGAAGTGTTAGAGCTTGGTTTCGTGACAAACTTAATTTCGATATCGTTTAGCCGCGATGGTTCTTGTGTTAGCTGAAACGTAGCAGGATATGTAACCTGCAACTTAATACCCGACAACCAAGTTAAATCAATATCGGTGGTCGTTGCGATACCTAAAACAACACTGTGAAATTCTTTAGGCTTGGATATATTTGAGATGTTCAATGTAATCACTGGACCAGTTTTATCCTTGCACTTTTCGATCACAAGTTTCGCTTCGTATTGCTTACTTGGCGAGATAGTCATTCGAAAATCTTCCACTTCGCAAGTTGGTACTGACACAAACGAAACAAATGCTGTTAAAAGCAAATAGCCAAAACCGACAATTGCTAGCGCATAAATAACTGCTTGGGGAATCTTCATAGTCCCTCTAACGTTAAGTTGAGGGGCTCGCCCGCTTCTGGGCGAGTCCCGCTCGTACGACTGGTTGGGCCCACAACCTGCGAGTAAAGAACCCACCAATTGCAAACAAGACTGGCAAATATGCTGGCCAATACCACATAAACGGATTATGCCCATAATGCGAAAAGCCATGCCTCAGTAAAAAACCCAGTAATACGGTAGCAACAATGCAACCAGCAAAAGATGCAACGTATATCTTTCTGCGCGGTGAAATCAAGCCAGTTACGAAACCACCGCTAATGCCTGCAACAATTGGCGGAATCATTCCAGCAAGCGTTAGCTGAAAAAAAATCGGATGGAGTACGGATACCTGACTCCAAACAAAGACACCTGCCGCAATACCAAGCGGACATGCCAACCAGAAACGCATTTTGTTTTTCATTAGGCCCAACGTTAAATTGAGGGGCTGGCGTAGCCAGTCCCTCTCGAATGCAAGGTTAGAAACGGCCTAACTTCCATGCAATGCCCGCTTTAGAGATGGAGAGACATTGAAGATTTGAGACATCCCCCCAATCATTTTTGCTTGTTTTATGTGGCCATTGTTTTCAAGTACGCCGAGAATGTGATCAACAACAACCTTGTTCTCTTTCAGTCGCTCCTGAATTTCGGCATTGCTCGTCAACTTTTCATTCACTATGGCAGAGACTACCGCTGCAATCTTTTCTTGATAGGCGGGAATCACCGCGTTTGCATAGACATCAAAACCATAAGTAGTTATCTGGTACGGGAAGAAACCACCGCCAATAGTACGCATGAGCTTGATATAGCCATTACTGTCAAGGATTTCTAAGGAGTCCTTCAGCTCCTCCTCCGGGACAAGCGGCTTGCCATCCTTTAAGAAGATGTGACCCGGATTAACGAATACATCGCCACTCTTTAATACTTCCTCGCATGAAAGACGAAGTACAAGGCTATCGATGTTATTCAAGCCACCAATGGCTTGAATAAATGACTGCACATATTCGGGCGGTGACCCTATAGGGGGCTTATCATTGGCACCAAAGATCGAGGCGACAATTCGATCAAAACTTGAGTCATAAGCCGATAGATCGGCGATGGACTCCCACAGGGTACTTTTCAGCGCCTCTGGAACTTTACAATCATCAATAACGACCGGAATAAGCTTACTGCCGTTATTGATCCTTTTAACAAATGCAGCGTTTAGCTCTTCTTTCACCCATGGCTTTTCCACACTGAATTTTGACAAAACGACAATTACAGCTTTTGCTTCCTTTATGCCTTCCTCGAAAATTTTGTCAACAAGGCTATCCCCGGGGAGCATTTCCCATTTGTCCAACCAAGCATCAATACCTTTCTGACGAAGGCGTTCTGCAAACCGAAGTACAAATCGATCTTTGTCTTCGCTGGCGTGGCTAACAAACACTTTTGGTGACATAGCGCCTCTAGTTTCTAACGTAAAGTTGAGGGGCTGCCGCGCTTTTGCGCAGGAATCTTCCCCTAAAAAAATTGACACCTGTTTAAGCCAGCCTATTTTCATACGTTGCTGGCGACACGTAATTTAATGACGAATGGATTCTACTGTGATTATAGAAAGGAATATAGCTTTTCAGTACAGAAAGCATTTGGCTGTCCTCGTTAAATTTATTGCCGTGTATCACATCAGCCTTCATCGAATGGAAGAAGGATTCCATAAACGCATTATCGGTCACTTTGCCCGGACGGTTCATGCTCTGAGTGATATGTAATTGTGCCAGCCTTGCACGGAAGGCATTGGCGTAATACTCGATACCGCGATCCGTATGGAAGATCAGCCCAGGAGGTGGGCTGCGTTTGCTCACTGCGTTATTGAGTGCGCGCAGGGTCAGTGCAACATTCTTCTGTTGGCCAAAAGCCCAGCCAATTATTCGCCTTGAGCAGCGATCCATAACCACAGCCAGATAGCGGTAGATGGCACCCACCTTGAGATAGGTGATATCTGCGACCCAGACTTGGTTTGGAACGTGCCGGGTGTCCAATCTGCTGGTTGGGCAGGCTGCCATAGAATTTTTTCAGGTTGGGTGAGGTATAGCGCAAGGTGGCCCAGCGGCCCTTGATGCCCAGCAGATTCATGAGCTTGGCCACCCGATTCTCGCTCACTGACACGCCCTGCTGTTGTAATATGCGATACACTCTGGGGCTGCCATAGGTGCCACGACTGGCCTGATGAACTTGTCTAATTTGGCTGGATAAATTTTCATTCTCCTGGTCTCGCTGGCTGGGCGGACGACTGCGCCAGGCATAATAACCGGCTCGCGTTACACCATATACGCGGCACATTAAAGCGATGGACATCTGTAGCCGGTTTACTTCGATGAATCCGAAGATTTCCGCTTTCGATCGGAAGTAAACCGGATGGATTTTTTTAAGAGTTCATGCTCCTGTTGCAGCACCTTGTATTTCTTTTCCAGATCACGCAGCCGCTTAAGTTCGGCCACTGTCTCGTCATCCAGCTTGACGCCTTTTGTCACAATTAGTCCCTCTCTTGCTTGTTTTCGCCAGCGTGACAGCATGAAGGGGTGGATGTCCAGTGCTTCAGCAACATCCTGTATCAATACATCTGGTAACTCACTTAATCGAACTGCTGTTGCCTTGAAGTGCATGCTGTAACGATGCACTTTGGGTAGTCCTGATCTTGCCATTTAACACCTCCGTTTTGTTAGATGGAGGTGTCAACTAATTTAGGGGAAGTTTAGCGTCCCTCTTGAACGTAAAGTTAGGGTTGAATTTGAACATAACTTTTTGCACGATAACGTTTGATGCTATAAGTAAGAGAAAGAAGCATAACCCAAAACAACCACCAAAATATTGCGACAAATTGCCACCCAAGCATAGTTGGGATTGGCCAGCCATCAGGTGAGCCAGAGAGCGTTTTTAAACCAGCAGACTCTTCTAAAATGGACAAAAAAATAATTGATGGTATGTAAAAAATACTACCAACAATTGGCACCAATCTGGCGATTACAATTTGCCCCAGCACAATAAGAATGCTGAGCAGGCAAATTAATATAAATCTACGCGTCATTGATGACCCTAACGTAAAATTGAGGGGCGCCGATAGGCGTCCCTCTCGAATGCCAGGTTAGGCCGTTCAGTACATGCCGAGTGCATTTTCATTTATGTCCTCTGTAGCAGTTGAGATTAGATCATCGACGTTTTGTTTTTCAATTTCGCTGTCATGGGCGCAGGTAGCAACGTGTTTGGGATCAAATAGGTAAGCGACAAACTCTCCATTCGTAAACACATAAATACGAAGTTGACCTCCTTCAACAGCACGACAAACGTGTAAATCGAATTTTTTACCCCGAGCCACACAGCTTCCAGTCCAAAGGTGTCGCCAGCCAGTATCCGGCTCATGAATTTCGACAAGTCGTTCAATTGACATAACGAATTGAGGCCTAACGTCGAGTTAAGGGGCGCCGCTTCGCGGCGTCCCGCTTGAACGCCGGGTTGGGCGCTAATCTACACATAAGCTCTCAACCTTACTATTTTCAACCTGCTTGAAACAACCATACTCAATGAGGTATCTGGAACAAGCACCGCTTAAAGTAGTACCAATAATTGCATCATCAGGGGCTACACAAACTCCTTCGCACTGAATGGAGCTTGTGCACGATTTACCAAAGTCAGTTGATTTTACATCACACACTTTCGGTTTTCCTGGGTAAGACAAGCCGAGTTCTGTCCAACTGCCGCCACTTGCAACACACTCTGATTCAGATTGAGGTATTTGAGGTTTTGCAATTAAATTTTGTGAGCTGACAAGCAGCATAACAGCAGTTAAAGCAAAATTCATTGAACGGATCATTTTATGTGTGCCCAACGTAAAGTTAAGGGGCGCCGCGCTTTTGCGGCGTCCCTCTTGAACGACAGGTTGGGCTTAAACATTATGATCAACTTCAAACCAGATATTTGCAGAGGGTGTAAAAAATAAAATAACTATAGAAATTGAAATTACTTGCCCTAGCCAATACAAATAAACGCCCGCTGGATGATAGTGTTTTACAGCAGTTACACCGGTTATAGTCAACACGACGCCACCAATAACAAGTAAAGCATTTATCTTTCGAAATAAATTACTTCCTCTAAACAATTTGTAACCAATAAAGCCAAGCATAAGAAAAAGTATAACGGAACCAATACTCATAACTGTTCGATTTAACTCAGGTGGAGCGTAATTGATTTGCAGAAATATGCTAGGTATACCAATTAGAAAATTGGCAAGAAATAACATTAAACCAAGCTTCACATTTTTTGGTGCGCTCATAATTTTCCTATGCCCAACGTAAAGTTGAGGGGCGCCGCGCTTTTGCGGCGGAATCTTCCCCAAAAAAAATTGACACCTGTTTAAGCCAGCCTATTTTCATACGTTGCGGGCGACACGTAATTTAATGATGAATGGATTCTACTGTGATTGTAGAAAGGAATATAGCTTCTCAGTACAGAAAGCATCTGGCTGTCCTCGTTAAGTTTGTTGCCATGTATCACATCGGCCTTCATCGAGTGGAAGAAGGATTCCATAAAAGCATTGTCCGTTACCATGCCGGGGCGGTTCATGCTCTGGGTGATGTTTAATTGCGCAAGCCGTGCCCGAAAAGCATTGGCGTAATACTCGATTCCGCGATCCGTATGGAAGATTAAGCCGGAAGGCGGCCTGCGTTTAGCTACCGCATTGTTGAGTGCACGCAAGGTCAGGGCAACATTCTTCTGCTGACCAAAGGCCCAGCCAATTATCCGCCTTGAACAGCGATCCATCACAACAGCCAGATAGCGGTAGATGGCACCAACCTTGAGATAGGTGATATCTGCGACCCAGACTTGGTTTGGAACGTGTGCCGGGTGTGTGATCTGCTTATTGGGCAGACTGCCGTAGAATTTCTTCAGATTGGGTGATGTATAGCGCAGGGTGGCCCAGCGTCCTTTGATGCCAAGCAGGCTCATTAACTTGGCCACCCGATTCTCGCTCACTGATACGCCCTGCTGTTGCAATATGCGATACACCCTGGGGCTGCCATAGGTGCCACGACTGGCCTGATGAACTTGTCTGATTTGGCTGGATAAACTTTCATTTTCCTGATCTCGCTGACTGGGCGAACGACTGCGCCAGGCATAGTAACCGGCTCGCGTTACACCATACACACGACACATTAAAGCGATGGACATATGTTGCCGGTTTACTTCGATGAATCCGAAGATTTCCGCTTTTGATCGGAAGTAAACCGGATGGCTTTTTTTAAGAGTTCATGCTCCTGTTGCAGTATTTTGTACTTTTTTTCCAGATCACGCAGCCGCTTAAGTTCGGCCACGGTCTCGTCATCCAGCTTGACGCCTTTAGTCACAATTAATCCCTCCCTTGCTTGTTTTCGCCAGCGTGACAGCATGAAGGGGTGGATGTCCAGTGCTTCGGCTACATCCTTAATTAATACATCTGGTAATTCACTTAATCGAACTGCAGTTGCCTTGAAGTGCATGCTGTAGCGATGCACCTTCGGTAGCCCTGATTTGGCCATTTAACACCTCCGTTTTGTTAGATGGAGGTGTCAACTAATTTAGGGGAAGTTTAGCGTCCCGCTCGAACGCAAGGTTAGCCCTGCTATTCGTGAACATCTGTATACCTGAACGAGCTATGAGAAAGCTCAGTCTTTTTCAATAGATCACGACGCATGGCAACAACAATTTCACCGACTGCCTTTCGACCGGCAACTGGATCAGGTGCGGCCCCTTTGCTCGCTATTACAAGAGCAACCAAATTGTTGATTGCCTCAACAACCTCATCAGAAGCATATAACCAAGATTGGTACTGCTCTTCAAAGAACTCTCGCTTCAACTTGGCCGAGGTGGTTGTACCAACAAACCCCTGC
>DATKTO010000013.1:0-2710 GCA_035531075.1 Gallionellaceae bacterium
GATTGCGGATGCGCAACCAATACTTTCTGCATCATGCTCTGCGCCTGGTCCAAACGACCCGCCTGCACAGCCTGCGTGACTTGCGCTACACTCGGCTCAGCCCACGCTGCCGGTGCGACCAGCATCAAGGCAACGGCAATGAGTCCAAAAATTTTTAATTGCATACGCTCCTCCAACTAAAATGTTGTGCTTTGAATATGTGGTGAAAGCTTGTCTAAATCAAGAGCCTCACACACGCGGGTTCAGTAGCCATGTTTGACCGCGTTGCCCAGCGACTGGTTCCCTGCATTTGCTGCAAAAAAAAACGCCGGGCAAGTTTGACAGCAGGTGGAATTATCGCCATTATACTGACCGGTCGGTATAGGCTCGTGAGAGGTGTTGTTGTGCAAAAAGCATTGCCAAGACCCATTGCCGCGGCGCTGGCAACCGTGCTGGCAGGGAGTCTGGCGGCCTGTAGCTTCGAGTCGCCGCTGCGTGTTCCCCAGGCGCCACTGGATAAAACACCCTATACCGCTGGTGCGAGCATCAAACAAACGGTAGTGCCCGGTGGTCCTGCTGGCCAGGCTCAGGAAATGGAATATGGCAAAGAACTCCACGAAGAATGGTGGAAGCTCTTTCACGCCAAAGCGCTGGACGAACTGATCGCCGCAGGGCTGAAAAACAGCCCGACCATCGCCCAGGCACAGGCACAACTGCGCGAAGCGCAAGCCACCGCGAAAGTGAATAACAGCATTTTTTACCCGCAGATCACCGGCAATCTCCAGGCGAATCGTAGCAAGGCCAGCGCCGCAGCCTTTGGCAGGAGTGGCGGCTTTTACTACTCCCTGATCACCGGCAGCGTCGGCGTCACCTACTACCCGGATATTTTCGGCGTTAACCGCCTGGTCTATCGCAATAGTGAAGCCTTGGTGAAGTATCAACAGTGGGAACTGGAAGCGGCACGACTGACGCTGACCGGCAACATTGTCACCACCGCCATCAATGAGGCGGCGACGGCAGGTCAGGTTCGCGCCACCACGGCCATCATTGCTCAGGAAAAAAAGCTTCTGCAACTGACCGAGAACCAGTACCGGGCGGGAGCCATCGACTATGTCAACGTGGTGAATCAGCGCAGTCAGCTAGCCACCGAAATGGCGACTCTGCCGCCGCTGGAGCAGCAACTTGCCGTCTATCGTCATGAGCTCGCCATTTTGGTGGGAAACTTTCCTGCGAACGCCAGCCGTCAAACCTTTACCCTCGAAGAGCTGCAACTGCCGGAGAAACTGCCGGTAAGCCTCCCCTCGCAGTTGTTGAAGCAGCGTCCGGATATCCGCGCTGCACTCGCGCAGATGCGGGCGGCGAATGCGATGATCGGAGAGGCGCGTGCGCAGTTTTATCCTACCGTCCAACTCAGCGCCGCGTTCGGCGCCACAGCGACGCACCCGGGGCTGTTTTTCAACCCGGTGAGCAGCATCTGGAGCCTGGTGGGCGCCCTGTCGCAACCGATCTTTGAGGGCGGCAAATTGGAGGCGCAGAAAGCCGAAGCACACGCCGCTTATGACGTAGTGTATGCCGCTTACAGAAGTACGGTGCTCAGTGCCTTTGCTCAGGTAGCGAATGCCTTGCGCGCGGTGGAGCATGATGCACAGACGCTCGCGGCGCAGCGAGAGGCGTTCCAGGCAGCCGCGCAGGCGTTGCAGCTGGCCCAGGCGAGTTATCGGGCGGGGGCCTCTGATTATCTCACCCTGCTGACCTCCGAAGTACAGTATGACCATGCCCGGATTGCTGAAATCAAGGCTGAGTCGCAGCGCTATCAGGATACCGCAGCGCTGCTCGTCGCTCTGGGTGGTGGCTGGTGGAACAAAACGGGGCTCCGAGCCCCCCCCACCGCCAGCGCCCCACAAAATTCCCATTCAGATGCCGGTACATTGCCGGCAGCGCAGGCTAACCCATGAGCAATCATGCATTCAGCACAGCCATCCGCCGTGGAGACTGGTCATGAAAAAAGCATTTATTATTGTAATTATCGTCCTGCTCATTGTTTTTGGGGGTATTTTTGGCTTCAAGATCTTCGTTAACGAGAAGATTTCCGCGGCCATGGCGCACATGCCCAAACCCGTCATGACCGTCAGCGCTACCGCGGCCAAAACAGAACTTTGGCATCCTCGCCTGCAGGCCATAGCTTCTCTGGCGGCCGTGCAAGGGGTGGAGATCACCCCGCAGATAGCCGGCAATGTGACCGCCATTCACTTCCATTCTGGTCATTATGTCCAGGCAGGCACGGTGTTGGTGCAAATTGACGACAGCAACCAGCGGGCACAACTGGCGAGCGATGAAGCACAACTTCGTCTGGCACAGATCAATCTACACCGCACCCACGAACTGATTGCCACCAAAGCCGCCAGTCAATCACAACTGGATTCCGCTGTGGCTACCTATCAAAGCAGCGCGGCTACGCTTAAAAACATTCGTGCGACGCTGAACAAGTTGGCCATCCGCGCGCCCTTCAGCGGTTATCTGGGCATTCGCCAGGTGAATATTGGGCAATATCTCACACCCGGCACCAAGATCGTCGACCTGCAATCCTGGGATCCGCTCCATGCGAATTTCACTTTACCGCAAAGTGAGCTACAGGACATTCATGTGGGCACGCTGGTGCAAGTCGAGACTAATGCACGCCCGGGTCAGATTTTCGCCGGAAAAGTGACCGCATTGGGGGCTTCGGTGAATA
>DATKTO010000014.1:0-90974 GCA_035531075.1 Gallionellaceae bacterium
GGTAATAAGACCCATCCGGTAGCCACTCAAGAGCCGAATGCTTTCGGATTGTATGATATGAGCGGGAATGTATGGGAATGGGTTGAGGATACCTATCAAGCTGGCTATTCGTATGCCAGGTCTATGTCATCTTTTATATGGAGCAGCGATCCTGGAAGCTTCGTGTATGCGCCAACAGATGGCAGTGCATGGCAAGGTGACGGAAGCCAGCATGTGCTACGGGGAGGGTCATGGCAATATGTCCCAAGGTTTGTGCGTTCAGCTAGCCGTTTTGGTAGCATGCCTGAAGATCGCAGCGGTGAATTTGGTTTTCGCCTCGCCAGGACACTTCCATAAGCAACGAATGCGGATTTAAATATGAATTTATGCGAAGAGTTCATGAACCGAAAATCACTTTTCAGAACGGCTATAGGTATTGCATTAGCATTACTCACTACTTCGTTTTCACCTTGTACGCTCTCGGCTGTGGCTGATGTCCATTCTTCTGTACCTCCAGCACCATCCATGCAACAGGCAACAGGGCGGCTCGTCTTTGGGGAAAAATTTTTTGATTTCGGTACAGTCACCGAGGGTGACATCATCAAGCATACTTTCAAGTTCAAGAATGTGGGTTCAGGTCCTGCCAAAATTGTAAAGACCGAAACCTCATGTGGTTGCACCACACTCAGTGGCGTTATCAAGGAATATGCGCCGGGTGAGGAAGGTGAGATGGAAGTGGCAGTGGATACCAAGGGCAAGAAGGGTATCGTGGTTAAAACGGTTACCGTAACAATGGCAAATAACGACACACCTTCTGTTGAAATTGCCATGCCAATAAGGCTGGAGCCTCCTCCCCATCCCAAGATAGAAAAATTGAGAAATATCAATGCCGAGCTGGCCTGCAAAAGTTGCCATCTGGAAAGCGGGGTGGGAGAGACAGGTGTGTTTCTATATCATCGCGTATGCGCGCAGTGTCATGGTAAAAAAGGGGTGGGAGGCTTTGGGCGTGCGCTGAATGACGAAAAATGGCAGAATGCGGACGATGGCTATATCAGGAAAGTGATCCACGGCGGCTTGCCGGAGAGCGGTATGCCTTCTTTTGTTGAGGGGGTCACACCTCCACTGACAGACGAGCAGGTAGAATCGCTGCTACAATATATTCGAAAAATTAGAAAAAATTGAAGTCAGGGGAAGGTATGGGGAATTTTATTGTTGGCGCGATATTGATCATTGGGCTTTCGTCATCAATGCCCGCTTGGGCGAGCATGTTTTCATCCTGCGATGACACATCCAAAGAAGCCAGGCCTGAATGGGTGAGCAAGGATGACTATAGCCTCCCTGGTTTTTATGTGGGAGTTGGCTCAGCCGAAGTGGATGGCAAGAGCAAAGACGAGCAGAATGAAACTGCGAAGAACAATGCCAGATCCTCGCTTGTGCAACGTATTGAAGTGACCATCCGCGCCGAGAATGAACAAAGCACGCGCGTGAGCAATCAGGCCGTACAGAACGATGTGCACAGTAAAGTATCCGTAAGTGCAGAAGAGGTGCTGCGAGATCTGCAAGTCAAAGGGCGCTGGAAAGACCCGGATACGTGTACCCAGTATGTTTTCATGGCAATCAACAAAACATCAGTTGCGCAGGCCAAACGCGAAAAACTCATGAAACAGCGTTTGGAGAGATTCAGACTGCTATTCGCCGAAGGGACAGATCGCGATAAAAACCGCGACATTAATGTACGCCGAAAACTCCTTGAGGACGCTCAGTCCCTGCTGACAGAAACCGATTTCAGCCTGCTACCCGAAGAATTAAGGAAGGAAATTTATGTTAAGCGAGTGGATGATGCGCTAACACAGGTAAACAAGGCAGTGTCGCAAGTTAAGGGGCGCATGGCTGTATTTGCGCTGAACCAGGATGGATCCCTGCGTTCAGAAGTAATAGCGAAAATGCTGGATCAGTTAAGGGAAGACCGTTCAAATACCGATCGTCTCATGGCCGATTGCAGTAACGTAGATGATTGCATCAAGCGTGCAAACGAACGGGGTTTCAGCATGTTGGCCCTGCTAAAGGCAAATGGCCAGGTGACAACTAGCCAGATGGGTGCACTCAAGGGTACGCTGACAGTTTCCAGGACAGTGTACGACATCGAGAGCCACAAGGTGGTAAAAGGACCGGATACCGCGTCTGCCCAAGTGATCGGGTGGAGCAATGAAGAACTAGACTGGCTTGCTGCTGCTGAAAAAGCCATGCAAAATTTGAAATAAAAGGGGAAAAGATGTTGCTTAAGAGTTTGTGGGTGGCAGCGCTATTCACGTTGTCACTACCAACAGTACATGCAGTGGATGGCAATGGGCCTGATGTTGGTCAACCCTCGCCAAATATTATTGGACGCACATTGGATGATCAGTCTTACCGCCTGAAAAGCGACAAAGGCAACCCCAAAGTGATTAATTTCTTTTGGGTTGGCTGCAAGCCATGCAGACAGGAAATGCCGGAACTCGCCAAACTGGAAAAGCAATATAAAAGGGTAAAATTTATTTCGGTACATACGCTTGTTGAACAGCCTGAAAACATCATCAAATTCATAAAGTCGTTGTCGGGTGCGCCCTCCAATATTGTGCAGACATCGGGGGGGATTCAGGAAACCTTTCAATACCGCGGATTGCCACACACCATGGTTCTGGATAGCGACAACATCGTGTTAATGAACCTTTCCGGTTATACACCGGATAATATGCAGCGCCTTACCAGGGCATTGCAGAAACTCCCTAATTAATTTGAGATAGCGATGAAAAGCACGATGAGGATCTTGGTAGTTGCATTATTGCTTTTCATCCACACAGCTTACGCCAAAGAAATTGCGGTGCTGTTGCCAGTAACAGGTCCGTTGACGCCCAATGAAAAATTAGAGTTGACTAAAGATACTGTTGATGGACTCTCGCCCAATTTCGAGTTAAAACATGGAGAAGAGGTCGATCGCGTCGTTAAACAGGCGTTTCAGGAAGAAAACAAAAAGCAGGATTGTGACGAAACAAACTGTTATCGGCGTATTGCCAGCAAGTATAATGCAGAAAAAATTATCGCTCTGCGTGTGATAACGATGGTAGCCGGACATTATCTTGTCACGCTGCAAATTTATGATGTCCCGACAGGTGAAATGACTTTTAGCCAAAAAAATGAATGCAAAACATGTTCATTTGAAACTCTCAAGGGGCTATGTAAAGAACTTACGAGCCAAGTATTACGAAAGAAATGACTTTGAGCCTACTTACAATACGTAATGCACTCGTAGTACTGACAGCAATCATTTGTCTTACATGGGTGCCGTCACAGGCAGCAGCCAAACCAGTTAAAGCGCTCAAGGCAAGCAAAGAAAAACTTGTTCTCATGCCATTGCGCGTGAACGATGAGGACAAAAATTTGCAGGGGACCATGGAGACGGCTCTGGTTCAGGGATTGCAGCAAAAATATGAAGTATTTTCCGGTGAACAGGTTGCGCGAAAAGCACGTGAGATATTCAGCAAGGAATCGCGTACCACCAACAAAAAAGAATGCGATGAAACGCGTTGCATGCAAGGCATCGCCGAATCTTTTCAAGCCGAGCTGATTGCCACTGCCAACGTGACAAAGCAGGATGGTGGATATTTTCTCGCGCTCAGTATTCAGAATATCTTCGACAACAAAGTAGTCGATTCCAAGACCGCAACATGTGAGTACTGTAACGCTTTTAAGGTAGTGGAAAAACTGAAGGAGTTGAGCGGTGCGCCATTGACAGTTTCATCCTCTGATAACTACATCGAGGAGTCCAGTGCTGGCGGCAACCTGAATGATCCTGAAGTGGCTTTGTGGAATGAAGTAAAAAACTCTACCTTTGTAGATGATTATAAAGCTTATCTGGCGCAATATCCCAAAGGAAAATATGCTGTTCTTGCCAGGAACAGAATGAAGAAAGTTCAGGATGACGCTGCTAATGAAGCGGCACGAAAAGATCAGGATGCCTGGCAAAGAGCTGAACAAACAGGGGGTGAAGATGACTTCCAGATTTATTTGACTGAGTATCCTCAGGGAAAATATGCCGGATTGGCAAAAATCCGGATAAGGAAACTCCAAACCGATCAGGCAGCCCAGGTTGAACAGGCGGTATGGCAAAAAGCACTCACAGCAAATACTACTCAGGCCTTTCAGGGCTACCTGGAAAAATATCCTAATGGTCGCCATGTTGCAGCAGCACAGGAGAAGCTGACAAAAATTCGTATTATTCTGGCCGAGCAACAGGCCGAACAAGAACTCTGGCAAAAAGCTGAAGCGGGGGACAGCATACAAACGCTTCAGGCTTATCTCGACAGATTCCCCAGAGGCAGTCATATTGTTGCAGCACAGGGAAAGCTCGCTGCGCTGCGTAAGGCACTGGCCGATCAGGCGGATGACAGGTTCTGGAAAAATGCAGAGAACGAAGACACGCTACCGGCATTTCAGAGTTATCTCGAGAAATACCCCAATGGCCGGAATAGCTCAGTAGCGCAGAAGAAACTCACCAACCTCCGCAAGGCTCTGGCTGATCGGGAAGATGATGAGTACTGGCAAAAAGCCCAGACTGTAGGTAGTTCACAGTCAATTCAGGAGTATCTCGATAAATATCCAACTGGCCGAAATGCATCTGAAGCAAAAAATAAGCTTGCAGCTATCAAGCAAATGTTGGCCGATCAGGCGGAAGACGAGTTTTGGCAAAAATCACAAGCTCCAGGCACTGAACAAGCCTTACAGATTTATCTCGAAAAGTATCCTGATGGCAGACATGTACTTTCTGCATGGGCAAAGATTAATGCGATTCGTAAGCTGTTTGCTGAGCAGGAAGAAGATGCATACTGGCAGAAAGCAAAGGCTGGGGATACTTTACAGTCTGTTCAAGCCTATCTCGATAAATATCCAAAAGGTAGATACGTTACTGCAGCTCAGGAAAAGATCGCAGGCATACGTAAATTATTGGCTGACAAGGAAGAGGATGCCTTCTGGCAAACAACATTGACGGCGGCCAATATTCAGTCTGTTCAGGCTTACCTGGATAAATACCCCAAGGGAAGATATGTTGCGACAGCGCAGGAGAAGCTGGTTGCCCTGCGTAAGATTCTGGCTGAACAGGAAGAAGATGCATCTTGGCAACAGGCGCGAACCGCTAATGACTTGCAGACGCTACTATCCTACCTCGATAAATATCCCAAGGGCAGATATATAGTTGCAGCACAGGAGAAGCTAGTTGCATTGCGAAAGTTGCTGGCTGAGCAGGAAGAAGATGCGTACTGGCAAAAAGCAAAGTCTGTTGACAGCATGCAATCGCTTCAGAACTACATCGATAAATACACCAAGGGCAGATATGTTACCGCCGCACTTGAAAGGCTATCAGCCTTACGAAAATTGATGGCCGAGCAAGATGAGGAGGCGCTGTGGCAAAAGGCGCTGGCCAAGGAAAATTCTCAATGGTATCAGGCCTATCTCGACAAATATCCGAATGGTCGCCATGCTGTTGCTGCGAAAGAAAAGCTAGAGGTTGTGCTATTAGCTGAAGCCGAGGCCAATCGTTTACGGAAGAAAAAAGCGGGAAAGGTGATTTCCACCTTCTGATTTCAGAATTTAATAAATGGTTTGGTTGTTTTTGAGACGACTTAATATTGGGTAATTAGGGGATAACAATAATGAAAAAAGAATTAAAAGGATTACTTTTAGTATTCAGTGTGTTTGTTGTATTTGCACTATCATCACAGTCGGCCTCGGCTGAAGTAAAAGTACGCGGTGGCGTAGCGAATACCAATTTCTCACTTGAATATATCAACATATTTAATAATGGCGATGTAAAAGCTCAATTATTAACTAAAACACTAGGTGTAACTCTGATAGGTGAAAGTGGTGTGTATCTTGACCTGTCAGGATCTCGTGGAGATGTAAATAATAGTACGAGTACTTTTATATCTGCCCCGCAAATGAAAATAAATAGCCGTACTGATGCAGCATTTAATATTGGCAATACAGGCACTTTAGATAGCGGCAAAGGGTATAGTTACTTTATTGGGTATAAAACTGGAGAGACACTTGCAACCGGCTATAATTCAAGCCTGACTAGTACCACTAACGATAAATATTCCACAACAGGTTATGTTGTGGGCGGTGGTATGAGTTTCCCGCTGGAGATTGGCGGTGCTTTGGGTTTGAATATCGCCGCAGCACGATTGACTACGATCTGGTCTGATGATGCATCCTTTTCGGCATCAAATGATACAAGTGGTTTTAGCGTAGGCTGGAGTTACAACTACCCTCTTAGCTCTACATACACCATCGCTGTGGACGGCAAGTCAAATGTTTACAGATACACTTTCCAGAACTGTAAAAATCAAGGTTACGCGTGCCAGGTTAGTGAGATAGTTACATCTTTGGGTGCAACTTTGTCTGCTCAATTCTAGTTTCTGATGGTATGTAAGTGAAGTATTGGATTAATTCTGTAAATCGAGTATTCTGAAACAGTCGTTAGTTTTTTTAAGCAGTATTCAGGTGATTTTGATTTGTTGCTTTATATTTTTTAATTGTTAGGGGAAAAAAATGTCTAAAAAATTAAATATGCTTTTGGTTTCTGCTGTGGTCGTGAGTATCGCAGCTTGTTCAACGCCAGCGAAGAAGGAAGCAGTGGCAGAATGCGTGTTCCCAAACTCTGAAAAAGCGGCACCATTGTGGGTGTGTGACGGCCCGATTGAAGGGGTGCCGGTTTCTGCGATGGGTAGTTTCCCAAAGTCTGCTGCTGGTACTGACTTTATGAAACAACAAGCTGCGACATCAGCGCGTGTGAAGCTTGCACAACAAATGAAAGTGCATGTACAGAACTCGATCAAGCAGTATGCCGAAACTACTGGCGCCGGTGACAAGGAAACCGTGGATCAGGTTTACACTGCAACAACTAAACAAATTACCGACGAGACGCTGGTGGGTACCAAGACAGTTAGAAGTGCTCAAGGTCCGGATGGCGCGATATATGTGCTAGTTGGACTGGATGAAGCTGCTGCCCAGAAACTAACCGAGACCGCGATTAAAACCAGCATGAACAACGAAAAAGCCCTTTGGCAGAAATTCCAGGCTGGCAAGGCTCAGGATGAATTGGCTGCTGATATCGCTAAAATGAAAGGGGAGGCTACTGCTCAGAAGTAATGATTCATTGATTCTGAGCTGAGGTGTCGAGTGCGTCGCTTCAATCAATCGGCTGGTTTGATTACTGGCTGAACTGTAAAAGAAAGGGGTAGCTAGTGCTGCCCCTTTTCTATGTACAGTTGAAAAAAATTGATTCACGGGGTCTTTTTATTGAGAATTAGGAGGTTATATGAGTAAATTGATTTCTATCATGTGCTTGTTGCTGGCTGTAACAGGGTTGGCAGCCTGTTCAGCACCACCCAATAAATATGGCAATACACCTGAACAGCAAAGGAAAAATGCTCAGGGAGCGCAAGATGAACTCTCTACCGATGTAAGCAGGGGAAGGCAATGAGATACGTTGGTATGAATTGGAAGTTTCTCTTTCTTCTGTGGACACTATTCACGTTCAGTCCCAGTCATGCTGCTGAAAAGGTGGAGATCGTGGCAGCAGAGGGAAGTGTAACGATGGGAGATTCTGCCGGGAAAGTATCGAAGCCTGTTCAAACCAAAGATATGATTTCAGCAGGCAACGTGCTGTCTACGGGGCCGGATGCCAAAGCTGTGGTGAAGGTCGGCTCTAGCGGATTTCTGGTGATGGGTAAAAACAGCCAGGTTGAAATTAACAGTGTAGAAAACAAGCCCGGGTTTTTTCGCCAGATTAAGGGGGTAATATACTATGCGTTGAATTCTCTTAAGAAAAACCAGCATTCTATGGAAGTGAGAACCGCTACTACAACAATCGGTATTCGCGGAACCCGCTTCATCGTAAGCGATGAAGCTGAACGTAACGAAATTGGCATGCGGAAAGGCGTTGTAAATGTCAGCAGCGCTGATGGCGAATTTGAAATACACAAGAAATCCCAGCAGGATGAGTTTGAAGCATTCAAGCAAGAAGGCAGCGTCGCGATAGACAAAGTAAAAAGTGATTTTGAAAAGTACAGCGCCAAAAACCAAAGCGAGTTTATCGAGTACAAGCGCGAATTTTCTCTGGGAGCAAACCGCATGGCATCTTTTGACGGGAAACGAGTGGTGGAACGACCGTTAAGCGGAGAAACAGAGAAGGACATGGAGTCATTTGAAGAATACGCTGATGAATGGCTAAAAGCAGTGCATGACTAGGGGTGAAAAATGAATGTTATTTTCTCTTCGTTAACGCTAGTTCCAATAGTGTTGCTGATGACTGCATGCGCAAACGACAGTCATGTTTCCACCACGAGACCTGACTGGATAGATAATCCGGGAAAGGGCGTCTCGGCATCGGCAGGCATGCATGCGCGAGGCAGGGTTGCACAAGAGGAGCTTGCCATACTGCGTGGACGAGAAGAGTATGCAAAGCGCTTCGGCGTCAATATACAGTCTGCCCAGATAGCTTCAACCTCTGTTATGAATGACAGGTCGGCTACTGTTGCTTCAAAAGTCACGTATGAAGATACCAGGCAGACCGATATAAAGGCCATGGTGAAGCAAAAGTGGCGCGACACGGATAGTGATGTTTTCTGGGTTTGGCTAGTGCAGAGTGATCAATAAAGCAACGGGAGTCAAGTATGAAGGCAGCCTCGACAATGACGGGTAAGTATTTTGCAGTACCGACGCTACTGATCGTTTGCGTATTTCCACAACTGGTCATTGCGTCGGACGACTTTGAGGCATACAAAAAGCAGCAACAGATGGGCGCGCAAAAGATCAAGGCCGAGTTCCAGGAGTACAAGGAAAAGCAGGATCAGGAATTCGCTGATTTTCTCAAGGGTCAGTGGAGCGAGTTTGACACCTTTCGCGGCAAGGTTCGTATCAAGGAGCCTAAACCCAGACAAATTCCTGTAGTCACTCCTGCCGCGCCCGTAAGCCCCGCACCATCACCCATTGTCAAAGTTCCTGCGCCGGAAGCCCCCGTACCAGAGCCAATAGCCAGGATTCCCGCGATTCAACCGGTCATGCCGCCTCCACCGCCACAGCCCAACCCCATACCTCTTGCCGCGGATATGCTGGAGATTATGTTTTATGGCAATGCAGTGAGATTTACTTTTGATCCAAAATGGAAGAGTTATCGTTTGTCAGGTGGCGCAAAGCCGGAGGCAATGAGTACATTCTGGACGATGATGAGCGGCAGTAAATATGAGCCGACGATACAGGCGATCAACGATGCCCGCCGTGATCTTAAATTGGATGACTGGGGAGGTGTAACGCTTTGGCGTTCTGTCGTCCAGTCCTTGCAGGCCGAGCGCAAGTCAGAGCAAAACTTGTTGCTTTGGTATTTCCTGGTGAAGTCTGGTTATGACGTGCGTTTGGGTTATGCGGGCGATGACGTGCATCTATTCGTCGCAATGAAACAGCCAGTTTATGCGACCAAATATACCAAGGTTGGGGATCAGACCTATTACGCGGTACTGGCGGCGGATCATGGTGACAACATACGCAGTTTCTATACCTATGAAGCCAGCTATCCGAACAAGCTCCATGCGCTTGACATAAAAACCGCGTCGACCAGCTTCACCAAAACAGTTTCGGCAAAACGCGTATTGGCTTTTGAATACAAGGGGAAAAAAATCAGTCTTAACGTCCCTTATGATCGCCGCCTAGTTGAATACTTCGAGTCATTTCCTCAGTCTGAATTCGAACTTTACTTCGATACCGATGGCAGTTCGTTGCTGCGTCATGGATTGCTGGACGAGCTGAAGAAATACACGGCAACAATGGGTGAAGAAGAAGCGGTGGATTTTCTGCTCGCTTTTGTGCAAAAGTCATTTGCCTACAAGACAGACAATGAGCAGTTTGGTCACGAAAAGTATTTCTTCGTCGAAGAATCGTTATATTTCCCCTACAACGATTGCGAAGATCGTGCGGTGATGTTTGCATGGCTAGTGCGTGAACTGGTGGGCATAAAAGTGATAGGCCTGCTATATCCGGGGCACATGACCACCGCAGTGGCGCTTAAGCAGGTAAAGTCGGAATTCAGCACGGTAACATATCGCGGCAGTCAATATGTAATTGCCGATCCGACGTACATTGGTGCGACAATCGGGATGCCTATGCCTTCGTATGCGAAGCTAAAGCCCAGCCGAGTGGTGGCAATGCAGTAGAGATTGGGCAGTTGGTGTCGTCGTTAGCCCCAGCGCATTTTGAAGCTCTTTATACTTTATGAAGTTACCATTCAGACTTGGCAAATACGATCTGCTAATGCAGATCGGGGAGGGCGCGACGGGGAAGGTCTATCTCGCTCACGATACTTTCTCCCATCGTGAAGTTGCCGTTAAAGTGATCGATCAAACGACGCTTGCCGATCCGGAATTTATCCAGAAGTGCCGCGAACAATTCATCACTGAAGTCTCACTTGCCGGGGAGTTGGCCCATCCGCATATTGTCTCCATACTGGAAGCATCCATAGCGGATGATGCAGGCTACGTTGCCATGGAATATGTGCCAGGCGGTAATCTCGTTCGGTATACATATCCTGATTCTTTGCTGCCGATTGCCAATATTCTGCAGCTTATTTTCAAATGCTGCGGCGCCCTTGACTATGCCTATCGGCTAGGCATTATCCATCGCGACATCAAGCCTGAGAACCTCATGCTCGTGTCAGGCACTGAAGTAAAAATCGCAGATTTTGGCGCCTCCATTTTCTATCAGGCGCAGGTCACGCAGAAGGTGATTGTCGGCACACCTTCCTATATGTCACTGGAACAAATTTCGGGCCATCGCCTGACCCATGCCAGCGATATGTATTCCCTCGGCGTCGTGGCATACCAACTCCTCACCGGCATGCTACCGTTCCGTGCGAAAAACATAACCGGGCTGTTTGAAGCCATTGCCCAAAATGAGCCGACGAAGCCGAGCAGCCATCGGCCCGAGATTCCGGTTGAGCTGGACAGGATTATTCTTCGAATGATTGCGAAGAGCCCGGATGATCGCTATGGCAACTGGGCAGAGCTTGCGCTCGAGATCGCCGAGATAGGTCGGTTCAGTTCATTTCAGCAGCCCATAGCTGACAGTGAAAAATTCACCATGCTGCGGGAAAAGGACGAATTGTTTGAGTTTTCCGACCCTGATATTTGGGAGCTCGTTCAAGCAAGCGAGTGGTCCAGAATTCCGGCACGAACCATTGTCATGAAGGAAGATGAGCCAGGGCAAAGCATGTACATTCTGGCTGCAGGTTCTCTGAAGGTCACCAAAAATGGCCGTCTGCTCAACGTGATCAAGCCGGGTGAGTACTTTGGAGAGATGGCCTATATTCAGCGAGGATCAGCACGCCAAGCCACCCTGGAGGCCCTTTCGGATTCTATCATCGCTGATTTTTCATTTGACGCTTTGGAAAGACTGAGCCATGGTTGTCAATTGCATCTGGCAAAAATCTTGCTGAACTCGATGACGGACCGGGTTGCGCTCGCCGGCGATCGCATTGCGCAGATGCGCGGCTAGTTCAACCTATGGCTGACCATCGAATATTTCCTGTGGAAAATTATTCTGACGAATCTGATTGCAGCGACTGGAAAAAATACTCGGTGACATACCGGAGACAGGAAAGAGGAGTTAATATGATTACACGTGCAGCTTTGAAAAACATATCCAACCGCTGGCTGTATCTTGCAGGTGCGCTATGCGCCAGTGGTTTGATGGCTATGGGCTTGTATCTACAATACGTCAAACACCAGGATCCGTGCCCGCTATGCATGGTGCAACGCATGATATTCGTTGCTATTCTGGCACTGTTCGCGTTGGCCGTCCTGCATGGCCCAAAACGCATCGGCGAACGAATCTATGCGGCATTGATCGCGCTCCTGTCCTTGCTGGGTGTGGCGGTCGCTGCGCGTCACATCTGGATACAACATCTGCCCAAAGATGAAGTGCCTGCCTGCGGACCAGGGCTTGATTACATGCTGGAGACCTTTCCGATGACCGACGTGTTGAAAGAGCTACTGCACGGTTCCGGCGAGTGCGCAGCCAAGGGCTGGACTTTCCTTACGCTCGGCATCCCCGAGTGGTCGCTGCTGTGCTTTCTTGCGCTGGGCGTGTGGGCCGTGCTGATTGCAGCGAGGAGAGCTGTTTAAGGCGCCCTGCCAAAGAACGAGTTAAAGGATTGCGTCCACTGGTTCGCGGCAAGAGTTGTTGCTTTAGAAATATTGTAACTATATGATTTTATTCGATATAATTTCATGCTGGCGGTGCGCGGTATCATCGCACTGAAATATTTCAGTGGAGTATGAGCTGAATCAATCCTCCAGCGCACGCACCTTCACCGTTTTGCCCTTAACCTTGCCCGCCGACAATTTGCGCACGGCATCGCGAGCGATGTTGCGCGTGACCGCAACATAGGTGGACTGATCGGTCACCGTGATTTTTCCGACCTGCTCGCGCGTGTAGCCCGCTTCGCCGGTGAGGGCACCCAGCACGTCACCGGGTCGAATTTTTTCTTTGCGTCCGCCGAGTATCTGCAGCGTCACCATCGGCGGCAGCAGCGGTGAATTGTCTTTTATTTCCAGCTCGGCCAGTTCGTGCCATTCTGGTGCGATGCCTGTCTCTTTCGCGATGTTGTCGACACGGCGCATCTCGGATGCGCTGCATAGACTCAGCGCCCAGCCTTCTTCATCGCCACGACCGGTGCGACCGATGCGGTGAATGTGAATTTCGGGGTCGGGTGTGACATCGACATTGATGACGGCTTCGAGTTGCGCGATATCCAGGCCGCGCGCGGCCACATCGGTTGCCACCAGCACTGAGCAACTGCGGTTGGCGAACTGGATCAGCACCTGGTCGCGTTCGCGCTGTTCAAGATCGCCATTCAATGTCAGCGCATGGAAGCCCTGTGCATGCAGCACTTCCAGCAGATCGCGGCATTGCTGCTTGGTGTTGCAGAAGGCCAGCGTGCTGACCGGGCGATAGTGCTTGAGCAGGATGCCGACGGCCTGCAGACGATCTTCATTGCTTACCTCATAGTAGCGCTGGCGTATCTTGGTGGTTTCGTGCTTTTCCAGCAGCTTCACTTCATGCGGATTGTGCAGGAAATGCTTTGCCAGGCGTGAAATTCCATCGGGATAGGTGGCCGAGAACATCAATGTCTGGCGCTCCAGCGGGCACTGCTTCGCGATGAAAACCATGTCGTCATAAAAGCCCATGTCCAGCATACGATCGGCTTCGTCCAGCACCAGGGTGTTGAGCGCATCTAGCTTGAGGCTTTCGCGCTGCAGATGATCCAGGACACGGCCCGGCGTGCCGACCACAATATGCGCGCCGTGCTCCAGGCTGGCCATCTGCGGGCGCATGGTAGTGCCACCGCACAGCGACAGGATCTTGATGTTGTCTTCAAACCGCGCCAAACGGCGGATTTCCTGAGTCACCTGGTCGGCCAGCTCGCGCGTGGGGCACAGCACCATGGCCTGTACAGCAAAGTAACGCGGATTGAGGCGGGTAAGCAAAGCCAGCGCGAATGCAGCCGTCTTGCCGCTACCGGTTTTCGCCTGCGCGATGAGGTCATGGCCGGCCAGCGTTATCGGCAGGCTGGCCGCCTGTATCGGCGTCATCGTATGGTATTCAAGCTGTTGCAATGTCCTGAGAATTGCGGGCGATAGCGGCAGTTCGTTGAAAGAAAGTCCGGCGGCGCTTGCTGCAGGCGGTAAGGAAGGGGCGGTAATTGAGTTCATGCGCAATTATCCCTGCATGCTGCATCGCGTGCTTGTAAAAATTTAAACTGCCCCGAGTTAGTAAGGCACTGAAAGGGATTGCAAGGGGGATGCGACGCCGGTCGATGACGAAAATAATCCCGATGAGCATTCCCATGAAACATCACCAAGGAGAGTGACATGACCGATCCAGACAATGCAGAAAACCTGAGCGACGAAGCGAAAGAGGCGCGGGCGGCCGTCGAACACGGAGAAAATATCCACGATGCGATGCGCGACATAACCTTGGCTGCGCTGAAACGTGTGCGGCTGGACGCGAAGGAGATGAGGCGGGTGGTGCGCGCGGTGATGCAGGGCGCGAGTCTGGGTGTGGCCGATACCGGGGAGCATTCGCGCGCCGCGCTGAGCGAGGCGCTGGCCGGTATTGACGATGCGCTGGCGAAGTCGGCCGAAGCGACCAAGCTCGCGATCGAGGAAGCGGCGGGGCGACTGCGTGACTACGGGAAGCGGGACCTGGAACGGTCTTTTGACGATTTGCGCGCAATGGAGAACATGTTTCTGGATACGATCAAGGATGTTGCCGAAGGTTCTGCCGGCGTGGCGAAAGAGATATTGCATGACCTGTGGCAACATGCGCGCGCGAGCGGCACCACGGCAGGTGCGGCAGTGACGGATGCGATCGCAACGCTGGAACAAAAGTTTGGGCGGACGCTGCGCGAGGTTGCCGCGGCGGGCACCGATGCGGCGCTTGCCGCAAGCGCGAACCTTGCTGAAGCGGCCTCCGGTTTTCTTGCAGGGATTTCCGAAGCCTTGGCAGCCCAGGCGAAAAACCTTCACCACAAAAAGAAGTAGCGGACCACTATGCTCTGGCAAGCCATCAGCGCCGTCCGTGATCTTGGTCGACTGCAAGACATCGCTTCTGTCCTGATTCGCTATGGCTTTGGCGATCTGGTGCGCCGGATTGGCCTGGCAGGGGTACTGGAACGTGCCGGCAAAGTGCTGCACTGGCGCGCACCGGAAGATCTTGCGCGGCTGGAGCCGCCGGCCCGTGTGCGCCGGGCGCTGGAAGAGCTGGGCCCGACCTTTATCAAGCTGGGGCAAATTCTCGCCACCCGCGTTGATCTGTTTCCGCCAGAATGGATTACTGAATTCAGCAAACTGCAGGATGCCGCACCCGCCGTGCCGTTTGACGAGCTGCGCGCGCAGCTGACAGCGGACTTGGGCGAGCAACCCGAGGTTATTTTTGCCCGCGTGGAAGAACAGGCACTGGCGGCAGCCTCGCTTGCCCAGGTTCACCGCGCCTGGCTGGCGGACGGCACGGCGGTCATCCTCAAGGTGAGGCGCCCCAGTATCAAGACTGTCATCGAGGCCGACCTGCGCCTGTTGGCGCGGCTGGCCGAGATTATCGAAGCAGAAGCGCCTGATCTGCACCGCTATCGGCCGCGCGAGGTGGTGCGCCAGTTCACCCTGTCCTTGCACCGCGAGCTGGATTTTGCAACCGAGGCCCGTAACGCTGAACGCATCGCCGCCAATTTTGCCGACCACCCCGAGTTTGTCGTGCCCGCTATTTATTGGCCTTGGACCTCTGAGCGACTTAATGTGCAGGAATATATCGATGGCATCCCCGGTAGCAATCTGGCCGCGGTGGAAGCCGCAGGGCTGGATCGCAAGGTACTGGCGAGGCGCGGCATCCATGCGGTGCTGAAGATGATCCTCGAAGACGGCTTTTTTCACGCCGATCCGCATCCGGGCAATGTCTTTTACCTGCCGGACAACCGCATCGCCTTCATCGATTTCGGCATGGTCGGGCGTCTCTCAGAGGAGCGGCGTTACCAGCTGACCCTGCTGCTACACGGCCTTGTCAGCCATGATTCGGCGGCGGTCGCCGACGTGTTGCTCGACTGGAGCGGTGGCACCGATGCCGAAGGCGACACCCTGCAGACAGAGATCGATGTTTTCGTTGACCAATATCGCGGCATTCCGCTCAAAGAGATCAACTTCGGCACAATGCTGTCAGATCTCGTTACCATTCTGCGTGAGCATGGCCTAGCCCTGCCGCCAGACCTCGCGCTGTTGATCAAGGCCTTCATTACTCTGGAAGGCTTGGGGCTGCAACTTGACCCGGATTTCGATATCGCAAGCGAGGCCGCGCCCTTACTCGAGCGTGCGCTGCTCTCCCACGCAGCGCCCAGCGAGGTCGCCAAGCGCAGCTGGCGCAACTTGAGCAGTACACTAGGTCTTATTGCCGGCTTGCCGCAGGATATTCGCCAGATTCTGCGGGCTGCGCGGCGCGGCAAGCTGCAGATACAGATCGATGTCATTCCCCTCAAGGAGTTCGGAGAGCGTCTTGACCGCGCTGCCAGCCGCCTCGCCCTCAGCATTGTCACGGCGGCACTGATCGTCGGCTCGGCCATTGTCATGAACGTGGAACATGGGGCTGCCAAAAAGAGTGGTTTTTCCTTCGGTATGCTCGGATTTATTGCCGCTGCCGTTGGAGGCATCTGGCTGTTGATTTCCATCTGGCGTGGCGGTGGCCGGAAGTAGCGTGCCGTCGCAACAGATACAAAAGCTTAAGCTTTCCCGCTAACAAGCTGCATTTTCAGTAGCTGCACAGTCTGCCAGCTCCTGCGCAGGTGAATACATTCTCTGGTATTGATCCCTCAGAGGCTTTCTGGCCCTGAGCGACGTCTTGTTCGTTTCATTTTCAGATCGTTCCCTGTGTTATCCGCTCGCATCCTGCCAAAGACGTTATGTCAAAACCCGCAAACCATATTCATTAAGGTGCAGGTTCATTAAGTGCGGGCACTTGTCAATATTGTATTTTATATATATAGTATTAAAACTATACTAAGTTAGGGTGAGGTTAATGAATACGGATAGCCTTGGATTTCTGCTGGCAGATGTTTCGCGTTTGCTTCGACGTGCTATTCAGCAGCGCATGGAAGGCAGCGAGCTTACTTTCCCGCAGGCACGCGTGATGGTGAGCATCTCGCGCAAGGAAGGCATCCGCCAGGTGGAACTCGCTGAGCTGCTGGAGTTGCAGCCGATCGCACTGGTGCATTTGCTAGACCAGCTTGCGCAGCGTGGGTTGGTAGAACGCCGCCCGGATCCGACAGATCGGCGCGCTCACCAGTTATTCCTAACCGCGGCGGCTGCACCTCATCTGGCTGCAGTCAAGCAGATTGCGGCAACCATACAGACAGACATGTTGCGCGGACTCAGCAAGCAGCAGTCGGAACAGGTGCTCTCAAATTTGCGTACCGTGCGCGATAACCTTATAGCGCGTTAAACCCGCGATTCAATCTTTTCAGGAGTTCATATCATGAGTCATCGCCATCAATTGCATGAAACAAAGCAACCGTTACATAAGAATAAACGCTTCTTGTTGCTGGTCGCTGTACCTTTTCTGGTGGGCCTCATCAGCCTTTTCGTCTATCTGCTGGGCGGGCGTTACGTGGAAACCGACAATGCCTACATCAAGGCGCAAAAAGTGCCGGTGAGTGCTGTGGTGTCGGGGGCGGTGAAGGAGGTCATGGTGGGGGAGAATCAGGCCGTGCAAGCCGGGCAAATCCTTTATCGTCTTGAGCAGGCGCCGTTCCGTATCGCTGTGGCAAAAGCCGAAGCAAAACTGAACCAGGTGCGTAACGAGCTTGCTGCGCTGAAAATCAGCTATCGCGAAAAACAGGCTGAAATCACACTGGCGCGCTCCAATTATGAATACGCGTTGAAGGATCAGCAGCGGCAATCCGATCTGGCGTCAAAAAATTTCATTTCGGCCTCCAAGCTGGATGATGTCAAACACAACACCGATGTGAACGCGCAGAAAATTGCACTGCTGGAACAGGAGATGAAACGCATCGCGGAATCGCTGGGCGGCAACCCCGACACGGCGGTTGAGAGCCAGTCTGCCTATCATGCTGCCTTGGCCGAGCTTGAACAGGCGCGGCTGGATTTGTCCAACACCGAGGTGCGCGCTTCCATGGGGGGCAGGGTGAGCAAGCCGCCCAAGGTCGGGCAATTCATTTCGACCGGGAGTATTGCCATGATACTGGTCGCTGACGATATGTGGATCGAAGCCAATTTCACCGAGGCCGACCTGACCTATGTGTATCCCGGTCAAGTTGTGAAGATTAGCATCGACACCTTCCCAGACAGCAAATTGCAGGGCGTAGTCGAGAGTCTGTCACCGGCAACTGGTGCGGAGTTTTCGTTGATTCCTGCACAGAACTCCACCGGGAACTGGGTGAAGATTGCACAGCGCGTGCCTGTGCGTATCCGCCTGGATGCCGCCACTTTGCCTGCATTGCGTGCAGGGTTGAGTTCGTGGGTGGAAATCGATACCGGCCATAGACGCCGGATTTTGGGTATCAGCCTTTAAGCCATGGGCAGCAGCACACATTCAAGTGTGGAGGCAATCCCGCATCTCGGCTTAATCACGCTGTCAGTGATGCTTGCCACCATCATGCAGGCACTCGACACCACCATCGCCAACGTCGCCTTGCCGCACATGCAAGGCTCGATGAGCGCCACCCAGGACCAGATTTCCTGGGTGCTAACCTCCTATATCGTGGCGTCTGCGATCTTTATGCCGCTCACCGGTTTTCTCACGGCGCGTTTCGGCCGCAAGCGGATTTTTATCTGGTCGGTGATTGGTTTCACCATTTCCTCGATGTTGTGCGGCGCGGCGCAGGATCTGTCGCAGATCGTCGTGTTCCGCATGCTGCAGGGTATATTTGGTGCAGCACTGGTGCCGCTGTCGCAATCCGTGATGCTCGACAGCTACCCTAAAGAAAAGCACGGTTCGGCGATGGCGATGTGGGGGATGGGAGTGATGATAGGCCCGATACTCGGCCCCATGCTCGGCGGCTGGCTGACCGAAAATTACAGCTGGCGCTGGGTATTTTATATCAACCTGCCCCTGGGATTGCTGGCCTGGTTTGGCCTGAGCGCTTATCTCAAGGAAACGGAGATCGATCACTCGCGCCGCTTCGACCTCATGGGATTCGCCTATCTGAGCCTGGCGATCGCTTCATTGCAGATGATGCTGGATCGCGGCGAATCGCTCAACTGGTTTACCAGCCGTGAAATTCTCATCGAGGGCGTATTGGCCGGCTTGAGCCTGTATCTGTTCATTGCCCACATCTTCACGCATAAGCATCCTTTTCTTGAGCCGGGACTGTTCAAGGACCGCAATTTCTCGCTGGGTCTGCTGGCCATTTTTATTGTCGGCATTATCCTGCTGGCAACTTTGGCGCTGCTGCCGCCGTTCATGCAAAGCCTGATGGGATATCCCGTGATCGAGATCGGCCTGATCATGACGCCGCGCGGGGTGGGCACCATGTTCGCCATGTTTTTGGTGGGTAAACTCTCCGGCAAGGTGGACACGCGTAACCTGATTTTTTTCGGACTCTCGCTCACCGTGTTGTCGCTGTGGGAAATGACCTACTTCAATACGGATATCAGCGGCTGGGATATCGTGCGCAACGGCATGATGCAGGGTTTTGGCCTGGGATTTGTGTTTGTGCCTTTGTCCACGCTCACCTTCTCCACACTAGCGCCGCGTTACCGCAACGAAGGCACGGCGTTGTTCAGCCTGATGCGCAATATCGGCAGCAGTATCGGCATTTCGGTGGTGATTACCAAGCTGGCGCAAAACGTACAGGCCAATCACGCCGCTTTTTCCGAATACATCAATCCTTTCAGCTTGCCATTGCGGCAGGCGGTCGAAGCAGGCGCCTATCAACTGGATAGCGAGCAGGGCTTGATGGCGCTCAACGGCGAAGTCACGCGGCAGGCGGCAACGCTTGCATATCTGCAGGATTTTCGCCTGATGATGTGGATCACGCTATGTGCGGTGCCGCTGATTTTTCTGTTGCGCAGCCCGGCCAAACAACCACGCGCGGTCGATGTTCATAGTGCAATGGAATAAAGCCGGGCTAACTGTTTACGGCGAATATCCGGAAGCGCAAACCCACACGATCCTCCACCTGTAATGCGCCACCCAGAATGGAGAAAGGCGTGATGCCGAAATCGGTTTGATCAAATTCCATCTTTCCGTTAATTTCAATCCCATTCGACAAGGTTACGATTTGAGCCGGAATTTCAAAATTATGCGTCGTTCCGTGGAGGGTGATCACAACGGCTAACTTCGAGCGATCAACAGGGCTACGGTTAACGCGTATGAGTGCAAAGGGAAAGCGCTCGGATTCAAGAACTCTATCCAGCATATTGCGCCGCGTGCCTTCGATAGCATCTGCAGATGGTTGCGTGGTGAGCGCGGCTTCAGCCCTGAGCACAGGCTCATCTACGGATAGCCGCTCCAGTGGCACGTAAAGGTCTGCCCGGCCAGCTGTGATGTCCACATAGCCTGTTAGATCGTGGCTTGCGACAACATGGTCGTGTCCAAGTCGTGCCAGCGCGCCGCCTCTACGCACGGTGATGGCTACAAGCGAGCGGAGCGCATCAATGCGCAGCACATTTGAGCCCGATGTTTCAGCCTGAAGATAATAGGCTGCGGGAAAATCTGTAGGTGCCTGGGTATATTCAATTGCTGCAGGAGGGGAAATATGCGGAGTGCAGGCAGAAATAAGGCACGCGAATAATGTTATGCAAAAGCACCGCTGTATATCAGCCGACCATCCACTTTTGATAGTGAAGTTCACGTTAATAAGTCCTCGTTATTTGATTGAATATAATTAAATTTTAAATAAAATCAAATGCTTGTGTGTCGCAAGGCTAGGGGAGGCTTGTGGTCGTAATTGCCGTCAGTCAGAGTATGGGTGAAAAAAATTCCGAAGGCTGGCGCGGCTTGATCGCGGGCAGTGTCCGCTCCAAATGAGGTGTATCTCCAATCGAAATGCGCTAGCCGCTATTAGTGAAAAGTGTAACTGCAATGCTATTTGCGCTGCGCCAAATCGCGCAGCATGTCATCTTCTGCTTCTTGTGCGCGATTTCTGGATTTGGATACTTGCGTCTTTGTTACTTCCCGACCGTAAGTCGAGATCTCAGTTAAGGACTGTTCGGTTGTTTGTGGGGGAGCGATTTTGTCGCTACTTTCAGTCGCAACCGGGCGTTTTTGGGAGGTCTGTTCAGGTTCCCGATTGGCCTTTTTTGCCTGTTTGATTTGCTCAGCAGGCTCTTGAATCTTTTGTGTGATCACGTTTTCGGGTGCGGATGATTTTGCAGCCTGATCGGCTTTTTGTTCACAGCCCGCTGCCGATAGAACAAGTGCGGCGGATAAAATAACAGCTTGTATTTTCATGGTATGGATATCGGTCTGATGTTGTGAAATATTGGCATGCATATTATGTCATGCCGCCAGCACCTGCAACGGCGGTAGCTTCACCACTCTGCGCGTCACCAGCCAGCCGGACAGCATCACGATCAGCATGCCGCCGCTGATGCCCACCAGCCACAGCAGGGCAGGGGGCGCGAATGGAATCTCCAGCACATAGTTAGCCAATACCCAGCCTAGTGCAGCAGAGCCGGCCGCCGAAAACAGCCCGCTGAGTGCCCCCAGCACCGCAAACTCGGAGAGATGCTGGCGACGCAGGTAACTGCTGTCTGCCCCCAGCGTGCGCAGGATGGCAGATTGATGGATACGTTCGTCCTGCGTGGCAATCAGCGCCGCATACAGCACAGCCAGTCCGCTTAACAGGGTAAACAGGAAAACTGCCCCCAGCGTTTGCGCGATTTGATCCATGATGTGGCGCATCTGAGTAATGATGGCCTCGGTATCGATCACCAGCAGGTTGGGGAATGCCTTGATCAGCGCGTCGCCGGCGCGCACCTTGTCGGGCGGCAGATAGAAACTGCTGATGTAACTTGTTGAATGATTTTCCAGCAGGCCGGGCGCGGCGATGACGAAGAAATTGACCTGCATCGAGTCCCAGCGCACCTTGCGCAGATTCACTACCTTGGCACTAAATTCGCTGCCGGCAATATCATAGGTCAGCGTGTCGCCGATGGCGATGCCGAGGGTCTTGGCGAGGCCTTCCTCGATTGAAATTTCTCTGAGCGGCGCGCGCGATGGATTGACGAGCGGCGACCACCACTTGCCTTGGACCAACTGGTTACCTTGCGGCAGATTTGCAGACCAGGACAAGTTGGTTTCGCGTTCCACCAGGGCTCGGGCACGCGAATCGGCAAAGTCGTCCGATTTAATGCTGCGCTCGTTAATTGCAATCAACCGGCCGCGCACCATCGGGAATAAACTGGGCGGCGCGAGTTCTTTCTGTTTGAAAAACTGCTGCACCGGCTCGCGCTGGTCCTGCTGCACGTTGACAATGAAACGATTGGGCGCGTCCGGTGGCAGGCGCTCGCGCCAGTTCTGCATCAGCTCGGTGCGCACCAAGGTCAGCAGCAGCAAGCTCATACCGCCGAGGCTAAGCGCCACAATTTGCACCGCATTGCCGCGCCCGTGACGGGCCAGATTGGCGAACACCTGGCGGTTGCCCAAGGGCAGGGCGGCCAGCAGGCGCAAGCTGGACCAGGCGATCATGCCGAACAGCAGCAGGCCCGCTGCCAGTCCGCCCAGCACCGTCAGACCGAGCTTTACGGAGCCCGCCTGCCACAGGAACAGCACACACAATACTGCTGCGCCGGACACATACACGAGATTGGTATTGGCCGAGGGTATGCCCAGTTCTCGGCGTATCACCCGCAGCGGCGGCACTGATTTCAGCTGCCACAGCGGCAGGAAGGTAAAACCCAGCAGCAGTCCCATGCCGCTGGCAGCAGCCTGCAACAGCGGAAGCCAGCCGGGGGCGGGCAGATTGGCTGCACGCAAAGCCTCAACGGCTTGCACCAAAGATGACTGCGCAGCCCATCCCAGCAGGCCTCCTAGCATCACGGCGGCAACGCCAAGCAGCAGAAACTGGTACAGGAAAATGCGCAAAACCTGAGCCTGAGTCGCCCCCAGGCAACGCATCACCGCACAGGAATCCAGATGGCGGCTAATAAACTGGCGTGCGGCCAGCGCCATCGCAATGCCCGCCAAGACGAAGGCCATCAGCGCGGCCAAGCCGAGGAAGTGGTCTGCCCGTTCCATGGCTTGGCGAATCTCCGGGCGCGCATCTCGCACGTCTTCGATTTTTTCGCCGGCCTTGATCTGCGTCTGAGCCCAGTTGCGGAAACTGTCGACTTGCGCGCTGTCGCCCGCCACCAGTAGGCGGTAGTTGATGCGGCTGCCTTCCTGCACCAGACCGCTGTCAGCCAGGTCAGCCAGGTTGATGTGCAGGCGCGGCGCGACGCTGGCAAAGCTGACGGATTGGTCTACATCTTTAATCACGCGTGCAACCAGACGCAAATGCAGCGTGCCTAGATTGACCTCGTCGCCGAGTTGCACCGCCATGCGCCGCATCAGGCGCTCATCTGCCCAGAACGTTCCGCGGGCAGGTACTGCTTGCGCGGTATGTCCATGTATTGTTCCATTGTCGAGTGTGTTGCTATCAGTGCTATCTACAATCTCGATTATTCCGCGCAGAGGGTAACCGTTTTCAAGCGCCTGTATCTCGCTGAGCAGACTTTCACTGGCGTTTGACACCATGCTGGGGAAGGTCGCGGTGCTGACTACGCGCAGACCTCTTTTTTGCGCCTCTTCGCGGTAGGCGTGCGGGATGGGGTGTATCGAATTAATGCGCAAGTCTGCCCCCAGCAGGCTATGCGCTTCCTGTTGCAGCGCTTGGCGCACACGGTCTGAAAACAGCCCCACGGTACTGATGCTGCCCACTGCCAGCACAAGCGCAAGCAGCAGCACGCGCCATTCGCCGGCACGCCAGTCACGTGCCAGCATGGAAACAGACAGCTTGACGTTGTTCATTCTCATTTCAGCACCGTCCGTTCTTCATGGCAGCGTTCACAACGTTCTGTCGTCACCAGTCTGCCCTGGCGCACATCAAAGCGACTATCGATCACGGTCTTCCATTTATGAAAGCCAGAACCGCACAGCGTTGCAGCCTTGGCTTTATCTTGAAGGCGTGAGCGTCTTACTGTATTGAGTTTGATCACATTGCCCATATTTCAATCATCCCTGCAAAACCTGACCCGCACTCAGCCGCAACTGCCGGTCACAGCGTCGTGCCAGCGCTTCATCATGGGTAACCAGTATCAGGGTGGTGCCTTGGTTACGATTGAGTTCCAGCATCAGTTCGATTACCTGCGCGCCGGTGGCAGCATCCAGATTACCGGTGGGTTCATCGGCAAACAGGATTTTGGGTTTGCTGACAAAGGCTCGCGCCAGTGCGACACGTTGCTGCTCACCGCCGGACAGGTGTTTGGGCAAATGGGTCAGACGCAGGCTGAGCCCCACCTGGTGCAATGCTTCTTCAGCCAGCTCGCGTGCCCGCGGCACGGACTGCAGCTCCAGCGGCAGCATCACATTTTCCAGCGCGGACAAGGCAGGCAATAGTTGAAACGACTGGAACACAAATCCGGCCAGCCGGCCACGCAGGCGCGCACGCTGGTCTTCATCAAACTCGAACAGATTGTGGCCAGCCAGCATCACAGTGCCATGTGTGGGCACATCAAGCCCGGCGAGCAGACCGAGGAGGGTGGATTTGCCGGAGCCGGAAGCGCCCAAAATGGCAAGACTCTCGCGTTCCTCCACGTTAAAATTCACATCCTGCAAGATCAGCAGAGGCTGCCCGCCGCTTTGGACTTGCTTGCTCAAATTAACTGCTTGCACAATGGATGCCATGAAACCCTCTCAACTAGTTCGAATTTTTTTATTCAGTATTGCAGGCTTGCTGCCCGCAGTCAGCAACGCACAATCTACCATACTTGTATTCGGCGATAGCCTCTCGGCAGGCTACGGCATACCGCGTGAAGCGGCTTGGCCCAGCCTGCTGCAAGCCGAACTGCAGCACACACATCCGCATTATAAAGTGATTAACGCCAGCGTCAGCGGTGAAACCACTAGTGGCGGCGTGCAACGCTTGCCCGCCACGTTAAAGGAGCATCACCCGAGCATTGTGATCATAGAACTGGGCGCCAACGATGGCCTGCGTGGTACGCCTCTTGATGTGACCGAAAAGAGCCTCGATATGCTGATCAGGCAGGCGCAGAACACGCAAGCGAGGGTTCTGCTGCTGGGCATGCAACTGCCGCCGAATTACGGCATGGATTATACAAAGCGGTTCAAATCACTTTATCCAAAACTGGCGCAACGACATCGTATCGCGCTGGTGCCGTTTATGCTGGAGGGAATAGCGGCAGAACAGTTCCAGGCGGATAATCTGCATCCTACGGCAGAGGCGCAGCCTAAAATTTTGAAGACGGTGATGCAGAAACTGAAGCCAATGCTGTAGTTAATTGCTTTAAGTGTTGACCGGTTCCAACGACACCAAGTGGGGATTTTCTTCCCCTCTAGCGAACACTTGTCACAAGGTCATTTGCTGCCAACCTCAGCATCTAATATGATGCGTACTTAAAAAATATATGTACACCACACAACTTATGAAGGAGGAACATTGCAATGTATGACACATACAAACCCGAAAAACCTGTTGGCTTGATGGACTTCGTGCGCGCAGCCAAGTCCTGCATTACCGAGATATCACCTGCAGAACTCAAAGCTAAATTGGATGCCAAGGAAAACTTTTTACTGGTCGACGTACGCGAGCCTTCTGAGTATGAACATGGCCATATTGAAGGCGCGCATCTCGTACCGCGCGGCATCATCGAAGCCGCCGCCGACACGAGCTATCCCAAACACTACCCATCTCTATCCGGCGCCCGTGACCAGCAGGTCATTCTCTACTGTGCCACCAGCGGCCGTTCTGCCATGTCTGCTGCCGTATTGCAGATGATGGGCTTCAAAAATGTCCTAAACTTGGCGGGCGGCTTTGGACGTTGGGAATCTGAGGGTATGCCGCAAGTCCGCGAAGCTGAATACTAATTCAGCATTTTCGAACCTTGTTTGCCTCAATCTGTAAACGCCCATTGGTAAGCCAAGTATTCAATGTGCCATGTCGGCCAAAACCAGCCATTCAAGAAATCTTCTAAAGCACTCCCTTATCCAAGTTATGCCCTTGGCGTTCTATGGAATATTCAGGAATAGGAATTTCCCATTCCCATGCTTTCATTCTCTAACTGGGATATTGTCAATTTTTGGCTAAAAGTACTCATGCATACAAGTCGAGCCTGACTGGTTGGATCGGCGCAACGGGCCGGATTTCGCTATAGCCAGGAAAAGATGTAGGGAGCACTTCGTAATGCTTGCTGCTGTCGAAAATCCTGTCGGCCACGTGATAGGCTGCGATGGCCGCAGCGACCGCGGGGTTGCTTGCATCAATGATTGGGTTAATGAAATTCTGAGGTGTCGCGACGGTCGTTGGCGCAGCTGCAACGGTTACCAACGTTGTTGGTAACGTTGTCGTGGTCGGCAACACAGTCGCTGTTGGTGTAGCTATCAATTCAGGCGTGGCTACCGGCTCGGTGGCGGAAAGCGTCGCAGGAGCCAGAGCCGTCGTCGTTGCCGTTGCCGGAGCTGTCGTCGTTGTCGTTGCTGCCGCTGCGGCCATTGTTGCAGCTGTCGCCGCGGCCGCCCCTGCGGCTGTAACTGTCGTTACCGATTCCGCTACCTCTGCCGGAGCTATCGTCGTTGTCGTTGCTGCCGCTGCGGCCATTGTTGCAGCTGCCGCCGCGGCCGCCCCTGCGGCTGTAACTGTCGTTACCGCTGCCTCTACCTCTGCCGGAGCCGTCGTTGTTGTCGCTGTCGCTATCGGTGCTGTTGTCCTTGCGGTCGTTTCTGTTGACGCAGTAGCCGCCAGTAACGCGTTAAATATCGCCGCGTTAGGCGAACTTTGAGAGCTTTGCGTTAGATTGTTCGACTGGGTGAAAAGGCTCGTAAATTCTGCGGCAAGTTGTCCAATTGACTGAATTGATTGCGCCAGCAGCGAGATAGTTCCAAGCTGGTCGGCGTTAAATGCAGATTGCAGCGTCTTGAAGTCGATAGTCATCAGACCAGCACCGTTCTGACTCGTAGCTGCCTGAAGATTGACGCCGACCTCGGACAGGCTGGCGATGATCGATTTACTGTTACCTGAACTCGCTGTCGTCTGCGTGTTCAGCACCTGTATGAACAGGTTGCCGAGCGATCCATCTAACGAATTTTGCATGCTGTCGCTTTGCATAAAGCTATTAAATGCGTCGACAAAGTATTGTGTGGCGGCCACAACAGTGAAGAAGGTGGCTTTGTTGGTTGCGGCTGCTTTTAATATCGCAGTTTCAAATATTGAGGACACCGAAAGCAATTGTCCCAGACCTGAAATGTCGACAATGTCGACACTGCTTGTGCCTGTCGTCGCGGATATGTTGAACAAAGACGTAACAGGCTGAACGCTCGCCATGGCAAAAAGGCCGGGCTGCATGATTGAAGATGAAGTGACCGATGAAACATCCATGACTATCCACCCCTAATAACGTCATAGGAAGGACAACTGCCTAAGCAAAGCGATGCCAATCTTAGACAACTATTTTTTCAAGACAAATAACCAGTGAGTCGTTTTTGCCCAGGCAAGACACGTGCCACAACGGGGCAGCGGAAATGGACATGTGCAATGTTCGATGTTTCCTGCAGCAGTTCACTCAGTATTCCCATTGGCCATCAGTGCTTTTCACACTGCAATAAACAGAAGATGGGCTATTAAGTAGATTTTTCAAGAGTCGCTATCATGGCTAAAACCAGCCATTCAAGAAATCTTCCCAAAGCAGTTCTTTGGAAAAGCATATTAGCAATTAACTGTATTGACGTATCCAAGTCAGACCATTACGGTAAATAAAGAAGCTCACGTTGCGATGTATGCGGTGGTGTTGTATTTTTGGAAGGGGTGAGTGGTTTAGGTATATCACTCCTTTTAAAATCAACGGACAGAAATTGGCGTCCAATATTGTGCGACATTCGACCATGCATTATCAGACATATCAGGTGGCTGATTAAGCTATTCCTGATAGAGGACACGAGCTGATATCTTATTTTTGATCAACTACGGGAGATACTGGTATGCCTAAAAAGACAAGTGCGTTGCTTACTCCACGAGGCCGTACTGTTCCTCCAGTAGGAAAGATCAGTCCCGAGCAACGCGAGAACATGATCCGGGAGGCCGCGTATTTTCGGTACGTGAAACGTGACCCTGTCCCGGGCCATGATCTTGATGATTGGCTTGCGGCCGAAGTTGAGCTTTTCGGGGGTGAGGTCGGGCAGCAACCGCCCGAACCGCTCGAGATAATGGAACTCGGGGGGCAGGAAAGCGGCGTTCATGGCTTCTGGGAGGACGATGCGTTGAAGCGGATCATCAAGCAGCATCCGCGCAAAGGCATACCCCAGATTGAGAGTATTGAGCCTCAAGAAGCGCCGCCCAAGGAGTAGCACGGGCGAGGCCGCTCGCTCCAGATTAATCGCACGTGCTCAGCGACTGTAGCTTGCGACACATGTGATGCGTTGCCTGTTGTCTGCACAGAACACTCACAGCAAGACCAGAAGGAGTATCAGGAATCAATGCAGAAGGAGATCAAGATGATTGCCATATTTAGAAATGTGCTAATGCTTGTGTTTAGGGGTGTCCTTGAGCCGGCACTGCAGATCTCAAGGCCCTTCTGCAGTGAACGGTACCGCTGGAAGCGTTGTCGTTTTACCCCGGCAGGTCATATTCTGAGGGCAAGGGAGATCCATATGAGCATAAGCGCCAGTCGCTTCTTCTTTTGGTCTCTGCGGTGCTTGCTGGTCGCCGGTAGCCTGCTGCCGCTCACCGTTTCAGCCCAGTCGTGGTACTTGGGCGCGAGCGCGGGGCAGAGCTCCATTAATGCTTCGCCGGCTGACATCGAGACCGGCTTCTTGCTCGATGACGGCTTCACGGCGAGCGGAACCACGCTGGAAAAGCAGGACAGGGCCGGGAAGGCCTATGCAGGTTATCGCTTCAACCGCTTCCTTGCAGCAGAAGCTGGCTACGTCGATCTTGGCGAAGCCAGGTTTAACACTACCATTGTTGCAGCTCCCCCAGGAACCACACCATCGCCACCTTTCCCGATCCATGCCACGGCTACAGCGCGTGGCGCCTTCTTGAACGCCATCGTTCACTGGCCGGTGACGCAAGGCTTTTCGCTGTTCGCGAAGGCGGGAGCATTTCGATCTGATGCGAAGTTCACCGAGGTCATTCAGGGGACAGACATCACAAGAGTGAGCAGGACCGAACTTCAGACGGATGTGAACTACGGTGCAGGTCTTCAGTGGGTGTTAACTGGGATGGTGGGGGCACGACTGGAATGGGAGCGTTTCAGGAACATCGGGCGGGGCATTGGGGGACGGGAAGGCATCGACATAGACTTAGTGTCGGCTGGTCTCATGTTGCAGTTCTGAAAAGAATTGGAGATTCAACAAGTCAAATTGCGCAATTGCTGGGGCATAGATGAGGAAAGTGGCCCAGGCCCAGTTAGTGACTGCGACGGCTAACGAGGCGCTGGACGACAAAATTGACCACTCACAGCTGAATCGAAGTCAACCACCGGCGGAAAAGAGCTCGGATGGCGAGAAGATACGCTCCGGCAGTTCGTGGCGCCCCTGCCGCACCACTGACGGATTCGATTCCGCGATGGAGCCCTGAAAGTGTAGGTGCCATTCTCGCTCGGCTTCTCAAAGCCCCATCCAAGAACCCCTTCGGTTCTCCTGGCTCCTTCGGCGCGCCGGGGACAGGAGATCCATTTGGATTTGCCGATCCGCAAGCCGAAATCGGATACGCATACGTCCTCAATGAGCTGTGCACTTGGAGGATCCGCGACAGCTAGCACTGCGCACGGCAACGTATTGCTCGATTGGCGAGATTGTCCGTTGAACGCCCGGTCATGCAATGCCGCAATGCGTTTTTTATTGGGCACAAAGCAGGCATAAGCTTGAAACGATAAACTTAGTTTTTTGTTTTTCTTTCCGGCAACGTCATCGCAATCACTCCCAGCGCCACCGCAAACCACAATGTAGCCAAGCGGATCAGCACCGTCGCCGCTACCGCATGCGGTTGATCAATATTATTCAGCATCAGCAATGCCACCATGGTCGCCTCGGTACCACCCAGCCCGCCGGGCAGGAAACTGATTGCGCCGACCAGCATGGAGAAAGCGTAGATGAACAGCGCTGTCTGTAAACCCATGTCGTTGCCGAGCAAATGCATGATGTAATAGAACGCCACGCCTTCAGCGCCCCACGCAATCAGGCCAAGAGAAATGCCATACAGCAGCATCGTCAGGCTGAAGCAGCGTTTGGAGTGCAACACAATTTCTATGCTGGATGTAATCAGCTGTGAAAATTTGGCGGGAAATTTCCGTTGCGCGAAGGTTTCTAGCGACTTAAGCCACTGACTTTGCTGCAGAAATAGCAGAACCGCCAGAATAATGCCGCCGAGCACGATGATGACGGGCTGGGCCTGCGGGTAGGCCCACAGGCCGACCGATACCAGCAGCATCATGCTGATGAGGTTGGAAAACTGGTCGGAGAAAAATGCGGCAAGGCTCTCTGGATAGGAAACTTGGTGTTTTTTCAGGAACACGCTGCGTATCGCTTCGCCTGTCTTACCGGGGAGGATGGTGAGGCCGAAGCCGGCGATGTAGATGCGCAGGCTTTCCGGCCAGTAAACGGCGTGGCCGAGCTTTGCCAGAAATTTCTGCCAGCGCACAAAGCGCACTAGGTAGTTGACTAGCGACAGCGACAGCGCAATCAGGGTGCCGGCAATGCCAACCTTGCCCAGCGCTGCAACCACTTCATGCCAGCCGCCCCACAGCGAGAACGCCAGATAGCCGATTGCGCTGAGCAGCACGATCAGCAGCATCGCACGGAAGCGCCAGCCCTGCATCACAGGATGAGTATGGCTTGCGCTCATTAGTGGGCGATCAGTGCGATGGTGGTAATCGCCCAGCCCAGCAATACAATCAGCAAATGCGGATCGCGCACCATGTCTTTGGCCGTATCTGTACCACGGCTTTGATGGTGCAGCAAAAAGATATAGCGAAACACGCCATAAATGACGAAGGGTACGGTGTAGATCAAGTTTGCGGTGCCGTGGATGCGGATGGTTTCGGGGTTCATCGTGTACAGGCTGTAGCTCATGATCAATCCCGCTGCGGTGACCACGATCATCTTGTCCAGCAGCACTGGGCTGTAGTCTTGCAGCACCTTGCGGTGTGCGGATTTATCATCGCTCAGTGCGATGATTTCTGCGCGGCGTTTGCTGAAGCCCAGGAACAGCGTCACCATCAAGCCGCACAGCAGCAGCCATTGCGAGGGCGGAATGCCCAGCCCCAGGGTGCCGGCGAGAATGCGCAACATAAAGCCAGTGGCGATGATGAACACGTCGAGTATCACCACATGCTTGAGCTTGAGGGAGTAAGCCACGTTCATCAGCGCATAAATCAGCAGGATGACGACGACGGTGGTTGAGGCGAAGGAAGCCAGGGTTAAGGCTGTTGCACCCAGCACCAGGGCAAAGATAGCCGCGGCAGAAACTTTCAGTTTGCCGGAAGGCAATGGGCGCTTGCGTTTGTTGGGGTGGTGCCTGTCCTGCTCAATATCCACGATGTCGTTGAAAATGTAGATGGTGCTGGAAATTAGGCAGAAAGCGACAAAGGCGATGAGGGCCTGAGTCACTAGGGCCGGGTTATGCCAGGCGTGACCGAAAAGCAAGCCGGTCAGCACAAAGGTATTTTTGACCCATTGGTGGGGGCGCATCAGGCGCAATAAATCAACAATCACTGGTATTGTCCTTGATTGGTAAATGATTTGTAAAAGGGATAATCCGCGGCTGATAATAACTCTTTGTCGCCCCGGCTGTCGCCGTAGGCATACAGGGTATACCCGTCACGCAACCCCAACAAGGCTTCAAGCCGGCGCATTTTTTCGGGGCCGAAGCAGTTTTCGCCCAGCAAATTTCCGCTGATACGTCCGCCATCCAGAGGCTCCAGACGCGACCCCAGCACATCATCGAAGCCCACCTTGCTCGCCCACGGGCGCAGGTATATTTCCAGCGAGGCGCTGACCACCACGCAGCGGTGGCCCTGCTCCCTGTGCCATGCCAGGCGCTGCATTGCTTCAGTGCGCAATAAAGTCGGTAATTTCCCTTCTGCAAATGCGAGAGCCAGTTGTTGCAGGGTCGTCATCTCCATATTGACGAGGAAACAGCGCAATACTTTGATTTTGGCAATATCGTTGCGCATCAGGCCCAGCGCATAGAAAGTAAGCGTAGGCAGCAAGGTGAGGAGCTTAAGGGAAAATTTGAACGGGCCAGCCACGTGCAGCAAAAACGGAAACAGCGTGTCACCGCGGGTCAGGGTACCGTCGAAATCGAAAGCAGCAACAACAGGTTTGTCAGTTTGCTGCTGCGTCACATCTTCATCCGTTTGAAAACAACTTCCGGCACATGCTTGATGATCAGCATGATGAAGCGCCAGAAGCCGGGCAGGTAAACAATATCCGCCGATTTGCTCAGTGTCTGCACAATCTGCTTGCCGATGTTCTGCGGCGAGGCCACCAGAAACAGCCCGGGCAGGCCGAACGTCATGGCGGTATCGACGAAGCCGGGCTTGATCGTGACAACACGCACGCCGCTTGGAAAGAGTCGATTGCGCAGTCCTTGCAGATACAGGCTCAATCCGCCCTTGGCTGCGCCATACACATAATTGCTCTGTCTGCCGCGATCGCCCGCCACCGAGGAAATGCCGATGATGAAACCGCGCTTTAACGGTTCAAAATAATTGGCGCAAATGCTCAGGATGGATACCGCGCCGGTAAAGTTGCTGGCGATGATTTTCTCGGCCACGCTGAATTCGCGTGCGGCCTGCTGGTCACCCAGCAAGCCGAAGGCCAGCACGACGCCGTTCAGTTCCTGCATCTCCTTGAGTACAGAGTGAAAGAAAGCAGGGTGAGTGTCGGTGTCCGCCGCATCAAAAGATCCGTAATACACTTTGACGCCATAGCGCACCTGCAAATCGGCGGCGATGCGCTGCAGTTCTTCCACATCGCGCGATGCGAGATACAGGTTGTCGCCGCGTGCGGCGAAGGCGGCAGCGGTGCCACGAGCAATGGCCGAGGTGGCGCCGAGTATCAGTATATTTTCACTCATTTGGCGTCCCCTCCGATATGCAGACAGCCTATCTCCAGTCTGCGAGCAAGGCTGGAGCTGAAACGATTCGAGGGATCGATGACTTGTTTGACCTTAAGCCACTCTGTATAGCGCGGATACATGGCTCTGAAGGACTCGGCCGAGATGCGCGCATCCTTGGCCAGATATACGCGCCCGCCATGTTGCAGCACGATGTGATCCAGTTTTTCCAGCAGGCTGAACAGGCCCTTGTCGCGTATCGGCAGATCAAGCGCGAGCGTATAGCCGGGCATAGGGAAGGACAGCAGGCCTTTGCCTTCTGCGCCAAAGCGTTTTAACACTGCGAGGAAGGAAGAACGGCGGCTGCCGGAGAGCTCTTTCAGCAAGGCGGTCATGCCGGCAAGTGCATTGCCCTCGGGAATGACGCACTGGTATTGCACAAAGCCGCGTTTGCCGTACATGCGGTTCCACTCCCCGATGGCATCCAGCGGGTAAAAATAGCTGTCGTAATCGGTTAGGAAAGGAGATTTCTTGCGGCTTTCCCGGTAGTAATAGAGCTTGTTGAAAGCGCTGATAGTCAGTGGATTCAGTGCCCAGGACGGAAAGTCGAAGGGCAGGGAGCGCTTCCGCTTAGGCTTGCTGACAAGCGGATTCGCTCCGGTAAACTCACTGCTGGAGGCATGGTGGCCGAACATAGCAACGCCCCGCCCTAACTGATCGCCGGTCGCCAGGCAGTCTATCCAGGCCACGCTGTAGTGATCGTCGACAGCCGGATCCTGCAATAGCTGGAACAGCTGCTCGAGGTTATTAGCCGCATGGTGACGCACCATCATCTGCGCAGTCTGAATGGGAATCAGCTTGAGGGTCACTTCGCCAATGATGCCGGTGAGTCCCATGCCGCCCACCGTGGCCCAGTACAGGTCGGAATTTTCTGTCGCGGAGCATGCTTTTCGGCTGCCGTCAGCCAGGATCAACTCGATGCCAAGCACATGTTCGCCGAACGAGCCATCATGATGATGGTTCTTGCCATGAACATCGGCTGCCACACAGCCGCCCAGCGACACAAACTTGGTGCCGGGCGTAACCGGCAGAAACCAGCCCTGCTTCACAATCACAGGCAGAATGTCTGCCAGGGTCACGCCGGCTTCTGCCCTCAGTATGCCTTGCTTGACGTCCAGCTCGAGCATACGGTCAATGCGTTCGGTCAGAATCACGCGACCGTTTTCATTTAGCGATGCATCGCCATAGCTGCGCCCCTGTCCGCGGGCAATCAGGGTGTCTGTATTTGGATGCAAATCAGCGTAACGCTCCGGGCGTTCCAACTCGCAGGATTGCACGGGGTAGCGTCCCCAGCCGGAAATGGGTTTGGTGAGCGTAGGCATGTTATTTCAGCGCTGGGCTGCATTCTCCGGGAAAGTATTTTTCGCAAAAGTAGCACGATGCATGCGGAAGGTAGGCGGGTATTCTGTAATACTTGTTTCTGATTGGCCTCAGTATGCCTTCTTTGTATTGCTCAAAGTTGAAGCCATAACCCAGCACAAGATGGAAATTCGTGTCGCGTAGCGTAAAAATTCGGGTTTCCACGCGCTTGAAGTAGGGCGTGTATTCCTGCATATTGGGTGCGGATTTCGACAGAATCAGGATATTGCGGCCCTGGAATGGTCGAAAATCGGTAAGCATGTCATCTTGCCGTGCATGCAGCCCGCCTTCGCCAAATACGAAAAACTCTTTGCCGTAGTGATAGGAGATAGTGGCAGAGGGCGAGTAGCCATCAGTTGCCAGCAGGAAATTTTGTTGATCATAGGGACGGATGACGTCGACAATTTTTTCCGGCTCGAACATGAACACGATGCCGCCATAAAGGTTGTGCTGTTTCCAGGTTTCCATCGGCAACGATGCAATGACTGCAATTGCCAGCAAATGCAGCGCAGTAAAGCCGAGCATGAACTTGAGCATTTTTTCCAGTGCGATGCGTGGCAGAATCTGGAAAATCAGCAAATACAGCGCGGGATAAAAGGCCAGCACCCAATGCAGGCCCACTGTTTTCTTGAGCGACAATAGCGCGAAGACGGCAATAGGCACAACAAAGATGGACAGAAATATGCTGAACTGGTCTCGTTTGATTTTCTGCCAGAACGCCTCGCGGTGCTTATAGAGGAACCAGACCAGCGGCGGTGTCATCAGATAAAGCTGCGCGCCTGCGAACATGGCAACGGTGCGCAATGAAAGCTGTGCATCCTCGTTTCGTGTGTACAGGTTGAACAGGATGTTGTCCCAGCAATGGGTGTAGTTCCAGTAAATATTGATCAGCGCAAAAGGCAACGATGCCGCAAAAAGCAGGATAAATCCTTTTGATTTTTTTGGATTTTTCGCCGAAAAAATAAAATATGCCAGATACGACAGGCCGAGCAGCACAGCAAAATATTTTGACAGGAATGCCAGGCCAAAGAAGATACCGGAGAGCGCAAACCAGGAAAATTTGTTGTGCTGCTGCGCCTTGTACAGCGAGGCAATGGAGAAAAACGCAAACAAAATAAGCGGCGTATCGGTAGTCACCAGCACATTCAAGATATTGATCGGTGAGACCAGAAACAGCATTGCAATCAGCGCAGCCTTGGATTCATCCAGCGGCTTGAGCAGGTGGTAGATGCCAATGCCAATAATGATTGAAGTCAAGATCGCCGGCAGGCGCAGTAAAACTTCCGCGCTGCCGACATACAGCATCAGGTGCAGGAACCAGCCCACCATAGGCGGATGGTCGTAATAGCCGAAATCCAGGTGATTTGCCCAGAGCACAAAATAGGCTTCATCTCCAGACAGTGGCACGAGCCAGGCCAGCAGGAGCTTGATGGCCAGGGTGGCCAGCAGTGTCCCTTTAAATGCGTTTGCCAAGTTCAAGATTGCACTTCCAATTGTGAGATCAACGCAGGTTGAAGCTGGCAGCAGCCTGTGAAGTAAAATCAGGCAAGGCGCTGGCTACGCCCGCGCCGAAACGTTTTGCCAGACGATCGGCCAAGCCATCACGTGTGGTGAAATCGACAATATTTTCTGCCTTAATCACATCGCGGGCCACACTGCCGAGGCTGCCGATTTCATCCGCCAGACCCAGTTCTATGCTCTTTTGTCCGCTCCAGAACAGGCCGCTGAATATTTCAGGCGTTTCTTTAAGGCGCTTGCCGCGGCCATCTCTCACCACACTGATAAACTGCTGGTGAATTTCACCCAGCATCAGTTTGGTGAATGCTTCATGTTTTGGATTACGCGGCGAGAACGGGTCCATAAAGCCTTTGTTTTCGCCTGCGGTCAGCAGACGTCGTTCCACCCCCAGCTTGTTCATCGTACCGGTGAAGCCGAAGCCATCCATCAGTACGCCGATAGAACCAACGATGCTCGCCTTATTGACGAAAATTTTATCGGCTGCCGCAGCAATGTAATATCCCCCTGATGCGCATATATCTTCCACGACAACATACAACGGTGTATCCGGATGCATCGCGCGCAAACGGCGAATTTCATCATTGACGAGTCCGGCTTGAACCGGGCTACCGCCCGGACTGTTGATGCGCAGAATCACGCCCTGTGTGCCCTTGTCTTTGAAGGCAGCCTGCAGGCTGGCAATCAGGTTGTCTGCACTGGCCGCGCTGTTTTGTGAGATGACGCCATCCAGCTCTATCAGCGCTGTGTGCTTGCCTGTAGACAATGCTGATTCGCCGTGGTCGATCCAGCCCATAAATAAAAACAGCAAGATGAACAGATAGCTAAAGGTCAGCGTCTTGAAAAAGATGCTCCAGCGGCGAGCGCGGCGCTGTTCCTGCAGTGCGGAAAAGGCGAGCTTTTCAAGTACGCCTTGTTCCCAATTGTTGGCTTGTTCGGACATTGTTCGTTATTCCTTGTTGATTCTAAATTTTATGAAATAATAATGCTTTGTTTAATATAAATATATTGCGATTATTTTGGCAGCAGAGAGGATATGGAATTGAATACTTTATCCACGGTGATAGCCTGCAGACAGACATTGTCGATACACGCGGTCTTGCGATGGTTTGATGCGCTCACGCAGGGAGAGCAGGCAAGACCTGCATAGATAGCTGTTGAGTTACCGAGTGAGCCATAAAGCGCTGGCGTTTCAGGGCCAAACAGAACAAAAGTCTTGAGCGGGGTAACCGATGAAAAGTGGCCAGGCCCCGAGTCATTGGTGACCATCAGCAGCGACACGGAATAAAGCGGGGGCAATTCGGTAAACTTCACGCGGCCGGCAAAATTGACGCAGCGCGAGTTTCCAACCGCTGTGCGAAGCGCTTCGGCCTCGGCGCGCTCTGCGGGTGCACCAGTGATCAGTACCACAGCAGTATTACTGTGTGCCAGAATCCGGCGCATCAATTCTGCATATCTATCCTTCATCCAGCGGCGCTGCGGCAGCAATTCGCTGGCATTGGGATTAATAAGCACCACTTGCTGTTTAGCTGGATCAAATTCAGCGTAGTCCTCGCGGATTTTGGCCAGTATGGCGGCCTTTTGCTCCGCACTTACATGGGCCTGACGCAGCTTGATCTCATCGTCGCTGACGATGGTTTTGGAGTAGGGCAGCTCTGCCTTCTCCGACAGCAACGCATTCACCAGACCGACGAAGCTTTTTGCGATGTGCTGATGGGCATTGTAGGAAACCTTGTGTGTGAGCATGGCGCCGCGATACAACCCCTCATTATGAAATGCGTGGAAGCCCACCCGGTTGCGCGCGCCAGACAAGCCTGTGAGCAGGGCGCTGTAGCGCGAGAACAGTTCCAGGTCGATCACCGAGTCAATCTTGCGGCTCCGGCACCACCAGAAAAACTTCAGCGTATCCATGGCCAGAGGCAAGATGCCGGTTTCACGGATGGTGAAAATATTCTGATCTTCCACGCTGTTCAGCAGTTTCAAGCTGGGCTTGTTCTTGTCGAAGATGACAAAATACAATTCGGCGCCGGCCGCGTTTTTCAGCTTCTGCATGGCCGGATCGACCAGAATGGCGCTCCCCATCTCCGACAGTTCTACCAGCAGCACGCGCTTGGGTTTGCCTGTCTGGCTAAGCAGATTGCTTAATTTAACGATAAAGGTGGCTAAGAAGCACAGTGGTACACCCGCGTAGTAATCTACTTTGCGCATCAGATCAACGTTCATTTTGACTCACTTTTTTTGTCGACTCATTAAAAATAGATAGAGGCCGGGCAGGGATGCGGCCAACAGCACGAGGCCATATAAAACGGACATGGATAGAACCAGGGTTTTGTCTGCGCCGACCAGAAGAAACAAACCGATCATGCCCCCTTCGCGCACCCCCCAGCCGGCCAGCGAAATGGGCGCAATCGTCAGTAGCATGACAGGCGGCACCAGCACCAGAAAGGTGAGCAAACCATAATTAAGCCCTATGCCGGTACCGATAAAATAGACTGCCAGCATGGAGACAAAATGAATCAGCACCGAGATCACGCTGTGCAAGCCTATGGCCTTTGGATCGTGATAAACGCGGCGCATGTCGGCGGATATTTCGTGCAGATGCCGGGTGAATTTGTAATGCGCGAAGCGATCTATTTTGCCCAGCATGGCAAATAACACCACCGCGGCGATGCCGCCCAAGGCAATGGCATTGAGAAGATGGAATATGGCGGCGGGCAACAGATCAGGGTAAGCCACGTTTGCCAGCAGGTTGAGCAGCAGCAGCCCGATCAGGCCCAGCAACCGATCCAGCAAGACACCGTAGAAAGCGGCCTTCTTGCCTTTGCCCAGCGTGGCACTTTCCAGCACACGGTACGCATCTCCGCCTATTCCGCCCGGCAAAGCCTGGTTGAAGAAGCTGCCCTTCAGATAGCTTTTCAGATAGAACACCGGACCTTGTTCAAATTTAAGGCGGCGCATGATCAGGTACCAGCGATATGAAGCCAGGGCAGCGCTTAATAGCTGCATGACCAAGGCCAACACTAAATATTCTGGCTGCATGCCGCGCACCACGCCGATAACTGCTGTCAGGTCGATGCTGCGCGCGATAAGTACCAGTATCGCAACAGTAATAAGGATTTTGACGAGAAGTTTAAGCATGTGGCGACTGGGAGCTGGCTTCCGTGCTCTGGCTGCACGAGCTGAGCAGGTGGGGATGAGATGGATGAATGAGCACTTGTTGGAGTTTTTTCTTCTTGATGTTTTTTTCTGGTTGCAGCGTTGGCACGTTGCCAGCCAACGAGCGGGCTGAAATTAATAAAATAGTTCAATACGATACGGGAGTTTGGCGATATTGTCCATTGCTGCGGCCTATTTCATGAGGGGGAGCGGGCAAATCGGATGCTGGAAGCCGGCCAATTTTAAATGGATTGGATTGGTAAAAACACACCCAATATGAAATGATGGCGTCACTAACTTAACAGAGGGACGGATCATGTCAGGCACACTTTCAACCTCACAGGCTCAGCAAGAACCCGAAGAGCCCAAAACAGAAGTATTCCGCGGGCTGATTCGCTATGAAAGACAGTCTCCGATACGCCAAATTTCTTTCTATCTCAGTGGCAATATATTGGAGTCCCACTACTATACGGAGCTGTTTTACACCTTGCGCACGGCGATCGATACCGACCTCATCTACCTGCATCTGAATACATCGGGAGGGGATTTCGATACCGGCCTGCAGATCATCAATAACATGCAGGCCTCCAGTGCCAATATTGTGACCGTACTGGAGGCGCGCGCCTATTCCATGGGCGCATTCATATTTTTGGCTGGCGATGAATGGGTCGTGCATGACAACTGCCAGCTATTGTTTCACATTTACTCCGGGAGCTTCGCTGGCAGAGGAAATGAGCAGCAGGCAGAAGTACATGCAGTGAGCAGCTGGTTCGAAAAATTTATGACGCGCACCTGCCAGCCCTTCCTGACGCCTGCCGAAATCAAGGATGTTTTAAAAGGGTCAGATGTGTGGATGGATTCCGATGAAATCAGACGCCGCATGGAGCGTATCCGTCGCGCGCAAGCAAAGCTTTTTAATAAAAACAAGCTGAAAACGATTGAAGAGTAACGATATCTCCGCAAAAACATCAAGCCTCACATTGAAATGGTCGGAATTAGCCTGACATAACCGGCATAGGTACGGTTTATCGAGGGATGCTAATTTTTTTTCAGGGGGCATGAGTGGAAGCAAAACCAACAGGCGTGCGAACCTGCCTTTATAACTCCTCGCAATTGGGCGAGGTGCTCAACGCCATGGTGCTGCAGCTGGCCGGATTGCTGGTCGGCAAAGAACGCATTATGGTTGTAGGCATACTCCGGCGTGGTGCGCCGCTGGCTGAAATGCTACATCAAAAGCTTTCCAGTCATTTCATCCATGCAAATATCCCGCTGATGAATTTGCAGATCAAGCGTTACGCCGACGATTTGAAACTGCTCCATCCTGAAACAAAACTCACCGAGAGTCCCGATCACATTGCGCTTGATTTAAGCGGAGTTACCGTTGTAGTGGTGGACGATGTCATGTATCGGGGACACTCCATGCTGCGCGCCGTGGAATATCTGGCCAGTAAACAAGCCGATGAAATTCGCACGGCGGTACTGGTGGATCGTGGCGCAACCAAGCTTCCAGTGCGCAGCGATATTGCCGGCGTGAGGCTGGATGTGGCGCCATCGGATATTATTGAATGCAATGTCCCGCCTTACGAAGGCGAGTTCAAGATAGAGCTGTTGCAGCCATCCTCTGGGTAATCTGCTTGCAGTCTTTGTCTGATTAGTTTTGTGAGAAAAGCGTGAGGAGAAAAACATGTTCCGCAATCGCAATGATGCAGCAATGAAACTGGCTGAAGAACTCAATAAATATCGCGGACAAAATCCGCTGATTCTGGCCATTCCGCGCGGCGCGGTGCCGATGGCAAAGATTGTTGCAGACGAATTGGGCGGCAGCTTTGATGTCGTACTGGTGCGCAAACTGCGCGCGCCTTTCCAGCCGGAACTTGCGATCGGTTCTATCGATGAAAGCGGCTGGGCCTACATTTCGCCGCATGCCGGATCCAGCGGCGCCAGCAAGGAGTATATCGAGTCTGAAAAACAAACGCAGATGGAAATTATCCGCAAACGCCGTAGCCAATATACGCCCATCCGGCCACCGATCGATCCAGCCGGGCGCATCGTCATTGTCGTTGACGATGGGCTGGCCACAGGTGCCACCATGATCTCGGCGCTGCACAGTTTACGCGCAAGAAATCCGTCCAAACTCATCTGCGCTGTACCGGTGGCGCCGCCTGATACGCTTGAAAAAGTGCAATCCATGGCCGACGAAGTCATTTGCCTCCTGACGCCCGAGTATTTCATGGCGGTGGGGCAGTTTTACATGGATTTTCCCCAAGTAGAGGATGCTGAGGTGATTGAAATATTGCGTGATAGCGCAGCACATGCTTGACTGCATGAAATCAAACACATATTCCCACTGGCAGGACGCAGCAGACGCACACACAGCAGTTGCGGCATAAAAATACGATACTGGTGCAACCAATCGCTGGATAAGAAGTCTTATATTCGCTTGATAATCAATTATCAAGCCTCATTTATTCAAAGATAACTTTCTCCTGTTGGAAAGCCAATATGTATAGTGTTCGACCCTCTGCTGTCGCCGGTACCTTTTACCCTCACCTTAAACAGGTATTGGAGAGAGATATCGGTTTGTTTTTCAGTGAAGCCAAGCCTTCAATCCATACTGATATACCCAAGGCGATTATTGTTCCGCATGCGGGATATGTTTACTCCGGACCGACTGCTGCGGCAGCCTATGTTCGCCTGGCGCCGGTTCGAGAGACGATCCGCCGCGTGATATTGCTGGGCCCCGTGCATCGGGTGCCCGTAAGGGGTCTGGCATTGCCTGGGGTGGATGCATTTGAAACGCCCTTGGGGCAGGTCGAACTGGATCAAGCCGCCATTGCATCCATTGCTGATATGCCTCAGGTCGTAACAAGTTCCGCTGCCCATGCCATGGAGCACTCGCTGGAGGTGCAATTACCTTTTCTGCAAACGATACTGGATGATTTCAAGCTGCTGCCTCTGGCCGTTGGCGATGCGACCCCGGAGCAAGTGGCAGAGGTGCTGGACAGGCTGTGGGGCGGTCCGGAAACTTTGATTGTGATCAGTTCAGACCTGTCACATTTTCTACCCTACAGGGTGGCTCAATCAGTCGATCAGGATTCGGTAAAAAGCATACTCGACATGCGCGGCCAGCTGAGCCACGAACAAGCCTGCGGAGGTACGCCGATCAACGGTTTTTTGCTGGCGGCGAAACGACATAGGTTGCGCCCCCAACTGCTGGATTTGCGTAACTCGGGGGACACTGCCGGGGATAAAGACCGAGTAGTTGGCTACGCAGCATTTTCATTTATGGAGGATCAAAAAAATGTCCAGTAAGACTTTGCCTATGGAACAAGGGCAAATATTATTATCGATTGCGAGATCCGCAATTTCCGGTGCGCTGGGTCGTACTCATCAGGCAAATGAAAATGCAGCCTGGCTGCAGGAGCAAGGCGCCTGTTTTGTCACACTTACGCAAAACCAGAAGTTGCGAGGTTGTATAGGTACGCTGGAAGCGTACCGCCCGTTGCTGCTTGATATCAAGGCTAATGCGCAAGCTGCCGCTCTGCGTGATCCACGCTTTTCAGCATTGAAAGCTGCAGAACTGGATAGAACAGAAGTTGAAGTTTCATTGCTTTCCGCCATGCAGTCACTGCAGTTTTCAGGGCAGCAGGAAGCCCTGTCACAGTTAAAACCCGGCGTTCACGGAGTTGTATTTGAATTCGGGCGTAATCGCAGCACATTTTTGCCGCAGGTATGGGAGCAACTTCCCGATGTTTTTGAGTTCATGGGCCACCTTAAATACAAGGCGGGATTACCGCACGATTTCTGGGCGGAAGAAGTCAGGCTTTCTTGTTACACGGTGAGCAAATGGAAGGAGAGCGATCTCCTGGCGAGTGCAGATGCCATTGTTGAAAGACAGGGGGTGTGATGAAGAATTCACATTATCCAGCCCGTTACTGGCATTTTATCGATGATGGTCGCATCCAGTGTGATCTGTGCCCGCGCGACTGCAAGCTGCAGGATGGCCAGCGCGGCGCCTGCTTTGTGCGCATGCGCGAAGGCGCGCAGATGATACTTGCCACTTACGGGCGTTCATCCGGATTTTGTGTCGATCCGATAGAGAAAAAACCGCTCAACCACTTCTACCCAGGCAGCAGCGTATTGTCGTTTGGCACCGCCGGATGCAACCTGGCATGCAAATTCTGCCAGAACTGGGATATCAGTAAATCGAAGGACATGGATAGCCTGATGGATCAGGCATCACCGGAAACGATTGCGTTGGAGGCTGAAAAATACGGCTGCAAGAGCGTGGCGTTTACCTACAACGATCCGGTCATCTTTGCAGAATATGCGATGGATGTGGCGGATGCCTGCCATGCACGCGGCATCAAAACCGTGGCAGTGACGGCGGGCTATATGCATGATCAAGCGAGGCGCGATTTTTATGCAAAAATGGATGCGGCCAACGTCGACCTGAAGGCATTCACGGAAGATTTCTATTTCAAGCTGACCGGTGCGCATTTGCAGCCGGTGCTCGATACTCTGCGGTATCTCAAGCACGAAACCGACGTATGGTTCGAGATCACCACGCTGCTCATCCCGGGTAAAAACGACTCGGATGAGGAAATTAGCGCCATGTGCCAGTGGATCAAGAAGGAACTGGGGGTCGATGTACCCTTGCACTTTTCTGCCTTTCACCCGGACTACAAAATGCCGGATATTCCTGCCACACCACCTGAGACATTGGATCGTGCGCGCAACATAGCCATGTTGCAGGGTTTGCACTATGTCTATACAGGCAATGTGCATAACCAGGAAGGCGATACAACGTTCTGCCCGGATTGCCATTCGGCGCTAATCGTTCGCGACTGGTATCAGATCAACCAGTATCGAATGACCCAGGATGCAACATGTCCTGATTGCGGCGCTGCAGTAAAGGGGTACTTTTCTTCCCACGCAGGCACTTTCGGGAGAAGGCGTGTTCCCATTGCGATGAATAGAGTTCAAATCTAATAAAGACGGAGGTCTGTCATGGATAGCAAAGTAGCTGCACTCGAACGCATTCAAGTTGGTCAGGTCCACATAGAAGGCATGCTGGAGCTGCCGGGCAATGTAAAGAGCATCGTGTTGTTTGCCCACGGCAGCGGCAGCAGCCGTCACAGCAAGCGCAACAACTATGTTGCACGAGTGCTGCAGAATAGCGGCATCGGCACCTTGCTGATGGATCTGCTCACCCCTGAGGAAGATGCCGACTATCCTAATCGCTTTGATATACCTCTGCTTACACACCGCTTGCTCGCCGCAACAAGCTGGATAAAAAATGAATCCCAGACCATGCACCTGCCTATCGGCTACTTTGGCGCCAGTACTGGAGCTGCCGCAGCATTACAGGCTGCGGCACTTTCGAACGGGGAGATAGCCGCCGTTGTGTCGCGTGGCGGACGACCCGATATGGCGGGAATTAATGTGCTGGAAAAGGTGAAATCCCCCACTTTGTTATTGGTAGGCGGCTGGGATGACGAGGTGATCACGCTTAATCGCGATGCTTACGAACACCTGCGCTGCACCAAAGAATTAGTCATCGTCCCCGGTGCTACCCATTTATTTTCCGAGCCGGGTACATTGGAAGAGGTGGCCCGCCAAGCAGCTGCCTGGTTTGTAAAATATTTAAACCCATCCCATTCGGAAAAATAATTGGGCAAATCATGACATGACATTCGGGAGGATCGATGCGCAAACTGTCGGATTATGTCGAAATCGCCGCTACGGAATATTGGCAAGAGACTGGCAAAGACGAACTGGATTCGTTATGGATTGCTGAATTCTTTCAAGACAGTGGCGTGATGGATGATTATCCACAACAGGGTCTGATCAGTTTTTTTGCATTGGTGCAAAAAGCATTGACGGTAAAAATTGAGAGAGCCGAAAAACAAGCGCGCTTGCTGTTGGACAAATCCAGCAGCTCGGCAAAGCGTTTGAGAAAACCGTAACTCCGCAAGCAGGCTTGCCTGCAAGATCAGGCGCCACGGCCACATTAAAAGGGCGCAAGCTAGTATTGGGAGGTAATATGTTCACTACCAATCCGTTCTGAGCCCTGCCGTCCTGCAGGGCTACATCGTTGTAATGGCGCTCACGGTTGTCATCGGCACCCTGTTCGATCTGCTGCATGATCAGAAGATCAAATTCTTCCTATGCTGTGCCGAAACGCTTTTTCCACAGACCTGCGGCTTTTCTACGCAGCTTGTCGCTGCCCTGTAGCGTCATGCGAAAGGGCACACTGATTCCTTCCCAGCTCCAGTTCGCTGGCCTTGGCCTCGTCCACCTGCAGCAGGCCGGTGTTGATGCGCCGGATGTCGTCGTAAGTCGGCGGATGTACTGGGAGGCTGTGCAGGATATAGGCAGTGAAAGCCTCCACTCCTTTACTTAACATGAGCAAGCCCTCGTTGCGGGTGCGCAGGATGCTGATGGGGGCGCGGTAGCAGCCCTGATCATCAGCCTCGTGCATGCTGCTGAAGTGGGCCGGCAGCACGATGCTATGCTCGGGCAAGGCCAGCACCCGTTGCAAAGAACGGTAGAGCAGGGGAGCCCAGGTCTTGGCACGGCCACCCAGATCGGGTCGTCCGATCGAGTTGATGAACAAGGTGTCGCCAGTCACCAGATAACGCTCGTCCACCAGCGGGTTGGTCATTCCCAGGGTGTGGCCGGGGAGGTGCAGCGCACGCACGCGCACCTCACCCATGGTGAAGATCATTTCGCCCTGCAGATAGCGAAAAGGAAATGTCGCCGGCAGCAGGTCATCGGGATGGATACTGTCGTAGGGATGTAGCCAGTAATCCACCCCCGCTGCCTTGGCTAGGGCGACTCCGCCGCTGAGATGGTCGGCCTGCAAGTGGGTGTCTAGCACAGTCGTGATGCGCCAGCCGCGTTCGGCGACGATGCGGGTGTAGACTTCAATGTGGCGCGCGGCATCGACCACCATGGCCTGGCCGCCGCTGGCCAGCAGGTAGCTGAGGCAGCCGCGTGCTGGGCGGCTGATCTGGAAAAGGGTGAGCCGCTGGCTTTCTTCAATGGTACGCATTTCATAGTGATTGCCCCAGGCATTCATGCCGCCTTCAAGGTTAAATGCCTGGTAGCCTAGCCGCCGCAGTCCCTCGGCAACGTGGGCCGAGGTGTTGCCCTGGGCGCATATCGCCAAGATGGGTTCGCTCCGGGGCAGGCTGTCCTGCAGTCGCTCAGGGATTGCGCGGACCACCGCAGCAGCGATTTCCTCATCCGCTTCATTCAGGTCGAGCAGGTCGTAATAGGGCAGATTGATGGTCTTGAGCGGCCCTTTGCCCTCGATTTTCCAGGCATCGAATTCTTCCCGGTTGCGCAAGTCCAGCACTGCAAGCGGGCTGCCCTTGTTGAGGTAGTGGTGCAGTTCCGCCGGGCTCCAGGCAGGTATTTTGGGCTGGCTCATATCCTCCTCCTGTCCTGAAATAGAATCACTTAAATTTAAGCCGAACGACAAATGCCATCACCTGATTCACACTAACCACATGGAATATGTAAGCGTAGGCATTATCCTTTTGGCAAATGAATTAATTAATAGCCATCTGTTAGATCAAGTGGGGGCAATCAACGATTTTTTAAAGAAAGGATTGGCAGAAACAAAAAACCCGCAAAGCCAATAGCAATGCGGGTTAATGTTAAAATCATTGGCGGAGAAGGGGGGATTCGAACCCCCGTTGGGATATTATCCCAAACACGCTTTCCAGGCGTGCGACTTAAACCACTCATCCACCTCTCCGAAGGGCGCGCAGGATAAACCAGAACGCTCCATACTGCAACTTAATCTCGAGTTAGAAAAGGTCTCGCCATTTTCGCAAGGCGGTAAACGCAGCCTGCTCGTCGCCTGCGGGCAGTTTGATGCCAAATTGTTGTTCGATGTGATGAATGATTTCGGGTTCGTTGCAGCGCAGGAAGGGGTTGGTGGCTTTTTCCAGCTGGATAGTGGAGGGGACGGTGGGTTTGTTTTGCCCGCGCAGGGCCTCAGCCTCCAGCACGCGCTGCTTGAGCGCGGTGTTGCCCGGCTCGCAGATCAGCGCAAAAGGGGTGTTGTATTCGGTGTACTCATGGGTGCAGTACACCAGTGTTTCATCGGGCTGGCTGGCCAGGCGTTGCAGGGAGTGGTGCAACTGTTCAGGGGTGCCCTCAAATATTTTGCCACAGCCGCATGTGAACAGGGTATCGCCGCAAAACATGCCGCCTTCCCACAGGTAGGCAATATGGCCCAGGGTGTGTCCGGGAATGTCGATAATCTTCATGCGAAAGTTTAATTCGCTGATTTCGACTATGTCGCCTTCGCCCAAGGGATTGGACATATGAGGTATTTTTTCTAGGCGTGGCCCGAATACCGGGCTGTTATATAATTCGAACAAATCTTCGATGCCACCGATATGATCGCGATGATGGTGTGTAATTAGAATGGCTGTCAGCTTGAGATGGTGGGCATCCAGATAGCTGATAACCGGGCTGGCATCACCCGGATCAACCACGATGGCATACTGTTCGTTGTGAATTATCCAGATGTAGTTATCTTCAAATGCGGGTATGGGGAATATTTTCATCATGGTGTTTTCTTTACCGATTATCCTGAGTCAATTTGATTGAAATATAACGGTATGTCAACTGCAAAAACTTTGAGTGAATGGTTTGCATTGCCGCAGGGAAAATATGTCATGACGAGCGAGCAGACATTTTTTGATAGCTCAGTGAGAGATATTTTTGGATTTAATGCCGTGCAGATCGGTTTGCCGCGGCATAATTTGTTGCGTGGTAGCCGCATCCCTCTGCAAATCAAGGCAGGTAAAGAGCCGGGGGTGCATGTATGGCTGGAAGCGGAGGAGTTGCCGTTTGAAACTGGAAGCGTTGATCTGGTATTACTATCTCATGTGCTGGAATTTAGTGCGCATCCGCACCAGATATTGCGTGAAGTGGAGCGTGTGTTGCGCCCGGAAGGAAGCGTGATCATCAGCGGCTTTAACCCGTTCAGTTTGTGGGGAGTACGGGGGGCTTTGAGGAAGAAGACAGATTATCCATGGTGCGGAAAATTCATCTCCCTGCTTCGCATGAAAGACTGGCTGGCTTTGCTGGGTTTTGAAGTGATGGAAGTGCGCTTTGCCTGTTATGTGCCGCCTTTCGCCGGCTCTGCATTCCTGAAACGCTCACAACTATTTGAGCCAGCAGGAGATCATTGGTGGTCTATGGTGGGTGGAGTGTATTTTTTGCATGCAAAAAAGCGGGTGCCGGGAATGCGCTTGATTAAGCCGAATTGGAATGGGAGACTGGTGAGAAAACTGCTCCCCGTATCCGCCAAATTAAATAAGGAAGCGAATACTCAATTCAACCGCAACACAATGGAACGGACGCGAACAAAAGAATGAGTAAAGATATAGTCGAGATTTTCACCGATGGCGCTTGCAAGGGGAATCCCGGTGTGGGCGGGTGGGGAGCCTTGTTGCGCACCAATGGAAAAGAGCGGGAAATGTGCGGTGGAGAAGCACACACCACCAATAATCGTATGGAATTGATGGCGGCGATCGCGGCACTGGAGGCCTTGAAGCGGCCGTGTCAGGTGCAATTGCATACCGATTCGAAATATGTGCAGCAAGGTATCAGCGAATGGATACATGGCTGGAAACAGCGTGGCTGGAAAACTGCGGCTAAACAACCGGTCAAGAATGAAGACTTGTGGCGCAGGCTGGATGCTGCGACCAGCGTGCATCAAATCGAATGGCTGTGGGTAAAAGGGCATGCGGGGCATACTGAAAATGAGCGCGCAGACCAATTGGCTAATCGCGGGATTGAGGAATTTATGAATAGGCAACCAATTGTTTAATAAGGAATTTGTGTGAGACAAATTGTACTGGACACGGAAACGACGGGGCTCAACCCCAATCAGGGCCATCGCCTGGTCGAGGTTGCTGCAATCGAATTGAGTGACCGCAAAGTCTCTGATCGAAGTTTTCATCGCTATCTGAATCCTGAACGTGAAATTGACGAAGGCGCTGCCAGCGTGCATGGATTGACTCTGGATCGCTTGCAGGATGAGCCCAAGTTTGCCGAGATTGCGCCTGCCTTTTTAGAGTTCATCAGCGGTGCCGAGTTGATCATTCACAACGCACCTTTTGACATGGGATTCTTGAATGCCGAATTGGCCAGAGCCGGATTACCATTGTTGGATAATCCGGTGATCGACACTTTGAAAGTTGCAAAAGACCTGCACCCGGGCAAGAAGAACAATTTAAATGCGCTGTGTGACCGTTACATGATCGACAATTCGCATCGTGTCTTGCATGGCGCGTTGCTGGATACCGAGTTGCTGGCAGAAGTTTATCTGGCAATGACCCGTGGTCAGGAGAGCTTGCTGGGGGATGAGACAGTTGGACATGAGGATCTGACCATAGTGGCAGCAGGGGACAGGATTCGCTTGACTGTGCGTGTGGTACAGGCTAGCGATGAAGAATTATCACTTCATATTCAGCAGCTTGTAGATATAGACAAGGCAAGCAAAGGCTCGTGTTTGTGGAAGCAGCTGGAACTGGGCGCATGACGATAGCCGGTTTTACGCTGAATACCCGCAATGAATAGCAAAGTGGATGTGTTGATAGTCGGCGCCGGAGCCGCAGGCATGATGTGCGCCATCCAGGCTGCGAAACGTGGCCGCTCGGTTTATCTGCTCGATCACTCGGCAAAATTGGCCGAAAAAATCCGTATCTCGGGTGGGGGGCGCTGTAACTTCACCAACCTGAATACCAAGCCTGACAACTATATCTCCACCAATCCGCATTTTTGCCGTTCGGCATTGGCACGTTATACCCCTCAGCACTTCATCAACTGGCTGAATGAAAATGGCATCAGCTTTCATGAAAAAAAGCTTGGGCAGTTATTCTGTGATGATGGTTCGGAAGCAATTATTGCGCTGCTCAAACGAGAGTGCGATGCGGCGGGAGTGAAGTTTTTGATGCCCTGCAGTGTGGAAGAGGTCTCGCGACATGAGGATTTTGAGGTACACACCAGCCGCGGCAAGTTCCATACGCAGTCATTGGTGATCGCAACCGGTGGTCTCTCGATTCCCAAGATAGGCGCCACCCCCTTCGGCTACAAAATTGCACAGCAGTTTGGTATTCCTGTCACCAAGCTGAAACCCGGCTTGGTACCACTCAGCTTTCATCCTGAAGAATGGTCATGCTATGCAGAATTGGCAGGCGTCTCAGTGGATGCAGTGGTCAGTTTTGGTAAGCAGGCATTCCGTGAGAACTTGCTGATTACCCACCGCGGGCTAAGCGGCCCAGTCATCCTGCAAGTCTCCTCTTATTGGGAGCATGGTCAGCCACTGCACGTCAATCTGCTGCCCGACCACGATATGCATGAGATATTTGCACATCAGCGCGGAAACACGATGTTGCTCAATAATTTTTTGGCGCATTATTTGCCCAAGCGTTTTATTGAAGCGTTGTTTAAGTACTGGTCAGCGCAAAAGCAGGCAGGAAACCATTTTGCAGAGAGCAAGCCTCTCAATCATTATTCGGAAAGTGACCTGCAGTTGTTAGCCGATACACTGCATGACTGGCAAATCACTCCCACCGGTACACTGGGCTATGCAAAAGCAGAAGTGACCTGCGGCGGTGTTGATACGCATGCATTGTCATCTAAAACCATGCAGGCTAATGATGTGCCGGGCCTGTTCTTTATCGGCGAGGTGATGGACGTAACCGGGCATCTGGGGGGCTACAATTTTCAGTGGGCTTGGGCTTCAGGATATGCTGCAGGACAAAGTTGTTGAAATTTGTCAGTGATATAGCTTCGTTTGTTACACAGGAGTCTTTGACAGATAGGGGCGAAATCTATATGATGTGCGGCTTATGTTTACACGGCCTTTCATCGATAGCTTGGACTTTGCCCGCCGCGGTGGAGAATTGAGCGGTGAGGTGCCAATGGCTGAATTGTCCAGAATGGCTGATATCCTGGCTGATTCTGAAGGAAAAGTCAGTTATGCACTGCGCGGTTTGACAGGCAGGGATGGCAAGCCGCAGTTAGAATTGATTCTGGATGGTGTGTGCAATTTGCGTTGCCAGCGCTGCTTGAACGCTTTGCCTTACCCGATCAAGCTGGTTTCGAAGTTGAGATTGGTTTCTGAGGGGGAAACAGAAGGCACTGATATTGAAGATGATGAGGTGGATAATATTCCCGCCGAAAAGCGTCTTGATGTGCTGGCATTGCTTGAGGAAGAGTTGCTGCTGAGTCTGCCGATTGCACCCAAGCATGCTTCAGGCGAATGCGAAATTGCAGTGGAAGGTTTGAATCGGTCAAATAACCCGTTTGCGGTGCTGGCCGGATTGAAGAAGTAATTTTATTATTAGTTTTAAGGAGTAATCATGGCAGTTCAACAGAATAAAAAATCTCCATCGAAGCGTGGTATGCACCGTGCGCACGATTTCCTGACAGCGCCATCACTGGCTGTTGAGCTTTCAACTGGCGAAATGCACCTGCGTCATCACATCAGCCCGAGTGGTTATTATCGCGGCAAAAAAGTTGTCAAAACCAAGGCTGATTAAATCCCCTTTAATACGCAATGACTGCGCCCTATTCTTCTTGCTGTAGATAGGGCGCTTTTCTGTTGCCATTTATTCATGAATTCCGGTAATCATACCCGGTATAAAAGGAACGCCTGTTGGATATCACAATAGCCATTGATGCAATGGGAGGTGACCATGGACCGAAAGTTATCGTCCCCGCTGCTTTAGCTTATCTGCGTAAAAACCCGAATGACACGATCGTGTTGGTTGGTCTGGCGGATGCCATTGAAGCTGAGTTGGGCTCCTTCAAGATGCCAAGCTCGCAATTGCGCGTTCACGTCGCGAGCGAAGTAGTCGGAATGGATGAGTCGCCACAACTGGCATTGCGCGGCAAGAAGGACTCGTCGATGCGAGTGGCCATTAATCTCGTGAAAAACGGTGAAGCTGGCGCCTGTGTCAGTGCCGGCAATACCGGTGCACTGATGGCAACAGCCCGTTATGTGCTGAAAACACTACCTGGTATTGATCGCCCGGCAATTGCTTCCTATCTGCCGACTATTAAGGGGCAGGTCTGCATGCTGGATTTGGGCGCGAACGTGGATTGCACTGCTGAACATTTGTTGCAGTTTGGCATCATGGGAAGTGCTTTGGTTGCAGTCCTTGAGCATAAAGAGAAGCCCACCGTCGGTCTGCTCAATATCGGCAGTGAAGATATTAAGGGTAATGAAGTCGTGAAGCAGGCGGCTGAGTTGCTGCGTAAAAGCAGTCTGAATTTCTACGGCAACGTTGAAGGTAACGATATCTTCAAAGGCGTTACTGATGTGGTGGTTTGCGACGGCTTCGTGGGCAATGTCTCGCTTAAAACTACAGAAGGGCTGGCGCATATGATACGCGTCTTCCTGAATGAAGAATTTAAACGCAATATTTTCACCAAAATGGCAGGGCTGATTGCGATGCCAGTGCTTAACGGCTTCAAGCGCCGCGTGGACAGCCGGCGCTATAATGGCGCCAGCTTCCTCGGGCTAAAGGGGATCGTGCTGAAAAGCCATGGCTCGGCCGATTCATTTGCATTCCTTTGCGCGATCGAACGTGCGGCTGAAGAAGCGCGCGGTGGGATGCTGCACTATATCAGTGAGCATATTGAAAAGTCGCATTTGGCGAGCAAAAAATTAGCAGAGGCAACCCTTTGATACATTCCAAAATTATCGGTACGGGCAGTTATCTGCCCGCCAAAGTGGTAACGAATTACGACCTGGAAAAAATGGTCGATACGACCCATGACTGGATTTTCAGCCGCAGCGGCATCGTAGAACGCCATGTCGCTGCCGAAGGTGAAATGTCCAGTGATCTGGCTTTTCGCGCAAGCAGCCGTGCAATAGAAGCCGCAGGCATCAGCGCGAACGACATTGATCTGATCATTGTCGCCACAACCACACCGGATCATATATTTCCGAGTACCGCCTGTGTGCTGCAGGACAAACTAGGCATCAAAAGCGCGATAGCCTTCGATGTGCAGGCGGTGTGCAGCGGTTTTATCTATGCGCTGAACACGGCAGACTTATATATACGCGGCGGTCAGGCGCGCAATGTGCTGGTGGTTGGTACCGAAGTTCTATCCCGCATCCTGAATTGGGAAGACCGCACCACCTGTGTGTTGTTTGGTGACGGCGCAGGCGCAGTTGTTCTGCAGCGCAGTGAGAAGCCGGGAATTCTGGGCGCAAAACTCCATGCTGACGGCAGCCAGCGTTGCATGTTGAGTGCGCCAGGGCAAATTAACGCCGGCAAGATTCAAGGTGAGCCTTTTATTAAAATGGACGGTCAGGGCGTGTTCAAGTTTGCGGTCAAATCCTTGAGCGAAGTGGCTGAAGAGGTATTGGCCGAGAACAAGATGCAGGGCTCCGATATCGACTGGATGGTGCCACACCAGGCCAATATTCGCATCATCGAAGCAACCGCTAAAAAACTGGGTCTGGGCATGGACAAGGTTGTACTGACTGTTGCTACTCATGGCAATACCTCTGCGGCTTCTATTCCGCTGGCACTCGATACCGCAGTACGCGACGGGCGCATCCAACCCGGACAGCACTTGCTGATGGAGGCTGTCGGTGGCGGCTTTACCTGGGGCGCAGCGCTGATACGCTGGTAAACTTCTTTTTCTGAATAAATCACTATGACTCAATACGCATTAGTTTTCCCCGGACAGGGTTCGCAGTCGCGCGGCATGATGAACGGCTACGCCGATTTTTCCGTGGTGCGCGATACTTTCACCGAGGCCTCCGATGTGCTGAAGCAGGACTTGTGGCAGCTGGTGGCTGAGGGCAGCGATGCCGACTTGAACGCCACTGTAAATACGCAGCCTGTCATGCTGGCTGCCGGTGTCGCGGTTTACCGCGCATGGCAGAGCGTGAATGCACCGGCACCCGCGATGATGGCCGGCCACAGTCTGGGCGAATATACCGCACTGGTGGCGAGCGGCGCGCTCAAGTTTGCCGATGCCTTGCCTCTGGTGCGTTATCGCGCCGAATGCATGCAGCTAGCCGTGCCTGAAGGCGTGGGTGGTATTGCCGCGATTCTCGGTCTGGAAGATGAGGTGGTGCGCGAAGTGTGCAAAGAAGCTGCGCAGAATGAAGTACTGGAAGCCGTAAACTACAACTCACCCGGCCAAATCGTCATTGCCGGCAACCGGGCAGCAGTTGAGCGCGGCATGGAACTGGCCAAGGCACGCGGCGCCAAGCGCGCCTTGATGCTGCCGATGAGCGTGCCGTCGCACTGCAGCCTGTTGAAGGGGGCTGCTGAAAAACTGCGTGCCTATCTGCACAACGTTGCAATACAGGCGCCTGCCGTGCCTGTATTGCATAACGCGGATGTGAAGAGCTATGCCGATGCTGCATCCATCAAGGATGCGCTGGTACGTCAGCTGTATTCACCGGTACGCTGGGTTGAAACCGTTCAAGCCTTTGGCAAGAAGGGTATAACGCATAACGTGGAATGCGCACCAGGCAAGGTTTTAGTGGGACTGAACAAGCGTATCGATACCAACCAGCAAGCCTTGACGCTGAATGATGGCGCTGCTTTGCACACAGTGCTGGCTGCGCTGGCTTGAACTAGGAGAGAGTTATGAGTTTACAGGGACAAATCGCATTAGTTACCGGTGCCAGCCGAGGCATCGGCCAAGCCATTGCACTTGAGCTGGGCAAGCTGGGCGCAACTGTAGTCGGCACTGCAACCACAGATAAAGGCGCGCAAGCCATTGGCGCTTATATGGATGCCGCTGGCATAAAAGGCACAGGTATGACACTGAACGTTAATGACAGCGCGCAGGTCGAAGTAGTGCTCGATGCAATTGCCAAGCAATATGGCACTGCGATCACCATTCTGGTGAATAACGCCGGCATCACCAAAGACAACTTGCTGGCGCGCATGAGCGATGAGGAGTGGGATGGTGTTATTTCCACCAATCTAACCTCGGTATTTAAGCTAAGCAAAGGTGTTATGCGCGGCATGATGAAAGCGCGTCACGGCCGTATCATCAATATTTCATCGGTCGTTGGTAGCATGGGCAATGCAGGCCAGTCCAATTACGCCGCTTCCAAGGCGGGTATGATTGGTTTCAGCAAATCGCTGGCGCGCGAGGTGGGCAGCCGTAACATTACAGTTAACTGCGTCGCCCCTGGTTTTATTGCGACTGATATGACCGAAGAGCTGTCGCAGGAGCAGCGCGACAAACTGGTTGAACAGGTGCCATTGAAGCGTTTGGGACAGGTATCAGATATTGCCGCCACCGTTGCATTCCTCGCAGGAGCCGGGGCGGGCTATATCACGGGCGCCACTTTGCATGTCAACGGTGGTATGCACATGGAATAAGATTCGTACCATTTTGGAATTTGGTACAAGTTTGGTAGAATAGCGAAGTTTTGGAACTTTAACTAAAGTAGGGAGAATAAAGATGTCAGATATTGAAAAGCGCGTTAAAAAAATTGTAGCCGAGCAACTGGGCGTAAACGAGTCAGAAGTTAAAAATGAATCCTCGTTTGTAAACGATTTGGGCGCAGATTCACTGGATACAGTTGAACTGGTCATGGCGCTGGAAGAAGAGTTCGGTTGCGAAATTCCTGATGAAGATGCAGAGAAAATCACTTCCGTACAGCAAGCGATCGACTACGTAAACGCGCATCCCAAGTAATAGATCCCGTTTTTTAGATGCCTCTAGAGTCCAAATTTCGTCCAGAACTTTGAAATTTTAGAGGCATCTTTGATTTATGGTTTTCATATTGTTTTTTCTCGTAAGCGGAGTTAAGTTTGGCTAAACGTAGAGTAGTTATTACAGGCTTGGGTATCGTATCGCCAGTAGGTATTGGTGTCGCCCAGACATGGCAAAATATTGTGAACGGCAAGTCCGGCATTGGACGGATTACGCATTTTGATCCCAGTCTGTTTGCTTGCCAGATTGCGGGCGAAGTAAAAGATTTTGACGTTACACAGTTTTTGCCAGCCAAAGATGCTCGTCGTATGGACAGATTCATTCATTTCGGTATGGTTGCCGGAATGGAAGCGTTCAAAGACTCCGGTATCGAGGTAACTGAACAAAATGCCGAGCGTATCGGCGTGAATATCGGTTCCGGCATTGGCGGTTTGCCGATGATCGAGGACACGCATAATGATTATCTTGGCGGTGGTCCAAGAAAAATCTCCCCATTCTTTATTCCGGGTTCCATCATCAACATGATTTCCGGCAATTTATCCATTATGTTTGGATTAAAGGGCCCGAATCTGGCGATGGTATCCGCCTGTACCACAGGTACACATTGCATCGGCGAATCCGCACGCATCATTGAGTACGGTGATGCGGATGTCATGGTGGCCGGTGGTTCTGAAGCAACAATTTCTGCATTGGCGATTGGCGGCTTTTCTTCGGCCAAGGCGCTGTCTACACGCAATGATGATCCCACTACCGCAAGTCGTCCGTGGGACAAAGAGCGCGATGGCTTTATCATGGGCGAGGGCGCCGGTGTGTTGGTGCTGGAAGAATACGAGCATGCCAAGGCACGCGGTGCAAAAATTTACGCTGAACTGGCAGGCTATGGCATGAGCGGCGACGCCTATCATATGACCGCGCCAAGCACCGATGGTCCCAAGCGCAGCATGATCAATGCATTAAAGAATGCCGGCTTGAATCCTGACCGGGTTGATTACGTGAATGCCCATGGTACTTCTACACCTCTGGGCGACAAGAACGAAACCGAGGCACTCAAGCTCGCATTTGGGGATCACGCTAAAAAGATGGTGGTCAGCTCGACCAAGTCCATGACGGGTCACTTGCTTGGTGGCGCAGGTGGTATCGAATCTTTATTCTGCGCCCTTGCAGTTCATCATCAGATTGCACCACCAACCATCAATATTATTGAACAGGATCCGGAGTGCGATCTGGATTACTGTGCCAATACAGCTCGCAAGATGAAAATCGATGTGGCGGTTAATAATAACTTTGGTTTCGGTGGTACCAACGGTACTCTGGTGTTCCGCAAGGTTTAACGTCATCTTCGCCCGGCCCCATGCTTAATACCGGTGTGCCATGATAATCAACGGCTTGCCGGGCGATTCCATTAATGCAAGCGACCGTGGTCTGATGTATGGGGACGGTGTGTTTCGCACCCTGCTGATTCGTCAGGGCAAGCCACTTCTCTGGCCACAACATTACAGCAAGCTTCAGCATGACTGTCATGCACTCGGCATAGTATGCCCGTCTATTCAATTGCTTGGTGCAGAGTTGGAACAGTTGGTCGAGTCCCGGCCTGACGCTATCGCAAAAATCGTTATTACACGTGGTCCGGCTACCCGAGGCTATGCACCTTCTGTCAACCCGCAGGTCACCCGTATTCTGAGCGTTTCTGCCGTCCCGGAATATCCAGATTCTTACGCCACCCAAGGTATTAGTGTGTATATCTGCAAACTGCGCTTGGGTCATCAACCCCGGCTGGCAGGTATCAAGCATCTGAACCGTCTGGAAAACGTACTTGCGGCAGCGGAATGGAATGATGAGCATATTGCCGAAGGCATATTGCTTGACGAGGATGAGCATGTCATCGAAGGCACGCGTAGCAACCTGTTTCTGGTGCGTGATGGTAAGCTTTACACACCTGATTTATCCAAGTGCGGCGTGGCCGGATTGCAGCGTGATCGCGTGATTGCTTATGCAAGACAGCACAGAATGGTTTGCAAAGTGGCAGAATTACAGATGGATGATTTATTATCAGCAGATGAAATATTTGTTGTAAACAGTGTGATTGGTCTATGGCCGGTGCGCGACATTCACCGTTTCAGTAGCAAGCATTTTCCAGTTTCACTTCAAATTCAAGATTGGTTGAACAATGGGTTTCATTAAGCGTTTGTTTGGATTGCTGTTACTGCTAATTTTTTTGTTGCTTGGCGCATCGGCCTATTATGTATCGCGCCCTCTGGATATCCCGGCGCTACCCGTAGATTTTTCCCTGCAACCAGGCAGCAGTCTGAAAAGTGCCGCCCATCAATTGAAGCAGATAGGCGTGCTGGATGATGCGCAAGTATTTATTTTACTGGGGCGCAGCATGGGGCTGTCGGCACAAATCAAGTATGGCAGCTATCAGTTGACCAAGCCCGTCTCAATGTATGAGTTGCTGGAAATCATCAGTAAGGGGCGTGTTGCTCAGAGTGATTTGACGATTATTGAGGGCTGTACCTTTAAACAGTTTCGCGAAGCACTGAATGCTGCTCCCAAACTGCGCCATGACAGCCTGTCCTTGAGTGATGCGGAAATCATGCAACGGATAGGCGCGAGTGAAAAACATCCCGAAGGCCTGTTTTTCCCCGATACCTACAATTTTCCTGCTGGCTCAAGTGACCTGGCGTTGATAAAACGTGCCTATCACACGATGCAGAGGCATTTGCAGGAAAACTGGGAGTCCAGGGACAAGGACCTGCCGCTGGAATCACCGTATCAGGCGTTAATTTTGGCTTCGATTGTTGAAAAGGAAACCGGCAAGGCAAAAGATCGCACGATGATAGCGTCAGTATTTGTGAACCGTCTGCGTAAAGGGATGAGGCTGCAGACTGATCCCACCGTCATTTACGGCATTGGTGACAAATATGATGGCAACATTCGCAAGCGCGATCTGCTAAAGGACAGCGAGTACAATACCTACACGCGTTATGGCCTGACCCCAACCCCGATTGCGCTGCCGGGCAAAGAATCGCTGCATGCAGCCTTGCACCCGGCCAACAGCGATGCCTTGTATTTTGTGGCACGCGGCGATGGCAGTTCGCAGTTTTCCAGCACATTGAGTGAACACAACGAGGCGGTAAATCGCTATCAATTGAAAATCAAATGAGCGTGGCTAGATTTATTACCTTTGAAGGCGTGGACGGGGCGGGCAAAAGCACCCATCTGAACTGGTTCGCTGATACCCTGCGTGCACGAGGCATTGATTTACTGGTGACGCGGGAACCCGGCGGCACTCCTCTTGGCGAAAAATTGCGTGAAATACTGCTGCATGAAGCCATGCATGCCGAGACCGAGGCGATGCTGATGTTTGCCGCGCGGCGTGAACATATCGAGCAGGTAATCAAACCTGCACTGCAACGCGGAACCTGGGTCATTTCAGATCGCTTTACGGATGCCAGTTTTGCCTATCAGGGCGGCGGCAGGGGCGTGCCAGTCGATAAGCTGGAGCAACTAGAGCGCTGGGTTCAGGGTGATTTGCAGCCCGACCTGACTTTACTGTTTGACATTCCGGTCGAGGTGGCGCGTGAGAGGCTCAGCAAAAATGTGGCACTAACCAATGTTGCGCTGGATAAATTTGAACAGGAAAAAAGCGACTTCTTTGAAAAAGTCCGCAACGCTTATCTGGCTCGCAGCCAGAAAAATCCTGCGCGATATGCTGTTGTTCACGCTGAAAAATCGCCTGCAGAAGTTAAAGCTAGCTTAGAGAAAATTATTGCATCTATCTGATATGAAAGAGCTCTATCCATGGCAGAGTGATATATGGCAGCGCTTGCAGGGGTTGCGCGCACGCTTGCCCAATGCATTGTTGCTCAAGGGTGCAGAAGGCATAGGCAAGCTGGATTTGGCCGTCAACTTTGCCCAGTCCATCTTATGCGAAGCACCGCAAGCTTCTGGTTCAGCCTGCCAAAGCTGTCCTTCCTGTCATTGGTTTGCACAGGAATCCAACCCCGACTTTCGTCTGATCCAACCGGACGCGCTTTCAACTGCCGATGACACGCCGGAAAAGGAAGGAGCGAAAAAAGCCTCGCGCGAGATTTCAGTCGATCAGATACGCGCTTTATCCAGTTTCGTCAATTTGTCGGCTCATAGCGGTGGCTACCGCGTAGTCTTGATCCACCCAGCGGAAGCGATGAACAGCAATTCGGCCAACGCACTGCTCAAAACACTTGAGGAGCCGACCGACAAGTTATTGTTTATATTGGTTACGCACAAGCCACAGCAGCTTTTGCCCACGATTCTGAGCCGCAGCTTGAGCTTTGCCGTGCCGATGCCGACACGCGAAGAAGGCGCCACCTGGCTTAAACAGCAGGGCGTGGCAGATCCCGAAACCGCGCTGGCGCAAACGGGTTTTGCCCCTTTATCGGCCTTGCACAATGCAGGCGAGGGCGCCGGCACAGAGGAGCACAAGCTGCTGCTAGCGGCTGTCAAACAGTCTGCAAAGTTTGACGCCCTTGCGTTGGCAGAGCAGTTACAGAAGGCTGCACCTGTACAGGTAATTCAATTTTTGCAGCAATGGTGCTATGACTTGGCCAGCTACAAAATGGCGGGCGCGATCAGGTACAATCCACAACAAACTGATTTAATAGGGAGTTTATCTAAGAACTTGTCCGTGCAAGCATTGCTGCGCTATATTAAAGAATTGCAGGTCGCCAAGCGCGAAGCGTTCCACCCCCTGAATCCCAAGCTGCTGTTTGAGTCCATCCTACTGGCCTACCAACAGATGCTATTAACCACCCGTACCACCTAACCTCATGTTTATAGACTCACATTGCCACATAAACTTTCCCGAGCTGGCTGATAATCTCGACGAGGTCTTGGCCACGATGCGCGCCAATCAGGTGAGCAATGCGCTGTGCGTCTCGGTGGATCTGGAAAAGTTTCCTCAGATATTGTCGCTGGCAGAACAGCACGACAACATCTACGCTTCAGTAGGTGTGCATCCGGATTACGAACTGGAGACCGAGCCCACCCAAGAAGAACTGGTGAGATTGGCCAGGCATCCCAAGGTGGTGGCGATTGGCGAAACTGGGCTGGATTACTTCCGCCTGACGGGCGATCTTGAATGGCAGCGCAAGCGTTTCCGCACCCATATACGCGCCGCGGTTGAATCAGGCAAGCCTTTGATTATACATACACGTTCTGCCTCGGCCGATACCTTGCGCCTGATGCAGGAAGAAGGCGCCGACAAGATTGGCGGCGTCATGCACTGCTTTACCGAAAGCCTGGAAGTGGCGCTGGCTGCGATTGACATGAATTTCTACATTTCATTCTCCGGTATCGTGACATTTAAAAAGGCACTTGAAATCAAAGAGGTGGCGACTCGCATTCCGCTCGAGCGCATGCTGATTGAGACCGACTCGCCCTATCTGGCACCCGTGCCGTTTCGCGGAAAACTAAATCAACCCGGATATGTGAAACATGTGGCGGAGGAAATTGCCAAGCTGCGCGGTATTTCAGTTGAGGAAGTGGGAGAGGCCACGTCCGCTAACTTCAGAAAATTATTTATTAATTAAAATCAAATAATTAAGTGTTTTACGAATCCGAACGACAAAATTTCTTCAGGCCACTAAACGGCAAGCGCAGAGAGCTTGTCGTCGCGTGCTTACGTTCCTTATATGAACGGCTGCATGGCTCGGGTGCTGATTATTCCCATAACCTGACGCGGGATGACGTACGCGACATTCTGTTGCCAGTGGTACAAAGCATGTCCAGTGTCGTCAATTCGGAGGCGGTGGCAGCCGATGATGAACTCGCTGCAATTGAATCGGGCGATGTGCTTGAGCTGAGCAGTGCGGTATTTCGCAGCCTGCTGCGCGATGGCTGGCTGGAAATGTTCGGCGATCGGGCAGGGCTGGTTACTGCCTATCGCTTCTCGCGTGCAGGAAAATTGTTTGCCGAAGCATTATGGGTATTGGACCGTCCGCGTAGCCGCAGCCGTCAGCGCAATGTGCGCAGCTGCCGCAACTCACTGGAGGCTACGCTTCGCAATAGCGATGCCTACGACTTGATAGATGCCTATGATTATGCTGAAAAAGTGATTAGCGATCTTGCGGAAGGTGTTGATTATTTTCAGGAACTTGTACGCCACCTGATGGTGGAAGCATCTCAGACCCCCTGGGATGAGTTTATGGATTTCCTTGACCGTTTTGAGAAGGAGTTCAAAAAACAACTGACAGCGGACAGCATCGAGCGCCACCGCCAGGCAATACGCGAAACACTGGCTAAACTCAGAGGCCTGGCAGACGACAAGACAAACACCCTCAATGCTCAATTAAATGAAGTTGCGCGCTGGGCGGTACAGGAACGCAGTGGCAACTCAAGCTATGACTGGCTGCTCGACCGTATAGAAGAAATGGTCGAAGCGGCCTGTACCACTAAACAGCCCGAGCTGATCAAGGCGATGAATACCTATATGCGCCAAGCCACCAATATTGTGCAGCAGGCCATGATGCTGCGCGGCGGGCAGACCCGACACGCTTATAGCCGTGCAATTAGCCGGACAGCCAAACTGGAAGGTGTCGCGCAGAACCAGTTTCTGACCCGCATCGGTGCATCTATCTCGGGTTCGGAAATCCGCCTGCTGGACCCGGCATCATTCAGACTGCGCAGCGCATCGCAGCGCCGCAAGGCATTGACTGTAACCGCACAACCCAAGGTCAGCCGTGAAGCACGCCTGGCCGCAGCACTACAGCGCGCTGAAGCATCGGGTTTTGCACTGTCCAACGAGGATGTCGTGATTGCCCTGCACAATGAACTGAAGCTGCGCGGTCGGCCATTCCTGCTTTCCAGCATGCCAATTAAAACTGCGCGCGATGTGCTGCAGGCGATGCAAGCCGTTGAAGCAGTTAGAGGTTCTCGCGAAGGCATACTCAAGGCAAGAAAATTGCCGAACAAGCTGGTGACTGAATTTTACTCAGGCAGTGATTACCAAATAGAACATAACCATGAATCGGACTAATGCAGCATGAATCTGACTAATGTAATAGAAGAGCAGCTTGAAGGGCAAAATCTCAAGCTCGACCGCTTTAAAGAAATAACGAGCCGACTATTTGCCTGGGGCATCATCGTGCGCGAGGAAGATGGCGTGGAACAGCGCTATTACGACGATGCACGCCGGATCGAAGCACTGCTGGTCGACTACTTCTCGGTGGCCGGATTCCGTCTGGTGCATGACCTGAAAAATGAGTTTTTCCGCCTGTATGCGCCCGGAGCACAGATTCCGGGTCTGGCCGATGACGATATCGATGCGCAACCATCCCTGCGCAGCAAGCTGTCGGCAGACTTTGTTGCAGCGGCGCTGACCTTGCGCTTTCTGTTTCAGCAGGGGCTGGCCGAGGGGGCAGGGCGACTTACTGATAGTGGTGAGGTGATGATCCGCTTTGAAGAACTCGCAGCGACCCAGCAAACCCAGTTGAAGCGCGTGCTGCCCGAGTTGGCTGGTGACCGTGAGCGTTTAATCAAGGAGTTAAAGCGCCATCGCCTGATACATGTAGGCGCAAATTTTGCATTTGAGGATGAAGATGCCTATATCGCGATACGCCCGACCATACTGGGCATTATCAGCGAGGACGCTCTGGCTGCAGCACTCGAAGCTGAAGGAGTAGCAGAGCAGGGCGAGGCCGAAGAAAATGCCGAGGCAGAAAAAGCCAAAGAAGACAATGAAGAGGTGGCCGAGTGAAGCTGGAAAAACTAATCCTGGTGAACTGGGGCGCCTTGCGCTCTGACGAATATCCCATGGGTAATATGACCCTGCTGACCGGCTCAACCGGCTCCGGCAAATCGACCATGCTTGACGCATTGCAGACCGTGATGACCGCGGCTTATCAGAACATTTTCAACTACAACCCCGGGCAGGATGAAGTCAGCCAGAATTCTCGCAGCAGCAAATCCAAACGTACCCTGTGGTCCTATATCACCGGGGCGGAAGACAACCTGTTTGCCCGTCCCGATGGTGCGCACGGCTATATCGCGGCGGTGTTCAAGCCCAGCGAAGGCGAGGAGGATGGAGAAGAATTCACCGCTTTGATCGCCGCTGCCGCTCGCGTCGATGGATCTGGTGGCCGCAGGCAAGCGGTCCCCGAGCGCTTGGTGTTGCTCATCATTGATGGCGTCAGCCTGCATCTGGACGACTTGATGCAGCGCACCGTCGATGACAATCTTGAAGTGATTGCTGTTGAGAAGATTGAAAGCCATCTCAAGGCAAAATACCGCAACGTAACCAGCTTCCGTGATGCCAAACGCGAGTATCTGTGCCAACTGTATGGCCGCTTCCGTGGGCAAAAGTCGGTTTCTTTTATTGAAGCGGAGCTGGCCGCCAAGGCCTGGAGCCAGTCCATCGTGCACAAACCCATAGGCAGCGTGGACGAACTGGTTAAAACCCAGATCCTGGAACATGACCCGCAACAACTGTTGCAGCGCATTTCGCAAATCAGCGATCTGATGCGCCAAGTGCACAACCTCAGGGTTGAAGGCGAGCGTCTCAAGGACAATGTAGCCCGTCTGGAAAAAATCAGCAGCGCATCCGCACGGGTGACCAATGCATTTGAATTATCAGCACAATATCAATTGCTTGCCTCCAGGCTGGGGCTGCAGGAAGACGAGGCGCAATTAGCTGCTGACAATCAGACAATTTCTGATCTCAAGCGGAAAATTGCCGACGAAACCGCACTGATAGACGGTTTGCAGCTCGATAAAAAAGCCCGCAACGCGAGCTTGGTGCAAATAGCCGCACGGTTGAGCGGCATCCCGGCCGCAGACCAGAAGCAGCGCATCGATGAACGCCTTAATGCTGCTCGACTGGCGACTAAAAATGCCATTTCGGCGCTGGTTGAGTCGCTGGGTGCCGCCGACAAACTGCAAGCCACCGCCAGAACCATTACCGGCATGCAGTTCCCGTTAACCCATCGCATCCTGAGCGAAGCCGGCAGTGTCGTCGCCGATACACTAGCACGTTCCAGCCAAGCGTCCTTTACCGTGTTGCAGCAAAAGTTTAAGGCGCTGGATATCCGATCTGAAGAATTTCCGCGCACTGCGCTGACCCTGTTGCAGGAATTAGCCAGCCTGGATGACAAATATGCCGATTTGCATGAAGTGATTGCCGGTACACAGGATAGCTTTGTGGCTGCGGTGCACGGGCAAATCGAGAAGGTAAGGCAGGAGGTTGAGACTACCCAGAGCCGCGAAAAAGAGCTTGCCGAACGAAAATCCAATCTGGCGGCGGGTGGTGCGGACTATCCCCGCGATATCAGCGTAGCCCTGAAAGCTTTTAAAACTCAATTACCTGAAGCAAATGCGCAGGTTCTCTGCGATCTCATCGAACCGGCCCATCCAGACTGGCAAGCAGCGATTGAAGGTTATATGGGCGCGGCCCGTTTCAACTTTGTGGTCGATGCGAAATGGGAAGCCAAAGCCATTGAATTTGTTAAAACACGTCATTTGCGCGCAAGTGTGGTGCAGGGCAAGCTGTGCCTGAAAAATGCAAAGCCGGAACGTGTGCCCTCCGATTCCATCATCCACGAACTGAAAGCCGAACATCCTGTGGCACAGGCCTATCTGGTTGATTTATATGGCAGCGTAGTCAAGGTTGAAAGTGCAGCTCAACTCAGTAAAACACCGCGCGGGGTGATGAAAGACGGCAAGGGCTCCGGTTCGCGTACCATGTTTACCGGCAATGCTGCTTCGCTGGTATTCGGGAAATCATCACAAAATCAAGCGCTTGAGCGGATTATATCGGATCATGCCGTGACTGAAACCCAGTTGCAGGAACTGCAAACCCAGTTGACCCTACTAAAGGGCTTGCTGGCGCTGGCCGGTGCCGTGAAGCTGCCGGATTTTGGCGATATTTCCGAGCTAGATCGCGCCGTGCGAGAAATAGAATCTGCTTATGCGGACCTGTCACGCCTTAATCTGGACGAAGTGACCAAGCTGGAAGAAGAAAAACTGTCTCTGCAGATGCAGATAGAGGGCATGGACAAAGCCGTACAGCAGGCCAGTCAGCGCATCGGCAGCTACGATGGCAGGTTGACCTTGCTGGGGCAAACATTGGGCCGCGTTGAATACGGCCTTGAGGCAAAACGCAAGCAGGTTGAGGATGATGTCGCCAGACTTAAACACCTGTGTGTGTTGAACGAAGCCTTGTCGTACACTGCACTGGAACAAAAAGTCATTGATTTGCTTGAAAAAGCCGACACTACACCGCAACAGGCGCAAAGCCGTGTGCAGCAGCAAATATTGATGGCGACGGAGTCCAACAGCGACGTTCGTGAAGCAATTGCAGATTACAACCGTCATGCCAGAACGGATGAACAGCTCAATCTGGGCCATAGCCTGGACCATCGCAGCGACGATTTTTCTCCGGTTTATGGCGCTCTGGTGCAACTGGCGGGCAAGGTGCGTGACCAACTGGATGTACAACGCGAAATCGGTCTGGTTAAAAACCTCGATCAGCTGCGTACCTCGGAAATTTCCTTCCGCGATGTGTTCACCAAGCAATTCTGTTATGAGATCCGCAATACCGTGGATATCGGCGTGCGTACCCTGAAAACACTAAATACCGAACTGGAAAGGCTGAAATTTGGCACCGATAAATTCAGCATCGACTGGTCGGAATGGGTGCCCGAATTCAAGGCCTATTATGACTTTTTCAGTGCGGCTTATGACCTGTCTGAAGCGCAGGAATCGGGTGGCGACCTGTTTGGCACCACCGATCTGAGCCCTGCCAATCTGGCGGTACGCGACCAGCTGGTTGGCCTGTTGCTGTCCAACGACCAGGACAAGGCGCTGAAGGAGCTGCAACGCGTGGCTGATTACCGCAATTATCGCCGCTATGAAATCTGGAAAGAGTCCGATATCGGCTCGCGCGTGCCCTTGTCCGAATGGGGAACCGGCTCAGGTGGCCAGCTGGAAACGCCGGCGTACATTATCCGGGCCGCCGTTGTCACCAACCGGCTCAAGCATTTTGACAAGGGTATCAACCTGAAATTACTGGTGAATGACGAATCCTTTGCCAAAATGGACGAGCGCCGCGCCCATGACGTGATCAAATTTATCCGCGACAGCTTGGGCATGCAATTGATCTGTGCGATGCCAACCAAGCATGCCGGCGCAATCAAGAGCGAATTTACCAAGGAATGGTGCGTCACCAGAACCGAGGCCGATGGCAATGGCGAGGTTGATTTCATTTCCGAAGCGGATGAGCGCGATCTGAATACCGATGCCTTGCGTAAACTGTGGCAGTCGCAGCGCGACCAGATCCGGCAGCAAACGCAGATGATGTTTGAGGCAGGAGAGGTCAGCACAGCGTAGAAACAGGATTAATTAAATATATCCAACTTATTGATTATATTTAATTACTTATTGGATGGTCAAATCAGATAAAGGAACTTATGCTGAAGAAGATCAAGCGCATCTTGTTGGTTCCTTGCATCTGGCTACTCGCGCTATTCTTCCTGCTCGAAGAATTCATCTGGGATGTCACAGGCCGATTCATGGCCAGGTTAGGCGCGATCCATGCAGTTCACGCCCTCGAAAAACGCATTTCATTGTTGTCTGCCTATTCGGCAATGCTGGTATTCCTGTTACCGAGCGCAACCTTGATTCCCGCCAAACTGATCGGTTTGCATGCCATTGCCACGGGGCACGTGTTTCTGGGTAGCCTGGTGTTTCTAACCGCCAAGTTGGTTGGCATGGCGTTTTTCTCTCGAATATTCAATTTAACCAAACCAGCGTTGCTGAAACTGAACTGGTTCAGGCGCTTCCACGACCGGGTGATGATGTACCGCAACAGAATACATGCATATCTGGACAGCTGGGAAAGTTACCAGCGAATCATGCACAGAATCAAATCCATTGTGAAGTTGATCAAAGGCAATGGGCGATTATTCAGGTATTTCAAGCGTGCAGCGAGATGGAAACGCACGGATACGGTGTAGCTTGAGTAGGCTGCAGAATTGATAAATTATTTATTTAGGTTGTTACGGGTTTTCTGGCTTCTTTCTATATATCACCCAGTTCGCATAATGTATATTATGTCAAATTAACTACAGACGCGAAAATAGTTTCGTGACTCTTTGGTTCTCCCCATTCTCTTCCCCACCGCTGCTTACTCATGCTGATGCCGAAATGTTTCAGCCGTGAGCACAGTTTGTATTTGTACGGAGATTGAAGACTCTGCGGAAAATTATTGGTTTTTTTCAATGCCTATAAGAACCGAGTTCCAGCCCACCTTAATCAATCTTGCTGCTTAATTTTTTATACACCGATCACTGACCTATCCCGATCTGTCAGATATGACACGGTGTCATGACAAAGCAAGAAATGTATGCCAATTTGGCATTTAAGTTTAGCGCTGAGTTAACGCCAAAGCCTTTTGTGGCCAACATACCTAGCATCTGGCATGGTAGTTGCTGAGTTTACCATACGATTATTTATTCCATAATCGAAGTTACATCTTTCAATCATAGCAACCACAAAGGGGATGACTACATCATGGATCAAAATTCAAAACTAAGCCGACGTGATTTTTTCAAAATGAGCGGAGCCGCCGCCGCGACGCTCGCAGTCGGTACAGCCAGTCTGGGCGTAACCAATGCCGAGGCGAAGACAATGTCGCTCAACGTAAATACCAAAGCTTCTTTGCCTAAGGCCAAAGGTCCGCGTTTGGTCATCGTGGGTGCTGGCACTTCAGGACTGACAATCGCCAAATATGCAAAAAAGGCCTACCCCAAATTTGATGTGGTCATGGTTGAAAAACGTGACATGTACTCTTCCTGCTTCTCCAGCAACTTATGGTATGCCGACCTCATTGACCTCGGCTTCCTCGCCAATCACAGCTTCCTTGATGCAGCGAAGAATAACAACTACACCTTCTTTAATGCTACCTGTACAGGACTGGATCGCAACAGCCGCAAACTCATCACCAACATGGGCGAGATAGACTATGACTACCTCGTGCTTGCGCCTGGCATTGACTATGATTACAGCCGAATCGGCGTGAAGGATCCTGAAACCGAAACATTGCTGCGCACAAACTATCCTGCCGGCTGGACCATGCCTACTGAACACGTCACCATTCGCGACAAAATACACGGCTTCGAAGGCGGCACATTCATTCAAACGGTTCCGGGCGGTAACTACCGTTGCCTACCCGCGCCTTATGAACGCGCTTGCATGATTGCATCGTATTTCAAAAAGAACAATATCAAGGGCAAAGTGCTGGTTTTGGACCACAACCCCGATATCACGATCAAAGCCAAGGGATTTCACGCCGCATTCGATGAGTTGTACAAGGATTACATCGAGTACCATCCTTCCGCTGAAATCAAGAGCGTTGATTTGGACAAGAAAACCCTCAACACCGAGTTTGGCAGCTTCAAATTTGACGACGCAGCAATCTATCCGGGTGTGCGCGGTTCACGTTTATTGGAGACATTCGGTCTGGTCGACCCCAAGAGCACTCAAAAAGAGGCAAATATTGATGGCTTTAAATACAACATCATCGGTGACGAGCGCGTCTATGTAGCGGGTGATTCACGCCCTATGCCATTTTCAAAGAGCGCGAACACTGCAAATACCGAAGGCAAATATGTTGCCAAAGTGCTGGCAGCTCATGCTCAGGGCAAGACAATCAACTGGGAAAGTCCGCGCACAATTTGCTTCTCGATGGTCAACGCCTCTCCGATGGAAGGTATTAGCGTTGATGCCGGGTATGTCTTTGACGACAAGAAGAAATCATTTGGATTCTCTGGCGACACCAAAATGTTTGAAAATCGCGATGCCGCTAAAGGTCGTGCTACTCTTGAGTGGGCGCAAGGTATTTACCGCGATTTATTTGCCTAAGCTGCCAAGCTAACCTGGCAATCAGTTTAAAGGGGGCTTTGTGCCCCCATTTTTTAGGAGAAAAAGGATGGATAGAAGATCATTCATTAAAATTTGCAGCGCTGTCGCGGTGACAGGTACGATGTCCCCCTGCTTTGTGCAACAAACGCAGGCTGCCGAATTAATTGCGTATTCTCGGGTAAAACTTGTTGATAAACAGGGTAATGCAATCAAAGCCAGCTCCCTGAATGGCAGCGAGGCATACATATTTCATTACCCTTATGCCAGCACCCCCTGTTTTCTGATCAATCTGGAAAAGCCGGCCAGTAATAGCAAATTAGCCACAAGCGACGGTACTGAATACGAATGGCGTGGTGGCGTAGGGAGCAATAAATCAATTGTTTCGTATAACGCGATCTGCTCCCATCAACTCGCCTACCCCAGCAAAGATGTGAGCTTGATTACTTACAACGCCAAGCAGAGCGAAGTTGCCGGGCGCGCCGGCGTTATTACCTGCTGTGCACATAATAGTGTTTACGATCCGGCCCAAGGTGCAAAGGTTCTATCTGGCCCAGCTGTTGGTCCCCTGTCAGCAATCTCATTGGAACACGATCCTGCGACAGATGAACTCTATGCGACAGGCGTGTATGGGGGGACATTATTTGATGATTTCTTCAAAGCATACAAGACCCAACTCAACGCAGAATTGGGTCCTGGCAAGGCAAAGGAACTTGTCACCAATACTGCACAAGTCATCCCCTTCGCCGACCATACCCAAACGCGCATTCAATGCTAAAAGGAACCCGCTGAACTCAAATGTTGTCGAATTTGAAAAATAGCCGGAAAAGAAGTCACTCGTTTAGTTTGTTGATATTTTGGTTTAGCAAGGAACTTCTGCTACAAATTTCAGACTAATACGTTACAATTCGATACGTTTTGATTCAGGCAGAGATGTGGTTTTAGCCGGAACCGAAGCTACGATAAGTAGCAGACCGAAACGATACCGGGGGCGACCTGGCTTCGACGTGGGTTGCAAAGCAGTGTAGGGCATACCGAGGACCCGCAACCTCGTAAATCAGCTGGAAAACCAATAGTCGCAAACGACGAAAAGTACTCTTTAGCCGCTTAGTCGGTTAGACCTCACACCCTGCTGTCCATGGAGGGGCTCAAGACCGCAAGGTCGCGATGAGTGAGGTCATTTACATGGAATCGTGCTGTGCAGGGTTACTTTGTACAGTCCTAAAACTAAGGTAACTCGTCTGTCAGCAGCCTGTCGGTTGGCGTCTGCCAGATAAAATTAAATAACTAGACTAAGTATGTAGAACTGCCTGTAGAGTGCTTGCGGACGCGGGTTCAATTCCCGCCGCCTCCACCAATTGAGTGTTTTAAGAAGTCCAGTAACATCCTTAAACCCGCCTAAGTGCGGGTTTTTTCTTGCCTTTATCGTCCGGTATGGGGTAACATCGTCCTACAGCATCCAGCTTTTTACAGGGGTAACTCTTAGGGGTAACCCCAAAACTAAAAAAGGAGTTACCCCAAATGCCCCTGACCGATACCGCAATCCGCAATGCCAAACCCGGCGCAAAACCTGCCAAGTTGTTTGATGAGCGTGGCCTGTTTATGATTGTTACCCCAACCGGGGGTAAGTGGTGGCGATTCCGCTACAAATTCGCCGACAAGGAAAAGCTGCTATCCCTTGGGGTCTATCCCGACGTGGGGCTTAAAGATGCTAGGCAGCGGCGCGAAGACGCGCGCAAACTGCTGGCTGATGGCATAGACCCCGGCGAAAACCGCAAGGCTATGAAAGCAGTAAAACAGGATCGTGCAGCGAACAGCTTTGAAGTAATCACGCGCGAGTGGTACGGCAAACACGCCCCAAATTGGGCGGAGCATCACGGTGACCGTATCATCCGAAGATTCGAGCGCGACATTTTCCCGTGGATTGGTGGGCGACCAATTTCCGATGTGACCGCCCCCGAATTGCTGGCCGCGATGCGCCGCATTGAAAACCGTGGCGCGCTGGAAACTGCACACCGGGCGCTGGGCAACTGCGGGCAGGTATTCCGCTATGCGATTGCGACCGGGCGCGCAACCCGCGACCCATCCGGCGACTTGCGCGGCGCCCTCCCCCCAGTAAAAGGCGAACACTTCGCGGCTGTGACAGAACCGTTTAAAGCGGCAGAACTACTACGGACACTCGACAGCTACCAAGGCACCCTCACTGTTGCCTGTGCGCTACGCCTTGCACCGCTAGTTTTTGTGCGCCCCGGCGAACTTCGCAATGCCGTGTGGGCGGATATTGACTTTGATGCTGCGGAATGGCGATACCACGTAACCAAGACCGATTCAGAACACATTGTCCCCCTGGCGACACAAGCGGTGGCAATCCTTAGAGAGCTTCACTTACTCACAGGCAATGGGCGCTATGTATTTCCGGGGGCGCGCAGCAACGGGCGTCCGATGAGCGACAACGCAATTCTCGCCTCCATGCGGCGATTGGAAATAGGCAAAGATGAAATGAGCGGGCACGGCTTCCGGGCTATGGCGCGAACAATCCTTGATGAAGTGCTGGGGGTGCGCCCTGATTTGATCGAACACCAGCTTGCACACGCCGTGCGCGATCCCAACGGGCGCGCATACAACCGCACCGCACACCTCGCCGAACGCCGGAAGATGATGCAGCAATGGGCGGATTATCTGGACAAGCTCAAGGCGGGGGCGGAAGTGATACCACTGCGCGGGCAAGTGGCTTGATGGGTTGACTCACAACAAGCAAGTGGGATGACAGGCAGTTATCTGCTGACACAGGAGAATTCACCCTCACGCCTTATCATTTATTTCACAGCTAGTTTTTTCCTTGGATAGCATTTGACCGAAGACGCGATCCAATTGAGTTTTCAACTATCTTCGCTCGTAGTCGCTCTACGTTATCATCCCGCTGCACTGGCAATTGCAGCAATCTCGCCAATGATTCTAACATTGGTCTATTTGCAACTTTCTCTTTCAGCAAAGCCTCGCCAGCCTCCCTTGATGGCAACTCAATAAGTTGGCCTGCGATTTTGTGAAGGTATTCTGTGTCTATCGGAGCTTTAGACTTAACCTGACTTTTTATGCGACGGGGTTCCGTGTGCATCAATGTCGAGGCCTGTTTAAATATCGAAGCAAGACCTTCGTCTGATGACTGACTATCAATATAGTCCGCTAGTTGACGCAGGATTTTTGCAAGTTCGCTTCTTTTGTTCATGTTATCCCTATCGGTTATTTCCACCATTTCATCTGTTGACCGAATTCTGTCGCCACCTCTTCTAGCCCATCCACAACACTTTGATGGCTTCCTGAAGCATAACGATTGAGAACTACCGGTACACCGTATTGAGGGGCATCGGCAAACATTGTATCGTTTCTCTTAATATAAGATTTGAACACAGACAGCCCCGCTGTTTGGTGTTTACCCATAAAGGCTCTTTGAGCTGCCATAGGATCACCACCGTATTCCTGAATCATGGTAAATACCACGCCGAGCATCTTAGGTTTTACAAGCTCAATCTTCTCACCCTGTGCCAGCTCCGCGAAATCATTGTAGTCCTTCACAAGACCGGTCACACTAAGAATTAGATACTCAATACCAAGCGTAGAAAGATAATCTGGTCTTGCTGGGACAAGCATGAAGTCACTGGCGATAAGGGCTGTTTTGGTGACTATATTAAAATTTGGCGGGCAGTCGATTAGAACGAGATCGTACTCATCTACCGAAAATTCAGCGAGGCCGTTTATCAACCTCCGATGTACAGAAATAAAGTTCTTCTTTGCTTGCGCTAGCGTAGCTCCGCCCAAATTTGTCGCTAATTCCAAGTCAACGTTAATCAGGCCGAGATGTGAGTAGATCACATCGACCTTGCCGCCCGCTGATCCCAATTTACTGTTAATTCTTGAAGGAGACTGCACGATTGATTTAAGTGAAATTGGAGAACCTTGCTCAAATGAGTCAAACCAACTCTTGATCGTTTTACTTGCTGCATAGTTATCTTTCCATTCGTCAGGTGTAATCAATGAAAATGTCAAACTTGCTTGAGCGTCTAAATCCAATAGAAGAATTTTCTTTCCACGGAATGCCAGTTCCGCAGCAAGGTTCGCAGTAAGGCTTGTTTTACCAACACCACCCTTGTAATTAATAACGGATACCACGTTCATAAGCTTATCCCCTTTGAAGATTCCATAAACATCAATCACATCTTACATTAAGCACTGCCCACCCTCGCCTTCTTGCGGGCAACCGCCAAATTTCACTTCAACGAGAACTCGCCCTCGGTCACCCCACCAACTCTGTCAGCGAACTAACTACCTTGAACTGCACTTCCTCAAAATTCTTGAAGTGCCGCTTGCCGCATTCGATGCGCAGCTCTTCAATCGGGCGCAACAGATCAAGCCGCACATGGTCGCCGCTGCCTGTCTTCTTCGTCTCTGCGACAAAATACAGCGTCCTATCGTTGCGATAGGACAGCGCCCAGTCTGGGTTGTACGATCCAACAGGCGTATCAATTTGAAACCAACGCGGTAGTTTGATGTAGAAGAGCACGTCATCATTATCCTCACATGCCTGCGCAAAGTTGCGTTCAGGGCCAGAGTTAGAATCAATGACTATATGAGAGAACAGCGTCTTTTCTTGTTTCTCAACCGCCACCACGTTGGATGCAAACACGTCCATCAGGTCGTCACCCTCAAAACGTCGCATTTCGTAGGCCAATCCATCGACCTTAAAATACTCGACGCCATCCACCAATACCTCGCGCTTCACTGCGCCCACCGCTTCCGCCGCATGGTCGATGAATGCCTGGGGATTGTTGATGGCATCCGCAAGTCGCCCTGAATCGAGCAGAATGCGCGCAACGGTGGACTTCGCTAAACCGGTCTTTGCCTGTACTTGCCCAACAAAATCCGGCATCACATATTTTGCTTCCATTGTCTGGGTACGAAAGCCGGTTTGTACTCCATCTACCCCGGCAGCACTGATAATAATATCGGCGCGTGTCAATGCAACTTTCGGGCGTTCGATGTTCGGCATTTTTTCCTTAATTCGCTTCGCCGCCTTAGCAATCAAGTCACCAGTATCGTAATCGACTCGGTAGCGCGTTCTCGCCCGAATCTTGTCCCATAGTGCCAAGAATCCGTTGTCTGTATCGTAGCCCTTCTTGAGTCGCACCGTGATTTTGTCGCGCTCGTTTTGAACCATTTCTCGCTTGAACTTCACTCCCGCTTCGACCATCTCGGTTTGCAACTGGTTGGCAAAATCCTCGTAGCTCTCGTTTGCAATCACAGTCAACCGGTTAATCGCACGATCAAATACTCGCTCCCCGTCTTTGTTCACACACAGTCGAAGACCCCGCCCGATTTCCTGCCGTTTTTTTATGTCCGATTTACTTTCTGCCAGCGTGCATATCTGAAACACATTTGGGTTATCCCAGCCCTCGCGTAATGCGGAATGGCTAAAGATGAAAGCCAGCGGCTCGGCAATATCCAGCAACCGTTCCTTGTCGCGCATAATCAACTCAAATGTGCTGGCCTCGGCATCCGCGTTGGTCTTGCCAGTCAGCGTCTCAAAAGGCGATACCGCCCGTTTGTCCTGAGAAAAATAGCCGTTGTGAACTCGCGACCCTTCATGCATCAGCAACCCGGCAAAGTCCGGCTTTGCCCGATACTGTTCGTAAATCTCTTCAAACCACTCGGCAAATTTACCCTTGCTGACAGTGCCATCCTCGCCATAGGCGCGATAGTTCGCCACACGATCAATGAAGAATACGGATAGCACCTTGATACCAAGTGGGTGCAGCTTCTGCGCCTTCTCAAAATGTCGGCGTATCGTAGCCTCGACCTGCAAACGCAAAATCGCGTCAGTCAACGCGCCATGCGGGCTGCCTACGCGAACCCGCACGTCGTTGGCAAAAGTGATGAAACCTTCTCCCGCGTCAATTTCGTTGACGATGAATCCTTCACGATAAATTTCACGCTGATTTGAAAGCGCATAGAGATCGTCTCCGTTCTTGACGGTCACGCTTTTTTTCGCCGGGCCTTGCGCCTGATTTACCCAGATAGACAGCTTGGCTGACACACTACGCGCCCCGGATCTGAAGCCCTCTACTTCGACGAAAGCCTGATTCGCATCTTTCAACTCGATCACCGAATCGACCCCAATCTGTTTCACCAGCCCCTTCTCATAAGCACGCACCGGGTCGAGTGAATAGATCAGGTTATAGGTATTGCGGTGGGTGGCCGAGTAGCGCAATGTACACATCGGGGCAAGGCGCGCGATAGCCTGCTTGCGGTTATCAGTCTCCAAATTCTGTGGCTCATCGAGAATCACAATCGGATGCGCTGCCCGAATGAACTCAATTGGTGCAATCCCAGTCTCCCGAACCTGATTGATGACGTTGCCCCTTATTCTTCTTGCTGGCCTTGCTGCATCTGCGCCACCGTTCAGCTCGGTCGAATCCTTAGCAAACGCGTCAATATTGATTACCAGAATCTGAATTGCATTCGACAGTGCAAAATTTCGTAGCTGGTTTACCTTGGCCGAGTCGTACACCGTGAATTCGATGCATTCATAATCATAGAGTGTTTGGAAATGCTCTTTGGTAATTTGCAAGCTTTTAAGCACACCCTCGCGAATAGCCACCGACGGTACCACGATCACAAACTTCTTGAAGCCATAGGTTTTAGAAAGCTCATGCACCGAACGCAAATATACGTAGGTCTTGCCGGTGCCGGTCTCCATCTCCACGGTGAAATTGGGAAATGCACCAACTGCTGTGCCATCGTCCAGCTTCATCACTTCCAACGCAGCTGATGGTTCGATCCCGTGAACATTCTGCACCGCATTTAAATTGGCAAGCCATTGTTCATCTGTAATCACGCGCTGGTTTGCCACGCCGGTTTCAGTGAATTTCAGGCTGGAAAGTTCATCGTCACGAGCGACCGAAATTTGTGAAGCATCGGGTTGCCCATCGAATAGCGACACAACAGCGCGGATGGCTTCGAGTTGGTAATCTTGGTTTGCGTCGAATTGCAGTTTCACGCCTCATCCTTTTTGCTTTTGTCTTGTAAAAATTTGCGCCACACACCGGAAAATTTTGAGCCACGTGAATCAGGTTCAGACTTCGAACGATTGATTAAAACGGAAAGCGGGAAAGGAAAGTCAACTCCCAAAAGCAAAGCTTCACCGGGACGAAGAAGAGGCAAAAATCGTGCTGCCGCCCGATCAATATCCCCGGATGCGCGCTCGACCATCTCCCTATCGTGGTGATTTGTCAGTCTATGGACAATCTGTGTTCCAATCTGGCTCAAAACATCTTCTGGGATATCTCTTGGTCTCTGAGTTGCAATTACGACATGTAGGCCGTATTTGCGTCCTTCCTTTGCAATATTGCCAAAAGCATCCAGAGATACGGAGTAGTTTTCGTCGCCTACTTTCTTATTAAGAAACTGGTGCGCCTCATCAATCAATACGATTAAAGGTTCATCTTTGAATTTTTTTTGCCGCGCCAAATTCAATAGATAGCGTCCAATCGCGTTAACAAGAATCTCGCGTGCCCGAAATTCGAACGAAACCTCATTGAGACCGATCACTAACACCTGCTCTGCGCCTGATTTCAAAAATTTGTCCATTTTTGAGGGTAATTCAGCGTCAGCATTCCCACTTAGAAACCAACCAAAATGCGCTGATTGGCAGAAAACTCTAATTCTGGAAACAAGGCTCGCACAATGACCAGCAGAGAAATCATCGCGAGCGCCGTACTTATCTGCATTTTGAGGCTTAAGGCATTCTTCTGGAATTTGATCAGCAAGTTTATTAATATCCCACTTAAGAGAATAAAACTCAGCGGATTTATTGGCAGCGACATTTTCAAAATCAGCGGAGCTTTGTCCTGCTTTTTTTACTACTCCATCTTTTTTGAATGCCGCAGGTAAGTGTTGCTCAAGGCGAAGGCTGCGTATTGCTTCTGTAAGCTTTGGTTGTTGTGCCTGCGGTGACGGCGTGAACAAAGCAAAAAGGTCTGATTCGGTGAAATTCAAATAGGAAAAACAAGCTGTTTCAATACCGTCTGTTCCATCCCCACCGATTGAAACATGCTTGCCTGGAAGATTCTTATATTCGCCAGTTGCATCAATTAGGATGGCCTTTCCACCATGCTCCTTAATCAATTCAACCAGTCGAGCCAATGTGTTGCTCTTACCACCGCCTGTAGTACCTAACACGGCGCAATGTCGGCCAAAAAGCTGCTCTGGGGTTACGCTTATTTCTGCACCAGAATCACCGGCCAATTCACCTAGTATAAGTTGCGCATCATCTCCCGAACGTTTGAAAGTATTTTGTACCACCCGAGAAACTAATTCAGGATGTGCGCTATAAACTAGCGCACCCACTCGTGGAAATCGGCTGACACCACGAAACACCTCGCCAGTTGCTGCATCTACGCTGGTTAATAGTTGAACCGCACCACTTGGGCAATTTTCACCTATAGAGTCCAACGGGCCTTCCAAGCTTCTGCGCTCTCTCTCGAGAAGTCCAACCTCCACAATACGTCCCAGTAAGGCTAGCTTTCCACAATCCACAAAGACAAATTCACCTACCTCACCTGCGCCGATGCGGTAGCCGAAATGCTCGGATGCTCCGCCCTTGCCTGCGCCGGGCAAATTCACGCGCAAGCCATCTGCGTTAATTTTCAGGACAGTTCCTATCCTACGATCCGCTTCAAAGGGAGAGAACCAGTCGTGACCACGCATCACTTACCACCTTGGGCTGAGATCACGCCGTTTTGGTATATCAATCGGGCCAATTTTTCCTGGGGCGATTCAGCACGGGTTTGAGGAAATAATGGAGCCAGATCGGCAAACCCTGCGGATATAAGTGCAACCCGTTCATCCCCGTTGTCAATAAGGTCACGCAACATTTTCCGATATTTTCCATTAAAACTGGCACTATCGAATAGACTTCTTGATGCAAGGATAAGATTAAAATCCCCTTGTCTGGCTAAAGCAGAAAAAATAGGGGCAACCAAGTGATCATCATTGAACCCAAAGCCGATACACAGCAACGTAGTTTTAGGCTGCCTGAGTGCATGCATCCAGGCTGAAATCATGTCGATAAAAGGACTCTGATAGGAAGCTTGATATTTGTCGTTACGCGGATAAATCAACAAGGGTGTTTCAGAATCTTTCAAGGGACGGCGAACAACGCGTCCCTCACCTTCCTCTAGCCAATCCACGGAGCCGTGCAACTTGTAAAGGTGCGCAACATTCTGAAGGCGCGTTTCTCGCTCCTCTGGCCCTGCACTACTGCGAATGATGTCGTAATCGAACCATCCTGGACTATATGATGGTTTAGATGAGAATGAAAATCCATCAATGATCACGAAGCCTTTTTGCACGGCAGCCACTTCCACGCAGCGGTCATAGTTGGTGGTAAAAACCTTGAGTCTGCCCAACCGGGGAGAACGACGTCCCAGACGTTCGAGCAAAATTCCGTGCAGAGATTCGATATCGCCAGACAATTCTGGCTTATCAGCAAAATTCGTCTGTTCATAGATAGTTTTTTCCGCTGCTTTTATGAATGCTTCAATAGGCGCGCTCTTAGCTTTATCAGCCGCATATTCGACAAAACCTTTGCAGCGCGATAGAAGAGCTTCAATGTCCTTTTTCTTGTCATTATAGCCAACAGTTGTTTTAATTTCGTCGAACTTGTCGTGGGATTTTTCACACTTATCCCACAGGTCTGCCATGCTGGGAGCAACTTTGGCATTTTCTTTATTCAGCGCCAACGAAGCGCCAGAGCCAAGCAGGACAACGACATTTTCGCTACTCAGTAATTTCTCAACTGCACGATCAAAAAGCTGCTTACCCTGCTTGAGATCATCTTGTTCATTGCTAGCATTGTCTCCCTGGTACTTAACGGGAAGTCTTCGAGTTCTACCTTGATGATGAGCCTCTATCTCAACGAGAGGGGGAATATTTCCATTGGCAAGAATAGGGGTATCCTTGCCTTTATTGGTGTCTTGGCTCATCGGTAGTATCCTCAAATGCAAGTGAACTTGATGCCCGCATCACGGCACTGCAAGTCGAGGTTTGACTTGAGCGGGTCTGAGTTATGGAATACGCCGTCGATGACGATAATCTCGCGCGGCTTCATGTCTACCATCGGCTGAATCATCGCCTCGGTGAAAGTGTCCAGAACGAACAGCATTTTGCGTTGATGGATAGCAAACACCTTGCCACCCGCCACGTCCAACGTTTCCACCGGCGTGGACAGCTCCTGACCAAATTTCAGCAGTAGCTCGTAGAGAATGTGCTCTACCACTGAGCCGTCTTTTTCAGATTTTGCAAACATCTGCATCTGCTCGGCCAGTTGCTCCGGTGTGTCGATGCCGTCGCCGCGCCATTGTTTGAAATTAGAGGGGCAAAGGAGAAAAGATTTAAAACCTAGATTGACTTCAGGTTTACTTACAAGATCATGCCCTTTTTCAAGTATGTCGATAACGCACGAAATTCTTCTTCTCGAAATATCTGCAATCGAATTAAATCCTGCATCTCTTGCCGCAGAGCCTTCCAAGGTCGGTTCTGGCAACTGCACCAGTAGGCTTCGACGGTTTTGTTTGTCCAGCTGATTGGCTCGAACCACTGCTTCAAAGGTAGGGGCACTACCTGCAAAAAAATCCATGCATATGTCTTCCCCAGTTGTCGCCAACTCAACCAGTCGCTGAATTAGTTGATATGGCTTAGGGTATTCAAAGATGTCGGCTCCAAGGAGGTCATCAACATGCTCGCGGCCAACTTGTGTGTCTGGAACATCCGTTAGCACGGATTTGGGCGCATCGTTGGTCAATATTTTTTTCGAGTAAAACTTTCCATTCTCACGAAAGAAAAATTCCTCGATAATCTGCCCCTTGGTATCTACAATTGATTTCCCATTTAGCCAATCTTCGATCATTGATTTCATTGTCCAGCCAGCTCTTACTTCCACATCCTTAGCCAATTTCCCATTCTCAAAAACCATTTCTCCAAGAATCTCTACCCCTTCTGTACCTGGGAGCTTCCCCGTCAGGGTTTGGTTTTTCCCTTCATATCGAATACCCGCAGGAAACTTGATCACAGAAGCAGGATGTCGACGATCAATTTTTTTGTTGCACCGCTCAATTGAGTGCTCGATTTCTGTACGCTTAAACCGTTCAAGCAAATCTTTGTTCCTTGCATACCCCACCAGATATTCGTGTGCTCTGGTTATCTGCCCTGCATTGATTCCGCGAGGTAGATGCCAAATAAAAGGAAGTAATGCATTCGACTCCCCAAAAACCTCATTCATCAAACAACGCAAGTTATGAACCTCGTTGTCATCACACGACACGAAGATCACTCCATCCTCGCGTAGCAGGTTCCGCGCGATGTACAGGCGCGGCAACATCATCGACAACCAGTTGCTGTGATAATGACCGCTTTCTTTGCTGTTCTTGCGGAAGAAGCCTTCACGCATCAGCGTGCCGTCGTCGGCCAGGTCGTTAATGCGACGCAAGTAGTCTTCCTTGCTTTCCTGAAAACGGTCTGGGTAGATAAAACTATCCGAGCCGGTGTTGTACGGTGGATCAATATAGATCAGCTTAACCTTGCCGAAGTAGGCCTTCTGCAACACCTTGAGTACTTCCAAATTTTCGCCCTCAATGAAAACGTGCTGTGCTTCGTCGAAGTTGACAGACAAGTCACGCTGCGGGCGCAGTGTAGCGGTAGAAGGGGTTTGCAGTACTTTGTAGGCGTTGGCCTTACCCGCCCACGTCAGGGCGTAACGCTCGCCACCTTCGATCATGGCTTCACCGCCCAATGCACGCTTGAGCGCGGCAACATCGAGCTGCCCATCGGAAAATGCTTCAGGGATCAGCGCGGCCAGTTGTGCGCGTCGCTCATCGGCGGGGACAGGGGAATTGGCGATACTGCGGTTGCTGTTGTTCTGGTCGGTCATGTTACGTCCTGATTTTATCGGTAATGAGTACCAATATGTCCATCAATAGCTTGTGCTCTTGGCTATTTTCTAGATGTTATGCACTTGGTCGACCACCGCACAATCCACAAGCGGCTCTATGTACACTGAAGGTGCAGTAATGTACTGTAATGTCCTGCATAATTCAAATGGATTGATTCCATTTTACCCGAGGAGCGAACAGATGGCACGGCACTATTCCCCCAAATCGTTTTTTCGTCATGCGCCTAATGCCATGCTGATGAGGTATTTTGCCAAACAAGGCGTACTGGCTGAATACGACTTTAGCGAAGTATCCGAAACGAAAATCGAGCCAATTTACCAAGCATGGTTATCCTTGCCCGATGCACAACGCGGAGAAATGGAGCGGGACTTCAAAGAGATTGACGCGCTGGCTTGTGAAGGTGGCGTAAAGGCGATCATGGATGAGGCTGAATGGCATAGTGAGAACCTGGCCGACATACTCGGTGAGCTTGAGGATTTACACGAAAAAGCTTTTTGGGTTTTTCTCGAACGCCCCAAGTATTGGGCTGCCGCCAGTGCATTTTGCCGTGCCGATGCAATTAGCAGCAGCCAGTGGAATGAATGCAGGACAGTAAGCCATACAGCTGCACGGGTAGATGATGCGGACATTCGAGACCTTGAAAAAATATTGAGCCATCATTTTTTCAACAAAGAAGGGCGCGGCAAGAATTGTACGGTGGAACCTTACAAACGCGGGAAGCTGGATTATTTCTTTGCCTACCCGGAAGATTATGCCCATGCCAGCATTGATTGGGAGGGCGCGACACTCAAGCGCACAGCCCGCCACCCCGCCTTTGAAATCATCTTTGTCTATTCGCAGGATGAAGGAAAAATCAGCCTCTACATGAAGGGCAGCAGAGATGCCAAGAAGGAAGTCCGGGCGCTGTTTGCCGATACGATACTTGGGTTAGAGCTTGGCGAATTTGTCGAAGATGATCGTGTCTATGACCTCGCCCCGCTGCAAGACAATAATCCACCCTTCAAGTTTTCCCCCGACTCAGGCATTCAGAGTGTTGCCATCAAGAAATTCAGGCTGGCAATCAATGGCACTAAGGAGCGCATCACCCTTGAGACGAACCCGGCTCATAACCAGAATGCCATCTATGAATTGCGCGATAAATTGTGCGCAACCATTCCGCTTTCACAAATGACTATTACGCAGGTGGGTATCGTGGTTACTTATGCCTCTGACCCTGAAACAGGGAAAATCAGCACCCGGAGTTTCGACATAAACTGGCCGAATTCCTGTTCCTTAAAGCCCGATGGTAAAGATGCCACTATTCGCAAAATGCTCATTGCATCCGGTATTGAGCCGCGCACACGGTAATCGCGCATATGGTAAATCACTCCAACCCGCTGCAAATTGTGCTTGATCGAGCAGGCTATGCCGATCCGGCAAAAGGCGCTTTCTTTTTCTGGGATGAGGTGAAAGACTGGCCTGCTGGTGCGCTTGATGTATTGGTGACAAGCGGCCTCGTACAGCAAGCGCAACCGATGGCGACCATTGAATGCGATGGTTGCGAGGAAAATTGCATCATCATGCGCGTGGAAGTTTATCCGGCGCAGGGAGATAAACCCGGACGGGCTTTTATTATCTGTGACAAGCCAGTTGACATGGGGCGCATTAGGGTCAGCTTCGACCGCATGAGACAGTGGCAGGTGACGGGTGGATTGATTGCCGCTGCGCTGGCTCGGTTGCTTGGATTGCCCAGGTCAGCAACCCAAGCGACTGACGGCAAGCAATGGAATATCGGCACGTTCAAAGGGAAGAAACATAATAGCCCGGTCGCACTGCTGGCCGGGGGCAGTCTCACGCTTGCGCTTGCCGGTCACACTGTCCCGCTTGTGGATGTGCTGGCCATTGAGAAAAATGCCCTCGCGCTCGACAAGGCCGCACTGACCCGCTTGGTGGACAATCCGGCAGGCGATGCCGAAGCAGAAACCAAGGAAGCACGCCGCGAAAGAATCAAGGCGCGTATCCGTGAGGAGAAGGCAAAGGGAACCAAGGCATTCCTTCGGGTTGTTGCAGAGGAAGAGGGTATTTCAGAGTCTCGAATAAAGCAGCTCGTAAAAGACGACGCGCCTGTAGAAGAGGATGAACTTAAAAATTCTCCTTGGGCAGATTTGCTAACCAAAACGAAACAGACTAGCTCGAAGAAACCCAGCACCAAGTATTGACGCGGCTTACAGCCTGATGAACTAGACAGGTTGCGAGACAGTCCCCTAGCTAGTTCCCAATCGCGGCATGTTCAACAACACCCAAAGGGGTACAAACATGCTGCCTACCATCCTACGGCTTCCTGCCGTTAAATCTGAATCCGGTCTTTCCCGCTCGACGGTCTATCTTCGCATTTCGCAAGGGCTATGGACAAAACCCATAAGCCTCGGCGCGCGGGCGGTGGGCTGGCCTTCCAGCGAAGTGGTGGCGATCAACGGGGCGCGCATTGCCGGGAAAACTGACAAGGAAATTCGCGCACTGGTGATGAAGTTGGAAGCGGCTCGCAAGACTGCCGCGTAAGGGGTTCGCGATGAGCCAAAACCGTGATGCACCAGCTTACCAAGAATATGCGGCAACTATCTTGGCACAGCTACCCTTCCGCACCATGACGCTACAGGATCGTGGCTTGCTTTACACGATGCGCCTTGAGTGTTGGGTAAATGTGCGGCTCCCACACAACCACAACGACTTGGCAAAAGTTTTAGGATTGCCCGTTGCCGAAGTTGCCGGTTCGCTTGCCGCCGTGATGCCGTTCTTTGAAGTTGTGGACGGCTTCATTATCAGCACTGAGCTGGAGAATTATCGGGCGCACTTGGAAGAGCGGAAGAGCAAGCAAAGCCACGGCGGGAAGCGTGGTTCAGCCATCACAAACGGCAAGCGCAATCGCCCTGTCAAGGCCGTGGATATTGGGGTTTCGAGTACCCCGTCGAGTACCTCGCGGCTACCCCGTCGAGGTGGAGGCGAGTCCTTAGTCAAGTCAAGAACAGAAAAACCAAGTCAAAACCAGCCTCCAGAGAGAGGAGTTGTTATTGATCCATTTGTTACTGACTATGAAGCTGCTGAGAGTTGCACTGCGGATGCTTATGCCAGAGCAAGCGGGGGCGGCTAACTATTATGAGTAAACGCCACCCAAACCACTGCCACGTCAAAATCCATCGCAACTACTCCGTGGAAGAAATTGCCGACCTGTTTGGTACTCACAAAAACACGGTGAGGAATTGGCATAAAAATGGGCTAGCGTCGATTGATGACAGAAAGCCGATGCTGTTTTACGGTCAGACGCTGGCTACCTTCCTTCAGGCGAAAAGGGTAAAGAATAAGCGGCCATGCAAGCTAGGTGAAATTTATTGCGTCCGCTGCCGTGCTCCGAAAGTGCCAGCCGGTGACATGGCCGAATATCAGCCTGTCACTGCCACGGTCGGCAACTTGGTGGCGATCTGCCCTGACTGTGAATTGATGATGAATCGGCGCATCAGCATTTCCAAGCTGGAGCAGTTTCGCAGCCAAATGGACATCACGCTACCGCAAGCACTGCAACACATAGCTGAGAGCAACCAACCTACCGTAAATAGTGACTTGAGATAGGGAGAAAAAACATGACGACACACAATGCCAAAAACGAGAGAATCAAGCGCAAATACTTCGCGTATTTAAAAGAAGCCATGCGACATAGCGAGCCGACCGTGGACGCGGTGGCGAAGGCGCTCAACAGGTTTGAGGTCTATGGCAAGCATCGTGACTTCAAGACCTTTCACTTTGAACAGGCGGTCGGGTTCAAGAAGCACCTTGCCGAGCAAAAGGCGAAACTGTCCGGGGAGAAACTGAGCAAGGCGACGCTGCACGCCACCCTCAACCAGCTCAAACAATTCTTCCAGTGGTTATCGAGGGAAACCGGCTACAAGTCCAGCATCAAGTATTCGGATGCAGAGTATTTCAACTTATCTGAAAAAGACACACGCATCGCCACGGCCAAGCGGGAGCAACGATCACCCACGATGGCGCAGATCAAGCACGTCATTACCTCAATGCCAACCAGCACGGAACTGGAACAGCGCAACCGGGCGCTTGTTGCTTTCACATTACTTACCGGCGCACGGGATAGCGCCATTGCATCAGCGAAACTGAAGCACATTGACTTGCTCTCGGGTAGTTTCTATCAAGATGCGCGAGACGTAAAAACCAAATTCAGCAAAACTTTCACCACCACCTTCTTTCCGGTGGGCGATGGAATTATTGAGATAGTCGTGGACTGGGTGAACTATCTGCGTGATGTGTTGCTTTGGGGTAATGACGATCCCGTTTTTCCATCTACGCGCATCGCTTATGGTGCATCCAAACAATTTGAAGTTGTCGGGCTTGAGCGTAGTCATTGGAGCAATGCGTCTCCGATACGAACCATTTTCAAAGAAGCATTTACCAATGCCGGACTGCCTTATTTCAACCCGCACAGCTTTAGAAACACACTAGTCCAGTTTGGCGAAATCACTTGTAAAACACCGGAAGAATTCAAGGCATGGAGCCAGAACCTCGGACATGACAAAGTGATGACGACATTTCTGAACTATGGCGAAGTGGCGTATCAGCGCCAGGGGGAAATCATTCGAGGCTTGGCAACACCGCAACAGGCAGCGCAGTCTGGAGCTGACGAAATCGCTGCGGCAGTGTTCAAAATGTTACGCGAGTCCAGTGTGGACATGCAGGCTAGGAGCCTGTCGGACTTCGCTCGTAACTCATTGATTTAATTGACATGAACATTATTCGAGTAAATAAAAATATTTAATATAATCAATGACTTGCGTTCATGCAAAGCCTAAAGCCCGACAGTCTGCTAGATGAGCTGCACTAATATCGTAAAATAATCGAGCAGAATATTTACGCCGCATCTATAACCTTGTCTGATTGTGTGGATGGCTAACCATCCACATCTGACCGCTCAGTCACGGCGCTTGCAAAAAACCCGCAAGCCCCGCGCCATCGCTATCGCGCTGGCATCGGACAGAGCGCAGAAGGCGATGAAACTGCCCTCTGCTTTAGCTCCGTAGCCAAGTGTGTCCGCTCCGTTGCCGCAGCCGCTTCACGCCGTCGCGCTTCATGGCTATGCATGAGACCGCTACGCCATCAAGCGCTCGCCGTTCGCAGGCTGCTGGTGCAGTGGTAGCCTGAACGTGCCGCGCCCTCACATCGTTCTGGGCAAGGCGTTGTCGGCTGCGCCGGTTATGTGTGTGGCGGTATCCAACATAACGGCGTCTTATGCGAAGCGCAAGCGCCGGAAAACTCCCGCCCTTCGGGTTCGCACAAGAGACCGTTATGTCTTGCGCCCTGCGGGTAAATGCCGCCACACAAGTCAAGGTCAGCGTCCATCTCCTTCGTCGAGGGTCAGCAAAACGGGGCTGGTGTTGCGTCGCCCCTTCGCTTTTTGCTGCTCGGTCGTGCCGGTCTATGTCTTGTCTTGTTGTGGTCGCTTCGCGGCTTATGTGGGGGGCGCTTTCCCGCTAACGCCCCCCATCCCCCCAGCGGCCAAGTTAAGCAAAGGCATGGCCGCACCCGTCCGCACTGCCACCCCTTGCCTTGGGCAAACCTGCATCCCCGCGCACGGTCCACTGGCTTGCGCCCTGCATCGCCCGCTGGTTCGCGCAGAGACGGGCAAGGCGAGGCAATGCTTATTCGGTCGGCTACGCCGCTTTGGTTTGTTTTTGTGAGGCGTGGTCGCTGCGCGGTATCGTTCACAGCGGAAGTGCATTTTGTTTATCGCGGCAACGTCACGGTGCAGGCATGAACCAAGTGCGCCTTCACCGTCACGCCACTGCTGCCGTGCGCGGGTCGTGCGCGTCAACAAAAAAACCATGCCGGACAAAACCCCCGGCACCGGCTTTTTCATTGCCACGCACCACCCTGAGAGTCAGGCTTGGTCGCTGCGCGTTCTGTCTTTTTATCCCCCCCACCCAGCGAATCAGGTCGCGCTGCGCTGCTCCTTTCCCGCTCATCCTGCCATGCTTCCCGTCCGCCCCAAGGGACTCCCGTCATTACTTTCCTAAAAGATAAGGTATATTGATGGATGCGTTTATGAATGACGGCTTTTTGACAGTGGGGTACGAGGCGTGACCGTCCGCTGCGTACCATGAGCCGATGTTCAAGCTGTGCAGCGCGACCGTCTCCTGTTCGGCCTTATGTGAATATTCACATAAGGCCGATTATGCACAGTTCTTGATTATGTGAAGTGAAGGTTGAAATCCGCACCAAGCGCTGACTGCCCGTGACTAGCGCAAATTCCGACCTTCACATAATCACTGCGTCTTCAGGAAGACGATCAACAAGTCTGGCGACATTCAGCCGGTTAATTTGCATCTGTCGCGGCACGGTGCGTAATAGTGTGGGCCATAATAGTCTGCTTAAGTGTGGTTGCCACTTCAGACTACAGCAGAAATTATGCCCAGCTCATATTTGCATTAAACCCTGCAACGCCGCATATTTCCTACTTCTCAGCGCAACCCGTTCCAAAACTTCACATAATCGAGAACTGTGCATAATCGGCCAAAGCGGACTGTGGCAATTTTATGAAACGGCTGTCGGCGCATCCTGCGGAAATGACCGCTTCCAACTTTTCAGAATCGTCACTTACCAATTTCGGACATTCAAGGACGTCTAATGATTGCGCTTTAATTTGTGGAATGAGGAATACGCTTTTGCAATTGTTTAGCCAACGCAACCAGTTCTATCGATCCACCCTTTTCCGCAATTACCTTATTTAAATAGCGATTGGCTTTTGATACGTTTTCCTCAAGGTAAAGTCTTCCAAATTCAAAATTAAGTTTTTGCCGAATTCGGATTTTGTCAATTTTATTGTGTGCTAATTGAATAGCTTCAGAATAAAGATTTTCTCCTCTTTCGACGTTCCCCTTCCTCATATTTATTAGCCCAAGAATTGAAGTTGGGTATGCGCTCGTATGAATTTGTCCGCCAAGTTTACCGAGATACCACTCAGCTTTTTCGTAATCTCCATATTCTGCGTAGACAAAGGCAATGTTATTTAACAATCTTTCTTTTCGTTCATTATCTTCCGGTCCTAAACGACTCATCAGATTTATATATTTGTTTATCAGCTCAATCGACGATGGACCACCATCAATTTCAAGCGCTCGATGTGCTATGAGTCCAGTAAGCACCCAGACCTGAAGCCTAGGCGCAACATCAGTTTGAGAAAGTAACTTTTCAGAAATACGCACATATTCACTCATTAGCCCCTGAGACCACAGTGAATGCAGGTGCATTGCCAAAATATCTGAGAGTACGTCATCCTTGCTAGTTTGGTTCTGGATATCCTCAGACAGAATTGTGGAAGTGAATTTTGTTAGCTCAGCATATTGCCTATGCTCCATAAACAAAGAAGCAAGATTCCTGGCCGCCAAAAAATACACTTTACTTTTTTCGGTATCTTTTTTCATTGCATGAATCAGTGATTCATAAGCTTTTTTAATATTCTTTTGGAGTAAATAGGCGACACCAAGGTTATTCCAAACGCCACTAGTGTCTTCTAAACTGCCCTGACGCTTGAGGGATGAAATCGCCTCGTTTGTGTCCCCAAGTCTTAGCATAGCTCTTGCAAGTCGGGCCCATATTTCTGGTTCCTTCTGCTCGAATTTAAGAAGAAACCTTAATCCTGGAACAGCATCTTCATCACATTTTTGAGAAAATGACAAATCTGCTAACAGCACTACAGCATTTTGATTTAATGGATCCAGCGCAACTGCTTTCTTAAGCTCGGTCATTGCTTTTGAAGGACGACGCAGGCATAAGTAAGCGATAGCCATATTCGTATGAATCGAAGAAACCCCAGGTCGCTCTTCTCCTGCAATCCGAAAGTTTCTAATGGCTTGCTCATACTGCCCTGTCACAATTGCCAGCCCTCCCTTAATCATTCGAGCGCCATAATGCAAAGGGTCGATTTGCAAAGCTCGGTCAACAAACTCTTGCGACAGGTCAAATTGTTGTCGTTGGATATTAAAAAATGCCATCCGAAGGTTTGCATATACATCGGTTTCCAAATTCAGTGCTGAAAATATCTTCTCGGCTTCAACAGTATTTTGTGTCGACAACAAACTGTCACCAATTCTGTGATTAAAGAATTGGTCACCTGACAAGCTAAATGCCTCTTTGAGATACTCGAGTTCTTTGTCCTTCCTTCCCGTCATCTCAGCCAAATTAGCAAGACGATTTAAGTAAATAGGCGATTGTCCAAAACGCTTTTGTTTTGCCTCAAGGGCACTTAAATCATTACCAATAAAAACTTCAAGTTCGTGCCAATTTTGCGTGGCAAATTCTTTTAGCGAAAAATGCGTTTTCTTTAACGTTTGCATTTCAAGAATATCTTCTAGGGGGGGTAGAACAATCGTAATCCCCACACCACCATCTTCCTCTATCACCACCTCAACCGGAGCCGGAGTTACGGTAATGGGTTTTTCAGGCGAATCAATTGATGGTATTAGCATAATTTTTTTTCCTTCAGATAGCTTATCAAGCGCGCCTCAGCATGTTTAGCCTTCTCTTCACGTCTGGTTCTCCGCAATTTCAGTGCCGCAAGACGCTGTTTATAGATTCTATCGTTTTCAAGTACTCGAATTGCAGACCCAATTCGAGTACGCGCCCACGCTAATGAATGACGCTTTGAGTAGCAAGCATGCGTTAGCCCTCCTACTACCTCGTCAAGTAAATCTACAATTGCTTGCGGAACTGTGTTTCCGGCGCTATCTATACTTACTCTATTTATACTGGAGCCTAATCTAGCAACAGCGTCATTCCACTTAGCTAACTGTTGATCCTCAGTACGAGCGCCATAGAGAAAGCTTGTCATCGCTGTAAGAATGATTTCATATTGATGATTACATCGAGTCAATTCTCTGTAGAAAAAGTCGAGATTAAATAGTTCAAATAGCAAGCAGCCTAACGCATAAATATCTGTTAACGGAGCAAGTGACCGATGGCCCGCCAGTCCGCATCGAGCCTCTGGCGACGCATAAATCGGTGCACCCACTGATTTAGTATAATTACTACTTAGATTCGCGGACGTGAGTCTTGCGGCTGTACCAAGGTCAATCGCGACAACAAACCTTTCAACTGCATTTTGGTACTCTCGCAAGTTATCCGCTTTAATATCTCTGTGATAAACCTCAATGCGATGCAAAGCCTCAATAGCAAGAATAATCTCATAAAATATCCGAAGTTTCTGAATAGAGTCAGAGGAACCATGCCCCAAGCAATAGAAATAATCATCAATATCTTTATCAAGCCACTCAACTGCAAAATATTGGCAAGGATGCGCAAACGTAGTTCCGTCGGGAAGAAGAAGCTGAAGATTATAGGTGGATAGCCCTGAAGCCAATTGAAGGCAACGCTTCTTATTA
>DATKTO010000015.1:0-3160 GCA_035531075.1 Gallionellaceae bacterium
CAACGATCACCCCTTTAAGCGACTGCCTCTTTTCAAAATATGTGCCCATCAATGTCCGCCAGTGTTTCTGCACAGATTGCGGAACCTTTGCATAACCATAGCCCGGCAAATCAACGAGACGCTGCTGCTCACGTAAATGAAAAAAGTTTATCAATTGCGTGCGCCCCGGGCTTTTACTGGTGCGCGCAAAATTTCGCTGATTAACAATCGCATTAATCGCGCTGGATTTGCCCGCATTGGAACGACCGGCAAACGCGACCTCAGCCCCTTCATCTGCAACAAACTGCGTAGGTTGGTGGGCACTGGTCAGGAAACTGGCCTGGGGATAATGTGACATCGGACTCTCGCGGCGGCCCTAAGCCCCCGATTTTCGTGTAAAATGCGCCGCTGCCTCGCAGTGTAACATGAGGCAGCGCATAGCAAATTTAAGCATTACATTTTAGGCATGACTAAGGCATATCAACTTGATTCTGAAAATAGCGAATAAATCAAACATTTCCCACGCATTTTTGCCTGGGGGTTTCTCAAGCTGGAAAGGTGCACTGCGAGCACTTTCCATTCTTGCCGCCATAACATTTCTTGCTGGCCAAACGTTAGCAGATGATGCATTAGCAGCGGGTGATGCGAACGCGGGCGCTGAAAAGGCCGGCACCTGCGCCGCCTGTCACGGCAAGGATGGCAATAGCGTCAACCCGCAATGGCCGAGCCTCGCAGGACAGAATCAAAGCTATTTAATTGCTGCGTTGCACGCGTTCAGGGATGGCTCTCGATCAGATGTACTGATGGGCGCGCAGGCTGCGGCACTAAGTGAACAGGACATGGCTGATTTGAGCGCATATTTTGCCGCTCAAACGCCCGCCCGGCGCACCGCTGATCCAGACCTGGCGGAAGCCGGTGCCCGACTGTATCGCGGCGGGAACAAAGAAGCCGGGATCAGCGCATGCATTGCATGCCATGGACCAACCGGCCAGGGGAATGCGCCAGCAGCTTACCCGGCACTGGCCGGCCAACATGCTGCATATACCGCTAAACAACTGAATGATTACAAGAGCGGTGCCCGCACCAGTGATGGCGATAGCCAGATTATGCGAAACATTACCGCTCGTTTGAATCAAGATGAAATCGAGGCGGTTGCTGCCTATATGCAAGGATTGTATTAAAGGCGAGTCAGTTTTTCAGAACACCGATGGTGTTAAGGCTATTCGGTTGGCTTTAGGGCTCCATGTATTTTTAAGAGGTTTGATTTGATGTATCTACACAAAATCCGCCCTTTGACAGATGGTCTGTCAATCATTCTCCTGCTCGCTCTAGCCGCCTGCAGCGATCCGGAGCAGGCGGTCGAAACTGCATCATCATTGAATCAGGAAGAAGCGGTCACTGAAGCGCCTGTTCAGGAACTGGCAAGTGACGTGGGGACAGAAGAAGCTGCTGCGCTTGACGCGCTTAGCAGTGTGGCCGAGACCGAAGGGCTGGATGGGGCCATGGAAGAAGAGACCGAAATAGTTCTGCAGAAAGCCCCGCAGCCAGCCGAAACATCTGGCGTAGTTGAATGGAAGTACAGTGAAGGCAAGCATTTCAGACGCATGACGACAAGTCAGGGGACCAGCAGCTCACCCGATAAAATCGAGGTTGCAGAAGTTTTCTGGTACGGCTGTCCGCATTGCTTTAACTTCGACCCCGTACTCAAAACATGGGCACAGGATTTACCTGCTGACGTTGCTTTCGTAAAAATCCCTGTCATTTGGAATCCTACGAACCAGGTACACGCTCGCCTGATGTATACAGCTGAAGCACTCGGCATTCTGGATGAAGCTCACGACGCGATTTTCACGGCGATCCACCAGGATGGCAACATGCTGACCGATGAGAGCGATATGATTGCTTTGTTTGCTCAGTTCGATATAGACGAAGAAACCTTCAAAGAAACGTTTCAGTCCTTTGGTGTCACGAGCGCAGTCAAACGCGCAGAAAATCTTACCCGTCGTTACGGGATTCGTTCTGTACCCGTATTGGTTATCAACGGTAAATACGCAACTGATGCACCAGACATTAAGACTTTTGGTGACATGATTGATGTTACTAACGAACTCGTTGAGCGGGAACGCAGCGAGAAATAATCTTCGCCCAAGCGGGCTATATCGCCTAATCAGGAAAGATCAGCTATTCAGGTCAGTCGTGATGATCGTGTGCGTTCGACGCGCAAGCCTCACAATTTACCCAACCTGAATCTCCACTTACGTAGTACTCCTTCTTCCAGATGGGAACACGGGATTTGATCTCATCGATAATGTAACGACAAGCCTTGAACGCTTCATCCCGGTGACCAGCACTGACTCCCACCCAGACTGCGAGGTCACCAATCTCAAGTTCGCCAACCCGGTGAATACACAATGCGTTCTGCACAGGGAACAGCTTGGCTGCCTCCACCACTATCCTGCCCCCTTCCTTTAGCGCCAACACCTCATAGGCCTGATACTCCAGGCGAAGAACCTCCTGACCTTCATTGCGGTTACGCACCCAGCCCTCGAAAGAAACATAGCCGCCGCAAGAAGACGTCACAAGACTGTCTCTTTCTTTTTCAGGCTTAAACTTATACTCAGCAATGCGAAAGCCAATCATCCGCCTGCCACCGGTGGAATAAATACGATGGAATCGCCATCCTGTAATTGAGCTTGCCAATCCCCAAATTCATCATTAATTGCAACCTTGACGGCTTCCATTTCAGGAAAACCATGCCGCTGCGTCAACTCCGCGAAGAGCTCTGCTGGCGTTGTTACATTTGTTTCCAGCAGCTCACGATCAAGCCCAGCTCTTTCTCGCAAAATCGCAAAATATTCGATATTCAATTTTTTCATTACATTTATAAAATCCTAATCGACAACTAGCTTACCTCGTTCAATTTGGCCAAATCCTCCACCGTGTCAATATCAAATGCAGCGGATGGCATTTCTACACTACTAACCGTCGGGCAGGCATCAAGTATCGATCGGGCGCCCGTGTCGCCCTGGAGAGTCATAAGCGCAGGCAGACTATGTTTCGGAAATATTGCTGGAACGCCATGTACACCATCGTATTGTGATGCTGCTGGATATTCCGGAAAAGCGTTCCAAACGTTAACAAGACTTGTTAGATCGTCGACACTAATCATAGGCTGATCGCA
>DATKTO010000016.1:0-7727 GCA_035531075.1 Gallionellaceae bacterium
GGTGGTATCTCGGACCCGCGATGAAACGGGACGCTTGATGGCGGCGATGGGCACTATGGTGGAGCGCCTGGCCCAGACCATCGGCGAGGTGCGTAGCGCCGCAGACAATCTTTCCAGTGCCTCTGAGCAGGTGAGCGCGACCTCTCAGTCCCTCTCTCAGGCCGCCTCTGAGCAGGCCGCCAGTGTCGAGGAGACTTCTGCGACGCTAGAAGAGGCCGCAGCTTCCATCAAGCAAAACGCGGAGAATGCACGGGTGACCGACGATATCGCGACTGGTGCTGCTAAAGAGGCGCGTAGCGGCGGTGACGCAGTCACCCAGACGGTGCAGGCCATGAAAAATATTGCCGATAAGATTGGAATCATTGACGATATCGCTTATCAGACCAATATGCTGGCACTCAACGCCGCGATCGAGGCCGCCCGTGCTGGTGAACATGGCAAGGGCTTCGCGGTTGTCGCCGCCGAGGTTCGTAAACTGGCGGAGCGCAGTCAGGTGGCAGCACAGGAAATTGGCGCACTGGCCAGCAGCAGTGTGCAGGTGGCGGAACAAGCCGGAAGCGCTCTGACCGCTCTGGTCCCGGCGATCGGCAAAACCTCTGACCTGGTGCAGGAAATCAACGCCGCATCCAATGAACAGGCGACCGGCATCGATCAGATCAATTTGGCGGTGGGGCAACTCAATCAGGTTACCCAGCAAAATGCATCCGCCTCTGAAGAGCTGGCGGCGACGGCAGAGGAGATGAGCGGACAGGCCGAACAGCTTCAGCAGTTGATGGCGACGTTCCGGTTACGCACGAATGGGGGCGGACATTCTGCCAAAGCCAGTGTGCATAAAGGCTCTGCGGGACCCGTGGCCCCCCTCCGGGGACGTGGACACGACGCAGCACTAGTAAGTACTGACAGCCACGATTTCGTCCGCTTCTGAGGAGGCGTCCATGAATATGCTGCCAGCAGGAGACGGTACCGCCCAGGTTGAACATTGGGGAGGGCAATATCTGATTATCCAGTTGCAGACGGAATCCTTTGGTGTGGATATTACGGCGGTGCGAGAGATCATCGCCTATGTCGTTCCTACCCAGATTCCCATGATGCCGACTTTTGTGGTGGGGGTGATCAACCTGCGTGGTCAGGTGGTGCCCATCATCGACATAGCGCGCCGTTTTGGACGTCCGGCGACTGCCATTCATAAACGGAGTTGCATTACCATCGTGGATCTGCAAGAAGGGGAGTCACGACAGCGCCTCGGCGTCATTGTCGATGCCGTCAATGAGGTGCTGGAATTCTCAGGGGAACAGATAGAACCAGGGCCGCAGTTTGGTGCCGGTTTGCGCACCGAGTTCATTCGGGGTATGGCCAAGGTGGCTAATCAATTCATTATCCTGCTGGAAATGGAGCGGGTGCTCTCACTGGACGAGATGGCCGAACTTGCCGCGATTGCTGCTGGCGCGGCGGCCGGTGCATAGTCCATGTCGGTGACCGCTCCCGTGTCCACCTTGGCTGATGCCGACTATCGACGTATCCAGACTTTTTTGCGGAAAGAGGCTGGAATAACCCTCGGCCCGGCCAAGAAGCCGCTGGTGATGGGGCGATTGGGGAAACGCCTGCTGGCACGAGAGTGCGGTAGTTATGATGCCTATTTGCGTCTGCTCGACAGCGATGCGACTGAGCGGCAGCAGGCCGTGGATCTACTCACGACCAATGAGACCTACTTCTTTCGTGAGGCCAAGCACTTCGCCTTTCTGAGTGAACAGATTATCCCACAGTGGGCCCACCAGTCGGAGCTCCGCATCTGGAGCGCCGCCTGTTCTTCCGGCGAAGAGCCTTACAGTATCGCCATGGTGCTGGCCGAGTGCCGGAAGCGTGGCTGGGAGATATTAGCTTCGGATCTGAGTACCCGTGTGCTCGCGGCTGCGGCGCAGGGGGCCTATCCCATGGATCGTGCCGAGAAAATTCCTAAAGCCTATCTGAAGCGTTATTGTCTGCGAGGCGTAGGCCGACAAGAGGGATCATTCAGTATCGTGCCGGAGTTACGCAAGTCGGTGAAATTTTCGCAAATCAACCTGAATCACCCGCTGCCTGCCGTGGGGAATTTTGATGTGATTTTTTTACGCAATATGCTTATTTACTTTGATCTGACCGCCAAAAAGGCCATTTGTTTGCGCCTGCTCGCTCAACTGCGTCCCGGCGGATATTTTTTGGTGGGACACTCCGAAAGTCTCAATGGTGTTGTCGATGGTCTGCGACTTGTTCAACCGGCGGTCTATCGGAAGGATTAACGTATTATGGGTATCATGGAGATCTTTCTGCAGCCGGGAGAATGGTATTTCGGAGATCGAGATACGCGAATCCGCACCCTGCTCGGTTCCTGTATCGCCATTACCCTCTGGCATCCCCGTCTGCAGGTGGGCGGAATGTGTCACTTCATGCTCCCTAGTCGAGGCAGTCCGCGCCCGGCAGCGGCATCTCTGGACGGTCGGTACGGCGATGAGGCGGTGCTCGCGCTGATGCAGGAGCTGCGCCAGCAGCGCACTGATCCCAGTGACTATGTGTGCAAGATATTTGGTGGCGGTAATATGTTTCGCCAGCAACCTGGTAGAACCATTGTGGACGACGACAAGGCGATAGGTGCCGTCGTGCACGGCGAGCGCTTCCACCGCCATACGCCGGAAACCTGCGCTGATGTCCCTTGTAAAAATGTGTGGGCAGCAAAGCAATTGATTGCGCAGGCTGGTTTCGGTATTGCCGCCTCGCACCTTGGGGGGCAAGGTCACCGCAGTCTTTATTTTGAAGTATGGTCGGGTGCGGTGTATTTGAAATTCAGCGGGCGAGGCGCCGCTATCCATGCGGGTTAATAAACAGATAACTATTGAGCTAAGCTCCTTGTGAAAAAAATACAGGTATTCGTTGTAGACGACTCCGCGGTCGTGCGCCAGGTGCTGCAAACGGCCCTAACGCAAGACCCGGATATCGCCGTACTGGCGACCGCTCATGACCCGATTTTTGCTTGGGATCGTATGCAGCGGCAGTGGCCCGATGTGGTCATACTCGACATCGAAATGCCGCGCATGGATGGCGTAACCTTCCTGCGCAAAATCATGGCGGAACATCCCTTACCGGTAATTATCTGTTCCAGCCTGGCGGAATCTGGGGCGCAGATTACCTTGAATGCCTTATCGGCCGGCGCCGTGCAAATTATCCAGAAACCCCATTCCGGTCTGCGCGATTTTTTGCAAAAAGATGCACCAGAGATCATTCAAGCGGTCAAGGCTGCGGCGCGTGCCAACCTGCGTAATATTCGTCCTGCACCTGCCGCCAGTTTTGCTGCCACTACCGCTGTTACTGCTGTTGCTCCCGATGTGTTGCTACAGAAGAGCACGGAAAAAGTCATTGCCATCGGCACCAGTACCGGCGGCACACAGGCACTGGAAGTGCTGCTCCGTGCGCTCCCGGTAACGGTTCCGGGGGTAGTGGTGGTCCAGCACATGCCGGAAAAATTCACCGCTGCCTTTGCCGCCCGCCTCAATACGATCAGCGCCCTGGAAGTGCGTGAAGCGCGTGACGGTGACCGGGTTTTGCCTGGCCGCGCCCTCATCGCACCAGGTGGTAAGCACATGCGTTTGGTACGCAGTGGTGCCCAGTTTGCGGTGCAGGTGTTTGATGGCCCCTTGGTGAAGCACCATCGTCCCTCCGTCGATGTGCTCTTCCGCTCCGTCGCGCAGGTGGCAGGACGGAATGCCTGGGGTGTCATCATGACCGGCATGGGTGATGATGGCGCGCAGGGGCTCACCGAGATGCACTGCGTCGGCGCGCATACCATTGCCCAGGACGAGGCGAGTTGCGTGGTTTTCGGTATGCCTAAAGAAGCTATTCGCTTAGGTGGGGTGGATGAGATTCTCCCGCTGCAGAGTATTGCGATGCGCCTGCCGCGCTCCATATCGGAAGTTTGCGGGCAAATTTAATGAGTGCAAGTGCGAAGTTTTCGTAAATATGTACATCACCGGTTTTGTTGGTGTCGGCCAGTGTGCTTCTTGATACTCGTTCGTAAATGCCGAGATGGTACAGCTTACTGTTATAGGCACGGAGGCAGATTTCGATATCGCGCAGGCTTTCACGATAGATCAACTGAGCAAATGCCATACAGGAGAATTGGTCAAAATGACTGAACTTGAGCACAAGATATTTACTGGGATGTTTGGCGACGCAGCGGCGGAATGTATGCATGGGTAGATGGCACGAAAAGCTGTGCCATAACCAATTTTCCAGAATACATGGGCGTTCCGAAATTCAAAATGGGCCATTTTAAAGTCGGTGACACCCACTCGATAAACTACGAGTTTTTTCAGTTGCTTACTATTATGTCTGGGTCAAATCTCCGGTCAGCAGTGAAGAAATCTGTTGCTTCGGTATTATGCGAACGATCTATGGCGTAGGGTTTGTCTATATATTCCTAGTAGATAATTCCATTGATTGAAAGCGTCGTATTAAACATGTTGAAATATGTGGATCTAAATCTGGATACTGAAAATTAAGCCATGTTACAGAAAAAGCGATGTTCAATTATAATTATTGCCTATTACGTTTTCGCTATACCCACCTTCGCACAGGCCGATTCGCCAACAAATTTCATTCAGAAAAGTGACATTAGCGGCACTATACGCTCCTGCTATTTCAGCAAACTCTATGGTGCTGCTGCCGAAAACAACATGGATGCTTATAGTCTGGGTGAAATTATCAACATCAAAACCACTCCTTTCCTCGGAGGCTTTATCGTGGGCGTCAGCTTATTCACTGCCAGCGATCTGGGCACACACGGTAATAATCCCAAGAATGTTGACACCACATTGATGGGCATCGCGTCTTCCATTAATGCTCTGGGGCAGGCTTATATTCAATATGAAATACCTCACCGCCTGCTGATTCGCGCCGGCAATCAAATGATCAACACGCCTTGGATGGGTCCCCGCGATTCACGCATGTTGCCTCAAACTTTCCAGGGCTTGTTCGTCCGGATCACCCCTGTTTCTGGATTAAATCTAGAGGCCATGCGCATCTTTCGCTGGAAGAGCCGAACCTCCGACGGTTACTACAAAGATAATCTATATTACGACACGAATTATTACAACGATCCCCTGTATGGCGTGACCGCTGTATTGCCGAAAAATGCTGGGAAGTTCCAGGGTACGCTGGCCTTCGGTGCGACATATACAGCGATCGGCGCAGATGTTCAGTCCTGGTATTACAACTTCTACCAGTTTGCACAGATGTTTTATGGTAGTGCCACCTATACACTAAAAACGGGCGCCGAGTTCTTTCCCTTTACTGCCGTGCAGTATATGCGGGAATGGCAGGTAAATTCGGCCTTTCAAAAATATGATGCTAAACTCTTGGGCCAATCTGGCAGTGTAAATGCGACACTGTGGGGCGGCAAAGTGGGTGTGAAAATTCCTAGCGGTAAAGTGTTTGCGGCTTATAACGCCCTTACTCTTCATCCTGGATCCTTTGGTGGGGGTGCCATTATCTCACCCTATGGCAATTATAACGCGACTTACTCGTCTTTCATAACGGATAATCTACTGGCCTTTGGTCCCGGACATGCGTGGCGCGTTGCTGCAAGCTATCGATTATGGCAGAGGCAAATTCTTTTAATGGCTGGATATGCTCACTTCAATACCAATTATGAAGGTAGGACTCACGGCGTTTACTTGGATGTGACCTATGCCCCAAAGATGCTCAAAGGATTTATTGTCCGTGATCAGGTAGCCATCGATAATGGTCTGCAGGCCTATGCAGGCAGATCCTTTATCTACAATCGGATGATGTTGCAGTATGCCTTCTAAAGGGCGGTACGAAAAACCCCCCATATGCAGTAAGATTTAGGGGGATAGGTTAGATCGGAGAGCCGGCGATGGCAGGACTGGTAGGGCAAACAGGATTCTTCCCCGGAGACCACCGGTTGCAGGAACTGGATTTGCTGGGCGACGGCCTGCCGCTGCTCAACCTGCTCATTCCCTGGGAGCGCTTCCGCCCAATTCTGGAGAGTGTGCCGAAGGCCAAGCCCAAAGGGCCGGGAGGGAGAAAGCCCTACGACCGGATGCTGCTCTTCAAGATGATGGTGTTACAGCAACTGCACAATCTCAGCGACGAACAAACCGAATACAGGTTCTGGGTCGCCTCAGTTTTCAGCGTTTCCTGGAGCTTGGGTTGGAGGAAGGCGTACCCGATCACACGACCTTGTGGCTGTTCCGTGAATCACTGGCCCAGACCAAACTGACGGAGCGACTGTTCATGGCCTTCCATGCTTTTCTGCGGGAAGCCGGCTACGCCGCACGGGCCGGGCAAATCATCGACGCGAGTTTTGTGACGGTTCCACGGCAACGGATGCACCGGAAGGAGCGGGAACAGGTCAATCAGGGCGAAACACCCCAGACGTGGCAGGATCAGCCCGCCAAGCGCCGCCAGAAAGACACCGATGCCCGCTGGACCAAAAAGAATGGCCGCAGTTTCTTCGGATACAAGAACCATATTAACGTGGACAAGCGCCACAAGCTGATTCATCAGTACATGGTCACGGATGCCGCTGTGCATGACAGTCAGTGCCTGGAAGCGCTTCTGGACCCGGAGAATCAGGGCGTACAGGTTTTTGCGGACAGCGCCTATCGTTTAACGGAAGCGGAGCAAATGCTATGTCAAAAAGGTTACCGCAGCCGAATCCACGAGAAGGCGCAGCGCAACCGCCCCTTGACCAAGGCCCAGGAGTTGGCCAACACGCGCCGGTCACACCACCGCGCACGGGTTGAGCATGCCTTTGGCGCCATGGTACAGCAGGGTGGTAAGTTTCTGCGCACCATTGGTATGGCTCACGCTGAAGTCAAAATCGGCATGATGAATCTGGTCTATAATATGCGACGATTTGCCTGCTTGATGCAGCAATTGGTGGCCAGGTAGGGATCAATCCGTCCAAAGTCCACGAAAAAGGCTAAAAATACTGGAAATACGCAGATAAAGTAGGGATAATTTGTAAAAATCGCCTGAGAATGGCAAGGGTTGGGGGACATCTCTATCTCAAACTAAACAATTTTTGTTATTCGAAGTGCCCTCCAGTTTGGACGCTGATTAACAATGATTGTCACCGGTGGCCGCAAACCCCGGGATTTGCCCCAGTTCGGGCGGGTCAACACCGTACTGGGCAATCTCAAAACAGGTCTTTCCGGTGCTTACCATGCCTTAAAATTTCGGAAATATGCGCAACGATATCTCTCCACCATGACTTATCGCATCAACCGCCGTTTTAGCCCGGCCACGTTACCCATGAGCTTGCTTCTCGCAATGGAATCATTATGCTAATCAAGTAAAGTCTTTACCTTAGCACCTGAATGATGTTCCATTCAAAGCATCTATCATGAATAACGCTTTCACCATAAAACGTTGCACGGAAAGATAATTCATATCATACTGGACAACGAAACTACAAACTATATCTTGGTGCAGCGAGGTCAGCCTGTTGCAGGGGCGCACCTGGCGCCAGCATCAATCATATTTAGACTGGCTAACTGGCGAGGATCATGTATATATCTGAAATAAGTGCTGACAATGAGGAACATGATCTTTGGGCTGACTGGATTCTGCATCGGCGAAATGCTGGCAGCCTTGAATTCAAGCAGCGCATCATGGCTGAAGTTGAGCGTTATGCGGATCGCGTGCTCGATGCTGCACAGTTGCAGCCGGGG
>DATKTO010000017.1:0-2496 GCA_035531075.1 Gallionellaceae bacterium
ATTCTGGAACTGGCCAAAATTTCTAACTTCTGGAAACTCAGGAGTATCTCGATGGCAGAGATCAAAAGCGGTCGTAATATAATTAAGCTGTTGAAGGGTTTCCGGGCCTTCGGAATGCGTCAGAAAATACACCAAGTCGGCACCGTGCTCTATCAATTTCAGCTCAAGTGAAACAAAAATACTTTTAGGTCTTTGCCTAGCTTGCCACCACGATAGCAGCTTTGCGCGATGAAAAATCTTGTCTAGTAGAGAAGGTTCGGAATTCCCGAACATTACACAGCCAATCCCCAGCTTTTCCAGAAATTCAATGCTTTCAGCATGAGCAGCAAAAACTTCGAATTCAAACCTATCCTTGCATATCCTGCTCATCTGCATGATTGCATTCAATCCTTGGTTGAATGCTCCTCCGCTTGTGACAGAACTTTCCAATACTGCGATTATCTTCATTTAATGTTACGCACTAACCAAAGATTGAATACTTGCCCAAACTTCCGCGTTTGGTTGCTCGTCCGTCATCCAAGCGTAGCTGCCACATTCCAAAAATTTGTCAGTATAGTAACACTGCAACTCAGGCAAAAATAAATAACGCATTTGATGATTCTCCTTGATCTGCTCAATTTGGCCTGTCGCCTTTACTTCAATGAACATGGTGTAATTCACACTCACTATATTTTCGTTTACATGCATCACCGGTTCCGCAATGCGAGTAACTTTTATCTCACCATCCTCTAGGCACCTGACGCGTACTTCCGGGCGTTGTGTAAGCACTGCCGGACCATACCAAAAATCAAACAGAAATAAACCGCCTGGTTGCAAATGGAAGGAAGCGGTCTTAAACGTGGCCTCCAGGTCAACATTACGGGTTTGGTAGCTCATTACATGGAACAGCGAGATTACTGTGTCGTAAGTCGCACCTGTGCGCACGGTGCGTACATCGCCAAGTGCGAACGAAAGTCGTGCCGCTACGTCCTTTGGCAGATTAGCCTTGCGCACCTCGGCACGTGCAAGCATGGCTTCGCTCATGTCTACCCCGTGAACGGTATAGCCCATGCGCGCCAGATGTTCGGCGTGAGTACCGGTGCCACAACCCAGTTCAAGAATTCGTTTTGCCTGCGGCGCCTGCTTGCGAATATGCCCGGCGATATACTCCGACTCGCCAGCGTAATCTTTGTCTCGGTAAAGCAGGTCGTAGTAGCGGGCGTAGGAATCAAAGACCTGGCTCATAACAAAATCTCCTTTACCGCTGCTGCAGATCGTTCTAATTGCTCACCGCTCAGGGCCATGCCGCTGGGAATATAAAAACCGCGCCGGGCAATGCGTTCGGCTACGGGATAACTTTCATTGGCAAACAAGCCCATCTTCTTGAATACGGGCTGCTCGTGCATCGGCCAGAAAAACGGGCGTGTGCCTATACCCAGCTTGCCCAAGCGCATCATGGCTTCCATGGCGTCAAAGGGTATGCTGTCGTCAAGCACCATGCCGTATACCCAGTAAATGTTGTCCGCATAGTCGGTATGCGCCAGCGGCAGTTGAATGCCCGGCGTGCCGGTCAGCAACTTGGTATAACGCGCACCCATGCGACGCTTGATGTCCTCAAATTCATCCAGTCTTTCCAATTGCGCCACACCTAGCGCTGCCTGCAGATTGGTCATACGAAAATTCCAGCCCAACTCATCATGTACAAAACGCTGCTCGGCTTTGAAACAAAGGTTACGCAGGGAACGGCATCTCTCGGCAAGCTCGAGATCGTCCGTAACGATCATCCCGCCTTCGCCGGTTGTGATGTGTTTGTTGGGGTAAAAACTGAAAGTGCTAATGTCACCGAAACTGCCGCAAGGCTTGCCTTTGTATATTTGGCCATGCATCTCGGCGGCATCCTCAATTACCTTAAGGCCATACTTGCGCGCTAGCGCAAGCAGCGGATCCACGTCTACCGGCAAACCAAAAATATGTACCAACATGATGGCCTTGGTGCGGGGCGTGATACGTGCTTCGATCTGCGCAACATCCATGTTCCAGGTCGCGGGATCACAATCCACCAACACCGGAACCGCACCAGCGCGCACAATGGCGGCGGCGCAGGAAATGATGGTAAAAGTGGGCACAATAACTTCATCACCATTGCCCAGTCTCAGTGCCATCACAGAAGCATCCAGTGCCACCGATCCATTGGAGACCGCCACCCCGTACTTGCGCTTCACTCGCGCGGCAAACTGTTCTTCAAACTTCTTGATAAAAGGGCCTTCGGATGAAATCCAGCCGGTGCGTATGCACTCGACCAGGTATTTTTCCTCGTTACCGTTAAGGAGGGGTTCGTTGACTGGAACAAATGCGGGTTGGCTCATAAGTTACTTAACAAGGCGAATCAGCTCAGAAGAAATGGGAGTAAAGCGCGTCTTGTCTTCCTCTCCGGCATACGGCCCCTGTTTGACCTCAACGATCTCGCTGGCCTCCAGCATTTCAAATCCGTGGCCACCAAAGGCCAGCAACACGATG
>DATKTO010000018.1:0-188279 GCA_035531075.1 Gallionellaceae bacterium
CCTAGTATTTTTCTGGTGTACCCATGGGTGTACCCATGGAGAGTAAAAATTAAAATGGGCTAGATCATTTCTGACCTAACCCATTGCTTATACTGGTGCGCCCGGAGCGATTCGAACGCCCGACCCCTTGGTTCGTAGCCAAGTACTCTATCCATCTGAGCTACGGGCGCATACAACTACTATTACAACTTAACTTCTAAAACGTGACCTGGCGGAGAGGGAGGGATTCGAACCCTCGGTCAGATTTTGTCCGACGCTCCCTTAGCAGGGGAGTACCTTAGACCACTCGGCCACCTCTCCGAAAGAGCCGCGCATGTTACTGATTAACGACCATGCCGTCAAATGTTTTTTTATGCGTTTTCCTGATCCAGATCGAAAGCTTTGTGCAGCACACGCACAGCCAGCTCCAAATATTTTTCGTCTATCACGACAGATATTTTGATTTCCGAAGTGGAAATCATCTGGATATTGATGCCCTCTTCTGCCAATGTCCTGAACATCTTGCTGGCGATGCCTACATGTGAGCGCATGCCGATACCCACCACCGATACCTTGGCGGTTTTGTTATCGCCGATTACTTCGCGTGCGCCGATGTGCTGCTGCACTGTATTTTTCAACAGGTCCATCGCTTTGGCAAACTCGTTGCGATGCACGGTAAATGAAAAGTCGGTAGCGCCGCCCACGCCGACGTTCTGGATAATCATATCCACGTCGATATTGGCTTCGCTCACCGGGCCAAGAATCTGGTAGGCAATACCGGGCTTATCCGGTACGCCTATCACGGTAATTTTGGCCTCATCGCGGTTGAAGGCTATGCCTGAAATAATCGCCTGTTCCATTGTATTATCTTCCTCAAACGTAATCAGTGTGCCCTCGCCCTCTTCCTCGAAGCTGGACAGCACGCGCAACTTAACTTTGTATTTTCCGGCAAATTCTACCGAGCGGATTTGCAGCACTTTGGAGCCCAGACTGGCCATCTCCATCATTTCTTCAAAGGTAATGCTCTTCAGGCGACGCGCCTCGGGCACCATGCGCGGATCGGTGGTATACACCCCGTCCACATCGGTGTAAATCTGGCACTCGTCGGCTCGCAATGCTGCAGCAATTGCAACGCCTGTGGTATCCGAACCGCCGCGCCCCAAAGTGGTTATGTTACCAGCCTCGTCAATTCCCTGGAAACCGGCCACCACCAGCACGTAATCGTTGGAGAGGTCGGCCCGTATGCTCTCCTCGTCGATGCTAAGGATGCGAGCCTTGGTGAAGGCGCTGTCGGTCAGGATTTTTACCTGGGCGCCGGTGTAACTTTTGGCTTTCAGCCCCTCGGCCATCAACGCCATGGACAGCAGGCCGATCGTGACTTGCTCGCCGGTGGATAAAATGACATCCATCTCGCGAACGTCCGGCTCCGCCTGAACCTCTTTGGCCAAGGCTACGAGACGGTTGGTCTCGCCGCTCATCGCGGAAACCACCACGACTACCTGATGCCCCTGCGCCTTGTATTTTGCCACGCGCCGCGCAACGCTCTTGATGCGTTCCGGGCTGCCTACTGAAGTCCCACCATATTTTTGAACAATCAATGCCACGATATGCCTGCCAGTGTTTTACAAAATGGGCAGCATTCTATCCTATATGGGGGGAAAATGAGAACACTACTTTGGTTTACAGATTTTTTCCCAGCAACAGAATTTCTGCCATCAAACCTGGAATGGCAGGGATGAAGCCGGATTTTTATCGAGGGACGCGCATTAAGGTGCGCTCGATTTTTATTTACGCGACAAATTTCATGGCTACATCATCTGCTTATTCATTGTGGTTGCATAATATTGATAATTGCTTCTGCCCAATCCCTTGGCGTAATACATGGCGGTATCGGCATTTTTCAGCAACACTGTCACTTCATCGCCATCATTGGGAGAAATACTGATGCCGACGCTGGTGGTTATATGCAATTCGTCATTGTCGAATAAAAATGGCTTCTCCAGCACCTTTACCATGCGTGCCGCAATTTTAGCCGGCACCTCGGTGTCGGCAAGATTGCGCAATATTGCAACAAACTCATCACCTCCAAGCCTGGACAAGGTGTCGCCTTCGCGCACGCAATAGCTGAGACGCTCGGCAGCCTCCTTGAGCACATGATCGCCAGCAACATGGCCGTGCTTGTCATTGATATCCTTAAAGTGGTCCAGATCCAGGAAAAGCACTGCAATCAAAGAGCCGCCGCGCTTGGACTGCGCCAGCGCATGCTGCAGCCTGTCATATAGCAGGCTCCGGTTAGCTAGCCCGGTTAGCTCATCGTAATATGCCAATTCCTTCAGCCTTTGTTTCATCGCTTCCTGATTCGAAATATCTGAAAAAATGCCAATATAACAATCGACCTCACCGTCACTCTTTCTGATCACTTTTATGTTCGCCCACTCCTGATAAATCTCGCCATTCTTGCGTCTGTTCCAGATTTCGCCCTGCCAGCCATCATATTCTTTAAACGACGCGTTCATCTCCCGGTAAAACTCCTCATCATGATGGCCTGATTTCAGCTTTGACGGGGTATATCCGATGATTTCTTCACTTTCATATCCAGTAGACTTTAAAAATGCCGGGTTCACGGCAACAATCCGCTGCTGCGCATCGGTCAACATGATGCCTTCCTGGGTATTCTCCAGCACCTTGGAGGTCAGGCGCAGTTTAAGCTCGGCAATCCGGCGCTCTGTAACTTCGATGAATGCCATGCGGCAGGCATCAACATTTCCTTGCACAAATTGCGCAACTACCTTGGCTGTCTGTACCTTGACGGACTTCCCATCCTGAAGCTCAAGTTCAAATTCAACGCTGGACTTACCTTCGCCAGAAATGCAGTCTTTCACATAAGACAAAAAATCACTGCGCTCATGCCGTGCAACAAAATTTACAAAAGGCGTGCCCAACAAACTAAGCCTGTCCTTCCCCAGCAACATAGCGCCTGCCAAATTCAGTTCAAGGATGGAGCCATGGGAATCGAATGTAAAATAAGCAAGCGGGGCAAAATCATACATATCCGCATAACGGTCTCGCGTTTCCTCCAATTCAAGCTGAGTTTCCCGCAGCTCGCGGTTTTGCAGTTCAATCTCCATTTGGTAAACCTGCAATTCATGCAACATGCGCATAAAAACAGTTTCACCCGCTCCCTCAATCTTTTCTCTCAAGATCTCTATCTCTTTAAACAGTCTCGAATCACTGAAGTTTGTATACTCATTCATGCTATATCTCCCACGGACAGGAACTATCATCACTTTGACCTCGATTTAGTATTAACGGGTTTTTTCGGTGTAACAATTTTTGGCTGAACAAGTGGAACTTCGAGCAGCTCCCAGCGAAAAGGTGACGAGATATGCTCCAAAACTCTTTCAACATCATCCGCATGAACAGATTCCGCAGGTGGTGCCGGTGCATTCTTCTTGGGCAACACACGCACCCTGGAAGACTGTTTCTTTTTAATTTTTTCCATTCCGCACTCCCTGATATGAACCTGCACCATCAACTATCTAGCGCAGCCACACGGCTCTTAATTTTTGGCAACTGTCTCGCCATTCGCATACCTCATTGCAGGCATAGCGCTTATCAGTTGAAAAGCATGCCTCCTCGCCGCGCTGCTTCTGAATCGCCCGAATTAACATTTTTTGTGATGAATTATGACGATGCTGAGGCAGACCAATCTGGCTGGCCAATTGCTGCAGGGCTTCTAGAGTCATTGTGTTATTCCTTTTATAAAATATTTTATAAATTAATTAATGCACCCATTCAACACGCAACAAATTTTGTTCGGCGTTATAGTGGTAATCCAGTTTTCCCTGATAAGCATGATGCAATGCATCGCCTATGCTGCGGGCGAGGTGAATGTCCGTGGTAGTCACCAAAACCTCATCACCCTTATCCTCGACATCCATGATGCGCTTTAAGGGATGATCGGCTCGTTCCCGCTTTTCCTCGTTATGCACGAGATTGACAATTTCCTCCCGGTGGCTCTGAAGAAAATCGCCCTTCAAGGTTACGTAACCTGCCGGATAGTGATCGTGTATTCGATGACAGGCAGGGCAAGTTTCAGCGTGCGCTCCGGCTGGAGTCTTAAGCCATTGCCAGCGCCCCTCATGGAATACAGCCTTGCAATGCGGGCAGACACTGGGTTCATGCAGCTTCCCCTTGGCCTTGTAAGCATCGTGCACCTGTTCCTGTAAAAGACGATCGTGGCGAATTGGATGAAAACCGGCTTGCAGATTTTTTGTGCTCAAGATATTTTCTCCTAACAAATAATTTATATTCATCGCTTTAAAATCTGAGTGGAATGAACATCATGCTGCCCCCGCGTTGCACCAGCACTGCAGCGCGTTTGCCGGCTCGGTCAAGTGCTTCACGCAGCTGTTTGATGCTGGAAACACGTTTGCTATTGATCGCTACGATCAAATCACCTGGCTGGATTCCTGATTTTTCAGCTATTCCATTGACAGCTTCTACAACGATGACTGCTTCGGTATTCACCATCCTCTTCTCTTCTCTGCTCAATTCACGCAATGTCATGCCCAATTGCTGAGGACTCTCCACCTTGCCTGATGGACGTTGAGCTGCACCGCTAGCCGCAGCATCGCCCAACACGACTGTTACCTCTTTTGTTGCACCTTCGCGCCACAGCTGAAGTCTTACCCGCGCACCTGGAGCAGCTTCGGATACAGCACGAACCAGATCACCCGAATTTGATATTTCTGTGCCGTTTAATTTCAGAATGATGTCACCTATCTTCAGATCTGCATGTTCCGCCGGTCCGTCCTTTTCGACTGAGGCGATCAGCACACCTGATGTTCTATCAAGACTGAAAGATTTTGCATGTTCAGCCGTCACGTCCTGAATTCTGACACCGAGCCAGCCGCGCTTGACCGAGCCATGTTTCAGCAGATCGTCCTTAACCTTCATGGCCATATCAATAGGGATGGCAAACGACAATCCCATATAGCCACCACTGCGACTATAAATCTGGGAGTTAATCCCCACGACCTCGCCATTCAGGTTAAACAAAGGCCCCCCGGAATTACCCGGATTGACCGGCACATCAGTTTGAATGAAGGGAACCACATCCCCTTCAGGGAGACTACGTTCCTTGGCACTCACAATGCCCTGTGAAACCGAGTTGGTAAAACCAAAAGGTGATCCGATTGCAACGACCCATTCACCCACTTCAAGCCTGGAGGAGTCACCGATATTGACGACCGGAAGGCCGGTAGCGGAAATCTTGAGTAACGCAATATCGCTACGCTGATCCAATCCAACTACCTTCGCTTTAAACTCGCGCTTATCGGTCAGGCGCACGATAACTTCATCGGCATTCGCAACTACATGAGCGTTGCTCATGATGTATCCATCCTGGCTAATGATAAAACCTGAACCAAGTGAATGCGTTTGATACTCCCGCTGCAATTGATCACCGGGGGCAAAGCGACGGAAAAACTCAAAGAAAGGATCGTCCGGCTCAATACCCGGAAAACCATGAAAAGGAATTGCTTCAACGCTGATTTTTTGCGTCGTGCTGATATTAACAACGGCAGGTCCTTCACGTTTGACCAATGCCGTAAAACTGGGCAATGAAACCAGTGGCGGCACACTGCTGGCCGCATTACCAGCAGCGTAACCTGAATTAAATGTGGGTACCGAGTTGGTTTGCTGGCTGCATCTCACCGATGTCAACACGATGATCGACAAGAACAGCGTGAACATCACAATCCAACTCAATGAGCGCATTGTTTTCACCTTTTCAGCTCTTCATCTTTCATGCTTCAAGCTGCAAGCAAACAATGCAGATTTCAATGGTGTTGAAATCCTCACTCTTAATCAGCCTTCTGAGATTTATATTGCGTCAATGACTCGTTCCTCCTCACCGGATCTCCTGCCTTTCCGCGATTGCGAAAAAATCCGGCGTTTGCAGGGCCACCGAAAATATGGGTAAACTCGCGCTCCATTTCACCCAGGATATTGGCACTTTCGGCAGATACCGCTTTTATCATTGCCTGTTTTTTTTCGCGTTTTTTCTGATCAAGTTTCCAGTCCATATCAATCTCCATTCATACGATGTAAGGTTTTTAAAGAATTAATCTCATCAATATACAAGCGTTCAGGAAACAGTGATTTGTTGCCTGCTGGCGCCAGATTTCTTGGGTATTGTTACGTCAAGAAGTCCATCAACATACTTGGCTTGCACCTTGTCCGAATCGACGTCACCTGCAAGGGTAAAGCTGCGCGAAACCTTTCCAAAATAGCGCTCACTGCGTATTACCTTTTCGCCTTTTTTCTCTTCTTTCTCCTTCTTGACTTCAGCACTGATAGAAACCACATTTCCATCGATTGATACATGAATATCGCTTTTATTCGCTCCTGGAATCTCTGCCTTGACCGAATAAGAGGTGTCCGCTTCAGATACATCGATTTTGATTTGAGGCTCACGCTCAAATTCGCGCATCAGCGGATGCATGGCAAAGCCCTTGAAAAAATCATTGACGTCCAGAAATGGATTAATGCGCCTGATATCATTGAATGGATCAAAACGAGTTATGTTTGCCATATTTATTCTCTCTTTCTTTATTGATCATAATTACCCGCAGAACAACCACCCCACGTCAAATTGCCTCTTGCACAGACCGTCTGAGTCTCTCTATTGCCGCTGTGACCCCAGCTTTTAAATCCTTCCACTGTTCCCCGATTTCTGCTTTCAACCTGGCAAGCTGCCCTTCAACATCCTTCCGCTCCTGTTCCAGTAGCACGATCTGCTGATCCAGCTTCTGCTTCGCACTACCGGTCGCATCCACCGCCTTTGTCCTGATGTCATCCAACTTGGCACTTAATTCATCAATTTCCTTCTGCGCTTGCCGGACAAACTCTTCCCGTTCAATTCTGGATTGCTCTCCCGCGTCGATTTGATCGGCGGTGCCGACCTTGGGCAAAATCCTTTCTTCTTTTTTCTCGCAGCCTGAGCCTGCTAACATCACCCCCAACATCAGCGCTAGCAGTAATTTATTCATTCAAAATCTCCTGACATTTAATCACTTCAACGTACAACGCATCATTTACGCCTGGATGCCTGAAAACAATCTTCACGCCACAGGCAATCAGTTTGATCGCACACACCGGCATGGGCCGTGGCATAGCAATCAAAATTTCCCTCTTTCCGCTGAAGAGCATGAATAATGTCAATTTTGGCCAAGCCGGCCGCATCTATTTTGTGGCTTTTAGCGACGGCTCTAACTTCATGCATATTCATTAAAAATCTCCTCAAATCTATTTGGTTATAAAATATCGTACAAAAAAAGTCGCAATGAATAATAGAACCCCCATCCATACAAAAGAATAAGTAGATTGCTTAATTACGACTAAGGAAAATCCTTATTCTTGAATATTGGCAAACTGGGACGGGAACACCTGCTTCCGGGCGTGATCCCGGCAATAATTTCAATAAGTTAATTGAAGATTGATCAGGAACTAGTGATTTTGCCTATCGCAGATCTTAGGGAAAAGGCTGAGTACGAATGTTGCAATCAAGCGTTGTGTGTTGAATACTTCGTTCAGGCAGGCAACGTTGCATGCGCGCGATAAAAACAGGCTTTTCTTGGACCATGCAAACAAAAAAGGCCGGAATATATCCGGCCTTTCTTAAGTCCAACTCGTTCAATCACATTAGAATCTGAACAGCACCCCGATATTCGTATATCCAGAATCTTTGGTTGTAGTCTTTCCGACCCTGTAGCTATCATAACCCAGACGAAGTCCCACATTTCTGAGCAGATTGTACTGGGCACCTATACCGTAGGTAACGTCATCCTTGGTTTCTGAAAAGGACGTATCTTCGACTTTTGTCGATGCATAGCCCAGCTTGGCAAACAAGGAAAAACTATTAGTCAGTGGGAGGGAACCAACAACCCCAAGACTGGCAGCGTTACCTTTTATGGTTGCGCCTGCAACATTCGTATCCGCTTTTCCAAAATCAGTGTAGGCAAGTTCACCGGCAATATATTCATTGAATGAATAGCCACCGAAGATTGAAAATGCCGTTGATTCTTTGACACCGGAAAAGTCCATCTTGTTTTGGCCCGCATTTAAGCCAATATATGCTTCGGCTGCAATGGCAGGGGCTGCGATGCATGCTGACATTAAAACGGCAATTGCGATTTTTTTCATCATTACTCTCCTTTAAAAAATTAACATAATATATTCAAACTGTTGAATTTAACTTTATGAGACTGAACAGGTGCCAGAAACTGGCCTAAAGAAAACTACCTTCTGCGGCCGCCTGGTCCCATACCACCGCCAGTACCCATATACCCGGGGCGGGTCGGCGGTTCATCGGGCAAGGCAACGCCTTTCTCTTTCGCGCGTTCCTGCATGAGCTTGTGATGCTCTAATCGATAGGCTTCACGCTCCTGATCTGTTTTCATGTTGTGCATCTCATTACGGTACTGCAAGCGTTCTTGCTCAGTCATTAACTGGCTACCGTAAATCTGATCCCGCAGCCGGGTTCTATCTTGCGTCTGATCTGCTGCCGGACCCTGCAATCGGGTTCGATCTTGAGTCTTATCCTGTACTTGATCAGCAGCATCAGCCAGACCTGCGCCTAAAATCAATGCGCCTGCCAAGGCTGACAGAGTAATATTTTTAAGTAACATGGTGCCTCCAGTAAAGAGGGGAATGCTGCTCCCCTTTGCAGTTGTAAAATAATATTTCCTGGTACCGAAACATCCTAATTCTGTATCAAGAAAAAAAATATAGGAAAAATCCTTATTTACTGCACGGCAAGGCGACGAGGATGTATCTCGGGAGAAGGGATATTTCCTGTGAGTTTAACTGTTGATTTTTTTAACAGACATGACAATCGTTTTTCGTAATGATGCATTGCATCAAAGATAATTTGATATTTCAGAATACGCACGTCGCGCAACCTCCATTTCCAGCGAAGGATAATCTAACTTGGATCTGCAGGGATCACTCCCTTTGACAAAGGGAGTGCAGGATAAATTTTGCGTCTTGATTTAGCTAATGCTCAAGCAGCAGGAAAAGAAATCAGGGCTCAATCACATTACACAGGATGGCGAGACGGACCAGCTGGCTGGCGTTATGCAAACCCAGCTTCTTCATGATATTGGTGTGATGCACACCAACGGTTTTTGCGCTGATGGAAAGCATGGTCGCAATATCGGCTACCGAGTGACCTTCCGCCAGCAATTTGAATAACTGAAACTCGCGGGCTGACAAAACCCGTATCGGATCTGCCGCCTTGTCCGAGAGTTTATGCTGTGCCAGGCTGGTGACGTGATCGGCATCGATAAACATCCTGCCCTTTGCAACCTGCTGCACTGCCTGCACCATTTGCCCCATGCCGCCCTGCTTGGTCAGATAGCCCAATGCACCCGCCTCCAGCGCACGCTGAATCATGATCTCATTGCTGTGCATGCTGAATACCAGAATGCGCGCCTTTTCATCATAAGCCTTGATGCGGCGTATCGTCTCCAGACCGCCGATGCCGGGCATGTTGATATCGAGCACCAATACGTCCGGCGTAAGCTTGCGGTAATAATCGTAACCCGCCTCGCCATTGTCAGCTTCAGCCACAATTTTGATATTTGGCATCTGCTCAAGCAGGCGCCGGTAACCATCACGCACAACGGGATGATCGTCCACCAGAACTACCGAAATCGTCTGTTCAACTGTCATTGAATCCTCTCAAAACTATTAAGCGCCAGCCTTGCTTAAAGGCAGCCAGGAAAATATTTTCGTGCCCCGGCCCGGCGAACTGTCAATGGTAAATTCTCCGCCTGCAGCAATCACCCTCTCACGCATTCCCAGCAAACCTATCCCGGCACGCACACTCTTCGAATCAAAGCCCTTGCCGTCATCCTCCACCCGCAATACCAGGATGCTGCTACTACCAGCCTTCTCCAGCCCCACACTCACCGTTACCCGATGCGCATGGGCATGACTGGCAATATTGTTAAGCGCTTCCTGAACCAGCCTGTAAATAGTTATATTGCGCTCCTCGCCCAATCTATCAAGAGAATCGTCCAGCTTAAATTCGCAAATGATATCAGGGTGGCTGTGAGACCACTGCCGCTGCAATTCACGCAGACTGTCTGCCAAACCCAATTCGTCCAGCAGGCTGGGGCGCAATCTGTGCAACATACCGCGTATTACTTCATGCACGGCGCTTGCACTGCTGCTGATGGCAAGCGCGCTCTCATGAATTTTGGGGACATGCTTGGCAATATTGCAGATAACCTGTGCTTCAGCCTGTATCGCAGTAAACCATTGCCCCAGCTCATCATGCAGTTCACGCGCCAGATAACGGCGTTCTTCCTCCTGAACCACAAACAGATTGCGTGTCAGTTTGCGGTTTTGCGTCAGCAACTCGTTATTATTATGCATGGCGGCCTTAATCGCCGTGATGTCGATGGACACGCCTACCAGACCTATGCTCTTGTCCTGGAAATCAAGGAAAGGGGTCAGTACGGTGGACATGTTAAACGGGGCCCCCGTTGCATCTTCCATCGTATGCTCAAAACCATAAAGCGCCTTGTCCGTCTGCAAGACGGAAGTGAATACCTGATGCAGATCTTCGGCTACCTCATGGGGAAACAAATCGTATACCGTTTTACCTACAATCTCCTCAGGCAAGCGGCCGACAAAATCTGCAAACGCCTGGCTGCAGCTCAGATAGCGCAGGTTGATGTCCAGATAAAATACCAGTGCCGGGATCGCCTTAAGCAATGCGTCCTGGGCGGAGCGGCTTATCTGCAGTGCGATTGCCATCCTGCGCTGGTCAGTGACATCGTTCATCACCGTGCGACAAATTCGTTTCTCGCCTGCCATAGCCAAACTTTCCAGATTGACTAAACGTGGCTTGCCCTCTTTCGCCTTGATCAGAAGTTCTGTCACGCTGTTGCCGGGCAGAGAAAAAGTCTGGCGTAAATGCGTAACGAAAGGTTGAATGTTGGAGGGGGTCAAGCGGTTTTGCAAGGGCTTGCCCACAATGTTTAAACGTTCCATACCCAGCATGCCGGCTCCGGTCAGATTAATTTCCAGCACCGTACCTTTCTCGTCCAGCGTAAGATAACCCACAGGGGCGTAATCGTAGAGATCGGCATAACGGTCGCGCGTTTCCTCCAATTCCTGCTGCGCTTCCCGGAGCTGGCGATTCTGCATTTCCAGTTCGATCTGGTGCACCTGCAATTCATGCAGCAACACTTCCTTGCTTGGCACCTCGTCATCCAGCCTGCGGTTTATTTTGTCGTTACTCATGTAATTTCACGTTCGGTTAAAACAATGCCAGCAGGCTTCTCCGCCTCGTCCAACAGTATAGAGACGGTGAGCCATACCTTGATTTCACGCCCATCCTTGCGCCGGCGCCAGCTTTCGCAAGGGGACACTTTTTTGCCCAGCTGCAATTGCTGCACCACATTTTTCATGTCATCAAGCGACCTGTCGGCAATCAGGACTCTGCTATCCAACTGCAAAGCCTCTGCCTCGGTATAGCCATAGATCACTTCCGCGCGACGGTTCCACGCCAGAATACGCCCGCTGAAATCCTGCACGGTGACGGCATCGCTGGAATCCCGCACCACTGCAGCCAGTCGCCGTTCATGCTGCAGCGCCCTTCGCAAGCGCTCGGCATCCTTGACGCTGTCGATGTCGATAAAGGTCATAACCACGCCTTCAATGCGGTTATCCAGCGTCTTGTAAGGGCGGATGCGCAGCACAAACCAGTGCCCGTCCCGATCCTTCACCTCCAACGACTGGGCCACCATGCTGGACGCCACCTGGCGCACGCGATTCTCCAGGTCGGGGATGGTGACATTGGCACGGATATTGCCGATCGGCCTGCCCACATCCGCGTCGATCAGATTGAGCAATTGTCTTGCTGCCGGTGTAAAGCGCCGAATGCTCATGTCTTCGCGCAGGATCACAATTGCCAGCTCCACGCTGGCCAGCAGATTGCTCAGATCATTGTTCGCGGTAATCAGTTCCTGATTGTGTATCTCGTGTTCCTCGTTGATGGTTGCCAGCTCCTCGTTGGTCGACTGCAGCTCCTCTTTGGCGGTTTCCAGCTCTTCGTTGGTACTCTGCAGCTCCTCGTTGGCGGATTGAATCTCCTCGTTGGCCGACTGCAGCTCTTCATTGCTGGCTTCATGCGATTCAATAATGGACTGCATGTATTCGCGGTTGCTGAACAGCTCGTGCTCCAGCTCGTTTATCCGCAAATCACGCGGATCGGCCGCCTCGCTTTCATCGGCGCTGCCCGCGGCGCTCTTGCCCGCCTTGCCCGCTTTTTTGGCAGCCGATATCGGCCCGCTCGCGGCTTCAAACAGCACCAGATAAAAAGACTCGGCAGCATTGGCAGGCGCAAGCGGCATAACCTGCAAATTCACCAGCCGGTAAGCGCCGTCCTGCTGCTGGATGCGCACGCCGTCCTTGCGCACCGGGCGATGCTCCTTGATCGCCTCATGCACCACCGAGCGCAATTCCATCACCAGATCCTGGCGCGCCATCTTCAGAAGATTGAGGCTGGCGCTGCCGGCAGCCGGCTCGATATAAGGGCCGGTCTGCCCGCGGAAATTCAGTATCTGCAGTTCCTGGTTAATGATCACCCCCGGCGGGCCGTAATTCGCCAGGATCAAATTGTCAGCCTCCTGCTGCAGATTGAGCGCGGGTGACTGGCGGCCTGATGCAATCGTCTCCATTCCGCCTGTCGGGGCAACATAGGGCGTTGCGTTGAACTCGTAAGCCATTCGCAGCGCGACAGATTTCTTCAGGTAGATCTTGTTTTTCTTGTCCACCAGCGAAAACAGCTCGGCGTAGCTGCCGATGGTCTCCGAGGTGCCGAGCATCAAATACCCGCCGGGACTAAGGGCATAATGAAAGGTGTGCAGCACTTTCTTTTGCAACACCGCGCCGAGGTAGATCATCAGATTGCGACAGCACACCAGATCGAGGCGTGAAAAAGGCGGGTCTTTGATCACGTTTTGCACCGCGAACACGCAAATGTCGCGGATCGATTTGCAAATCTGGTAGCCCTCTGGCGTTTTGACAAAATAGCACTGCAAGCGCTCAGCGGTAACATTGTCACGTATGCCTTCCGGATAGTGACCGGCACGAGCCTTATCCACCGCCTTGTTGTCGATGTCGGAGGCAAAAATCTGGATGCGGGTGCCGCTGATGTTTTCCCCCAGATACTCAAACAGCGCGATAGCGATCGAATAAACCTCTTCCCCGGTGGAGCAACCGGGTATCCAGATACGCAACGGCTGCACATTTCCGCGCCCCTGCAGCATTTGCGGGAATACTTCAGTCTTCAGTGCCTCGAACGTTTCCGGATCACGGAAAAAGCTGGTGACGTTGATCAGAAAATCCTGGAACAAGGCATCCAGTTCTTTTGGTTGCTGCTGCAGATACTTGACGTAATCTTCCATCCGCTCGATCTGGTTCAGCACCATGCGGCGCTTGACGCGGCGACGGATGGTGGCATGTTTGTAGTAGGTGAAATCGTTGCCGGTGCGCGTGCGCAAAAGCACAAAAATCTTGTTCAGGCTGTCACCGGCTAGTGGAGATTCTCCCTCCTTGGGCAGGCGAAATTCCTGCTGCAGATAGGGGTGCTTGGCGATGCGCGACAGTTCAAGCGCAATTTCTTCCGGCGGCAGAATAAAGTCCACGTGGCCCGCTACTATCGCGCTGTGCGGCATGCCGTCGTATTCACACGAGGCCTCGCTCTGTGCGAAGGTAATACCGCCTTCGGCCTTGATTGCGCGCAGCCCGAAAGTGCCGTCTGATGCGGTGCCCGAGAGAATCACGCCGATCGCATTGCTCTGCAGATCATCCGCCAGGGTGCGCAGAAAATCATCTATCGGCAGATGTTTGCCCTGCGCATCCGGGCGCGGCATCAGGTGCAGCCTGCCGTGCAGGATGGCAAGACTGTAGTTGGGCGGCATCACATATACACTGTTGGGTTCGACGTGCATGCCGTCCTTGATCTCGATCACCGGCATCAACGTGGTGCGCCCGAGTAACTCAGGCAGCATACTGGCATGCTTGGGATCAAGGTGTTGCACCAGTACAAAAGCCATGCCGGTGTCGATGGGCAATGCTTTGAGAAGTTTGCTGTAGGCATTCAAGCCACCGGCAGATGCGCCGATTCCTACAACGGGGAAGGGAGTTATTGTGGAGATTGGAGTTTCATGCGCATTTTCCTGTTCATCACCTGTATCCGGTTCAATAACTGCTGCTTTTTTAGTATTTTTTTCCGGTTTGGTGTTTTTTTTGCTCATCTGTCCATTCCAATTCAGGCTATTCCAATTTCACATACACTCAAGAACAGCCGAGATACTGTATTCATACACATATTAAGGCTACTCCCTACTCCGATATTCCACAATATCTTTCACCAGCCGGGAAAACCGATCTCTCTGTTAAACTTCATTAACTTAACCCCCGCCTGCCTCGCATGACTGAAATTGTTCAACGCCCCTACCCCGCCGATACTGTCCAACAACTGAGCAAGACTGGCATGCCCGCGCTGCTGGCGCGCATTTACGCGGCACGCGGTATAGACAATAGCAGCCAGCTGGACACAGGATTAGGTCAACTCCTGCCCTTCACGCAGCTGAAAAATGCGCAGCAAATGGCCGTTTTGCTGGCCGACGCCATCACCGCAAAAAAATCCCTGCTGATCGTGGCCGATTACGATGCCGACGGCGCCACCGCCTGCGCCGTCGGCTTGCGCGGCCTGCGCGCCCTGGGTGCACAGGTGGGTTTTATTGTACCCAACCGTTTTGAATACGGTTACGGCCTCACCCCGGAAATCGTGCGCCTGGCCGCGCAAAGCAGGCCAGACATCATCGTCACCGTGGATAACGGCATCGCCAGCGTGGAAGGCGTCGCCGAGGCAAAAAAACTCGGCATCGAGGTACTGGTCACCGACCACCATCTGCCCGGCGACAGCCTGCCCGATGCGCTGTGCATCGTGAATCCCAACCAGCCCGGCTGCAGCTTCCCGAGCAAGAATCTGGCCGGGGTGGGCGTGATGTTTTACGTGCTGCTGGCCCTGCGTGCCGAGCTGCGCACACGCGGCGCCTTTGCCGACCAGCCTGAACCCAACCTCGGCAACCTGCTCGACCTGGTGGCGCTGGGCACCGTGGCCGACGTGGTGAAACTGGACGAGAACAACCGCATTCTGGTGCAGCAGGGCTTGCAGCGCATACGTGCCGGACGCGCCTGCGCGGGCATCACCGCGCTGCTGCAGGTCGCAAAAAAATCCGCCGCCCAGGCTTCGGCCTACGAGATGGGCTTCATCGTCGGCCCGCGCCTGAATGCAGCCGGACGCCTGGAGGACATGGGGCTGGGCATACAGTGCCTGCTCACCGACGATGCGCATGAGGCCGACGATATCGCCGCCAAGCTCGACGCGCTCAACCAGGAACGCCGCGGCATCGAGGCCGACATGCAACAGGCGGCACTGCTCGCGCTGGAAAATATAGATCCTGCCGACGGCTACAGCCTGACCCTGTTCGACGAGAGCTGGCATCAGGGCGTGATCGGCATTTTGGCTTCACGCCTGAAAGACAGGTTTCATCGACCGGTGATTGCATTTGCGCGCTCACACAACGGTGAAATCAAGGGCTCGGGCCGCAGCATCCCCGGCCTGCACCTGCGCGACGCGCTGGATCTGGTGTCCAAACGCCACCCGCACTTGATCCTGAAATTTGGCGGCCACGCCATGGCGGCAGGACTCAGCCTGCTGGAAGAAAATTTTGCCAAATTCCAGCAGGCGTTTGAAACTGCGGCGCAAAGCCTGCTGACGCCGGCCGACCTGACCAAAATCCTCGAAACCGATGGCGCGCTGCAGCAGGACGAGTTCAGCGTGGAGATGGCGCGCAGTATCGACAGGCAAGTGTGGGGCCAGGGCTTTCCGCAGCCCCTGTTCGACGGCGCATTCAAGGTGGAGAGCCAGCGCGTAGTCGGCGAAAAACACCTCAAGCTCAAACTGTCTTCGGCGGCAGGTGCTTTTGAAGCGATCCACTTTTTTTGCGCTGACCCCATGCCGGCCAATATCCGTGCGGTATATAGCCTGAGCATCAACGAATACAATGGCAAGGTGAGTCTGCAACTGATTGTCAGGCACTGGCAGGAAGCAGAATAGATAACAAAATATTAAATACAATCAAATAGATAAATAAATACCCCGCTAAACTTTGGGCATTTTTCAAATCATGGAAACTTCATTCCTGCAGGGCAGCGGCATCGAAGCGCTGCCGCAATTCATAACCAGCCTCGCCATCGGTCTATTAATCGGCCTCGAGCGCGAACGCAACCCCTCGGCCAAAGCCGGGCTGCGCACCTTTGCGCTGGTCGCCCTGTTCGGCACCCTCACCGCGATGCTGGCAAACAAAACCGGCTCATCCTGGCTGCTCGTTGCAGGCTTGTGCATCGTCGGAGTGATGATCATTGCAGCCTATTTCAACAGTCCGGGCGAGGACCATGATCCCGGCACCACAACCGTGGCGGCCCTGCTGCTGTGTTATGCGCTGGGCGCACTGGTCTGGCATGACCAGGCCAGATTGGCCATCATGCTGGCCATCACCACCACGATCCTGCTCTATTTCAAACCCGAGCTGCGCGGCATGTCCCAGCGCCTGACGCGGCGCGACCTGGTTTCCATGCTGCAGTTTCTGGTGCTCAGCTTTATCGTACTGCCGATTTTGCCCGACCAGAACTACGGCCCCTATGGTGCATTTAATCCCTACCAGGCATGGATGATGGTGGTACTGATTTCCGGCCTCAGCCTGGCGGGCTATGCGGCCCTGCACTGGACAAGCCACCGTTACGGCCCTCCCCTGCTCGGCTTCCTCGGCGGTCTGGTTTCAAGTACCGCCACCACCCTGGCCTATGCCCGTCACGGCAAAACGAATGAAAACATGGTGCACCTGTCAGCCGCGGTCATTCTGATTGCAAGCCAGGTCGTATTGCTGCGCCTGCTGGTGATCAGCGCGGTGATCTCTCCTGCTGTGCTGCCAAGTTTGTTACTGCCGATGGGGACAGGATTGGTATTCGGCATGCTTGCAACCCTGTTGCTGTGGCAGAAATTAAACAGCAGCGCTGACCTGCCCAAACCCAGCAGCGCCAACCCAACCGAATTTTCAGTGGCCCTGAGTTTTGCGCTGATCTATGTGGTGGTCCTGCTGGCTGCGGCATGGCTGTCGGATATTGCCGGCAACAAGGGCTTATATGCGGTAGCGGCCATTTCCGGGCTCACCGATGTGGACCCCATCACCCTCTCCAGCCTGCGCCTGTTCGAGCTCGACAAACTGAGTGCCAATCATGCGGTGATGTCTGTTGCCATTGCCTTTCTGAGCAATATGCTGCTCAAATTCGGGCTGGTGTTTTTCATAGGCGGCAAAAGCCTGGCAAAACATGTTTTGCCGGGCTTTGCGGCGATGAGTGCGGGTGTAGCGCTGGGCTTGCTGCTGCTTTAATCCTGCGTGACGTCCGCTGCAAAATACTCAGCCCATGTATAATTGCGGTCTTTGCGAGTCATCGCCTTCGGCGATATGCCCGCCAACCCCAATTGCCGCATTAGATAAAATCATGGAAGCTGAACAGCTAAACGCCCTCACCAACCACCTGCGCGATTTGCAGGTGCGTAACCTCGAACTTCGGAGGTATCTTTGACTTCGCTGGCAAGCAGGACCGCCTAGCCGAAGTCGTCAGCCTCGCTGAAGACCCGGCCATCTGGCAAGACAGCAAACGTTCGCAGGAACTGGGGCGCGAACGCAAGATGCTGGAAGGCGTCGTGCTCAACCTGAATCAAGTCGAAAGTACACTCAACGACGCCAGCGAACTGATGGAAATGGCGCTGGCCGAGAACGACGATGACAGCCTGCTTAGCATCGCCGAAGATATTCAGCGCACAGAAAAACTGGTGTCGGCGATGGAGTTCCGCCGCATGTTTTCCGGTGAAATGGATGCCAACAATGCCTTTATCGAAATTCAGGCCGGCAGCGGCGGCACCGAAGCGCAGGACTGGGCCTCGATGCTGCTGCGCATGTATCTGCGCTACTGCGAACGCAAGGGCTTCCAGGTGGAAATTCTGGAGCAGTCCGACGGTGAAGTCGCCGGCATTAAAGGCGCCTCGCTAAAAATAACCGGCGAATATGCCTTCGGCCACCTGCGCACCGAAACCGGCGTGCACCGCCTGGTGCGCAAATCTCCTTTCGACTCCGGCAACCGTCGCCACACTTCATTCTCCAGCGTGTTTGTCTACCCCGAGGTGGATGAATCGATCGAGATCGAAATCAACCCCGCCGATCTGCGGGTGGATACCTACCGTGCTTCAGGCGCGGGCGGCCAGCACATCAACAAGACCGATTCCGCCGTGCGCATTACCCACGCCCCCACCGGCATCGTGGTGCAGTGCCAGAGCGACCGTTCGCAGCACCGCAACCGTGCCGAAGCGATGGCAATGCTAAAATCGCGCATGTATGAAGCGGAGCTGCGCAAGCGCAACTCCGAAAAGCAGGCGATGGAAGACGGCAAGACCGATATCGGCTGGGGCCACCAGATTCGCTCCTATGTGCTCGACCAGTCGCGCATCAAGGACTTGCGCACCAACGTTGAAGTCGGCAACACCCAGGGCGTGCTGGACGGCGATCTGGATGAATTTATTGAAGCCAGCCTGAAACAAGGCGTTAATTAAACTGATGGAATGATTATGACGACACCCGCTAACACCCCTGCTGTTGAGCCGCAAGACGAAAACAAAATCATCGCCGAACGTCGCGCCAAACTCACCGCCATGCGCGCGCAAGGCGTGGCCTTCCCCAATGATTTTCAGCGCGAACATCTGGCGGCGGATGTGCACGCCAGCTATGGCGAGCTCAGCAATGAAGAGCTTGAAGCCACGCCAATCAAGGTAACGGTTGCAGGGCGCATGATGCTGAAACGAGTGATGGGCAAGGCCAGCTTTGCCTCGCTGCAGGACATGAGCGGGCGCATGCAGCTATACATCAGCAACGGCGACACCGGCGAAGCCGCGCATGACGCATTCAAGCATTATGATCTGGGCGACATTCTGGGTGCGGTGGGCGTGCTGTTCAAGACCAAGACCGGCGAGCTGTCGGTGCGCGTCAACGAACTGCGCCTGCTGACAAAATCGTTGCGTCCGCTGCCGGAAAAATTTCACGGCCTCACCGATCAGGAACAGAAATATCGCCAGCGCCATGTGGATCTGATTACCAACGATGAGACGCGTCGCGTGTTCATGGTGCGCAGCCAGGCGATACAGGCGATACGCGAATTTTTCACCCGCCACGGCTATCTGGAAGTGGAAACGCCGATGATGCATTCCATCCCCGGCGGCGCATCGGCCAAACCATTCACCACCCACCACAACGCGCTCGACATGCAGCTTTATCTGCGCATCGCGCCGGAGCTGTATCTCAAGCGTCTGGTGGTGGGCGGCTTTGAGAAGGTGTTCGAGATCAACCGCAACTTCCGCAATGAAGGCTTGTCGACCCGGCACAACCCAGAGTTCACGATGATCGAATTTTACGAAGCCTATCGCGATTACAAATACCTGATGGACTTCACCGAGAAATTATTTTCCGAAGTCGCGCGCAAAGTCCTGGGCACCACCGTTGTCAGCTACCAGGGCAAGGAGCTCGATCTGGGCCAGCCCTTCCACCGCCTCACGATGAACCAGGCGATACAGAAATACCATCCGCAATTTACCGATGCGCAGCTGAATGACCGCGATTTCCTGATCAACGAGCTGGAAGACCTGAAAGCCAAATACCGCGCCGATGATGGCGTGGGCGGCTTGCAGCTGACCCTGTTTGAAGAGCTGGCCGAAGCACAGTTATTCGAGCCTACCTTCATCATTGACTATCCCGTCGAAGCCTCGCCACTGGCGCGCAGCAGCGACACCAATCCGGCCATCACCGAGCGCTTCGAGCTGTTTATGGTGGGACGTGAAATCGCCAATGGCTTCTCCGAGTTGAACGATCCGGAAGACCAGGAAGCGCGTTTCGATGCCCAGGTTGCAGCTAAAGAGGCGGGTGATGAGGAAGCGATGTTCAAGGATGCAGACTATATCCGTGCGCTGGAATACGGCCTGCCGCCGACTGCAGGAGAAGGCATCGGCATCGATCGCCTGATCATGCTGCTGACCGACAGCGCCAGCATCCGCGATGTCATCCTGTTCCCGCAGATGCGCCCGGAAGCTTAACGACATTAGCTCGATGAAAGCCCTATTAAACAGCATGGGGATCAACATCTCCGACAAGGGGCAGGAGCTTCTTCTGCCGGCCAGCCATATTCTCATCATCCTGGTTTTGTCCTGGCTGCTCATGTGGATGAGCCGCAAGCTCATCAATACATTCAAATATTATGTAACCCAGCGCACGCTTGATGCAGGCTCAATCAAGCGCGCCGAAACGCTAGGACAAGTGTTTAGCAACTCCGCTATCATCATTATTCTTTTAATCACCGGCATGCTGATTTTGGGCGAGGTGGGCATTTCCATCGCGCCTATTCTGGCTGCTGCCGGCGTGGTGGGCCTTGCCGTGGGCTTTGGCGCACAAAGCCTGATCAAGGATTATTTCACCGGATTTTTCCTGCTGATTGAAGATCAGATCCGACATGGAGAAGTCGTCGAAGTCGGCGGCAAAAAAGGCCTTGTAGAAGAAGTCACTTTGCGTCATGTCCGCCTGCGCGACTTTGAAGGCAGCGTGCATTTCATCCCCAACAGCGCCATCACCACGGTCACCAACAAGTCGCGTGATTTCTCCTACGCAGTGATAGACCTGAGTGTGGCCTACGGCGAAAATGTGGATGAAGTGTATGAGGTGATGCGCAGGGTGGGTGCTGAATTGACTAGCGCACCCGGATTCAAGGAGCAGATTATTGAAGACCTGGAAATTGCCGGAATAGACAATCTGTCCGATTCAGCCGTGATTATTCGTTGCCGCTTCAAGGTCTACCCACTGGAGCAATGGGGCGTGAGAAGGGAATTTCTCTACCGCATAAAAAAAGCCTTCGATGCGGCAGGCATAGAAATCCCCTACCCTCACCTGACCCTGTATGCAGGACAAGCCAAGCAAGGGGAAACCCCTGCCTTCAGGATACAGGCACAGCCGATGGATATTGGTTGAGTCTGTACTATTTAAAAAAACATTTAGCCACAGAGAACACCGAGATCACAAAGAGTTGTGCTGAAACCTGGATTACTGTGCACCGATAAATTGTGAAAGAGGCTCCTACTTGGGGCGATTACTTAGCCTATTCACTTTAACGCGCTTTCTCTGTGATCTCTGTGGCAAGGTTTTCAGTATTTTTAGTCAAAAATAATGGGCTCTTTGCAGAGCCCATTTGTATTCGCGATACATCAAAATCAACTGCCGCTCATCTCCAGCATCAGCTGATTCACCCGCTTCACGAAGCTGGCAGGATCATCCAGCTGACCGCCTTCAGCCAGCAAAGCCTGATCAAACAGCACGGCTGCCCAGTCGTCAAACTTCTTCTCTTCCACCTTGAGGCGCAGCACCACCGGATGCTTGGGGTTTATTTCAAGGATAGGCTGCGACACCGGCGCCTTTTGCCCCGAGGCTTTCAGCAGGCGTGCCAGGTTGGCGTTCATGTCGTGTTCGTCCGCCACCAGACAGGCAGGTGACTCGGTCAGTCTGTGCGTGACGCGCACTTCTTTGACGCGGCCGGTGAGGCTTTCCTTGATCTTGTCAGTCAGCTCCTTGAAGTCGCCGGCATCCTTTTCCTGCTCCTGCTTTTCCGCCTCATCTTCCAACTTGCCCAGATCCAGCCCGCCCTTGGCCACGGAGACCAGTTGCTTGCCCTGGAATTCGGACAGGTTGCTCACTACCCATTCGTCCACGCGATCGGTCAGCAGCAGCACCTCTATGCCCTTCTTGCGGAACACTTCCAGATGCGGGCTGTTCTTCGCGGCATTGAAAGTGTCGGCGGTGATGTAATAAATCTTGTCCTGCCCCTCCTTCATGCGGCCGATGTAATCGGCCAACGATACCGTATTCGCATCGGTATCGGCATGGGTGGAAGCCAGACGCATCAGACCTGCGATCTTTTCCTTGTTGGGAAGATCCTCGCCGATACCTTCCTTCAGCACGCGACCAAACTCGGCCCAGAACTTGGCATACTTGTCCTGTTCCTTCGCGGCCATGTCTTCCAGCAGGCCCAGCACCTTCTTGGTGCAACCGGCGCGGATCGCCTCGATGTCTTTTGACTCCTGCAGGATCTCGCGCGACACGTTAAGCGGCAGGTTGTTGGAGTCGACCACGCCGCGCACAAAGCGCAGGTAATGCGGCATCAGCTGTGCGGCATCGTCCATGATAAACACGCGGCGCACATACAGCTTCACGCCGTGCATGGAATCTCTATCCCACAGGTCAAACGGTGCTCTGGCCGGAATGTACAGCAACTGCGTGTATTCCTGGCGTCCCTCGACACGCGCATGGGTCCAGGCCAGCGGATCTTCGTAGTCATGGCCCACATGCTTGTAGAAACCCTTGTATTCCTCATCAGTGATCTCATTCTTGGCGCGCGCCCACAGAGCAAAAGCCTGATTGACGGTTTCCTCTTCGTCCAGCACCACTTGCGCGCCGTCTTTCCACTCTTCCTTCTGCATCAGGATGGGCTGCACAATGTGGTCGGAATACTTGTGGATAATGCTGCGCAGCTTGGAGCCGCTCAGCAGATCGTCCTGCCCCTCAGCGCGCAGATGCAGGGTGATGCTGGTGCCGCGCGTGGCCTTCTCCACCATTTCGATCGCAAACTCGCCGCCGCCGTCGGATTCCCAGCTCACGCCCTGATCAATCTTTTCGCCGGCACGGCGCGTGACCACCGTCACCTTGTCGGCCACGATAAACGCCGAATAGAAACCCACGCCGAACTGGCCGATCAGGTTGGCATCTTTTTGCTGGTCGCCGGACAAACGGGTAAAGAACTCGCGCGTACCGGACTTGGCAATGGTGCCGAGGTTGTTGATCACCTCATCGCGGCTCATGCCGATGCCGTTGTCGCTGATGGTCAGCGTGCGTGCCACCTTGTCATAGGCCACGCGAATATTGAGCTCGGAATCATTCTCGAACAGCGCCGCGTTGTGTAGCGCCTCAAAGCGCAGCTTGTCGCAAGCGTCTGCCGCATTCGAGATCAGCTCGCGCAGGAAAATTTCGCGGTTTGAATACAGCGAATGAATCATCAATTGCAGAAGTTGTTTAACCTCTGTCTGAAAACCCATGGTTTCGCGGTTGTTTGTTGCAGCAGTGCTCATTATCTTCTCCGTTGTTGTTTGACAGGACGTGCGGCTAAATTTGGGCAATTCCTATAATTTCAATAGCATTTTTGCAAGAACATATCAATTTCGTACAATTTTATCACCAGTCACATAAATATCATGCGCGGTGCAGCGCTTTGCGACGTAACGCCCTCATATTCATGAATTAGCTAATAAACGACTGAACCGGATAAGCTATTTGTCCACTCGGGCACGTGCCAGTAATGCAAATAGGGATTTATCTTATATTATTTTTACTGGCGTCGAACTAGCATGCTTCGTGCATCGATTTAAGCTGAAAACCAAAATTGGACGAGGTGAAGTGCACGTCCGTTGCAGTGCAGAGTACAGTCGAACAAATTAATTATTTTCTGTACATTTTCTTGTGGTCTCAATCGCGCAGTCAACGCGGCTTCCAGCTTAAATCAGTCCAGATTTGATTGAAATAACATCTTCACTTTTGAAGGAACGAGCATGAACATAAATCGAACTTTTATGATCAAGCTGCTGACCGTTAGCGCTATGCTTATGATATCGTTTTCCGCAGGCGCGGATCGTGACGGCAGACGTGGTGACCTGGGTGACAAGCGGCATGAAAATTTCAGAAAACATAGCGATATACGCCACTTCGACCGCCATGATTACGATGTATGGAGATCCGGAAGTTGGCGTCGCGTAAGACATGACGGCAAATTCGGATGGTGGTGGGTGGCAGCAGGAACATGGTATTTTTACCATCAACCTGTCTATCCATTCCCCGATCCTTATACGCCACCGGTCGTAGTGATACAGCCTCCCCCGGCAGACATGCTCAGCACTATCCCGCCACCTGCGCAATACTGGTATTTCTGTAGCTCTGCCAACAGTTATTATCCATACGTGCCTTCATGCCCTGAAGATTGGAAGAGAGTACCAGCTAATCCCCCCCAGAACGCGCCGGCAACCAAACCGGCACAGTAACGACTAAGGAGACAGATATGATTGCCCCAGTGTATCGCAGAGTCATTTTCTTCACCGCACTACTTGTGTTCTCGGCTTGCGCAACGAAACTCCCCATGGGCCCCAGAGTCAAGGTCATGCCTGCACCCGGAAAACCGTTTGAAGTGTTTGTAACAGACGATCGCATATGCCGCCAGTTTGCTGAACAGTCGATAGGCGCATCGCCCAGCGAAACAGCTTCACAGAATGCAGTTGAGACAGCAGCAAAAGGTGTGGCGATTGGCGCTGCAGTTGGCGCACTCGCCGGGGGGCGCGAAGGCGCACCGACGGGTGCTGCTATCGGACTCCTTGGCGGCACAGCGGCCGGCACAGAACAAGGCTCATATGCAGCACGTGATGTGCAGCTAAGATATGACATCGCATACCAGCAGTGCATGTATGCCAAAGGCAATCAGGTTCCCGGTTATCAAATGCAGCAAATAGTGCCTCCGCCAACGCCCAATTCCCGTAGCAGGCAGCCTGCACTTCCCCCGCCGCCAACGCCACAATGAGCCAACCTGGCAGGCGGCGTTCCATTGCAGGAGGGGTGGACCGTGCCTCCGCCTGTAACTCATATGCACGACGCAATCGCCGCGTTCCTCCAGTTAGCGGAATCAGGAGCAATCAGTGCCCAGAGATTGGCCATTTTCTTCATCCGGCAATGGCTGCATCACCGCTTATTCCGCGGGAATTTGCCTATAAATCTAGCCTGTGCTGAAGTATATTGATACCCAGGCGAACCTGACTCACCGCATCTGTAAATTAAATTTGCTGCGCTTGCACTTGAACTTGCTCTTCCCTGTAACATGTAGCACTGGTCATCCTTCTAATCCTGCGCCTTACTTGATTAAAAAAAATGACTACTCCTGACAATCTGAAAGACCTGTTTACCCAAGCCAGCGGGATCGTTCTGCAGGCTTTTAGCAGCAGCAATTTTCAATCCGGCGCAGACCCTACGCCGACTCAATTAATTGAAGCGATCAATCAGTTCATTATCATTTATGAAAAACTGGGCAGCAAGTACGTTGAGAACAGCGTAATCAAGAAAGACAACATCAGCCAGATCGGGGAAGATGCGATTAACTGTCTGAATGAGCTGGGCTCGTGGGCAGAACGTCTTGACTTGCCCAAAGAGAAGGCCGTGCTGGATGGGATCGCCCTCACTGCTGCGCGCTGGGTTATACGCCACCAGGGCGAAATACGCAGCCTTGAAGTGATCGTTAACATGCTCGCCGCCAAGGCAAATCATACCGGCGACAAGGACGAATTAACCGCATTATTTGATGTAATGAATGAGGTGATCGAGCACACATCGCCCGAGCTTTCAAGCGATCCTGACAAGTCCGATCCCAACCGGCCCTGGCGCATGCTCAACTTTAACTTTGCCATTGTCGCTACCCGCACGATGAACAAAGAATTGATGGTCAGGGCATTTGATACCCTGGGTCGCAATCTGCCGCAAGACTGCCCTCAGTTTTTTGAAGAAGGACTCATTCAGTCGGAGAAAGCTGAATATGGAGCAGAAGTAAAACCCATCATGACCGAGTACTTTAAAAAATGGGCTACTCTGCACTAAGTGAAGACGTTCTAGTCATATTTGGCCAAAACTGGCGCGCTTTCTTCATACAGACGTGCCAGCTGATCCTCGTTGATTTTAAGCAGTTGCATGCACACATCTTTTGATTTCTGCCATTCAAACGACTTGCTCACCCCTGTGTGGTGTTGAAATATATGTTCTGCCAGTTGGGAAATCGCGATCAGACCGCGTGTCCCGGCTGGCAACTGGGTAGTGTCGTCATTTTTTAATATCGCATACTCGTGGTGCAGGCGAATTCCCGTCGTGATCTCTTCCGGAAGGTACCAGCTTTGAGCCAGTAGACTGCCGATTACAGCATGGTTTGTCGGGCATTGAACTTCTTCGGCATGGGTAAAGCTGAGCGTCTGCTCTGCATTCGCCTGTGCGAGCACATCATGGTAAAAGGGAAAGCGATTCAGCAATACCGCAATGCCGCAGTCGCGGAACAGGCCAAAAGTATAGGCGTCGCTTGCCTGCACTTTTACGCCGATATCAGGATATTGTGCCAGCCAGCCAGAGAGCCGGGCGATGCTTGCGGAGGCATCCCAAAAACGTTCCAGGGTCAGCGTTACCGGAAACAGCTTGCGCAGAATCAAGCCGGCAATGGCTCTACAGGCAACATTCAAACCCAGTACCATCAGCGCTTCATTGACCGAACGAACTCGCCCGTGAAAACCGAAATTGGGAGAGTTGGAAATTGAAATCAGACCACCTGCCAAAGCCACATCGGCACTGATAATACGTGCCAGCAGATTCAAGTCCGGCTCCTCCTTATCCATCTCAATGTGGACGCGATCGAGAATAGCGGGGCGCGCAGGAATTCCGCTATCGGCAAGCGTACTCTGAAGCAAACCCTCGACCCGTTTGGAAGAGGAGAATTCAGGCACGGTGCCGTGATTAACCAAGTTCATGCATGCTCCCTGTCCGTAAGCCATGATGAAAGGGCGTCGGAATCCATAGGCCTCGCATAATAGTATCCCTGTATGCCATCCACACCCAAATCTCTCAAGGCTTCCATCTGCTCCTTGGTCTCCACGCCTTCGGCAATCACTGCCATGCCCAGATCTTTGCCCATTTGCACCATGGCCTTGACAACTGACAAGGAGCGGCGGTCTTCGGGCAGCGTTGCGGTAAATGCACGTCCCAGCTTCAGCTTGGTTGCGGGAATGTCCTTGAGATTGGCAAGACGGGAATAGCCGCTGCCAAAATTATCAATCGCCAAACTGACCCCAATCTCGCGAGCGTTGCGCAGATTGGTTTGAATGGTATGCGAAGCTTCCATAATCAGCGACTCGGACAGTTCCAGTTCGATCAATCCAGGTTCAACATCGGCAAGAATAATCGCTGCATGCAGCGCCTGGGCAAATCTGGCATCCGCCAATTGACCGCGCGAAACATTGATTGAGATCCTGGTGCGCAGACCGGACTTGCTCAAATGAAGCGCCTCGCGCGTTCCTTGCAGCAAACTCCACTCACCCAAGGGAACGATTAGTCCGCTCTTTTCGGCTACCGGAAAAAATCTTGCGGGAGGGATATTTTTGCCATTTACCGTACAGCGCATCAAACCTTCTACCGACAGGACGTTGCCGTTAAATCCAAGTATCGGCTGATAGTACAACTGAAGCCCGCCGCTTTCCAGCGCCGTATTCAGCAAATATTCAACTTCCAGATCCTCTCGCGCCAAAATAATACCCATATGGCTGGGAACCAGCTCGTTGCCGGATATAACATAACGGTTTCCGCCTTCTTTTTTGGCGGTAATTTTTGACCAGTCGGCACGCTCAAGGAGCTCTGCAGCACTTTCTTCCGGCTCCAGCATCGCAATTCCCATGCTGGCGGTAAGCCGTATCCGGAATTCACCCATGGTCAACGGAGGCGCGATTGCCATCAGCAATTCAGCCCCCAGTTTTTCTGCATCCTCAATATCGAGATTGGCGGCAAGACAGACAAACTCATCCGCGCCTACGCGGCCGATTTTTGCCTTTCCTTTGGTCTGCTCCCTGATGCGATCCGCAACCAGGGAGATAACATTATCGCCACCATCATATCCAAAAGATTCATTAATCTGCTTGAACCGGTCAAGATCAATCCACAGCACAGCCAGGGACTCGCCGCTTTCCCCGATTTTATCAACCATGTCCGAGGCCAATTGCAGGCAGCTTAAACGGTCGAGGAATCCTGTACTTGAATCGATTTGAGTGTCTTGCATATTATTTTTATCCCCGAACATTTTGGTGCGGCAATCGCTTAAATTACGTTTTTCGTAAGAGTTCTCGCGCACGCATAATATAATATTTTTCTAATATTTATTTATACTACAAAGTCTTATAGTACATAAGCTCGTCGTTTTTTGCTCAACTGTTTTCGTGTTTTTGCAGCGTGGTTCAAAGCCTGACCCGTACGGCACCAATTTTCCGACCACCAGCTTTTAAGGATAACATTATGAAACCCCATCGCTGGCGGGGATATAGGCTACATAAAGCGCGCTATTCCCCCATTATGACCGGGACGGTAGCTGGCACAGGTTGGGGCATGTTGCGCCCGATAGGCACCGGATATCACTTATACTGCCGACATGAGTGACGTTGCACACCCAATTACTGTAAATCCCAACATAGTTTCACCCCCGACATGAGCAAGCAACCCCTCGACCGCATTCTGCAATCGCAAGGCTTCGGCACCCGCAAGTGGTGCCGCGAACTGATCGAAGACGGCGATGTAAGCATCAACGGCGTGACCATCACCGACAGTCACGCCGGCATCGAAACCGATGGCCTCGAATTCAGCGTATTCGGCGAAGCCCACCGTTACCGTGCGCATCTGTATATCGCGCTGAACAAGCCCGTCGACTACGAATGCTCGCGCAAACCCAGCCACCATCCCGGCGTGCTCAGCCTGCTGCCCGAACAATTCGCGCGCCGCGACGTGCAACCGGTGGGCCGCCTCGATCACGACACCACCGGCCTGCTGCTGATGTCCGACGACGGCGCATTCATCCACGCGCAATCCTCACCCAAGCGCCATATTCCCAAAGTATATGTCGCCACCACCCAGGAAGCCGTCACACCGGAACTGGTGGCCAAGCTGCTGAGCGGCGTAAAACTGAACGACGAACCTGCCCCCCTGGCAGCGCTGACCTGCCGCATGGCCGACACGCATCAAATTGAAATCGTGCTGGAACAGGGAAAATATCATCAGGTGAAGCGCATGCTGGCGGCCACAGGCAACCACTGCACGGCATTGCGCCGCTCGCAGATAGGCAGACTAAAACTCGATGAACTGGGATTAACTGAAGGCGAATGGCGCTATCTGGACGAGGCGCAACTGGCGCTACTCACCCCTCAAAGCAATTGATTTTCGGCCGCGGGTGCGCATGGCAAGCCCCGGGCATTACTTTACATGCACATAACGGCAATCTGCATGTCGAACAAGAGCGGCAATCAGCACAGAAAAGTACACCAGCGCAGGCGCTGGAATTGGCGTGATTGCTGAGGTTTCAGCATCAACAATTATTGTAGTGTGCGATGCCGGAAGTTCAGCGTGATAGCCAATATCAGAGGCATCAGTGTACACGCTGCCAAATCAGTACGCCGTCCTTCCATACCTCCTTGACCCGATGATAAGGCACGCTATGCGCCACGCCCTCCTCGTCCGTCAGCTCGAAGCTGAAATGGCTGTCCCCATCCTGATGCACTGCTGCAAGCGGCACATACACCAGTTCATCGCTGATCCGGTCATAGTAGCCAAGCTTGAATTGGCCGCTCCCGAATTCCGGGTCCCAATGGATGCGGCTCAGCAACTCGTGTAGCGGAATCATGGGTACACCCCGCACAGGGTAATGATGCAACCCGCCATGATTATTTTTTATTCAGCAGGCGGAAGTTGGCAATTGCCTGTTTTACCGCATTTCGCAGTTCAGGCTCTTCCGCATCGCTATATCGCTGGATGATTACATCATAAACAGCGGCCTCGTCATCCTTCCTGCCCATCTTTCCAAACACACTGCCTTTATTTAATAGCGCATTGGCCACCTGTTCGCGCAATTCCACCTGTTCCGCATCACCGTAACGCCTCACCACTTCGTCGCAGACGGAAATGGCTTCCACGTTCCGATTATTCTGGCCCAGCCTGATGCACTTATTAACCAGCGCCTTCGCCACCATCCTCTGCAAGGCTGCGTCTGTCGCGTCACCGTAGCGTTTCAGCATATCATCGTAGACCGCGAGTTCGTCCGCAAGCTGATTGGCTTCGCGGTACGCCAGCCCCTTGTTTAGCATGGCTTTTGCCACCACCTCGCGTATCAGGATATCCGGCATATCGCCATAGAGCATAATCACGGTATCGTAGAGTGCGATGGCCTCCGTGAGTCGGCTCAACCTGGCGTAAGCGAGGCCCTTGAATCCCAGTGCTATTGCGTTCAGCAGCGGATCACTGGTGATTTTTTCAGCCCTGGTAAAATTGTCGGCCGCAACCTCATACTTCTCCACCCCAAAAGCGTGCACCCCCAGGACAAACCAGTCTTCGAACAGATATTCTCTGGGCAGCTTGAACTCAAGAGCCTTGGCTGCCTTATCCAGCGTTTCCATCTGTTCGGCAGTCAGCGGAATATCACCAACGAGTGTGCGTGACGCCAGATCCTGCTGCGCCTTGCGTTGCACCAGGCCGCCAAGCACGTAGCCTTTGGTTTTGCGGAGTTCCTCCAGCGCCTGTGCAAGCTCCGGCCTGATGGACGCCTCCATCTTTTCTGCCATGCGTTTTTGTCTTTCCTCATCCAGCCGGGTGCTGATGATCGCTTCCGTTTGCGCCTCAAATTCCTTGCGCGTCGCCGCCTTGCCCGTTCGCAATGTCTTCCTGACAAAGCGAAAACCGAGGACCACGCCGAGCCCCGTCATGAGCACGCTGAAGCCTGCCAGGTAAAAGGCGAGCACACCGATATGCTGCTCCTGTTGCGCCAGACGTTCCGTGAGGAGATCGAGTTTTTGCTGCTGCAGTTTGATGTAGCCTGCATTGTCGGCAGCCTGCTGCGCGGCAGGTGCGGCGCTTTCCTGCACAACGGCCGGCTTGGGCGCGGCAAACAGCGGCAAGGCAGAGAGCTGCACCGCACAAAAAATGACTATCACACAATTTTTCACGATCACACCTCATCGCCCGGTCACTGCATGTTTTCTGCCGTGTGTTTTGGAGAGTGGACGTCGAAGTGCCTTCCCCTGGAATTCGCCTTCGACCACTGCTAAAAAGATGTGGGGGCGACAGGGGGCAAGATCAAGCGATCATACAAGAGGGGAATTTCAAGGACTACTTCTGTTTCACAAGCCCATCAGCAGCAGCCATAGCGGCAGCGTGAGTGCGGACAGCATCGTGCTCAGCATGATTTGCGCGGCGATCGTGTCGCCGTCGCCGCCCATGCGTTTCGCCAGCACATAGGCCACGGTCGAGACCGGCAACGCCGCCATCAGCACCGCAATGTGGAAATACACGCCGCCCAGCCCGAAGACCCGCGCCAGACCCCATGCGATGGCCGGCAACAGCAGCAGCTTCACCGTCACGCCATACCACAGCGTGCCGGGCTGGCTGTGCAGCCCCTGCAAGCGCAGACCTGCCCCCACCGCAATCAGGCCCATCGGCAGCGAAGCCTGTGCCAACAAGCTGAGCGTGGTGTCGAGCAGCGTCGGCAAGAGAATACCGGCCAGACTGACGGCGATGCCGCCTGCGGTGGCCATGATCAGCGGGTTGAGCAATATTTCCTTCAGCCAGTGGCTCTCGCTGTGGCGTGCCAGCATCAGCACCGATGCCACGTTGGCGACAGGCACCATGAAACCCATCAGCAAGCCGATGGCGGCGAGCCCCGCCTGGCCATGCAGGCCACCGGCAATGGCGAGACCGACATAGCTGTTGAAGCGAAATGACGACTGGAAGGTTGCCGAAAACACCTTGGACGGCGCATGAAACAGATATTTCGCAACATAGCCCAGCGCGATGCCGCAAAATATATATAGCGTCGCGACGATCAGCATCGGCGTCGCCGCACCGAAGTCGATCTTGAAATGCGACAGGGTATTAAACAGCAGTGCAGGAAAGAACACGTAGTAGATCAAGCGGTCCAGCTGCGGCCAGAAATCTTCACGCAGACCAAACCAGCGGCGCATCGCAACACCAAGCAAGATCAGCAGGAAGATCGGGATAATGGTTTGCGCAACGAACATGTTGATTAGTACCCCAAAGTTTCATGCGTTAGACGGAGACAGACCGAGCTAGCCGTTTGCGCCCCTGGTGAGCCGCGCGGGTTTAATTTCTAATCATTAATACCAGCATGGAAACGGCACATGCAGCCATCACAACAGCCGCTAATCTGCCCAGAAAAAGCAACCTGCCCTTGATGACAAATTCTCCAAGCACTCTCGGCAAGCCCGCCATCCAGAGAATAAGAAACAACAGCGGCACTGCAACGATGCCATTGACAATCGCGCTCCAGTACAAGGCTTTGATCGGATCGATTGGTGTGAAATCAAGGGCGGCCCCTACAAGCGTAGCAACCGCAATCACCGCATAAAAGGTGCGCGCTTCCGCAGGTTGAAGTGATAATCCGCTTGGGTGTTCAAGTGACTCGGCAACAGCATACGCCGCAGAACCAGCCAGCACAGGCACGGCCAGCATGCCGCTGCCAATAATTCCCAGCGCAAACAATACAAATGCAAATGGCCCGACTATTGGCCTCAGTGCTTCAGCCGCCTGGCTGGAAGATTGAATATCAGTTACGCCTGAAACATGCAGTGTCACTGCCGTAGTAAGCATGATAAAAAAGGCAATAAAGATTGAAACGCCCATGCCGAATGCCGTGTCATGACGTACCCGATGCAGTTCTTTCGATAGCTCCCTCGTTGTTTCTGCATTGGACATCCGTATCACCTTGCGTTCTTCTATCTCATGCGCTGTCTGCCAAAAAAACAGATAGGGGCTGATAGTTGTACCAAAAATAGCGACGATCATGCTGACATATTGCGGGGTCCACTGCAGTTGAGGAAAAACTGCAGTGTATAAAACTTCCTTCCATGGAATGTTTACCGTAAAAATAATGCCCGCATAGGCAAGCAGTGAAAGCGTCAGCCATTTCAATACGCCGATGTAGCGTTGATAAGGAATCTTGATTTGCAGGAAAGCACACAGTAGCCCGGCTGCCAGCGAATACAGATGCTGGGGGCCGCCAATCACCAGCTGTACCGCATCGCCGATCGCCGCCAGGTCTGCCGCAATGTTGAGTGTATTGGCCACCAACAAGGCGCCCACCACCGCCAGCAACACCGGGCGCGGCAATATGCTGTGCAGATTGGCAGCAAGACCACGATCCGTCACCACGCCAATGCGCGCACAAATAACCTGCACCGCAACCACCAAAGGCCACGCAAACAGCACGCTCCAGAGGCCTTGCAGGCCCAGTTGCGCACCGGCTTGAGAATAGGTTGCAATCCCGCTGGGGTCATCGTCGGCTGCGCCCGTAACCAGGCCCGGGCCTACCCGTCGCAGCACTCCTGGAATTCTCAGCATAAATTTTCGGCCAGTGCATCGGCGATAAGCTGATGCACAACACAATTTTTCGAGTCTGCGCGAAATGGCAGCGGTATTTTTTTCGCTCCAGGGCGGGTGTTAATCGTCTTCATATCAATTCAATTTGTGGAGATTGCGGTATAAAATCACGGCCCGACAACTTTGCGATTATAGTCACTTTAAGGAAATCTGTTCTATCCGATAACCGCGCTTTTCCAAGAGCCCGGGTAAGCCCAACGCGCCAAACATATGCAAGCTGCCCACTGCGGCGAACACCCGTTTTCCGCTCTGATGCAGCGCGTCGATATGCTCTGCCAATGCGGTGTTGCGCTCATCCAGTGCGCGTTTCATCATCTCACGCTCCATCTCGGTATTGAGGCATTCACACCAGTCGTTAAAGCGTGTCATCTCGGCATAGTCAGCATCGGCCCATACCTGGGCGATACGCTTTAGCATCCTGAGCGAGCGGCCTGTTTCCAGCTCGTCCAGACTATCCTGAACGAAGGAAATGGTTTCCTGTTGATTTTGCATTTGCAGCAGATGCAACTGCATCTCCGGCGTCTCCAGCGACACCATGTTCTTCTTCGCAGCGTGCCCTATTCCGGCCAGCACACCATCAATCGCATACCCAGCCTCAAGCCCTGCCCTGCGCCCCACCATCATGGTCACCGTGGTGACCTGCATTTCAGGCGAGAAATTGGCAATAGACTCATAAGGTACGCATACTGCTTCTGCCTGTTGCCGCATGCGTTTTAGCAACGGCTCGGGCAGCGGCTCACCCTGCAGCGTCGCCACACCCCTGGCCATGCGGCCCTGAATATCCGCATCCAGCAGATCCAGCTCAAGCGCAACGGTATCTGTTGCCTGCAAAGCCCGGCTTACATTTGGGCCGGGAAACATCCACTCAAACTTCGCCACATGTATCGTTCCGTACAGATATGACGTGCGCCCGTCCTTGCTGATGCGCCACAGAAAACCGTGGTCGTGCGCGTTGCGCATGCCGGCTTGAATCATCTCGGGTGTGGGTTGTGCGAGGGCGGGGGGGCAAGCTGTCTCGGCAGCACAGGCAGGCAGCGCAACGGCAAGCAACAACAGAAGCAGGGCTAAACAAATTGTCTTGAGCATAGCGGTACGGGGTGAAAGATGAGTCAGCCCAAATGAGCAGGCGTAATTATAGGAGCGTGGCCGGAAAAATGATGGCCGTCTTGAATAACCAAGGAATTATTCCGTCACCGGCACAACACTGGTGATTGCACTTTCCCGGTCAATCTCCAATTGCACTTCGCAGTACTCATTGATATCGCTGGCAGGGGTGGGGTCGTCGGTGCAACTGCAGCCGCCGATGATGCCCTGATAAAAAATCCCGGCTTTCACGCGTATCACCTTTTCCGTCTCTGTCATGCTGTGGATCGCCACCGTGATCGGCGCATCGCTTACGTAGTTGCCGGTGGATAAACCCTGTTGCAGCGGCAATTGCCCTGCATTCAGCTGCGCGATTTCCTGCTTGAGCACAGCCGGAAAATCAGGGGTTCCCCAGGCGCGTAATGAATTTTCGAGTCGTATCATTGATAACTCACAAGTTATTGTTTACATTTACTATTAATTATTTCAAACAAGTTCTGCAAAGAGGCCGGCCTGCGCTGCCAGGCGATGCGATCGCATAGCTGAAATAATCCATTCAAATCCTGTCCCTTCAGCTCATTCCAGCCTCGTAACTGACCACCCTGTTACGCCCGGTTTGCTTGGCGTTATACAGCGCGGCATCGGCCTTTTCCAGAATATCCTTCAGCTCATCCCTGCCACCGGCTGGGCAGATCGATACGCCGATGCTGATCGAAACTGGGAGCCTCGTGCCGCCGCTGAAAAACGGCGCAGAAGCGATGGCTTCGCGCAAATGTTCGGCCAGCGTCAGTGCGCCCTCAACATCCGTATCCGGGGCGACTATGCAAAATTCTTCACCGCCGTAACGTCCCAGAAAATCATGTCCGCGCAAGCGTCCCTCCAGCAGACTGGCAATATTTCGCAGCACCTTGTCTCCAACCGGATGTCCGTAGCTATCGTTGATATCTTTGAAGTGATCTACGTCTATCATCAGCAGCGCCAGCGGGGAAGCGTGGCGCCGTGCCAGTGTGCGCTTTGCATGATCCATCAGCGCGCGCCGGTTGGGAATCTGGGTAAGACTGTCGGTCATCGCCAGGTGCATGATTTCCCGGTCTCCCCGTTCCTTGACCATGAGCACAAAACCAATCGAGCCCAGCAGTGCGGTCGCCATGATTGCGATATAGGCAAGCGCTTGAACCGGTTGCAGTGCCGCTGTGTTCTGCGGTTGCGCAAATTCATCGTGACCAACGATGGCGGAAACAGCGCGCAGCCCCAGCACCAGCGAGATTCCGATTACACCGGCAAACAGCAGGCGCCAGGCCCGCCCGGCACGGGTTTCAGGATAGGAAAGCAGCGCGCGTGCGATCAGCACCATCTGAAAACCGAAAATCACGCCGCCCCAGATAAAGCGGCCGTCTATGTCGTCTATCAGAACAGACACCATCACCAGGGTCAGCGCGACCGGCGCAAAATAATACCAGCGCGGCGCCTGACGTTGCTGAAACTCACAAACGGCCGCCAGAATCAGGGCATGCGAAGTGGCTTTCAGGCCGTTGGCGACCACAATCGACAGCACATCTGGAATAACGCCGCGTGCCGCAATCAGCATCCACAATATCGTTTCCAGCAGCATCGCTATCGCCCACTTGCCCATGCCGTCACGTTTTCCGCCAGGCCTCTTGCCGGAGGCGGCAACAAACAGGCTCAGCACCGACAAGCCATAGGTCACAATCAGAGAAAACAGCAGGGTGCGCGGGTCAAGATTCATGATGTAAAAAGAGATACGGTTTAGAAATTATTATTGTTGGATTTCCGTAACGGAGTCCATGATTGAAGCGTTTATAACGATAACCATTCTATCCTATGTGGAAATAGTATTTCGGTCGTGCCTGTTTCTGCAGCTAAGCCTTGGCCAGCGCCTGCAACACTGCCTTCAGCAACTGCCAGCAATGCCCCACCGACTCAATCTCCACCTTTTCACCGGGCGCATGTGCGCCGCGTATATCTGGGCCGAAGGAAATCATGTCGAGATGGGGATGACTGGCGGCGAGCAGGCCGCATTCCAGTCCGGCGTGGATCACCTGCAGGCTGGCGGGCTGGCCGAATTCCCTGGTGTATACCTGCTGGCACAACGCGAGCATGGGGGATGCAGGGTTAGGCGTCCAGCCCGGGTAGGCGCCGTCTTTCCACGCGCGCAGGCCATAGCTGACCGCAAAGGAAATCAGCTTGCCGGCCAGTGCATCGGCCCGTGCATCATGCAGCGAGCGCACCTTGAACGTCGCCTTGAACGCGCCCTGCACCAGCGCAACCACACCAAGATTGCTGGAGGTGTCGGTCACGCCGGGGAAGGCATCGCTCATGCCCGACACGCCGTTCGCAGAGGTGTCGAGGAAAGCAAGCAAACGATCGCGCTCAGCCTGAGAAATGGCTTTCTCCCCCTGCACCTCGCCCACGTGTGCAGCCTCTTCCATCTTGCACATGAACGACACCTTCGCATCCGCCTCGGCAAAGCGTTGCCGCCACGCCTCATGCCGGTGCTGCACCCATTCCTCCAGCTTTGCCAGCGCATCGGCACGCAGTGCACACACGGCAAACGCCTCGCGCGGGATGGCATTGCGTGCGGTGCCGCCATGCAAGGCAAGCAAGCGCATGTCGGTGTGTGCAGCCAGATCGCGCAGCGCCTCGGCCAGCAGCTTGATCGCATTGCCGCGCCCGGTATGGATATCGATGCCGGAGTGGCCGCCGCGCAGACCCGCCACTTCCATGCGTATCATCACATAGCCCGCTGGCAGTTCTTCCTGCGCGCAATCGTGGCGCACCTCCACATCCACCCCGCCTGCGCAACCGAGATAAAAATGCCCCCACTCCTCGGTATCGATATTGATCAGCGTCTTGCCGTGCAAGGTGCCGGGCGCCAGTCCGCGCGCACCGTCCATGCCACTTTCCTCGTTCACGGTAAGCAGCACCTCCAGCGGCGGATGGATTAAGCCTGGCTCTTCCAGCGCGGCCAGCGCAAGGGCAACACCGATGCCATTGTCCGCGCCCAGCGTCGTGCCCTCCGCCTCCACCCAGCCATCGCGCACCACTGCGTTGATCGGGTCGCGCGCGAAATCATGCTGCGTGCCGGCATTGGCCTGGCACACCATGTCGAGATGGCCTTGCAGTATCACGCCGGGCTTGGCTTCGCAGCCGGGGCTGGCAGGCTTTTTCAGGATCAGGTTGCCGGCAGCGTCGACGCTGGACGCGATGCCGCGCGCTTGCGCCCAGCTGATCAGATGTTCGCGCAGCGCCGCCTCCTGATACGAGGGGCGCGGTATAGAACACAGCGTGGCGAAGTGCGCCCAGACAGAGCGCGGTTGCAGATTTTCGAGATTATTTGTTGTGGTCATAATAGCGTAAGTCAAAAAAACCGCCCTGCGGCGCAGCATGAAACATTGAAAGGTGAATTGTAATCAGCTTGGGCAAAAAAACGTGATCTTCCGAAAATTACAATATTTCCGGAATAAATGCTTCAGAGCAGTATGCTGCTGACGATGGCGAAATAAGCCTGAGGTTCGTGCCTCATCTGCCGCGCAGGCGCAGTTGCTGCAACTCCGCCAGGCACAGATGGATGAATGCCAGGCCGACATAAACAGGCAAAAACAGGTTGAGCAAGGGCACGAACTGCAACAGGCCGGCCACTGCGCCCAGCAGATAAAGCTTCACCGTGGAGCGCTCGATGACCTGCGCATATTCTTCGCGGCTGGCATGTTCGGCCAGCGCGTCATAGCGGAACAGCCGCTGGTTCAGGTAGGCCATCAGCATGACGGGCAACACCAGCGCGAGCGGCGAGAACAGCCATAACGGCAGAGTCAGCACCCAGCCCGCGCAATACACGGCAATGGCGACGGCAGCATTCACGGCGCTGCCGAGCGTGCCGCCGCCCCGCTTGCGCGCAAGCGCCGGGTAGTCTTTTTGCGCGACTTGGTTGATCATCATCGGCATCGCGAACACCGCCGTAAAAACCAGCGCGGTCACATAGATCGCGGCAAGCAGCAGCAACACCAGGATGATGCTGATCAGGTAATGCGACACCACAGCCAAGAAGCCCTGCGCCATCCATTGCTCCAGCGGCGTTGCCCGCACCATCGCGGTGAGCGCTGCAACCCAGCCCGGCCAAAAGTACATGGCCGCGCCCACCCACAGCACCAGAGACAACATCCCTGGATGAAAAAACGACTTGAGTGCTGCAACAAGAGCTGCAATGACGCTATGCATGTGGAGGCTCGCATGGTGGGTTGAGAGGCTGTTCAGCATAGGCCAAGCCGCTCGTGTCATCAATGTTTTCCCGTAACCGAAATTGGGTACAAAACATCTAGGGTGTTTATCGTATTGTTTTTTTGCTTCCAGGCTTGTAGCGTTCATTTTATTGCATTGGTACGAACGACGGCTTGATGCGCCCCAACTAATCACGTGCAGCAGGAGCATGCAATGCTTGAATCAAAAACGATCAGCATTTCGATCAACCGGAACTGGAAAAAATTCTACGACGCGGTTTGGAGACCGGAAGACTTTCCGAAATGGGCGTCCGGACTCAGCAAATCGTCGCTCACTAAAGATGGGGAAACATGGAAGGCCGAGGGCCCGGAAGGGACAGTCAGAATACTGTTCACTGCTCACAATTCTTTCGGTGTCATGGATCACTATGTCGATATTGGCAATGGCACGATTATCTACGTGCCACTGAGAATTATCCAGAATGGTGAGGGTGCCGAGGTGCTGCTCACCCTGTTTCGGCAACGCGACATGACCGATGCGAAATTTGCTGCGGATGCAGAATGGGTTGCGCGCGACCTGCTGGCTTTGAAGGCTCTCGTCACACAGTGACGTGTCCGGCATGGTCGAACATGCCCCGGCATCCCGACAAGATTTTCGCCCCACTAAATGGCTCGTCCAGCAGGAGAAATCACCATGCGCTTCATCATCATTGTCAAAGCCAGCAAAGACGCCGAGGCGGGCGTCATGCCGCAAGAGCAACTCCTCGCGGCCATGGCGCAATACCACGAAGAACTGATGAAAGCCGGCGTGCTGCTGGACGCCTCCGGCCTGCAGCCGAGCAGCACGGGATGGCGCATCCGCTACAGCGGAACAAGACGCACCCTGACTGAAGGCCCCTTCGCCGAGAGCACAGAACTCATCGCCGGCTATACGATGATCCAGGTGAAAACGCGGGAAGAAGCGATTGAGTGGACAAAGCGCTTTCCCAACCCCGCCGGCGAGGGCAAGGAAGCCGAGATTGAAGTGCGGCAGCTATTCGAGCTGGAAGATTTTGCGCCGGGCGCGGCGATAGCACGCTTTCGCGAAATGGACGCGGGCATAAAGAAGCGGCGCATTGAACCGGTGATTGAAGGGCACAAGATTAGCATGCAAAGCGTGCAAACCTTCACCCCGTGCCTGTGGTTTGATGATCAGGCCGAGGAAGCGGCCACGTTCTATACCTCTATTTTCAAAAATTCAAAGATCGTCAACATTGCACGCTACGGCGAAGCCGGACATGAGATTCATGGCAAACAGGCTGGAACGGTCATGACCGTGTCATTTGAACTCGACGGGCAGACCTTTACCGCACTCAACGGCGGCCCGATATTCAAGTTCAACGAGGCCATTTCGCTCCAGGTCAATTGCGAGACGCAGCAGGAAGTGGACTATTACTGGGAGAAACTGACCGAGGGCGGGGATGAAAAGGCCCAGCAATGTGGCTGGCTCAAGGATAAATATGGCGTTTCCTGGCAAGTTGTTCCGGCCATTTTGAATGAGATATTCAGCGGCCCGGAAACAGAAAAATCCGAGAGGGCCATGAATGCAATGCTGCAAATGAAGAAGATCGACATCAAGGAATTACAGCAGGCATATGCCGCTAGCAGCGGGCGCGACTGAACGCTCGCGCGTTTCGCCGCGAAGCCTGCGCGAATACCAGCCACCCATATTCCGAGGAAACACTGATGACATCGAAAAAAAAGGGGGGATGGAAAACATGCAGCCGTGGCCATAAGTACCGCGGTGCGGGTCCCTGTCCAGTTTGCTGGCCCGGTGGCGCCAGATGCGACAAGTTCAACAATACACAGTCAATAGAGAAGGAGAATAAATCATGAATCCTGTTGTTCACTTTGAATTACCGTTCGACAACCGGACGCGTATGGGAAAGTTTTATGAGACGGCATTCGGCTGGCAGATTCAGATGCTGGGCGAGGACATGGGAAATTACGTCCTTGCAACCACCACAGAAACCGGCGAGAGCGGCCCGCTAAAAAACGGTGTGATTAATGGGGGCTTCTATCCAAAAAATCCCGAGTTGCAGGCGCTATATCCGTCCCTCGTGATCGCGGTGGACGATATCAAGACAGCCATAAAGCAGGTGAGTGATGCGGGCGGCAAAGTACCCGGAGAACCGATGGAGATAGCCGGTGTGGGAACCTATGTTTCGTTCATCGACACCGAGGGCAACCGCTTGAGCATGCTGCAGCCCATCCCGCGCAAATAGCGTACGCCGAAGGCGGCATCAATAAAGCCCTGGCTTCAAGCGCGCATCGTGGTGTCGATCATTCTGATACGCCTTGAATTGTCATGTTCATTCCCCATGTGCTTTAAGCACAATCCCCATCGCACTCGCAAAAACAAAAGCGATGCAGCCCCTATTTTTTTGTTGATACCGTCCCACTCAATCCAGGTCAATTTAATGACACCAAAGGAGAAAATAATCATGAACAGGAAAATTCAGATCGGCATCCTCGTGCTCGCTGCGGCACTCACCACGAGCGCCTGCGTCAGCACCGGCGAGTATAAAAAGATGCAGACAGCGAAGAACGAGGAGATCGCGACGCTGCTGCAGCAGAAAACCGCGCTGGAGCAGGAGAATGCTGCATTAAAGCAGCAGAACACAGCCAAGCAGCAACAGGTCGGTTCCCTTGAACAGCAGAATGCCGCATTGCTCACAGCCAGCCAGAAGCGGCAGCAGCAATACGATTCGCTGGTGAAGAACCTGTCGAAGGAAGTGGAAAAGGGCCAGCTCCAGGTGCGGCAATATCAGAACATGCTGGCCGTGGATCTGGCGGAGCAGATATTCTTCGACTCAGGCAAAGCAACGCTTAAGGCAGGCGGCAAGGAAATCCTGAAAAAGGTCGGCACAGCACTGAAAAAATATGACAACAAAGTCATCCGCGTCGTGGGACATACCGACAACGTGCCGGTGGCCAAAGCCCTGCAGGACACCTTCCCGACCAATTGGGAGCTCTCGGTGGCGCGCGCGACTAACGTAGTCCGCTACCTGCAGGAAGTCGGCATACCACCCGATCACATGGTGGCAACAGGGAGGGGTGAATACGATCCCGTGGCCCCGAACGACACAGCGGAAGGACGCCAGAAGAACCGCCGGATCGAGATCCTGCTGATCGACCATAGCCTGGAGGACGAAATGACCAGGCAGGCCAAATAACACCCGTTTCCGTCGCGGTAACATAGCGTGGGCTTAGCGTGCAGCCATGGTTTCAAGAAGCAGAGGAGTAGACATGAGCTGGATCATTTCGTTAATCATAGGTGGCGTCGTTGGCTGGGTGGCAAGCTTGTTCATGAAGACCGACGCGCAGATGGGCCTGATCGCCAACGTGGTGCTGGGCGTGCTGGGTTCGATGCTGGGCTACTGGATCGCCGGATTGCTGGGCATCGCGCCCACCGGCATCCTGCGCTTCGTGGTCGCGCTCGCAGGCGCGGTGCTGCTGATCTACATCCTGCGCAAGCTCGGCTTCTTCGGCAATGCGTAGGTTTCGTAGCACACCCCGGCCTGCCGTGCTGGCGTAGCATGAAAATGCATGAATGCGAGGAATTCCTCGAATCATTGAAACAAGCCGGTATAGATATCTTCAAGGAAAGCGAAGTACGCGAGCGTCTGGCCGAAGTGCGCCGCTGGCGTGCAACGGCAGCAGGAGCGGCATGCTGTTCAAGAGCCGGGATGGCGCGATTAACTAGAAAGAAATCCTCCGCACCTTCAGCGAATTCCAGTTTCCGGAACAAACCGAGGCGCTGTTTGCCGCCAGCCTCAAGGCCAATCTCTAAAAAAAACCCAAAAGAAGCACAAGGGAGCAGGCTGAGCTACTCCTTGTTTAATATCGACAAACTGAGTAAAGCCGACCCAGGCAATTGCGATGCTGTCCCCTTTAATTATGAGTCTGTTAGCGAACAGACAGCTTCCTGGCCTCGGTGCAACATGTACTCCTGCAAGGCGGAGTTGTGTTTTTTGCCAGCTAACCAGCAGACAACAAGCCACGCCAGTATCCAACCCTTGGTCGATCAATTTGACGACCTCGTCCTCTAAAAGGAGTTCTGTCATGCGTAAATTTTTGTTCGGCACTATTGCAGCAACGTTAGCGCTCTCCGGCTGCGCCAACATGACTGAAACTCAACGCGGCACCGCGACCGGCGCGGGCGTGGGAGCCGGTGTTGGCGCTGTAATTGGCGCAGCAACCGGTGGTGGCGGCAGCCAGCGAACGGCAACGGGCGCGGTTCTGGGCGGTCTCGCGGGTGCAGTGGTCGGGAATATCTGGTCTAAAAAAATGGAAGCACAGAAACAAGCTATGGAGCAGGCGACACAAGGTACCGACATTAAAGTCAGCCGGACCGCGGACAATCGCCTGAAGCTGGATATACCAAGTGATGCATCGTTTGCTACCGATCGGGCAGACATCAACGCTGACTTCCGCAAGATTTTGGATAAATTCGCGGAGGGCTTGGTCGGCAACACTGCGACCCAAATCTCCATCATTGGCCACACCGACAATACCGGTAGCGATGCGATCAATAACCCCTTATCCATCGAGCGTGCTGCACGCACCCGCGACTATTTAACTGCAAAAAATGTCGCGTCGGGTCGTATCAGTGTGGATGGTCGCGGCTCGCACGAGCCAATCGCAGCGAACGATACGGCAGCCGGTCGTGCCAAAAACCGCCGTGTGGAAATTTTTGTGGCCGAGCCACAGCGCTAAACGCGCGTTGCGATCAAGCGGATAGTGCTGTCAGATGTGTGCAGTGGTTTTTTCTAACCCGGAGGGTGCCCAAAATTTTGTGTATTTCGTAAATGGTCGGAAAAGACGCTGGCTGATGTGATTGTCGTCCGACGATGGGCGCGTACCAGTCAGATTACTTTGTCAGATGATGGCGTTGATAAACGAATCGACTCCATAACCCGTTACCCGCAGCAAAAAAGGAAATCAAGGGGGTTACCTCAGTCTGCCCCCCATTGATTACGGCTTAAGCAATTGGTTTAATGCCGTCACCTGGCTGGCATACCAGAACACTCCCTGTCTCTGCAGTGCCTCCCCATCCGCCAGCGCATTGATTGCCTTCCCGCGCAATGCCGCATCTCCCGTTCTCAGGCTAATCTGAATCAGGATACTGGAAGGGGAAGGCAACGGGCTGTCTGCAACCACCCCCTGGTAATAGGGTTTGGCCAGTTCGCTTCGCTCCTGCAACACAAATCCCTTTGTCGTATGGAATTTTTTCCAGGATGTTTTGGCGATCTGCTCGACAATTTTTTTATCGCTCACCTTGCCGCTGAGCTGCGCATAGCGCATTAATCCGGCAACGGTGTAAGCATAACTTTCCAGATCCCCCGATCCCAGCAGTTGCTGGCCGCTCATGCCTTTATGCAGCGTCCCGTTTTGCCACAGGCTTTCCAGTATAAAAGTGTGCAATTCATCAGCCGCCTGCCGAAAACGCGGTGCAAGATCGGCGGCTTCACTGAACGCTGCCAGTGCCAGACCATTCAAGCCGGCCAGTAGCTTGGTGTCCCTGGGTAAGGCCCTGTCCTTGCGCGCATGCAAAAGTTTGCGATAAATTTCCTTCAGGCGTTTTTGTTCCCCGGCTGCGGGCTCATTGCTGTTCATTGGCAAATAACCGAGATCAGATTCTGCTGCAGTATCCATCCCCCACAGTCTGGCAAGCAAAGCATATTCTTCCGGCGCAATAATCGCCCTCAGCTGCGCTTCGTTCCATAGATAGACGCCACCCTCCCTGCCCTGCTCATCCAGCGCGGAAGTGCTGCTGACAAATGCCGCGCCTGCACGCATTTCATTCAGCATAAAATCCAGTGTCTCAAGCGCAATGTCACGGTAAGCGGGATGATTGAAAATCCGGGCCGCACGCAGATAAATTACTGCCAGCTGTGTATTGTCATACAGCATTTTTTCAAAGTGTGGCGTGTGCCAGGCCGGGTCAACGGTGTAACGAAAAAAACCGCCACCCACGTGATCGCGCAACCCGCCTCTGGCCATTTGATCCAGCGTAAGCCGCAACCACTCGGCCAGCTTCGCATCATGATGCCGCTCTTCTATCTCAAGCAAGGCAACAAGCTGGGGTGACAGCGGAAATTTGCGTGGCGTATTGATGCCGCCGCTTAACAAATCAGCTTGTTCCAGCGTTTCCTGCACCAGCTGTTTGCGATATTTCTCAGCCAGCGCAGCGCTCGGTTTTATTTTTTTAATCGGCAGCTCTTTAGTTACCGCCTTTTGCGCAATCGCCCTTAGCCCTGCACTATCCCGCTGCCATTCCTTGCCCAAGGCGCTGAGCACTGCATTAAAGCGCTCCGGTTTTTCATACAGCACGGCATGCAGGGGGTAACCCTCGGGGGTGATAAAAACATTCAGCGGCCAACCGGCAGAACCCAGACTATTCTGCGCATAGGCGATCATCTCGGCATCGAGGGCAACCTCCAGTTCCCTGTCCACTTTCACCGGAATAAAGTAGTGGTTGATCAGGGCGGCAATCTCCGCATTGCGATAACTCTCCCCCTGCATCACATGACACCAGTGGCAGGAAAAATAGCCGATGGAAACGAACAGCAATTTATTTTGCCTGCGCGCCAACTCCATCGTAGTCGGACTCCACTCCTGCCATGCCACAGGATCTTCACCGTGTAGCGCAAGATAGGGCGAAGGACTATTTTTCAGCTGATTCAGCAACGGCTGTGCGGCAGCTGGATGCAACCATGCAAAAACCAGCATGATCGCAAGCACAATATAACTGTAGCTCAAAGCGCCTGAAGTTGATTGATGTTTAGTCATTTAGTTATACGTAATGGGAGCGCATCAAGAATTTTTCAGTCCATGGCAACTGCCCCATTGATCAGGACTTATTTTGGGCCTCAACTATTTTACGGGCTGCCTGTTGGCGCCCGGTCGCTATTGTCTATCAGGCGGGCGATCTTCCAGGCGCCTCCCTGCTCGCGCCTGACGATGAACACCGATTTCCCCTCTTCCTCCAGCGGCTTACCCCCAGCCTTCGGTGTCGCCGTCAGCCTGTAGGTACACCAGAAATATCCCCAGTCGCCGGATGCTTCAACATCCATCACCCTGTTTTGGCTGCTGAAGGCGTACTCCTTGAACACTGACTGATAAAGCGGGCGTATGGCATCCTTGCCAAACACCGCCGGCTGGCCCCACGGCATCAGCACTGGATCATCCGCATACAGCGAAAGCAAAGCCTCGGCGTCGCCCGCAAACCATCCGGCACGCCAATCTTCTGCGAGTTGCCTGATCGAATCTATGTCTTTGTTTTGCTTGGCCATAGTAAAACACCCTCTTGATCCAGCCAGTTAAAGGTTGAATTTGCAATTTGGTGCTGAACACAGCGAAAACCAAGCTGCAGCATAAATCACCGTGCCGAATCAATAACATGATGCGGCCCCTTTGAAGTGAAGGGAACGTCAACGGCTTTGCGGTCTGAGCCGTTAATGCATTCATCGCGGTCATCACCGCATACGCAATGGAGAAACAGATGGGCAGCCTGAGCAAGGAATCATTCGAGGAATTCCTCGAGTCATTGAAACAAGCCGGTATCGATATCGTCAAGGAAAGCGAAGTACGCGAGCGTCTGGCCGAAGTGCGCCGCTGGCGCGACGCCTTCATCACGCTGGCGTGCAACGGCAGCAGGAGCGGCATCCTGTTCAAGAGCCGGGATGGCGCGATTAACCAGGAAGAAATCCACCGCACCTTCAGCGAATTCCAGTTTCCGGAACAAACCGAGGCGCTGTTTGCTGCCAGCCTCAAGGCCAATCTCTAAAAAAATCCAAAAGAAGCACGAGGGAGCAGGCTGAGCTACTCCTTGTTTAATATCGATATTTGCACTTGTTAGTGTTATGGTTGCAGCATCTGCCCGCATAACATCACAGGTGACACTTTATGTGCTTTTCCGCAACTGTCAGCTATAGCGCCGCTGCCGTGCTGGTGACCACGGGTGGGTATGCCGTGCAGCAGGCCAGGCGGCTGCAAAACCCGTACTGGATATTGTGGGCGCTGGTACCGCTCTTCTTCGGTTTGCAGCAGACATTCGAGGGGCGGATATGGCAGGCACTCGCTGCGGGGAATGCCAATGCAACGGTGCCATTTGCGCTGGGCTTTCACTTTTTCTCGCATTTTCTGTGGCTGTGGTGGCTACCGCTGTGCAGCTACCTGGTCGAGCCCGGCCAAGGTGCCCAGACCAACAAGCTTGAAAATATACGCAAAAAGGTGATTGCCGGCTGCGCCCTGTTCGGCGCTTTCGCGGGCACGCTGGTCTATACCGTGATGTTCCTCCATCCCGAGTGGATGTCGGTTGCAGTGAGAGGACATTCCATCATCTACGATTTTTCCGCCCCCTACCGCAGCCCCATCGACCTGCCGATCACGCCCATGATGCTCTACGGCCTGACTATCCTGCTGCCGCTGTTCTGCTCCAGCCACAGGCTGATCAGGATCTTCGGGGTTCTGGTTGTGTTGTCGATGGCGCTAGCGGGGGGAGCCTACAATGCCGCCTTCGTCTCGGTGTGGTGCTTCTTCGCTGCCCTGCTCTCGCTCTATATCGTGTACATGATTCGCAAGCTTGCTGCAGCGTCAAAATCACAGGCTCAAGCCCTGCCTTTGACAAGCCAGATCTGATTCACCGCCTGAATGTAATTTGCGGGATTTGAGCATTGATTTCCACGCCCCCATTTGTTCCTACCAGTTGAGGACTGTCCACATTGATTCACCATTGATTCCAGTGAAACCATTCATTTAACCTTCTCCAAAAGTTAAGCGCTGCTGACACCTTTAATAACTGAGCTAACTTGCAGAGCGCGCGGCGCGTTCACTCAGAACGCTCTCCAGCGCTGTCAATGCGTCAAGCGCTGCCGGATAACCAGCATAAATCGCCGCCTGTAACAGCGCCTCAGTGATCTCGTCCAGCGTCGCCCCATTGCTGAGTGCTAGTTCGAAAACAATCTTGAGTGCATTCTGCCGCCCCAAGGCGGACAAAATGCCAATGCTGCACAACGAACGAATTTTCACGTCCAGAGCATCGCTGGACCATGTGCGCCCGAATACCACCGATATAGCCTCCTGCTCAAAGACCGGGCTCAAAGAACGAAAGCGCCCGACGATGGCCTGTGCGCGCTCAGCGCCGAGCATGCGCGACAATTTATCCACTCCCACATCATAATCACTCACGGGATATCTCCTGGATGGTAAATAACTTTGGGCCAATAAAAAACGGATAACCCCATTCAGGAATCATCCGTTTTGTCTAACCTGCAAACTACTTTCAATAATCGACTCGGCCTAGAAATACAAGCTCGCATATTTTTCTCGCCGCTGCCCGCAGGCTAATTCTGGCTGCGGCAAGCAAGCCATGCGCTCCGTAGCAATCAGCATACAGTGAGGCGGCGTATCGATGTGCTGGAAACACAACTTGGTTTTCGCCTGTTGCAGTGCCACGGCGGAGAAACTAACATCAATGGGGCGGACTGGCGTAACACGTATTTCACGGACGCTTGAAGTAGTAGACAAGACTAATGGAGGAGCGAACGCCTTCTTCCTTCGATAATAAAGTTAAAGGTGACAGTCCCCATTTATTTGCGTTGTGTGGCTGGCCCATTTTAATTACAACACATGTAATGTCGAGCTGACCCAATTACTTTAGCAAAGATCAATCGAGCGACCCCATCGCCTTTCTGCCCGACTATTTCGATCGAGCAGGTTAGCTAAGATGACGGGGTACATCACTCCTTCAGGTTTACAATAACATTCACCATAAACAGAACAACGGCCAAACCAATAACAACATCGGCAATGCCCAAAAATGGCACGATTGAAGCGTTGCCCATCAGGAACAGCGCCAGAAAAATCATCTGGAAGGGCAGTCCAATGTTGTGCATCCAGAACTGAACCCTGGCCAATTTGGTACCCGATATTTTTGGAAACTGCTGGTAGACCAACCCAAACAAGGCAAGAGATACCCACCCCAGAAGGTTCAGGTGGGCATGAACCGGGCGCAATGTGAAATTTTCATTCACGGCCATAAAAATTCCCAGGCTGATACCGAGCACAAAATATACTGAAGCGATTTTTATCCAGAGAACACCAGAACCATTTTTCATAGAACCCCCTTTGTGATGTTATGCTGGCCTGCAAAACTATATTTATTGAAACGACATTCATACCATATAACTAAATTTGTTCTCAGGCCCTACCAGCCACATTTTCAATGATGGTCACCAAATGCAAATTCTGAACCCAATATTTATAATTCGATACAGACAATTGCGCAGCTGCCTTCAACTCTCAAGGCTGCCGAGATCGCGACTACAACATTAGCAAAAATCAGGTTCGAGTTTACATCGGGACAGGCTGCGTCAATCACAAGAGTCAGACCTTAAGTTGACATTATTTTTTTATTCAACTCCGCTGAGGAAACTCGGGGAAAGACTTTGACAAGCCATATCTGACTTCACCGCCTGAATGTAATTTGCGGGATTTGAGCATTGATTTCCACGCCCCCATTTGTTCCTACCAGTTGAGGATACGCTGATTAAGTCGTCATCCCCGCGAAGGCGGGGATCCAGCTCTTTGATTTGACTGGGTTCCCGCCTTCGCGAGAACGACAAAATGGACTTAATCAGTGTTTCTTTAAGTTTGAACCTGTAGGTCGGGCTTCAGCCCGACGTGTGATCAAGTGTTTGATCGGCTGAAGCCCGACCTACATAAGGCATTGCATGCCGAGTTAATCGCAGAGGGTGCGCCATTCCGGGTTGATCTTCATCGCCGCCATGCAGCGCTCACCGGAAGATACCGAAACCGCTCTCGTCCTTGTCCTGTTGCAACAGCTCTGCTGAAAGTTTGAACGCCTTCTCGGCGCCCGCCGAATCGCCCTGCGCCGCACGTGCCTGGCCGATCACCTGCCAGTTTTCGGCTTGCACGCGGCGTTGTTTCCGGGCAAAGCTGTTTGATTTGCGCGCCAGCGTGATGGCCTGCGCATACTGCCCCTGCGCCAGGCGCAGCTGGGCAAGCTCTAGCCACAGCCAGGGGTTGCGCGGCTCGATGCGCAGCGCGCGCTCCAGCGATGCCCCGGCCGCTTCGCGCTGCCCGGCGGCGTTGTCGCGCTGCGCCCGGTCGAGCAGCGCGATCACGGCGCGGTTGCCCGACATGGCCGAGCTTTGCACCGGTTCCGGGGGCACAGCTTGCGGCGGCACCGGCGCGGCGCTCTCGCCCGCTAGTGGCGCTTCTGCCCCGGGCGCTGCGGGAGCAGCTGAGGGCGGTGCTTTCACGCCCGCACAGCCGGCCAGCAACAGCAGCCATGCCGAAATAAAATACAAAGCAAATCTATTTCTCAATTGAATAACCTCTGCAACCAGTTTCTCTTCTCCGGTTCTTGTTTGACAGCCGCTTTCGCGTCGGCCTCCGCAGCGGCCCTGGCAGCGGCCGCCTGCGCTGACACCTCGCCGCAGGGCGAGGTCTCAGTCGGCGCAGAGCCCCTGATGAAAGGCAGCAGCACGCCCGCCTCGCAGCCTTCATCATAACGCAGCCCGCTCAGCGGATCGACATTCACCAGCTCGATCTCCTCCGGCATCGCCGGCTCCAGAGGCTCGGGCTGGATGTTCTTCATCATGTCGCCCCACACCGTCATGGCCCCCGATGCCCCGGTCAAGCCGGAAGACTTGTTGTCATCGCGGCCCACCCACACCACCGCCACGCGGTCGCCGGTATAGCCGGCAAACCAGCTGTCGCGCAGATCATCCGTGGTGCCGGTCTTGCCGGCCGCCTTCATCCCCGGCGGCAGCCAGTTGCTCAGCGCCTGCGCCGTGCCCTCGCGCACCACGCCCTGCAGCGCCGTGGTGAGCAGATACACCGGGGCCGCCGCGGCAACCGGCTCGACATTCAGCGGATAACGCTGCAGTGGCTTGCCGTCTGCGGTGACCACCGCGCGGATGCCGCGCAACGGTGTGCGGAAGCCGCCATCGGCAAAGGTCTGGTACAGCTGCGTCACCTCGATTGGCGACATGCCGTAGGCACCGAGCAGCGACGAGGCAAACGGCTGCGGCCGCCGCTCGATGCCATACAGCGGCAGCTTGCCGAGAATGCGCTCGATCCCCAGCTCGATGCCGAGGCGCGCGGTGGCGACATTATAGGAATGCGCCAGCGCGGTGCGCAGCTGCACCTTGTCGTGAAACTGCTTGTCGTAGTTCTGCGGCATCCAGTCGCTGGTGCCGCGCTGCTTCCACAGCAGCGGGCCGTCATCCAGCGGCGTGATCAGGGTGTAGTGCTGCGCATCTTCCAGCGCGGTCAGGTAGACGATGGGCTTGGCCAGCGAGCCGATGGGCCGCTCCGCATCGAGGGCGCGGTTATAGCCGGCATAGCGCGCATCGCGCCCGCCCACCATGGCCTGAATCTCGCCGGTCTGCGTGCTGCTCACCACCACCGCGCCTTCCAGCGTATTGGCGGCATATTTGCGCGCCTTCTCCAGCGCCGCCAGGCGCGAGCTCAGCGCACGCTCGGCCTCGCGCTGCACCATGGGATCAAGCGTGGTGAAGATGCGCAAGCCTTCGCTGCGCAGGTCTTCTTCGCGGTAGTCGCGCTGCAGCTGACGGTGCACATACTGCAGGAAAGCCGGATACGGCGAGGTGCCGGCGGGCGCGCGCTGCACCACGCCCAGCGGCTTCTGTCTGGCGGCAATAAACTGCGCCTGGGTGATGGCATTCTGCCCCACCATCTCCTGCAGCACCACGTTGCGCCGCTTCAGCACCAGCTGCGGCCTCTTGCGCGGGTCATACACCGTCGGCCCCTTCACCATAGCCACCAGGGTGGCGAGCTCGTGCAGCTCCAGCTTGTCGAGCGGGCGGTCGAAATAGAAATGGCTGGCCAGGCCAAAGCCGTGAATGGCACGGCTGGCGTCCTGCCCCAGAAAAATTTCATTCAAATAGGTTTCGAGGATTTCGTTCTTGCCGTAGTGCATCTCCAGCAGCAAGGCCATCAGCACCTCGTTCGCCTTGCGCGTCAGCGTGCGTTCCGGTGTCAGGAAAAAATTCTTCACCAGCTGCTGGGTGAGCGTGCTGCCGCCCTCGATGCGCTGCCCGCTGAGCGTCTTGTACAGCGCCCGCGCAATGCCGCGCGGATCGATACCCCAGTGCGTGTAGAACTTGCGGTCTTCGGTGGTAATCAGCGCGTCGATCAGCGTTTTCGGCACCTGCTCCAGCCGCACCAGATCGCGGTCCTCGTTATGGCCGGGATAGATGCCGCCGATCAGCGGTGGCTCCATGCGCAGCAGCGGCAGATCAACATCGGGGCTGCCTTGCAGCTGCAGCAAGGCCACCTTGCCCTCGGCAAAATCCATGCGCAAAGCCTGTGCCGGCTGCGGCCCATCGCCAAACACAAACTCGCGCGTGGTGAACTCGATGCCGCTCATGGTCAGCCTGTAAGTCGCCGCCGCGCTGGGCTGCGGGTTTTCGTGGAAGCCTGTCTCCTTGAGCTCCTCGACAAACTGCTCGCGCGTCAGCTTCATCCCCGGATACACCTCCAGCGCACGGCCATACACGCGCGCAGGCAACGCAAACTTGCGGCCTTCGAACGCCGCACGGATGGTGACGTCGAGGTAATAAACGTAGCCGGAAAGCCCCAGCAGCAACAGCAGCGCGGCGACGCGCACCGCCTTGGCGGACAGCTTGGATTTTAAGTTCAACAGAAGGCTGTTCCAGTGCACTGAGGGTAATTTCATTATTGGTTATTTATTAGCATTATAGCTGTGGTAATCGAGGCCGCGGGCAGCTTGCCGGGGTTGCTCGGCTTTATTTTCAGGATGTCATCCTGCAACTATTTCGATGCTGAACCAACCAGTCGTATTAATAAAATATTAAATATAATTAATATATTACATGCAAGTCAAGCCAGCCCATTGATTCCCTGTTGTCTGTAGGTCGGGTTTCAACCCGACAAGTCGGGCTAAAGCCCGACCTACGTTCATTTGGTTGCGGTCTCAATGGCGAGGTCAACTGCGTTTTTCAGGATAATTGCGATTAAAAAATCAATCCGACTTCAAGCTGGGCAACCGATCCGGAAGGATAATATTTCAGAATATTTTCAGCGTTCTCGATGTCCTGTTTGCTGGATGACGAGTTGGCAAACTGCGATGCACTTGTCTCAACATAAGCATTAAAGGGAATATTGACTGTGAACCAATCCACAACCAGCGTATATTTTTTACTGAACTGCCACTGATTACCGAAACCGAAGCGGAAAAAATTAGACCTCAGCTCGCTGGCTGTCGCCGCGTAACTGGTCTGTGTCAGATCAAAAAAATTCTGCGACAGATGGGCCTGTGTTCTTCTGTGCCCTATCCCCATTTTCAGGTTAAAGCTGTTGCCGTAAAAACGCCTCGCCTGCAGCGTTAAGTTTTGCTCGTTTAATTCACCCAGCTCATAGGAAAAAACCTTGATCGCCTGACTCGACCTCGTGTAATCAACACCCAACATCCAGTTTCCGCTGGCGACATAGTTTGCATTCAACCCCGTTGCCAGCGGAAATGGAAAATTCAAAGGTGCCCATACCGCATTCACTGAAAAATTCGAATGCTCCCTGACCTCACGCGAAGTCGGATCAGCACCCAGCCCGCCCTGCTCCACCCCGACACCTTCTGCTGCCTGCGCATTACAAACAACACTTAAACAAACTGCCACTGTGCACGCCATCCAATATTTCATTTAATTCCTTAATTCAGTTCCGATTATTTCTCACATGAGATGGGTGTCGGCTTGACCCCATTATTTTTGTGTCAGACTTGGCTGACCACATGATCTAGCATGGTCACCTGTCCTTTCCTTTCTTTACCGAGTGGATGAACTTTCCGAATGCCTTATCTTTTTTCCGCTTATCCAGATAGGACATCTCATTGAATTCGGATTCCTTCTTAAGCTTAAGGTAACTCTGATAATGCTCCGGGTTGAGTTCACCCTTTTCTATTGCCATGCGAATCGCACAGCCCGGCTCATTGCTGTGAGTGCAATTGGCAAATTGGCAGCTTAAGGAAAGCGCACGGATATCCGCAAAGCTATCGTCCAATCCGCCTCCGGCGCTCAGGATACCGAGCTCGCGCATACCCGGCATATCGATCAACAGCCCGCCATTATCGAGCATAACCAGCTGTCGGCGCGTGGTCGTATGCCTGCCCTCCCCCGTGCCGCTAACCCCTCCTGTTTCAAGTCCAAGTTCGGGCTTGCCGACCAGCCGATTGATCAGCGTCGTTTTACCGACACCCGATGACCCCAGCAGACAATACGTTTTCCCCGGCAGCACGAGCGCCCTCACTTGCTCAACGCCCTCCCCGGTCTCATTGCTCAGGGCAACAATTCTGGCCGTGATGCCTGCGCCGCGAATCTGCGCGAGCATATGCTGCAACGCCTGCGCACTGACCAGATCCGTCTTGGTCAACAGCAAAACAGGCTCACTATGACCCTCGTTAACCATCACCAGGTAGCGCTCCAGCCGGCGGAGATTAAAATCGAAGTGACACGACTGCACGATAAAGGCCACATCGATATTGGCCGCAATCATCTGAAACTCGATGTTCTTGCCGGGAGATTTGCGCCGCAGGAAAGATTTTCTTGGCAGCACATCATGGATGCTCGCAAACGTATCCGCATCGTGATACTGCGCGCACACCCAGTCTCCCACACAAGGAAAATCCACAGACGAATCGGCAGCGTAAAGAAACTTGCCCGTCAGCTCGGCAGGCACTTCCCCGCGCGCATCCCGGACGATATAGCGCCCACGGTCAACCGCCGTAATCCGCGCAACACGCTGATCTGATCCACACAGGTTTTTCGCCTGCTCTTCGAACCAGCTGCTAAAACCAAGATCGCTCAATTCCATGGAAGACTAAATTTCAAAGTTAAATAGTAATCAATCCAGCTGACCGATTGACTAACATTTGACACGCCAGATCAAAACTCACTAGATAAATTGATTCTTATGGGCTTGCTCAAGCCGCCAGCGGCTCAAAGCGATGTATCTGAGCCAGCACACCGGACAATTCCTGCGCCGCTTCTTCCGTGTCGTAATCCGCCTGCAAGCCCATCCAGAAGCCGCTCGTCGTGCCAAAGAAGGCAGCAAAGCGCAATGCCGTATCAGCCGTGATCGAACGCTTGCCGGAGCAGATCGCCGAAATGCGCGCCTCGGTCACACCGATCTCTTTCGCCAGGCGATACTGAGTGATGCCGAGAGGCAGCAAGAATTCCTCGCGCAGCACTTCGCCGGGATGGATGTTGCGCAATTTCTGTTTGGTCGGTTTACTCATAGCCTTAACTCCTCAGCCCCTGTGTCAGACTAGTTGTCGCAAATTTCCACGCGGCTGGCTTGCCCGTCATTCCACTCAAAACATACTCGCCATTGGTCGTTGATGCGTATGCTCCATTGACCGGCGCGCTTGCCTTTTATGGTTTCCAGACGATTGTTGGGCGGAATGCGTAAATCCTCGATTCGCTGCGCGTTGTGCAGCATCCGCAGCTTGCGCCGCGCCACTTCCTGAACCTGGTCAGGCAGGCGGCGAGAAAACTCACCCTGCCATTCCTTGAGTGTTACTTCATCGTGGAAGTCGATAATCATGAACTGAAATACTGTCGCATAACGATAGTATTGTCAAGTGAAACGAATAAGGAAATTTCATATCCATCATCCTCTACAGATACATGTTCACCTCCTCATGGAGTGCCTACCTCGCCACCACACGCACACCCTGTCTAACCCGTTCATCCGGATGCACGATCACCTGTTCACCTTCCTTGATGCCGGAAACCACCTGTGCACTGAGGCCGTTGCGTTGTCCGGTTTCCACACTGCGCTTGACGGCTTTGCCTTGTTCGAGCGCGAATGCGGCCCAGCCGTTGCCGTCGCGGAACAACGCGCTGGCGGGAACTTGCAGGATGTCATTGCCTTCCCACAGGATAAAGCTGGCTTCGACGCGGTAACCGTCGCCGAGGCGCTGCCATTGCTCGCGGGGCGAGGTGAAGGCGATGATGACCCAGACGCGCTGTTCTTCCACGCCCAGGGCGGAGACTTTGGTGAAGCCGCCGGGCTCAATCTTGCTAACCTTGCCCTCGAGGGTGCCGTCACCGCCCCAGCGTTCGAAGATCACGCGGGTGCCGGGGTGGATGCGCACCGCATCGGCAGAAAGCACGTCCACTTCAACTTCCAGCGCACGCGGATCACCGATCTCGATTAAGGGCTCGCCTGCCATGACCGTGCCTTCGCTCTTGTGCGGAATCTTGAGCACCTGCCCGGCCACTGGGGCACGCACGGCCACGGGATTATCCGCGTTGCCGCTGGCGCCAAAATTCAGAGCCGTGCGTGCGGCTTCCAGCTCGTAGCGTACGGTGGCAACGGTGAATTGCGCCGATTGCAGTTCTGCTGCGCTGCGTTCGGCTTCGCTGGCTGCGCGGTCATCGGCCGCCGCGGAAACATGCCCTGCCACGTGCAGCGCATGCACACGCTGAAACTCCTTTTGCGCCATATTTGCACTACTCAATGCAGAAGTGGTGCGCTGTTCAGCGGCTTTGACGCTGGATTCGGCGGCGGCGACACGGGCCTCCGCTTCGGCGCGGCGGCGCACATCCAGCACCTCGGCGCGCAGCGGCTCAAGCTGAACAAGGGTGGCGCCGCGCTTCACTGCGTCGCCCACGTCGAGCTTGATGCGCCGTGCATAACCGTTCACCGGGGCGTTGATCACATAGCGATCAACCACCCGCGTGCGTCCCTCCTGTTCGATGACGACCCGCAGCGGCGCGCGGCTTGCCTTGCCAAGATCAACCTCAATGGCTTGTGGACGGAACCCCTGAAACAGCCCCCAGGCGACGAGAATACCGATCAAGGTTAATACGATACGGCGGCGCCATTGCACATTATTTTTCATTTTTTTTGCACCTCTAAAAATTCATATTTCATCTCAACTGCAGCAAAAAATCTATTGCATACATAGCATTACAAATGCGACGCGGCAAGACGGGGGACGCACGCAACCTGCTTAGCAGATGCTCGCAAGAAAAATTCCGCGCCTTGCATTTGTGCGAACTCTGAATTTTCAGAGGCAGCCATTATTTCACCCCACTTTTATTCATCTTCACTCCGCCGTTTTCAGCACGGCAATCAGGTCAAGTTGATCCAGCCGGCGGCGCACCGAAAGTCCGGACAATATTGCGGAAATCAGCACCACAGTCGTTGCATAAGCATAGGTTTGCGGCACCAGCACCACCGGCACGCGGAACAGGTCGTTCTGCATGGTATGGGCGATGTAATAACACATCCATTCACCCAGCCACAGGCCTAGAGGGATCGCCAACAGGGTCAGGATTCCCAGTTCGCCCAGCAGGATATAGGCGATCTCGGCGCGGGTAAAACCCAGCACGCGCAAACTGGCGAGTTCATGGCCGCGTTCGGTGAGCGCAATGCGGGCGCTGTTGTAGATCACGCCAAACGCGATGATCACGGCGAACACCGTAGCGACGTAGGTGAAGAACAGCATGGTCTCCTGCATTACCCGATTAAAATTGCGAATCTCCTGTATGCGTTCGGCGACCCCTGCAACGCGCGGCATCCCCTTGAGCAGGGTAAATACTGTCTCCAGCTGCGCGCTGTCGATGCTGAGATAGGCGCCGGAGATGGTTGGGCCCTCGCGCATAAAGCTATTCAGCGCGGCGAGTTCCATATAACCTGACACCCCCAGATATTCCCTCACCAGCCCGGCTACGGTGGCCTCGCGTACCGGACGGCTGCCTTCCAGCACCTCAACCACCAGGCGGTCGCCCACGCTGACATCCAGCAGCTTGGCAAGATAATCGGTAAGCAGAATACCGTCCGCCGGCAAGGCCACGGGTCGCTGGTCAACATCGAGCAGGCGCTGGATGTCGCCGCCGGACTCGACACCGCGAATGCCGGTGCGATAACTGTGATGGCCATGCAGCAACCGCACCGGCACCATACGGAATACCTCCACATGCTGCACCCCCGGCAGGCCAAGCAGGTCAAAACGAGCGCGGTAGGCGGTGGGGTCGGTGAAGGTCACTGAGAGATCCTCGCGCTGCGCCATGCCAAACTGGAGGTTCACCATGTAGCCGACCGTATCGCGCTGGAACAGCCCGGTCATGATGATGCCGCATGCCAATGCGATGCCCAGCAGGGTGAGAAAGGATTTCAACGCGCGACGCTGTATATGGCGAATGATCATCCGCGTGGGTTGCGACAGCCAGCGCTTGATGCCAATTTTCTCCACCCATGTTTCGTGATAGCTGGCGGGCGGCTCCGGACGCATCGCCTGTGCCGGACGCAAGGACGCGGCGCGCCATACCGCAAACACGGCTCCTGCCGCGGCCGCCAGCAGACTGGCCAGCGCGGCCTCCACTACCGTAGCGGGCTGCAGGCTGAATTTCAGATATGGGAAGTGATAAAACTTCATGTAAAGGCCAGAGAGCACCTCGCCCAGCCACACGCCCAGCAACGTACCGCTGACCACGCCGACAGCAACGATCCCCGAGACCATCTTGAGATAGTGCCATAGCACCGCGAGATTGCTGTAGCCAAACGCTTTAAGCGAGGCAACCTGCTCGCGTTGCATCGCCACCAGCCGCCCGATCACCACATTCAGCAGGAAAGCGGCAATGCCCATGAACATCACGGGGAACAGGCTCGCCAGGGTGCCGAGCTGCTGCAGCTCCTGGTTGAGAAAGCGGTGCGAGAGCTGGTCACGGCGGGCGTAGGCACCCAGACCACCATAGGGCTTGAGCAGTTCATCGACGCGGTCGATGACGTACTGGCTATCGGCACCGGGGCGCAGACTGAGCGCCAGATCGTTGAACGCGCCTTGCAGATCATAGGCCTGAGCGAGGGCGCGGCGCCCCATCCACATCACACCGAAACGCTTGTAATCGGGGAAGACCGAGCCGGGCCGCATCTGCTGAATGAATTCCGGCGACAGCGCAGTGCCTACCAGCGTGAGCGACTGCCGCCGACCGTTGAGGATGGCATAAAAGTGATCGCCAAGCTGCAGTTCATGCGCCTGCGCAAACGGTGTGCTTACCACCACTTCGTCCGCTCTTCCCGGTGCCGGCAGGCGCCCTTCGCGCAGATGCAGTGCATTTAAGTGCTGGGCGCCACCTTCGGCTAGCGACACCATCAGTGCAGTCACCGGCTCGGCAAACCCCGGCATATCGAGGCGCACCTGCGCCTTCACCCGCGTTTCCACCTGATCCACCCCGGTAATGTCGTGCACACGTTGACGCAGCGACTCCGGCGCACGCTTCACCGTGGCGAATACCTCGGCGAAACGGTATTCGCGGTAATAGCTGTCCTGCGTCGCACGCAGCGCGCCGAGCGTGGCGAGGAACATGATGTAAGTGGCGACACCACACATCACCACCAGGGCGATAGCCAGCGCCTGGCTCTTCATCTGCCACAGGTCGCGCCACAGTTTGCGGTCAATTGCTTTCACCAGTTCAACTCCCTGGGTGACTTCTTGACGTCATTGCGATCGACTCGTACCACCAGTCCGTCACCGAAATGCACCACACGATCCGCCATCGCCGCGATCACCGCATTGTGCGTGATCACCACCGTTGTGGTGCCCAGCTCACGATTCACTTGCGCGATCACATCCAGCACCATGATGCCGGTCTGTGCGTCGAGCGCGCCGGTCGGCTCGTCGCACAACAACACCTGCGGGCGCTTGGCAACCGCGCGCGCGATCGCCACGCGCTGCTGCTCGCCGCCCGACATCTGCGCCGGGAAATGATCCATACGCTGGGCCAGCCCGACCATCGCCAGCGCCTCTTCCGGCGTCATCGGGCTCGCGGCGATCTCGGTAACCAGCTCGACATTTTCGCGCGCGGTAAGGCTGGGGATGAGGTTGTAAAACTGGAACACAAAGCCCACGTGTGAGCGGCGATATTGCGTCATCAACGCATCGTCATCCAGGTTCAGGTCGTGGTCTTCATAACGCACCGTCCCGCTGCTCGGCGTATCCAGTCCGCCCAGGATATTGAGCAGGGTCGACTTGCCGCTTCCGGACGGCCCGAGCAACACAACCAGTTCGCCCGCGTGCAAATCCAGATCCACCCCGCGCAAAGCCTGCACCTGCACCTCGCCCATCTGGTAGACCTTGGTGAGGCCGCGCGCCACGAAAATCGGGCGCGGGGTTGTGTCAGCTTGCTGTTGTGAAGGTGTCATATGCACGCTTTCAATTATCTGCATCAGCCGTATCAGTTCAGATGGCGCCAAAGCAGGTGTGTACCCATGCATTAATGCCGTATAGACTAACCATACAAATCACGCTAGCAGGTCACAGATATATGAAAGTGCGAGGCAAATCCGGCATCAAAAAGAAGTGGTACAAGAATGAAGCAAATGCCGGTTCCAATTTGTTGAAATTTTTCCAGGCATCTCCGCTGACTAAAAAATCATTTGCAGAATAAATTTAAAACATCTGCACAATCCGATTTATTCTAAAACTTGAACCCCTGTAAATATATAAGTGAAATTCTTATTTCGAATAAGGATTGAATATTATTTTCATTGGCTAAATAGCAGCAACAATCTACTCAGTTTTAAGTACCATGATGTACCCAGTAGTCTATGGCTTTGGCTTCATCAGCGCCTTGGCCTCCTGTGAGTCAGGCAGACGAAGCGCCGCGATCACGCGCAATGGAGTCGGACAAATCGAGTTAATAATATGATTATTTTGAAAGAATACAAATGAGCTCAGAACATAAACTTGCACTGCTCATCAAGCTGATGATCATGGATTCGATCGCGCTGACCTTGATCGGCATAGGCATAGCCAAGCTGCAGGTGAATCTGGATATCTTGCCAGACAGTCTGCGTTTCCCTTATTCCGGCTGGGTGTTTATGTTGGCAGGGATAGCGCTGCTTGTGCCTACCCTGATGCTAATCATCAAATTCATCAGGAAACAGTCGTAGATTAACCGCCAGTGGCAGCCCGGCAAACCAGAACGGTACAGTTAAATGATCAGCTTGCCGAGATCAAGGAGAACATGATGTCTCGTTACCTCAGTTTGACCCCATTTTTTTATTTGTCGTGCTCGACAAAGATCAGCTTGCCCGTATCAAATCCCAATGCAGCGGCTTTTTCGACAAGACGATTTTGAATCTCTTGGTTCATCTGCGGTGTGCGCGACAAAATCCACAAATACGATTTATTCGGTCCGCTGACAAGCGAATATTGGTAATTCTCATGATTCAGCTCAAACACGATATAGGCGCCATAAAATGGGCCGAAGAAAGACACCTTCAGATAACCCTGGTCGGCGCCATTCACAAAATAGGCCTTGCCCTCGGCTTCCTTCCACTGCTGTTTTAGTGCATCGTAACCGCGATTGATCACCCGGATGCCGCCGTCGTCACGCATGCTGTAACTGGCGCTTACCTTCGAGAGGCCGCGCTCAAATGAGTGATCCAGCCTGGCGATCTCATACCATTTGCCGAGATATTTATCCGCATTGAAATGATCAACAGGTTTTACGTTTTCGGGTAGCCCGACACAGCCCGTCAGAAACAAAGCGCATGCCATCAGTAATATTTTCATCATTCTTCCTCCGCAAGGTCTAAGGTGAGGGGGATATCAATTCGCCATTGAATTCAAAAAACTTCATTTAAAGATATAGACTAAAAAAAACAACCAGGACAATAAAAGCAGTCCCCAAGCTATATTTGCTTGTGATATTGATGTTTTTTTCTGGGATTGGTTTGACTTGCCAATATTATTACTTTCACTATTTGATTTATTTTTTAACTCTTTTTTCTTATTTTTATCAATGTCACGTTGTTTTTTATTTTGTTGCTTTTTATATAGCTCGATACCTTTACCGATACCTTGCGCGACCAACTTGGTTTGAGCTTTTGTTTGCTTTTCTTGCTTTATACCTTGGGCAATATTTAATGCCTTATCAGTAACCATCGAATCAAGATCCTTATTGATTTTGTGCTTGATATTTTGAGACATCATATGAATTTCTGTATTAACTGTTGCGCCCATTTATAAAACATGAATTTAAATCCATTGCCGCACTTGAAATAATTCTGTTAACGTATCACACACATCATTTTCCGTATCGATTTTTCCACACTTATTTAATAGAATCAATTCATTACAAACATATCGACTCTAAAACAAAATTTTTTGCACTATGAAAATGTTGGAATATTAGGACTGACCCCGTGATTATTATTGATATCTCGCAATATCCAACCTGATAAAATTTGTGACACATGGATAAATATTAAATATATTCAACGAATTAAATACTATCTTCGCAAATCAATCGAGTCCAACCCCATTGATTCCCTTAACCATGCTCTGTAATTTCTGTTTAGCAAAATCCAAGTGCCCTGAGTAAACGTCCAATTGAGCTGAATGCACTCCAGCTTCGAAGCGGGATTTGGCCATTCTATCTTTAGAGTTTAAATGCAAGTCCTTATATAATTTTTCAAACCTTTCATTCATTTTGCGGGAAAAATATTTTGGTGGTTTGAGCAATGCCGGGTTCAATTTTGCTTTACTAGGGAGTTCAATATATTCCTTTAAAGCAACAATTCGATGTTGTTCAATTTCTGAAATAACATTTTTCAATTCTTTATCAAAATCGGCAAGATCATGGGGGCGAAGTATCTTGAGTCCTGAGGAATTATTTTTCGATTCAAGTATGCAATTAGAAGCATCCTTATATAAATTGTTGTGAACCTTATCATCAACCTTGGTAAGTTCTACATCTTGATAATTAACTATGCAACCAATGAATACACCACGTGTGAATTCATTCAAAGTAAATTTGCGTAATTGCACGTAACTTTGTTCAACTAATTTTTCTGATTCTTTAAGTTCAATCTCCTTTCGAGCAATTGCCTCATCCAAAATAGATTTCTGATAGATTGGTAGAACCACAAAATATAGGCTTCCTAGAGTAATAACGAACAACCCAAATTGTGAAATATGACTTAAACGCACAAGCCAACGGTCAAAATAATTCTCACGAACTGACTTCTGAGAATATTTATTCTTCCAACTAGGAGGCTGGTGTGGTATTAAATGTTTACGCCTTAACATCATTTTTAATAAGCATCTGAATTATCACTTACTCCATTTCATTTCGATCAACTCCACATTTTCTCGCGGTATGGCGTAGGCTAGTTTATTTATCTTGCTTAGGGCAAAAATAAAATTATTATTTGCAGCAATCACAACTAACGAATCACTTTTTTCAGATAGTGGTTTCTTGAGCGATATTTTTAAAGTGTCTCTATTTGACCAATTGCCAGCTTTTAATTCTTGAATTTGTTGAAATAGGGATACTCCCGTATAGATGATAAAGGTAAAAAGTGCCACCAAAAATACCTGTACGGATAATGGCCTTTTAAAAAACATATAAGCGAGTTGTTCTGCAAGCCAATATGCAGCAATAACTCCCAATAGTTTCATATTAGAAAAATTAGGCATGTCATTGTATAGCCCCCACACAACATTGGCGGAAAGCGCTATTACAAGAATAAATAACAATTTTCCTTCTCTTGATCTTTGTTCGCGCTGAAGCCGATATATCAATCTCGACTTCATGCTGCCTTCACGCAAACCAAACACAAACATAACCAATCCAAAGACTGTTGGAATGGCAGCATGGTGAATTTGTTCAATGCTCGCCGCAAGATAATCTGGGAGTGAAAAGAAAAGTGAAACATCAATTCCAAAGGAGCCGAGCAATATTGATGTGTAGAGAAAACCTGAGAGAACAAATAATGCGGATATAACGCCTATTAGGCCAATCAGATTTGATAGTTGAAAGTCAATTTTTAGAGATGATCGTTCTGCTAATGCTGATCGAATAACAGAAAAACGCTTCTTCAACTTTGCATGAATTTTGTATATGTTATTAACTTCGAGAGGCTGTGCATTGGGGACAAACTGTCGAGCATCTTTAAGGCCACTATCTTTCCTTTCCTCATCTTTAAGTATGGATGCGGCGAATGCCTCTGCAAGAAAATAGGTAGCAATTACTTCGCAAGCGCTTTGGGATTGCTTACAGCGGTCAAGTAATTGAGTGGCCAAATCACTTCGTAAATGTGCCGTATTTTCTATCCCTTCAATCATCTGGCGCTGCGTTAAATTGCGTGAGACATATTCCACTAGCGCGTCATCATCATCGTTCTCACCAATTTGCAACAAAAAAGGCTCGAGAATTCTAACCTCAGCGTCTAGAACACGGGCACACAATACTTTGAGATCAAGAGCTTTTTTAAACGCTGATCTTTGCGCCCAGTAAAACACTTTCCAAAGAGTTAGATACGTCCAGTTACTTAGTTTCTCAAGAAAATGTTTCATTCGTAAGTTACACGGCGCAGGAAATCAATGGGATCAGACTCGATTGATACCATCATCAACCAGGAACCGCCCACGTGTTATTCTTCCCGATCTCTTCATGCACCCACGCAGGATCAAGGTCTGCACCATTCGGCCAGGTCAGCGCACCGAGCTCGATGTTTACCTGCAGGAATAACTGGGCGTCTTTGAGTTCTGCATACATACCTGCCTCAGGACTATTCACCAGCGCAGACATATCCACAATGCCGCTGGTGCCGTCATTGCATGTGATTGAGAGCCGATAGCCCGGCAGTACGTTTACAGCGCGTACACGCCAAGGTGCCGCTGCCTTTAATCCAATGGCGAGATTTTCTTGGGTAACTGTTTCGATTGACATAGATTCCAATCCTCCATTAACTCGGCACGATGCAGTGCCGCCCATTCAAGCACGAGTGCCTGCGCGCGTCTTGGCAGGCTGCCCTTGATTATCTCCAGTGTCCGTATGTCGACCAGTGCTTCATGTTCGCCATACAGCGCATGAAAATGGGGAGGTGCATGCTCCCGCCAGAACATCTGGATCACGATCCCGAAAAACTGGCTAATGGTTGGCATACGCTCTCCCCTTGTTGCTGCTTAGTTTAGCAGGTAATCACCCGCACCCCCAGCCTTACGCCAGCGGGGGAGGGCTTACCCTTCGACAGGCTCAGGGCGAACGGCGTTTTATTAGCGGCTTATCGGCTAATCGGCTTATACCGAATCCGCTTGGGCTTGGCCCCCTCTTCACCCAGACGCTTCCTCTTGTCCGCTTCGTATTCCTGGTAGTTGCCATCAAAGAAGCTCCATTTGGAATCGCCTTCCGCAGCCAAAATGTGGGTGGCGATACGGTCGAGGAACCAGCGGTTGTGCGAGATGACGGCCACGCAGCCGGCGAACTCCAGCAGCGCATCTTCCAGCGCGCGCAGGGTTTCCACGTCGAGGTCGTTTGACGGTTCGTCGAGCAGCAGCACATTGCCGCCGGAGATAAGGGTTTGCGCCAGGTGCAGGCGGCCGCGCTCACCGCCGGAGAGCTGGCCGACGAGCTTGGCCTGGTCGCCGCCCTTGAAGTTGAAGCGGCCGATGTAGGCGCGCGCCGGGGTTTCGTATTTGCCCACAGTCAAAATGTCGTTGCCACCGGAGATGGCGTCGAATACGGTTTTGTCGGCTTGCAGTGAATCGCGCGCCTGGTCGACGTGCGCGATCTTGACAGTCTGGCCGATTTTCACGGTGCCGCTGTCGGGTTGCTCTTTGCCGGTGATCAGCTTGAACAGCGTGGATTTACCGGCGCCGTTGGGGCCGATGATACCGACGATGGCGCCGGGCGGCACTTTGAAGCTGAAGTTGTCGATCAGCAGGCGGTCGCCATAGGCTTTGGAAACACCGTCAAACTCGATGACTTCATTGCCCAGACGTTCGCCCACGGGGATGAAGATCTCCTGGGTTTCGTTGCGCGCCTGGTGTTCTTGCGAATTAAGCTCTTCAAATCTTGCAATACGTGCCTTGGATTTAGCCTGACGCGCCTTGGGGTTTTGGCGTACCCATTCCAGTTCCTGCTTCATCGCCTTGGAATGCGCGTCGAGTTGCTTCTGTTCCTGCGCCAGACGCTCGCCCTTCTGCTCCAGCCAGCTGGAGTAGTTGCCTTTCCATGGTATGCCGTGGCCGCGGTCGAGTTCCAAGATCCACTCGGCGGCGTTGTCGAGGAAGTAACGGTCGTGGGTAACGGCCACCACGGTGCCGGGGAAGCGCACCAGGAATTGCTCCAGCCACTCCACCGATTCGGCATCGAGGTGGTTGGTGGGTTCGTCCAGCAGCAGCATGTCGGGCTTTTCCAGCAGCAGCTTGCACAGCGCAACGCGGCGCTTTTCACCACCGGAAAGGTTCTTGACCACGGCATCCCATTCCGGCAGACGCAAGGCATCGGCGGCGATTTCCATCTGATGGTTGGAATCGCTGCCTGAGGTGGCGAGAATGGCTTCGAGGCGCGCCTGTTCGGCGGCCAAGGCGTCAAAGTCGGCGTTTTCATCGGCATAGGCGGCATACACTTCGTCCAGCTTGGCCTGTGCCTGCATCACTTCTCCGAGGGCTGACTCCACTTCCTGGCGCACGGTCCAGTCCGGATTCAGCGCTGGTTCCTGCGGCAGGTAGCCGATTTTGATATTGGGCTCGCGCTGCACTTCGCCGTCGAATTCCTTGTCCACGCCGGCCATGATGCGCAGCACGGTGGATTTGCCCGAGCCGTTCAAGCCTAGCAGGCCGATCTTGGCGCCGGGGAAGAAGCTGAGGGAGATGTCCTTGATGATTTGACGCTTGGGAGGGACGACTTTGCTCACGCGGAGCATGGACATTACATATTGGGCCATGATGTGTTTCTCGGTGCAATTGGAAAGGGCGAAGCTTAACCCAGTGCGCGGGGTTTGGGGAGGGTGATTCAATGCGCAATGTGATGAGAAGACCCGCTGCGGACGATTATTTTTCAAAAATGAGCGGTCTTTGATTTCATTCAGCAATTGGCTGGCGAAAAAATCAGGCTCTGCGACACGTCAAAAAAGTACGCTAAAAGACATTGACAAAGCAAAATAATCCACAAACCTAGCAAATACGCAGCTTCGGCAGGAATATTCTCATCAATGCGACAGTAAAAATATATCCTGTTGAATATATTGAATTAATTAGGTGGTACAAAAAATAGGCAGGTCAAAAAAAGGGTTTCCGGAGAGGGAGTTAGCACTCGGCAAAACGAGTCATCCACAAAGTTATCCACAGATTTTGTGCATAAATAAAAAACTGCTTTGCCAGTTACAAGTTAGATCGATTTTGAGGAAATCATATTAAAAATCGAATGCCCTGCGGGTCGAAAATGCCCGGGGATTTTTTGGCGCAGCTTGCAGTTTTTTTCGCCAAGGATGAGTGAGAGGACAAACCGAAAAAGCCCATCGCCGTACTTTTTTGGAAATTTCAAGTCTTGCCCCAGCGCGATCAGGCAGCCTGCACAAACTGCCCGCGCAAATTCCACTTCAATCCCTCTTTTATTGCACCATGCTTCCGGCAAGCGCGAGGCATTTCATCAGTCTTTGATTTTGGATGCCTTTAACCATTTTCGTAGCTTCAATTTCCCTGCCCTCAAGGATGGCGGGAACCAGCATCTTCTCGCGTGTTTCCTTGAAGGCATTCCAGTTTTCAATGAGCTGATTGAGGTGTGCTTCTTTGCCTACAGGCGCACGTATTTTTTTAATTTCCTCGCTCACCGCATCCGCCGTATCCTTAACCAGTTTTTGCTGGTCTGCACCGCGTTTATCCTTGTTGCGCAGCATGACGAGCAATGAATCTCTCGCCGCGTTCAGCTTGTCCCGGAATTCCTCTATGCCGCCCTCGATTGTCGGTGGCACCAGGCTATAGTTATTGAGTTCCTTGTTAAGCGCCAGGATTCTTGAGAGCCTTTCCTGTTGCACGCCCTGCGCGATCCTGCTGGCTTCTGCATCGTTATTCGTCAGGAGCAAAGGCACCAATACCTTCTCGCGTGTTTGCTTGAAGGCGCTCCAGGTATCGGCCAGTTCTTTGAACTCGGCCTCTTTTCCAGCCGGTGCCCGCATGTCTGCCAGCTTGACGCTGACTTCATCCGCCGTATCCTTAACCAGTTTTTGCTGCTCGGCACCGCGCTTGTTCGGACTGTGCATCATGGTGAGCAATGACATTCTGGCTTCGCTCAGCCTTAATCCCAATTCAAGGAATCCGCTGCCGTAAGCCTTTGCCGTTATCTTCTGGTCTTCAAGCTCCCTTAACAGAGCCATGCATTTCGTGTACCTGGTTTTCTGGATGCCCCACACCAGCTTCCTGGCCGTTGCATCGTCACCATTGAGGAGAGCGGGAACCAGCTGTTTCTCGCGCGTCTCCTTGAAGGCATTCCAGGTTTCCAGCAGTTCGTTGTAGCGACCTTCTTTTCCAACCGGCGCTTTCATTTTTGCAAGCCCGGCACTCACCGCATCCGCCGTATCTTTTACCAATTTTTGCTGCTTGGCACCGCGCTGGTCTTCATAAAAAAACATGGTGACCATGGAGGTTCGCGCCTCACTCAACTTGCTTCTCAAATCGTCAAATTCACTCGCGTGAGCCAACTGCAGCATTGAGGACAGCACAACTGTGGCGAAAAATACTGATAACTTATTCAAGACGTTTCCTTTCTTGAGACAAAATCAATCGCGGCAAGCAAAACTGGTTTAATTTTACTCTGCTCCAATGGTTTGAGGGCTTAATTAGGTAGATTTTATCCACATGTTTGACATGGCAAAGTGGCAGGCTGCGCGCTTGCCCAGCAGCGCACATGGCAGGGATCGTTGAATTTTCCCTGCGGGTGCTGTGAGCAAGGGATGGCATCAGGGGAGGCTGGATGCGCTCTGAACGGGGATATGCTTGAAGTGGCTTTTGGCGGGAACCTTGTTTTTCAGCGTTGCCTTGAAAAGAATCAGGTCTGGATGATTAATTGATCCAACATTGCCAACTTGCCAGGGATGATTAGTTGATAGGCTCAAAGCGATGAACTATCTTTCCTTCATGCTCCAGCAACTCGAAAAAAACATCGCGCGGCCTGACCCAGGTTGAACCATCGTGGGCGCGGTAAATAACCATGACGATCTGGGGATTCGATTCAAGTTTTGCCTCGCAAATCAAATCATAAATACCGCCCTTATAGTGCTTGTATTTCATAATTCGTACCTCAAAAATGCGACTTGCCCGCGATACAACATGGCAGCACGATGAGCAGCCCGTGCTTGTTCCTCAGGGGCATGCCCTCATGCGGCTTGGGCAATGATTGGTGCCGGGTGCAAGAATCGAACTTGCGACTAAGCGTTACGAGTGCCTTGTTTTACCACTAGAACTAACCCGGCTGAAATTATTTTCAGGACAAGTTTACCACCCGATGACAGTTGCATGTAAAGTCATAAATCAGAAAATGCGCAAAATCCTTATTTATGGCGATGGTATGATTCGCACCGAAAAAAACAACCGATCGACTAAGGAACAAAATGAGCTTACGCACCGTCGCCACTCAGCCATTTCTTGACCAAAAACCCGGCACCTCTGGCCTGCGTAAAAAAGTCAGCGCCTTCCAGCAGCCGCATTATCTGGAAAATTTCGTGCAGTCCATTTTTGACAGCATCGCCGCGCCGCAAGGCTCCACGCTGGTGCTGGGTGGCGATGGCCGTTTCTACAACCGCCAGGCAATACAGATTATCCTGAAGATGGCTGCGGCAAACGGTTTCGGCCGCGTGATGGTCGGGCGCGGCGGCATACTCTCCACGCCGGCTGCCTCCTGCGTCATCCGCAAATACCAGACTTTCGGCGGCATCATTCTGTCGGCCAGCCACAATCCCGGCGGCGCGGATGGCGATTTCGGCATCAAGTTCAACAGCAGCAACGGTGGGCCCGCCACCGAGACGGTGACCGAGGCGATTTTCGCCAAGAGCAAAACCATCAGCCAGTACCGGGTGCTCGATGCAGGCGATGTGCAGATAGACAACATCGGCAACAGCATGCTGGGCGAGATGGCGGTAGAGGTGATCGATCCGGTACACGACTATGCCGAGCTGATGAAATCCCTGTTTGACTTTCCCGCAATCAAGGCGATGCTGGCAGAGGGCTTCCGCATCAAGTTTGACGCGATGCATGCGGTGAACGGGCCCTATGCTACGGACATACTGCAGCGCCGGCTGGGCGCACCGGCCGACAGCGTGATGAACGCAGTGCCGCTGGAAGATTTTGGCGGCGGTCACCCCGACCCAAACCTCACCTATGCCCATGATCTGGTTGAAATTATGTATGGCGACAACGCGCCGGATTTTGGCGCGGCATCCGACGGCGATGGCGATCGCAATATGATACTGGGCAAGCATTTTTTTGTTACCCCTTCCGACAGCCTCGCCCTGCTCGCTGCCAACGCCACGCTGGTGCCCGCCTACAAAAAAGGCCTGGCCGGCGTGGCACGCTCGATGCCCACCAGTGCGGCGGTGGACAGGGTGGCGCAGGCACTGAATATTCCCTGTTATGAAACGCCGACCGGCTGGAAATTTTTCGGCAACCTGATGGATGCCGGCAAGGTGACGCTGTGCGGCGAAGAAAGCTTTGGCACAGGTTCGGATCATGTGCGCGAAAAGGACGGCCTGTGGGCGGTGCTGTTCTGGCTCAATATCCTCGCCGTGCGACGCCAGCCGGTAGAAAAGATTGTGTACGAACACTGGGCGCGCTTCGGACGCAATGTGTATTCGCGCTACGACTACGAAGGCCTGTCCAATGAGGCGGCACAGGGCGTAATGAGCCATCTGCAGGCCAGTTTCGGCAACCTGAGCGGCGCTGCATTTGGCAAATACACGGTGAAACTGTGCGACGATTTCAGCTACACCGATCCGGTGGATGGCAGCGTCAGCAGCAAGCAGGGCGTGCGCATTATTTTCAGCGATGGCTCGCGCATTATTTTCAGGCTGTCGGGCACCGGCACCGAGGGCGCGACGCTGCGCATCTATCTGGAAGCCTATGATGCCGATGTGGAAAACCATAAGCTGGATGCGCAGGTGGTGCTCAAAGAGCTGGTGCAGATTGCGCTGCAGATTTCCGAACTGAAACAGCGTACCGGGCGCGAGAAGGCCACGGTGATTACCTGAACAGATCGTTCAATTGCAATATTGTTGTAGGTGCGTCCCACGCACCATGGTGCGCATGGCGCACCCTACGCTGAGGCCTTTACCGTCTTGCCGGAATTCAGGCTGACGATAATCACCCCCGCCAGCACCAGCGAAGAGCCGGCGATCTGCAGCAATGAAATATCCTCATGTAAAAACACATAAGCCAGAACAATGGTCGCCACCGGGCCGAAGGAGCCGATCAGCGAGCTATTGCCCGAGCCGATGCGGCGTATGGCATAGGACAGCAGGAACACCGGCAGCACCGTAGAAAATATGGCCATCGCAACCGACAGCTCATATACCCGCAGCGGCAAGTCCAGCGCCGACAGCGGGTGGGTGAGGCCAAACTGCAGCAGGCTGACAACGCTTGCCACCACCATCGCATAGGCGGTAAACCGGGTCGCACCGATGCGCGCAATGGCATGACCCGCCCCCACCAGATAGGCAGAATATGACAGGGTGCTGGCAAATACCAGCGCTGCGCCCAACAGCACGCCTTGCCCCTGGCTCATGTTCACATCGTGTAAAAACACCAGCAAAATTCCCGCATAGCTCAGCAGCATCGCCGCGATCACTTTGCGCCCGATGACACGCTGGTATATCAGCGCGGTCAGGATCACTGTCATGGTGGGATAGAGGAACAGAATCAGGCGCTCCAGACCGGCGGAGATATATTGCAGGCCAAGGAAATCCAGAAAGCTCGACAGGTAATAGCCCAGCAGCCCCAGCACCAGAACGGCGATCCAGTCCTGCCGCTTGAGAGGCTCTGCATGGCGCCGGCTGGCCCAGATCGCAGCAGCCACAAAAAAGGGGACTGAAAACACCATGCGCAAGGCGAGCAGCGTGATTGCATCCACATGATCGAGATAGGCCAGCTTGATCAGAATGGCTTTGGCCGAAAAGCCGACAGCCGCGAACAGTGCAAATATGACTCCAAAAAGTGCGTCCCGATTAGGCAAAAAAATTTCCGATGTATTTATTATTTAGCATTGAATCATATTGTTTCAGCCCCAAATAGGCAATTACTTCAGCAATACTCAACAAAGAGGCCGCTACTTTGGCGTTAAATTGCCGGTCAATTTTGTCGGGTAAGTTTAAATAAGGATTTTCCTTAAAATAAATGCGTGGACGCGCAATGCATTTATTTTGGGGTAGGATCTAATCAGACTTCGTAAACGATGACGAGGATGGATTTGCGGCTTGAAAATCAAGGGGCAGATGCCTTACAACTACATTTTTAACCTAAAAGGAGCTTGATCATGATGAACTCGGCAGAGCATGTGTCCAAACAAAAACTGATGGACGATTTGAGTGCGGTTGTTAACGACGCTGAGGAGTTATTGAAAGCTTCGGCCAATCAGACTGGCGAGCGCATTACGGCGGCGCGTGCCAGAGCGGAGGAATCGCTGAAGACAGCGAAAGAGAGACTTTCAGTTACGCAGGAAGCACTGACCGAAAGAGCCAAAATGATGGCCAAGGATGCCGATGCCTATGTGCACGAAAATCCGTGGAAAGCGGCTGGCGTTGCCGCCGCTGCCGGCATCCTTATCGGCGCGCTTATTGCACGGCGCTGATAGCGGCTTATGTCTACAGAAGCTGCATCTGCCGGCAGAGGCGGTCTGCTTGAATCCGTAAAAACTCTGGCGAATACCCTGCTTGCCATTGGACAAACACGGCTTGAGCTCCTCTCCAACGAGCTCGAAGAGGAGCGGGTATGGCTGGCCTCCATGCTGGTGTGGACGCTGATCGCCCTGTTTTGTGCGACCTTGGCGGTGATCCTTGCCACACTGTTGGTGGTGGTTGTCTTCTGGGACAGTTACCGGCTGCTGGCGATCGGCATAATGATCGTGCTGTTCGTTGCAGGGGCAGGATTTTCCTGGCGTATGGTCAGCAATATGTCCAGAAGCAAACCGCGCCTGTTTTCCGCCAGCCTCGCCGAGCTGTCCAAGGACCGCAAGCATCTTGCACCATCCATCGACTGATATGCAGATGAACCCAACACTTTTCCATCTGGCCCAACAGCGTGCCAGATTGATCGCCAAGGCGGCGAGCCAGCGCGAGGAACTGACACTGGCATTCGCAAGCCTGCAGAGGCCGCTGGCGTTGGCGGACAAGGGCATAAACGCGCTGCGCTATCTTGGCCGGCATCCCCTGCTGCTTACCGGGGCTGTGGCCGTTGTGCTGCTGCTGCGACCTAAACGCTGGTTTGTATTGCTGGAAAATGGGTGGCTGGCCTGGCGCATGGCACTGGCTGCCAAGCGCAGATTAGAGGGCTGACTCCATCTCAATTTCAAAACGACCATAATTTTTGTAGGGTGCGTCCCACGCACCATGAGCCTTGGTGCGTGGGACGCACCCTGCAATATTCTGCTGGTGATTTAATAAATGAATAAGCAGCTCTTAAAAATAAATTTATGAACGCTAATGCCCGGCAACAGTGACAAAGGAAAGCTTGCTCACACCACTGCGCTGCGCTATCGCCATCAGCTCGGCCACCCGGCCATAAGGCACCGTCTTGTCGGCTTCGATCTGCAATTGAAACTGCGCATCAGCGGCACGCTGTTTTAAAGCTTCGGTCAGCTGCGCATCTGTCAGTGCCTGATTATCCAGTTCGATTTGACCCTGTGCATTGATGGTCATGCGTACTGCAAGCTTCTTTGTCCCCTGGGAAACCGCCGTAGTCTTGGGCAGATTGATCTTGAGCGACTGCGGTGCCAGCAAAGGTGCGGTGACGATGAACACAACCAGCAACACCAGCATCACGTCCACCAGCGGCGTGACATTGATCTCGCTCATCATGTTGTCCTGCTGCGATGAATTTCCAAATGACATCTACTTCTCCAAGTCGGGGATTGGGGTTCACAACCGTAGCCGCGCACAACGCTTGTGTTGTCCGTAGGGTGCGCCGTGCGCACCATGGTGCGTATGACACACCCTACAAAACCATTTAAAGCTTGAAATTATGCTTCTGCGCCAGCCGCATAAAGTCATGCGCAAAATTCTCCAGCTCGGTGACATTCACCTTGAGGCGGCGCAGGAAAAAATTGTAGGCCATCACCGCCGGCAGCGCGGTTGCAATGCCGATGGCGGTGGCAACCAGGGCTTCACCGATCGGCCCGGCCACGATATCCAGGCTGGCCGAGCCGCTTTGTCCAATGCCTTCCAGCGCGTGCATGATTCCCCACACCGTGCCAAACAGGCCGACGAAAGGCGCGGTCGAGCCGATGGTGGCCAGTTCGGCCAGGCCGCGTTCATGGTAGCGCTGTATGTTCTGCAGCTGCTGTCGCAACAGGCGTTCCAGCACATCCTGCGGCGCGCCAAGATGGTTCAAGCCGCCCTGTTCCGAGCTCAAATTTTTCAGCTCGGCAAAGCCGGCTTGCGCCAGATTTGCCATATCTCCGCCGCCGTTTTGTGCCACTTGCGCAGCGCTGCTCCAGTCTCGCGCGGACCAGAAAGCAGCGTTGAATGTGCGCTTGGGTTTGCTGTCCTGATACTGTTTCAACAGTTTAAACAGAATGATCGACCAGGTCGCCACGGAAAGTGCCATCAGAAGTAACAGGGTCGTCGCCACGACCGGCGAGCCAATATGGAACAGATTAGTCATGCAGCATTGTCTTTCAAAGAAAACTGGACGGGAATCATAAACCATTTATCCACCGCATGCCCGGCCTGTCGCGCTGGCACGAAGCGCCAGGACTTCACCGTCTGCAGCGCCGCATTGTCGAGCATGGCGTAACCGCTGCTCTTTTGAATACTGATTTGTCCGCACGCGCCGTCTGCTAGTACCTCTACGCTCAACAGCACCCTGCCCTGCAGGCCATTGCGTCTGGCCACCATCGGGTATTGCGGCGGCGGATTATTGAGGTAAGCCGCCTTGTACTCAGGCTCGCTATCTGCAACTGCAGCGGTTGCCACGCTGGGTGCCGCCACTGCAGCGGGCTGCTCGGCTGCCGCTACCGGCGCTTGCTCGGCAATGCGCTCCGCAACAGGCAGCTGCGCAACGGCTGCTTTGGCCGGCTGCGGGGTGACTGCCTTCGATATGGATGCCTGGCTTGCTTGAGTCGTCACTGCAAAGCTCACCGACAGCTCATTGTTTGTCGCAGCCTTGACATTGGGCTGTGCCGACCAGACAGACAATATCGCCACATGCGCGGAGATCACCAGTGCAAAGATGATCGCGCGCGCAGCCGGACTTTCTGCGCCTTCGGACATTGCGTGAGAATCTTTCATCTCATTCATGGCGTGCCAAGCAGCCACTGCTCGATCTTATCCGCATCCAGCACACCGCTTATTCCGGTTGCCTTGCCATTGGCATCATAGAAGTAGGTACGCGGCAATTCTCCATACCACTGCGCATCGATCTCATAGCGCAAACGCTCGGTGTAACTGTCGGCAAATACCCAGGACTCTACCCTGCCCGCACGCTTTTGCTTTGGCCCCGGCTGTCCCAGATGATATTGCTTCAAGCTGCGGGAAATGACCGCTCCCTGCTCGGCTGAGTCGGTTGAGATGAGCACCAGACTGAATTCGGTGTATTTCTGCGCCAGCCGCTCGAATATTTCCAGATCCCCGCCGCAATGCGTGCAGCTGACCGACCACAAGGCCACGATGAAAGGCTTGCCTGCATGGGCGGCGATAATTTTCTGGTAACTGCCGCGCACCAGTGGCTGGCTTTGGTCGTTGGACTGGGTCTGCTGGACGGCAAGCGCACTGCCTGCACTCGCCGCCAACAACATTATCCAGCACATACTCTTGACAAATTTTTTCATTATTTTTCTTCCGGCAATGCGATCAGTCGATAACCTTCAAGCTGGCTGCTCCACGACAGATAGACTTTTGCTTTGTCTGCAATCAGCAAGGGATGATCGGACTCATCGTGTGTCTCGGCGATTTTCTGCACTGCGCCCCAGCTTACACCGCCATCATGTGAGCGCATTGCGTTGATCGCCGTGACCTCGCCATCAAATTCTTTCCAGGCCAGATAGACGTCTCTGCCCTTGCTCAATACCGCAGCATGGCCTGCCTGGCGTGCGCTGTTGCCCACGCTGACAGGCCTGGAAAATGTTTTTCCAGCATCAGACGAATGCGCGTAGAACAGGCCCCTGCGCTCTGCACCGAGGTTGAACCATGCCATATGATAGACATCACCCGAGATGGACAAGGCCGGCCCGTGATGCGGGCAGGCTTCCACTTCCCAGTTCTCAAAAGTCACGCGCCGCACTGCATCGGTCTTGTCCGTTGCGCCATCCAGCTTGGCGAGGCCATGGTCGCGTACGTTTTTGCCGAAGATATGTCGCCACACAATCACCGGCGTATCAGTGCTGTCGATTGCCATCGCCACACGGCAGCATTCGCAGCTATGGTCTGCCACCCTGATGTTGGCATGAAAGCTCTTGCCTTCGTCGTCTGACATTGCCGAGTAAACCGCGATGCCGCTGTATTTTTCACCCTTGTTCTTCGCCGCCAGCGCATCGCGCTTATCCAGCCAGGCAAGATAAATATGGCCGCGCGCATTTATGCCCATCGCCTCAAAACGGTGGGTGATCGGCTCGAGGTCGTCGTTTACCGTCAGCGGCGCAGAAAAACTCTTGCCGCCATCCAGCGAGCGGCTAAAGCGGATATTGCCGGCATAGGGTGTATCCAGACTCTGGGTCCAGGAAATGTAAATATTGCCGTTCTTCGCCAGCAAAATCTTGGGGCGGGTTTCGCCGCTTGCCGAGACAAATTCAGGCTGCGCATTCACTCTAACTGCAGCAGCAAAGCTTGTACCCTGATCGGCCGAACTGCTCACCAGCACATGACCGTCCTGCACCCGGGCCAGCCACAGCGTGCCGTGCTCGTCAAAAACAGCGCTGCCTGAAAGCTGCCGGCGCGCCAGCGAGCTTTGCCACATCTTCGACATATCGTGCGGCTTGGCCGGTTCGTCGGCGCCAGCGCCAGTGCTGACAGCAAGGCTGATAAGCAATCCGGACAGTAAACGTGAGGGCATAAAGGTCGCTTCCAAGAGGATTTAGACGAATTTCGTAAAGCTTGCAATTATAGGTTTTGATTGCCAAACAGGGAATGAGACAATTTGTCGCAGGCGCTGAATCCTCGCCTGCCTGTATCTGTGCATTCCAGCAACGATCATCATGAATAGACAAATAATTTCTTCATAATGATCGGGTTGCACGCTATTGTTTTACTCCATTGCATATTAATGCTGATACGAGTAGCCTTTTAATGGCATGGATTTCAATCAAAACAATATTATTGAGTCAGCCAAGCTAGTATGAACCGCCAATCAGAAGAACAACAAAAAATCTCGCCTTTCCTCCTAGCGCAATTCCTTCTTGTTTTCTCTGTAATGCTTGGATTTAGCACGGCAATTGTATATAGCATGTCACGCCTGCAATTCAATATTCAGGAAAATCATTTTCACATTCACCTAATCTGGTGGCTTTTGGGCGGGTTTATCGTTACCAGCATTATTTCCGTATTCTTCGTCATCAGAAAAGTATCGAAAACACTTGAACACCACAGTCAGGCAGAAAGAAAATTACACGAAAGCGAAGAACGGATGAAACTGGCCTTGTCCGGCGCAGACGTTGGCACCTGGGATTTGGACGTTTCAACAGGCAAGCTGAATTTTGATTCACAATGGGGCGGACTGCTCAATTACACTGCTGAAAAAGATAGGCCACACAATTATGAAAATTGGGCGGCGCTGATACACAGTGACGATAAGGAACGTGTGCTCAAGGCCATGCAAGATCACATCGATGGGCGTGCATTTGAATACAAAGCTGAATACCGCATCCATACACACTCTGGAAAAGTAAAATGGGTAGTCGGCCACGGAAAAGCTGTGCGTCGTGACAAAGACGGCAAAGCGTTACGGGTGGTTGGCATTACGCGTGACATCACAATGCAAAAGAAAAGTGAGGATACAATCTGGCAGCTCGCTCACACAGACTCATTAACCGGCTTGCCCAACAGATCATTATTTTACGACCGTCTCGGCCAATGCATTGCGCAGGCAAAACGGCAGAAGAAAAGCTTTGCTCTTCTCTTCCTTGATCTGGATGATTTTAAACTGGTTAATGACAAATTCGGCCATGACACCGGGGATGTATTGTTACAGAAAGTGGCTGAACGCTTGCGCCAGAATATACGCAACGAAAATACCGTAGCCCGCACCGGTGGCGATGAATTCCTGCTTATACTCAACAACATTGCCAATGCAGACAGCGCATCTGTCGTAGCAGAAAAAATTATTCAATCACTTACCACGCCGTTTGTTATTCATGGCAATACCTGCCTGATTGGCGTCAGTATAGGTATCGCCATCTTTCCTGAAAACAGTGACGAAATGGAGAAACTTGTCACGCAAGCCGACTGTGCGATGTACAAAGCAAAGCAAAGCGGAAAAAACAGCTATCATTTCTTCGCGTCAAATATGTAAGTCAGACCCACCATCACGCTCAGAGGCGCACCGACCGTGTACTGGTCGGACACTGCTGCAGTGTATGTGCCTGTGCCGCTGTACGAGCTGCTGGCCGATTCCGCATACAGCTGGTTGGTGAGATTGCGGCCTTGCAGCCAGGCTTCCCAGCCATCGTTCATCCTGTAATTGCCGCGCAGGTTGAGCAGGGTATGCCCGGAGTAACTGACAGTATTGGCGTTATTCATCCAGTAGGAACTCTGCTGCACCACTTCCACTGCTATACGCGCATCCTGCACCGCTTTGTAGCCAATCTCGGCGGAAATGACATTAGGTGCTTCCGGCATGTCCTTGCCGCCGTAATTTAATGTGCTATCAGCCTGATAGTCAATGTATTGATGATGTGCGATGCTCGCTCCCAAACGTCCATCGAACATGCCTGCCTCATACGCCAGATTCACTTCCAGCCCGGTGCTGCGTGTACTGCCTGCATTGCGGTTTTCTGTATTACCCGGGGCAATGGTGTAACTCACAATGGTGTCGCGGCCATCCAGACGGAACAGGGTCGCATTCAGTTTTAGCGCACGTTCCAGGAAGGCCATGCGCAGCCCCATTTCGTAGCTGTCATAGGTGGCAGGACGAAGATCGGGGACTGCGCTCTTGCCATACAGCTGGCTCACTTCGGGTGGAGTAAAACCCTGGCTGGCATTGGCAAATATATTCGTGCTTTCGTTCACCGTGTAAGTGCCGCCAAGTTTCGGGCTTACATGGCTGAAGTCGCGCGACTCGTTCGCTGCTCCATATGCGGCACCCGGGGTCAGGTTATTTACAAAGTTGTAGTTGATCTTGTCATAACGTCCGCCCATCACCATGCGCACTTTATCCAGCGGACTCAGCTCCCACTGCGCGAACAATGCGGTATTGGTGATGTCTGTTTTGTAATCCCTGACGCCGGTCGCATAGGTGGAATTCGGCGCATAGCCTGTGTACACGCGAGTCGTCGCATCGCGGGTCACATCCAGATTGTTGCTCCTGTAGCTATTTGGGCTCACGTCGTAGTACACGCCGCCGATCAGGCGCGAAGACAGCAGGCTGAATTCCTGCTGATGCTTGGTATCCAGACCCAGGGAACTGACATGGTTGTTGTTGACGGTGCCGCGATATCCGGTGGGGCAAGTCGGGCCGATCGTACATGCGCTGATGGTGTAATTGGGTAACTGGTCATGGTCATTCTCGCGCCCGAACAGGGTCACCGTAGTCTGGCCATTCTGCGCAGTTTCACCTTCCCAGCCCACATTCAGCCGCGTGCTCTTGTCCTTGCGCCAGGAAAATGTCTGGTAGCTCTTGCCCGGATTAGTCTGGTAATCAAGCGGACTCAAGCTGCCCGGTGTGGCCGAGTCAAGATTGTTGTATGAAGCTGTTGCATGCAGCAGCGATGAGCCGCTGAGCGCATATTCGGTGCGCAGGGTTGCGGAGTCTTTGCTTCCGTTGCTGTATTGCTGCCAGTTGTTATCCGAACGGCGCGAGCTGTAATGCGAAAAACGCATACCCAGATCACCCCAGGTATTGCTGGCGCCGGTATCGACGCGCTGATAGCCGGTTACGGCTTCGTTCCTGAAAGCGACGGTGGCTTCAGGGGTGAGCGATGGGTGTGCAGTAATAAAATTCACCGCACCGCCCACCGCATTGCTGCCATACAGTGAGGAGGAAGCGCCCTTTACCACTTCCACGCGCTCTGCGCCTGCCAGGTTAAGTTCGTTCAGCGCGTTATGGTTGAATACGCCCAGCGGGCGGATGGGGATGCCGTCTTCCAGATACTGGTACACCGCATTGGTGCTGTTTGGCTGGCGTATGCCCATCTTATGCTGTTCATTGCCCAGATCAACCCAGCTCACTCCGGCAATGCGGTTAATCGCATCACCCATTAATTTCGGCTTGTCGCGCTTCAGTGTTTCGCGATCAACCACACCGATAGACATCGGTGTATCCGACACCCTGGTTTCGCTGCGCGAGCCGCTGACCACGACCTCATCAAGCACAATGGTTTGATCAGCCGCATACACAATTTGAGCAAATGGAAGAATTAGTGTGCCTATCGCGATAGAACAAAACTGAGTGCGGCGAAATTTCATATTTGGTATCGGGCAGCTGTTTTAGAGGGCGCGCATTATAAATATTCAAACTCCCATGCGGGTGTGGCAAATTGTCGCAGTTGACCAACAGGCAACACAGAGAATCTAGATGTAGAAGTGCTTGCCCAAAGCCTTCCAGACTTCCCCGCCATGTACATCGCGAGAATCCCGAGCGGCGCTCTCCATGGTGCGCATCATCACAGAGACCAGGCCAAAAAGTCCGGCCTTTGTGATGAGCCGCTGCTCTCTGGATGCGTAAGCGGCTTGTGCATTCGCCGGACCAAATACCTTGCACTCGGCGGCCAGCTGTATCATCGCGGCCTCATCATGCCAATCCAGCCCGAGCGCGATCATGTGTCTCATCAATTCAATTTCTATTTGAGAAACTTCTTCCCAGTGATTTTCCGTCTGACTCATATGCATTCCCTGCCTGTGTGAATTGCAAGGTCATATATTAAGCGTCATTGATCTTGAATTGTTGGGACTTTTTCAGACTGATGGCAGGTCGCCCGGGGTGTCGATGTCAGCAAATATTCCATTGTTTTGGATATTGATGTGCTCCACAATGAATCTATCTCGCTCAAGCAAACGCCGTGCGCCCTTATCCCCCTGCAGTTGCAGCAATTCATCGCGGTAATGCTCGGCAAAACCGACCGGATGTCCGCGCCTGCCATCACAGGATGCTGCCGCAAGATTCGCCCCGTCCAGCAGCGCTGTTCGCACACCGACTATAGCGTCTGCAGGTACCGCAGGCATATCGGCCAGACCGATCAGCCAACCGCCAGCATTTTGGTTTGCACGCACGCCGCAGGCCAGGCTGCCAGCCATGCCCTGCGCGGCATCTGCACATACCAGCCAGCTTATCGCAGCCGATCTGCTCGCGCCCAGCGCGGTTTCCACCGCACTGCACAAGGCTTGCGACTCGGGCCGGACGACGACGGTGGTTTGGCCGAATGCTTCCAGCCAGGGCAGAAGACTGTGCGCGGCAAGGGGCAGCGTCACGCCTTGCCGCGTCAACGGATGCAGTAACTTGTCCGCGCCAAAGCGGCGCGAGACGCCTGCTGCCAGCACGATGGCTGCAATTTTGCGCGGGTCAGACAAGTGTTTCCTGGTCGAACGGCAAGCGGCGCAAGCGCTTGCCGGTCAGCTTGAACACAGCGTTGGCAACCGCCGGAGCGATCGGCGGCGTGCCCGGTTCGCCGATGCCGGTGGGCGGTTGATTGCTGTCCACAATATGCACCTCTACCTTGGGCATTTCGGAAAAGCGCAGCGGCGCGTAATCGTGGAAATTTGATTGCACCACGCGGCCTTTGTCTAGCGTGATTGCCCCATGCAGGGCAGCGGAGAGTCCGAAGACAATCCCGCTTTCAATCTGCTGCTGCACGCCGTCAGGGTTGATGACCATGCCGCAATCCACCGCAGCGACCACGCGATGCACGCGTATCTTGCCTTTTTTCAGCGACACCTCGGCGACCTCTGCGACATAGCTGTTGAATGACTGGTGCACCGCCACGCCCAGCGCATGCCCCGCAGGCAACTTGTTTTTACCCCAGCCGGATTTTCTCGCAACCAGCTGCAACACGCCTATGTAACGGGATGAGGATGGCAGATTGCCGAGCCGGTAGGCAAGCGGATCTTTGCCGGCCAGCTTCGCCAGTTCGTCGATCATGGTTTCAACCACGAAGGCTGTATGCGAGTGGCCAACCGAGCGCCACCACTGCACAGGCACGGCATTCTTCGGGCTGTGCAGCTCGACCTGCAGGTTGGGAATGACATACGGCAGTGTCGCTGCGCCCTCAACCGAGGTGCGGTCGATACCATCCTTGGTCAGGAACGCTTCAAATGAGGTATCGGCAACAATGGACTGTCCGACAATGGTGTGTTTCCAGGCCAGCGGCTTGCCGTTTTTTGCGATTCCCGCCTCGATGTGGTCGGACCACATGGGCCGGTAGTTGCCGCCGCGCATGTCGTCCTCGCGCGTCCACACCACCTTGACCGGCTGACCGACCGCCATGGCTGCCTGCACTGCCTCAATGACGAAGTCGGATCGCGGGTTGGCGCGCCGGCCAAAACCGCCGCCGAGGAAAGTGGTATGAATCTCCACCTGATCGGGATTGAGTCCGGCGGTCTGCGCAGCCATAGCGCGATCCATGGTCTGCGCCTGGGTGCCAGTCCAGATGCTGCAGTGGTTGGGCTTCAGGTCAACCACCACATTGAGCGGCTCCATCGTTGCGTGCGCCAGATACGGCAACTCATATTCAGCGCTGAGGGTTTTGTGCGCGGCCTTGAAGCCCTGCCCGACATCCCCATCCTTGCGCGCCACAGCCCCCGGGGTTTTGGCCAGTTCAAGATATTCTGCGCGCATGACCGGTGTAGAAAGCGCCGCACCCGGCCCTTCATCCCATTCGATTTCCAGCAGATCGCGAGCCGTCTTTGCAGGCCAGAATCCGCTGGCAGCAACCGCGATCCCGGTAGGAACCGGGTATACCCCCTGCACGCCTGCCACCTTGCGCGCTTGGGTAGCATCGAAGCTCTTGACCTTACCGCCAAAAACCGGGCTGCGCGCAATCAGCACTGTCACCATGCCGGGCAGATAAATGTCCAGACCAAACTTTGCGCTGCCGTTTATTTTGGCCGGCGTATCGATACGCTTCGTTGACTTGCCGATCAGCTTGAAATCCTTGCGCGACTTGAGTTCGACCTTGTCCGGCAGCGGCAGCTCGGCTGCCGCATCGGCCAGTTTGCCGTAACTCGCTTTGCTCCCGCTCCTGGCATGGATCACCTGGCTATTCGCCGCATGGCATTCCCGTTCCGGCACGTTCCACTGTTGCGCCGCAGCGCGGATCAGCAATATTCTGGCACTGGCGCCTACCCGCCGCAGTTGATCCCACGACGATGGGATGCTGGAACTGCCACCCGTCATTTGCATGCCGTAACCGGTGTGGTTATACACAGCAGCCACCGGTGCCGAGACAACACTGATGAGATCCCAGTCGGCTTCCAGTTCCTCCGCTATCAGCATCGGCAACGAGGTATAGACACCCTGCCCCATCTCGGACTTGTTGACGACGATAGTGATGCTGTTGTCAGCTGCGATGCGGATGAAAGCATTGGGCGGATATACCGGTTTGGGCTGCGCTTCGGCAGCATAAGCACGCCCGCCCTGCATCGGCAGATAGAAGCCGATCACCAGCCCGCCCATCAATGCGGCAGACTCCTTCAGGAAGGTACGGCGGGAAGGATTCTCCACGGTCATGTTGTTCATTGTCGTCATGTCATTCATCTGGCAGCTCCTTTTTGTCCTGCAGCCTGGTAGATCGCCGAGCGTATGCGATTGTAGGTGCCGCAACGGCACAGGATCCCATCCATCGCGGCGGAGATCTGCGCTTCGCTCGGATGCGGATGCTCTTTGAGCAGTGCGGTTGCTGCCATGATCTGGCCGGACTGGCAGTAGCCGCACTGCGGCACGTCCACTTCCTGCCACGCCGCTTGCACCCTTCTTCCCACCGTGGTTTCGGCGAGTCCTTCGATGGTGGTGATTTGCTTGCCGCTCGCCGTTGCCAGCGGCGTTATGCAGGAGCGCACAGCAAGTCCATCCAGATGCACGGTGCAGGCGCCGCACAGCGCTACGCCACAGCCATATTTTGTCCCCGTCATTTGCAGATGGTCGCGCAGCACCCATAGCAGGGGTGTATCGGGGTCGGCATCCACCGTCGTTTCTTTACCGTTGATCTTAAGCGAAATCATGAACACACCTCCTTGGTGGATTGATTCTGTTTGATGGATTTGACAATTCCTGCTGCAGCATCTGGTTTCGCTCAGAAATCATATGCGCCAGGATAGCCACTGCAATTTCCGGCGGGGTGCGGCTGCCGATGCTCAGGCCTGCAGGCCCGTGCAGGCGGTCTATTTCTGTTTGCGTGAGGTCGAACAATGCCAGCCGCTCGCGACGGCGGTCATTGTTGGCATGAGAGCCAAGCGCACCGATATAGAACGCTGGAGACTTAAGCGCCTCCAGCAGCGCCATGTCATCCAGCTTGGGGTCATGGGTGAGCGTGACGATGGCGGTGCAGCCATCGACCTGCAGCGCCATAACCGCGTCGTCAGGCATTTCGCTTAGCAGCGTTGTGTCCGGAACATCCCAGGTCTGGCGCATTTCCTGGCGCGGATCGCAGACGATGACCTGGTAATCAAGCGCCTGTGCCATGCGTGCCAGATAGGCCGAAGTCTGGCCGGCGCCAATGATGAGCAGCCGCCAGCGCGGACCGAACACGTTGCTCAGCGTGACGCCGTCAAAGGCGAAGCGGTCGCTGCGGCCGGCATCCTCCAGCATGACCTGCACAGAATTGAAATTCAGCGAACGCCTGACCAGCCGATGTGCCTGAACCAGTTTCAGCACTTGAACTATCCAGTCCGCGCTATGTACCGGCTCTATTACCAGCAACATCGCGCCGCCGCAGGGCAGCCCGAACCGCCGCGCTTCCTCGCTCGTCTCACCGTAGGTCAACAGCTTGCAGCGGTCGAGTGGCAACTGGCCGCGCTTTGCACGCATCACGAGGTCATCCTCGATGCAGCCGCCCGACACCGAGCCCACCGCCAGGCCATCGGCGCGCAAGGCGAGCATGGCGCCCTGAGGCCGCGGGCTGGAACCAAAGGTTTCCGCCACCGTCACCAGCCACAGGGCATGCTCTCCAGCCTGCCACTCCTGCAGAGTTTTGAGTACAGAAAGATCGACGCTATCCATAGGGTCTCCTGGTTCAGCATATTCACGGTGTGTTGCGATGGTTGCCACAATCGGCACGTGCCATAAATCGATATGAGTGCAAGACACAGGGTGTCAGGTCTTTATATTTTTCGCACTATTGATTTTATTAATACCGCCGCATGCTAATTTGGCTTCGGTAATAAAAATATAGGCAAAAACCTTATTTTTACGCAGACAGGTGAGTAGTTGATGACTCGGGGATTAGCTATCGCGCAATTCTCAAAAAAAATTGGATTTACAGATATTTCGATATCCAGGTGGAGGATATCCAGTGCGAGATACAGATTGTATAAACGCACGGGATATATAAAGGATTTACCCCATTTTTAAGAATGGATAAATATGGTTGAATACGAAATTGTTGCTGGATATGTAAAGTTTCTTTGGCGAGCGGAAAAACCGAAACCTGAATTCGTCACGAAAAAATTGGCGGCCAAATTTGCAGTTTTAACAAGCCTACGCGGAAATTATTGAGAGGATCTGTTATGAATACGAATACCGTAGATATGCTGATTCACGTTCATCCCGAGTTGCCCCAGGAAGCACGCGCCAAAATAGAGCAGGAAGTAAGCGCATGCAACGGCGTCATCACCGCAAACTTCGACCATCACAAACATCCGCATGCATTGATCGTGCTTTACAATCCAGACGTAATTCAAAGCAGGAAAATGCTGGATGTGGTGAAACGGCACGACCCTGCGGCCACCATGGCGGGCCTGTAAACTGCCTCGCACACAGGCTGGAATCTATCTGAGTGGTTCGCCCAACCAAGTCATTTTCCAGTTATCGGTATATATCCGGAACTCTCGCTATTTTGTCTTTACCCTGACGCCGTCATCGATCTGGTTGGCAGGATGACGGATCACGCTTTCGCCCGGAGCCAGCCCATCCAGCACCTCGGCCTCCTGCGCGTTGCGCTGGCCGATTTTCACCACGCGACGTTTTGACACATTTTCTTCAATCACGAAGGCGCACCATTCTTCGCCACAGCGGAACAGGGCGCTGGCCGGCACCTTGTTCACCGCATCAGCTGCCCACACCACGATTTTTGCATTCACGCGATAGCCGTCACCCAGCTCCTGCGGCGCGTCCACAAAATCGGCCACCACGTTGCTGCGTTTCTCTTCGATGCCCAGTGCCGACACCTTGGTAAAGGCATAGGGTTCGACGCGCAGCACTTTGGCTTTCAATGATTTATTGCCACCCCAGCCATCGAGCATGGCAGTCATGCCGGGCTTGACCTTGACAGCCTCAGTAGAAAGCAGCTCGATCACCACCTCCAGCTTGCGCAGGTCGCCCAGGGTCAGCAGCGGTGTACCAGCCGCCACCACGCGCTCGCTGGGATCAGCGATGCGCAGGATGTGCCCGGCAACCGGCGAGCGTATCTTGAACAGCGCGCCCTGCTCTGCAATCAGGCCGGATTTCGCCAGCGCCACTTCGGCTGCGGCAGACTTGACCCTGAAGCGCGCGGCTTCCACCTCATTGGCGATCGTCACCTCGGCATTGCGCGCCTGCTCGGCGGCTTGGCTGGACATGAAGCCTTCCTTCACCAATTTCTCAACGCGTTTGCTTTCGCGTTTGGCCTGCGCGAGATCTTCCAGCCCATGGCGCACCAGTTCTTCTGCGGCTTTCTGCTGGCTCCCGGCTGCTGCAATGCGTGCGGCCTGTTCTTCGCGCTCGCGCACACTCAGCGGCACAGGCGCAATCTGCGCCACCACCTGGTCCTGCTGCACCGCGTCGCCGTCGTGCAGTTCGATGCGGGCGAGCCTGCCGGCCACCGGCGCGGTGATCACAAAGCGGTCGTGGCTGCGCGTCTCGCCCAGCTCATCCACCGTGACCTGCATGCTGCCTTTTTCGACCTTGCCGATGTCGACGCGCACCGGCACCGGGCGGAAGAAAAATGCAATGAGCAGGAGTGCGGCCAAAGCAGCTGCCAGCCAGTAAACTGTTTTGCGCGATGGTAATTTCATAGTATGGAGCCTCATTCACGAGTTTTAAGTACGGCGATCAGATCCAGGTTTCTGAGACGGCGTGCAACCAGCAGTGCGGTAAACAGGGCCGCGATCAGCGTGGTCAGCACAGGATAAATGAAAGTCTGCGTGCTGAACACCAGCGGCAGCCTGAACAGCTCGCGGTCGAAGGCGGGCACCAGCGCGGCACACATGGCGTAGCCGATGAGCAGGCCCACCGGCAGCGCGCACAGGGTGAGCAAGGCCTGCTCGCCCAGCAGCAGCACCACCACCTCGCGCTGGGTGAAGCCCAGTACACGTATACTTGCCAGCTCGTTGCCGCGCTCGGACAGCGCAATGCGCACGCTGTTGTACACCATGCCACCGATGAGAATGATGGCAAGCGTCATTTCGATGGTGCTGACGATGTTGAAAGCGCTGTCCACAATCTCCTGCACGCTTTTTATCATCGCGCTGCGTATCACCACGCCGCTCACCACGGGCATGCGCTTGAGCCTGGCATAGAGGGTCTCTGCAAACGCCGGATCGACGTGCAGCCAGGCGCCGGAGATCAGATTGTCTTCGCGCAGCAAACGGGCAAGCGCACCGGCATCCATGTAGGCGCCCATGCCGATGAATTCATCGGACAGGCCTGCTATGCTCATCTCGCGCACCTGGCGCTGACCATCCAGCACCTCCAGCGTCAGGGTGTCGCCGGCTTTAACGCCCAGCACCTGCGCCAGTTTCTTGGTGAGCAGCAGGCCATCCGGCGGCAAGGCGATGGCGCGCAACTTGACGTCTACGATCTGCCGCAGCTCGCTGTGCGGCGACATGCCTATCAGTTCGATCTGCTTGCTGCGGTGCTCGTGTCGCAGCCGCACCGGCACTGCGCGAAAGGCCTCTGCGCTCAGCACACCGGGCAGCTGTTTAATGTCATAGATGGCCGCGGCGGAGCGTGGGTCGTGCATCAGCACGGTGACATCGTCGCGCTGCACCAGGTTGAACTGCACCATCATCATGTGATCCACCGCATCCAGCATGAAGCGCGACACCATCATCAGGCCCACCGCCAAGCCGATGCCCAGAACGGAAAGCAACGCCTTCCACGGCTTGCGCGAGAGGTTGCGCAATATCATGCGCATGGACGCCGACAGCCAGCGCACCATACCGGATTGTTCCATGATGCCGGCCCGGAAATTCGCCGGCGCTTCCGGCCGCATCGCCTCGGCGGGCGCCAGAGCGCTCACCCGCCGCACCGCAGCGATGGCACCGGCACAGGCCGCGAGCAGGCTCAGCAGCGCTGCCGAGGCGATCACCTCGGGGCTGATCACCAGCGTCAACGCGGGAAAATGAAAATAGTCGCGGTAGATATTGTTCACCTTCTCGCCCAGGTAGAGGCCCAATACGATGCCCGGCAGCAGCCCGGCCAGCACAATGACCAGGGCGAACTTGAGATAGTGCAGGCCCACGTCCAGATTGGAATAGCCGAACGCCTTGAGCAGCCCGATCTGCGTGCGCTGCATCACCACCAGGCGCGATAGCACGATGTAGATAAGGAATACGGCCACCCCCAGAAAGATCGCCGGTATATAGGTTGACGAGATTTCGATTTCGCCCAGCTCGTCGGTGAGAAAACGGTTGGACAGCTGGTCGGGGCGGCCATAGGCGCTGAGGCCGCCGTAGCGCAGCAGCAGCTGATCGAGGCGGGCGATGACTTCTGCCTCTTCCGCGCCGCGTGTCAGCGTCAGCGACACATCGTTGAAGGCGCCCTGCATGTTGAAGGCGGAGGCGAGCGCATCGTGGCCCATCCACAGCACGCCGAAGCGCTTGTTGTCGGGGAAAATCATGCCCTGACCCACTTCGTAGATATACTCGGGCGACAGCGCGATGCCGACCACGGTCAGCTCGCGCCAGCGGCCATTGAGTATCGCGCCCAGCTTGGCGCCCAGCTCGACTTTGTTTGCTTCGGCAAACACCTCGCTCACCAGCACCTCATCCGGGTGGGCTGCCTCGATATAGCGCCCGCGCCGCAGGTACAGATCGTTGACCACCGGCGTCTGCCGCTCTGGAATCGCCACCAGCCGCCCGGAAGCCGGTTCCAGCAGGCCGGGCACATCGAGCGTCACCTCGGCCACCACGCGGGTGCGCACCTGCGCCACACCCGGCAGCGCGCGTATCTGTTCCGCCAGGCTGTCCGGCGCGCGCTTGAGGTGGGCGAACACATCGGCAAAACGGTAGTCGCTGTAATAGCTGGTCTGCGCGCCCTGCAGCGAGAGGTAGGCGCTGCGCATGCTCACCTGCGACATCACGCCGCAGGCCACCACCAGCGCTGCCGCCAGCACCTGCCCGCGCAGGTGCCACAAATCTCTCCACAAAATTCTATTGAGCGGGCTCACCAGGAAATTTCCGACGGCGCAAGCTTCACTTCGTTGCGCCGCACTTCAACGATTTCACCGCTGCTGATGCGAATGACTCGGTCGGCCATGCCGGCAATGGCTGCGTTATGCGTGATCACCGCGGTGATCGTGCCGAGCTCGCGGTTCACTCGCTCCAGCACCTCGAGCACGATCTTGCCGGTGGCATAGTCGAGCGCGCCGGTGGGCTCGTCGCACAGCAGCACATCCGGGCGCTTGGCCACGGCGCGCGCAATCGCCACCCGCTGCTGCTCGCCGCCCGACAGCTGCGAGGGAAAGTGGTCGCGCCGGTTGCTCAAACCCACCAGTTCAAGCGCGTCGGCCGGGTCCAGCGGATGCTCTGCAATTTCGGTGACCAGGGCGACGTTTTCCAGCGCGGTGAGGCTGGGGATGAGGTTGTAGAACTGAAACACGAAACCCACATGCTCGCGGCGGAAGCGTGTCAGGCCGTATTCATCGGCACGGGTCAGGTCATGATCGCGGTAAAACACTTCACCGCTGGTGGGGCGGTCGAGGCCGCCCAGGATATTGAGCAGGGTGGATTTGCCGCTGCCGGAGGCGCCCAGCAGTACCGCGAATTCGCCCTGATACAGATCAAGCGTCACGTTGCGCAACGCATGCACCTCGACTTCTCCCATGCGGTAAATCTTGGACACATCATGCACGTGAAACACCGAGCCGGCGCTGGCGAGTTTTAACTCGGCAGATTGTGCTTCCGCTGTCATCGAAGCTGAATGAGACTGTGCAGGTTTGCTGTTCATCGCTCCTCCTCAACTGAATAGCTTCAACAATATCATAAACAAGATTGGAGAGCAGAGAGCACCGCATGGAAATTTATGATGCTCAGGTTTCAATCATGGTGCTTGCATCGCCATGCTGGCTGTAGTCATGTATCAAAATATGGCGGAAGAAAATGGGAGTCGAACCCACCCGGGAGCGACTGACGCCCCCAACCGGGTTTGAAGCCCGGCCGCCCCACCAGGAGCGATTTCCTTCCATAAAACGCTGCAGTGATCTATTCATCACCCAGTCCCTTGCCCCTTGCAATGCAAGGGAGAAATCAATTTGCCGAATTATCCGGTTTAAACAAATCGGCATTACGCAAACAGTGCGCATCACCCGCGCGCCTGGTAAATCCGACGCGGTCAAAAAACTCCAGCAACTGTATAGTGCGCTTGCGCCCGATGCCGCTCGCGTCGCGCAGATCCGCGGCACGAATCATAGCATGCTGTTTCTCCAGCGCGCGGGCCATATCGGCCAACAGGGTCAGTGCTTGATTCGTATAAAACAGGTCGCGCACCACCTGGAACACCTCGCCGCTGCGCGCCAGTTTCTGCATCAGCTGGCGCATGCGGACCTCGTCCGCCTCTGCGCGTTTGCACAAATCGCGCACCCACGGCGGGTCGAACTGGGATTCCTGCAGCGAGGGTTTGATACGCTCAGAAAGCGCCTGCTCCGCCGCGCTCAGTTGTATGCGGTGCTCGGGCAGGTGCAGCCAGGTGCCGCTGCGCGCCAGCCTGCCGGCAGTCAACAATGTCTGAATCAGTTCATTGAATGCGGGGACAGGCAGTTTGCCGAGAAACATGCGCCTGGCACGCGCGGCATCGATGCCCAGCTCATCCGGATAGCCCTGATGGTACGTAGCCAGTTGCTGCAGCAGGCGCGCGCTATAGGCCTGCCACCGCCGGCCGTCAAACGCGTAAGCCTGTTTGCCGCTGTCGACCAGCATGGCCTCAGCAGGCAGCAGCGACAGCAGCTCAGGCTGGTTCCATGCGCGGCTTAACGCGCTGATATCCAGCCCCCACTCCGCCGCTGCCAGCAGCGTATGCAAACGCTGCTGCGGCGCCTTGAGCTGCAGCGCCTCCAGCATCGCCAGACGCTCGGCTGTCTTGCGCCTGCGCGGTGGCGCCCAGGGATCCAGCACCTGGCCCCCGCCCAGGGTGTGGCGCGCTTCAGCATCGCGCAGGATAAATGCATCGCCATGCAGCGCGCCTATGGGCCGCTCCAGCACCAGCTGCGCGAGGGCCGATGCGCCGGGTGCCAGCGGCTCCTCCTGCAGCAGGGCGACACGCGCCATCACATGGCTGGCGCCCAGGTGCAGGTGTAGCGGCGACCAGTGTTTGAGCGCCTGTGGCGCGTTAACGGATAGATTGATATGGGCATCAAAGCGATCGGTAGGCGCATGCAGTTCTCGCGCCATGACCCAGTCGCCGCGTGTGAGCTGCGACTTGTCCACGCCGGCCAGATTCAGCGCGCAGCGTTCGCCGGCACGCCCTGTCTGTGCCGAGCGGTTCTGCACATGCAGGCTGCGCACGCGCACGGCATGGCCGCCGGGGCTGCTGAGCAGTTCGTCGCCGACGTTTACCTGGCCGTCGAACACGGTGCCGGTCACCACAGTGCCGATGCCCTGCAGCGAGAAACTGCGGTCTACCGCCAGACGGAAACGTCCCTGCGCGCTCTGCAAACTTGAGCCTGCGGCTACCTCATGCAGATAGTCGCGCAGTTCATCGATGCCCTGCCCGCTGATGGCTGATACCGGAAAGACGGGGGACTCAGCCAGTGCGGTCGAGGCCAGCAGCGCGGCCACTTCGGCTTTTACTTCCTCCACACGTTCGGGCGTCACCCGGTCTGTCTTGGTCAGCGCCACCGCGCCCTGCGCCACACCCAGCAGATTGAGGATATCCAGATGCTCGCGCGTCTGCGGCATCACGCCGTCGTCGGCGGCCACCACCAGCAGCGCGAAATCGATGCCTGCCGCGCCGGCCAGCATAGTGTGGATAAAGCGCTCATGCCCCGGCACATCGATATAACCCAGCACCTCTCCGCTCTGCAGCGGCTGATAGGCATAGCCCAGCTCGATGGTGATGCCGCGCTCTTTCTCTTCCTTCAGGCGGTCGGTGGTCACACCGGTGAGCGCATACACCAGCGAGGTTTTGCCATGGTCGATATGACCTGCGGTGCCGATGATCATGCGGCTGCCAGCTGCGCCAGCTGTGCGGTGAATTCTGCCTCGTGCTGCAGGCAGCGCAGGTCAAGGCGCAACGCGCCGTCGGAAATACGGCCGATGACCGGTATCGGCAGGCCGCGCAATACTGCTTCAATCTCATGCAGCACGCCGCCTTTTTTGGCATGCGGCATCACCACCAAAGCTGCGCTGGGCAGCCTGTCCACCGGCAGCGAGCCGCTGCCGATCTGGCTCAATGCGTTTTCTACCGACACGCTCACCTTCCATTTGGACAAAGCACCCTGCAATGCAGGCAACAGGCTTTGCGCCTGCGCGGCGATTTCATGCTGTGAGCGCGTGAGCAGGCGCAGCGAGGTGAGGCGCTCGGGCAGCCGGTCCGGGTCGCGGTACAAACGCAGCACCGCCTCGAGTGCGGCAAGCGTGACCTTGCCAACGCGCAGTGCACGCTTCAGCGGATTTTTTTTGATCTTGCGGATCAGCTCGGCGCGACCGACGAGGATGCCGGCCTGCGGTCCGCCGAGCAGCTTGTCGCCGCTGAAGGTAACCAGGTCTGCCCCCGCCAGCAGCGACTCCTGCGGCGTGGGCTCATGCGGCAGGCCCCAGCGCGACAGATCGACCAGGGTGCCGCTGCCCAGATCAACGACAAAGGGTAATTGCTGCTCATGGGCAAGAGTAGCCAGCTGCTCTTCGGCGACTGTCGCGGTGAAACCCTGCACCGCATAGTTGCTGGTGTGCACCTTCATCAGCATCGCGCTGCGCGGGCTGATGGCGTCGGCAAAATCGCGCAGATGGGTGCGGTTGGTGGTGCCCACTTCGCGCAGTTTGGCGCCGGCGCGGCTCATGATATCCGGCACCCTGAAGGAGCCACCGATCTCTACCAGTTCGCCGCGAGACACGATCACTTCCTTGCGCATCGCCAGCGAGTTAAGCAGCAGGAACACCGCCGCGGCATTGTTGTTGACCACCGTGGCCGCTTCCGCGCCGGTGAGTTCCTTGAGCAAATCTTCCACTACCTCGTCACGATCACCACGCCCGCCGGTTTCAAGGTCATATTCCAGCGCACAGGGGTGGCGCGCAGCCATCACCATCGCCGTCACCGCTTCTTCCGGCAACGGCGCGCGACCGAGGTTGGTATGCAGCACGGTGCCGGTGAGGTTGAACACGCGGCGCAAACGTGGCGCACTGGCTTGCGCCAGTCGTTTATCAAGCTGGAGTGAAACGCTTGTTTCGCTGTAGTCTGCGGCGGCTTGCTGGCGCAGATGATTCAGCAGCTCGCGCAGGGTGTCGAGGACAGATTGGCGACCGTACTGATTGACCAATACCGCGGTCGAAGGCCAGTTTAAAACACGATCTACTGCAGGAGGACGAACTTTCTGGGCGCTATGCACGATAGACTTTCCCGCCAAAAGGCTGAATAAATTATTTACACATTAACAAGGTCAAACCCAACTTTCTTTTCCAACTATTCACCGCCATCCGCGCCATGAATCATCAGCAAATTGATTCCGCTTCGGCTCATGCCTTGATCACCCATCAACAGGTCGAGGGAAAGTGAGGCCAGATCGTCGGCACAGGCTTCCCCATGCGGGTCCTTTTCCATCTGCACGACCTTGAGATAGGTATGGCATTCAGGACAACTTTCAGCACGCACCACACCGGCATCGCCCTCTACATTGTAATAGCTAATCCCTTTGGTGTTGTCGCAGTTGCTGCATTTGGCGCGTACCACATGCCACTCCGAGCTGCATAAGGAGCACTGCAGGTAGCGGATACCGCTTACATTGCTACCGATCCGCACGACCGACGCAACGGGGTGGCTTCCGCACACCGGACACAGATTCAGATGTTCGGGATGAGCCACCTGTTGCGGGGTCAACGACTGAGCCATATGCGTCCAGTACACCTGTAAAGCCGCACCGATAAAAGGTGCATAAGCCAATTCCACCTTCGCAAACTGTCCGGAAAGCAATTTGTCAGCCTGAGACTCCAGCCAGCTATTGTCTTTGTTGAGCAATTCCGTCAGCACGGCACGCGCTGGTTCAGGAGCATCCACAGCCATTGCCTTGACTAAATCTTCCAGCACCATCAGCCAGGCCAGATTGCGCTGCAATCCCGCCGGGGCGAGTGGCGGCATGCTGTATTCCTTGCACTGTGCAAGCAGCTCTGCGTCGAGTTCATGCACACCTGACAGGGATTTCAGCAGGGTGTGCTGTACCTCCACCAGCCGGGCGATAAATCGCAGGTAATCAGCCAGGCTGTGCCCCTCTGCAAGCTGGCGCAGGCGTGTAGCGCGGGTAGTAAAAAGGTCTGGCGGCGGTATCAGCAGCGTTGGAATATCTCCAGCAGCTGCTTCAATCTGCCCTGGTTCGAGGATGGTCGTTGTGCCCATATTATTTTGTAATTTCCTTTAACCATGCAGCATGATGATGTTTAGCCCATGCCTTGCTGACGGTGCCTCGTATCATCGCACGTATCGAGCCCTTTACCCAGATTGCGGCATAGATATGCACCATGATGCCGGCAATCGACACAAAGGCCGCGAGTGCATGCAACAGCACCGCCAGTCTCAATAATGTCACCGGAAAAATGGGGGCAAAATAGGGCTGCCAGATAATAACTCCGGTCACGAATAACAGCGGAATACAAACCACCAGCGTCCAGAACAAGTACTTCTGGCCAGCGTTGTATTTCCCTACTGCGGGCAGCTTGTCATCGTTATTTAACACCACATCCTTGATGCGCTTCATCCATTCCCGGTCGGCATTCGTTATACGGTTATGCTGCGCAAAGCCCAGCGCCATATAAACAAATAACACAAATAAAACCACGCCGATAAACGGATGTAAAATGCGCGCCCAGACTCCGCCACCAAACAGGTTAGTGAGAAAGAAAAAGGCCGGATGAAACAGCGCCAGTCCGGATAAGGCGAGCAGGATGAATGTGATCGCCACTGCCCAGTGGTTGCTCCTTTCCGACGAGGTGTAACGGTTAATTAGTTGAGGTTTAGACATAGTATTCTCCTGAATGAGATTGGCATGATGTATGGCTCATGACTCGGTTTCCTCCTCGTCAACTTCTTTCGGACCAGCCGTGACGTAATGGAAAAATCCGGCCAGTGCAATCAAACCCAAACCAAAAGACAATAAGGGCTTGGTGGCTCCTTTCCACAGCGACACCATGGGACTGATGCTAGGATTTTTGGGCAAACCCGCATATAGACCCGGCTGGTCGGCATGCTGCAGCACATACATGACGTGAGTACCGCCTACGCCTTGAGGATCATATAGACCCGCCTGGTCATAACCGCGATCTTTCAGGTCTGCAATCCGCCCTTCAGCATGATCTATCATGTCTTCCTTGGAGCCGAACACGATCGCGCCAGTCGGGCATACCTTCACACAGGCCGGTTCCATACCCACTGCAACCCGGTCAGAGCATAAGGTGCATTTGTATGCCTTGCTGTCCTTGGCCGAGATACGCGGAACATTGAACGGGCAACCGGTGACGCAGTAACCGCAGCCGATGCAATTTTCCTCGTTAAAATCCACGATGCCATTGGTGTACTGCACGATGGCACCCGGCGAAGGGCAAGCCTTGAGGCAGCCGGGATCGGCGCAATGCATGCAACCGTCCTTGCGGATCAGCCATTCCAGTTTGTCCTGCTGTACCTCGACTTCGGAATAGCGCATCACCGTCCACGACTGATCGGTCAGATCACGCGGGTTGTCATACACACCCGTGTTGGTTCCAACTTCGTCACGCAGGTCGTTCCACTCCATGCAGGCCACCTGGCATGCCTTGCAGCCGATGCATTTGGAAATATCGATCAGTTTTGCTACCTGCACAACCTCACTGCGTACCGAGGGAGATGGTGTAGTGGTGGCCGATCGCGCTTTTATATCAAGAGATTGAAGTGCCATATAGCCCCCTTATACCTTTTCGATATCCACGAGGAAGGACTTGAACTCCGGTGTCTGGGTGTTCGCGTCGCCCACAAATGGCGTCAGTGTGTTGGTGATGTAGCCATTCTTAGCTACGCCCATAAAGCCCCAGTGGATAGGCATACCCACGTGATGAACTCGCTTGCCGGCAACATTAAGACCTCTAAGACGCTTGGTCACCACCGCTACCGCAATGATGTGGCCACGCTTGGATTTCACCCGCACATGGTCTCCTGCCTTGATTCCCTTTATCTTGGCCAGTTCCTCACCTATTTCGACAAACTGTTCGGGCTGCACGATGGCATTGAGCTTCACGTGCTTGGTCCAGAAGTGGAAATGCTCGGTGAGACGATAAGTCGTACCAATGTAGGGGAACTCTTCCGCCGTGCCGAAGGTGTCCTTGTCTCCCTTGAATATCCGTACCGCCGGATTAGCCCGTGCCAGCGGGTTATTAGGATGCATCGGATTGTTGGGGATAGGAGACTCCGTCGGCTCGTAGTGCTCGGGGAACGGGCCTTCCGCCAGTGCATCGATCGCAAAGAAGCGGGCCACGCCTTCCGGATTCATGATAAACGGACCCACGCCCTCTTCCGGCGACGAATCCGGCCTGATGTCCGGCACATCGGAGCCCGCCCACTTGCCCGCCGCCGCATTCCACGCTATCAGTTTGCGCTTGGGATTCCATGGCTTGCCGCTGACATCGCAGGAGGCACGGTTGTAAAGGATGCGCCGGTTTGCCGGCCACGCATACGCCCAGTTCACTTGCTGTCCGATGCCGTACGGATCGGAGTTATCCCGCCGCGCCATCAGATTGCCTTTTTCCGACCAGGCACCGCAGAAAATCCAGTTACCGCAGGAAGTAGAACCGTCATCGCGCAACTCGCCGAAACCGTTCAGTTGCTCGCCGGCTTTCACCAGCACCTTGCTCGGGTCCTTGGGGTCAAGCACATCTTTCAGCGCCTTACCTGAGTATTCCTTGGCCAAGTCTTCAGCCGATGGAGCAGCAGGTGTCCTGTAGTTCCACGTAAGGTTCATGATAGCGTCAGGGTATGCACCGCCATCTTTCTTGTACATTTCCTTAAGCTTCAGGAAGACGCCCGCGATAATTTCCGGATCGCCCTTGGCCTCACCGGGCGGCTCAGCTGCTTTCCAGTGCCATTGCAACCAGCGTGAGGAGTTGACCAGCGAACCATCTTCTTCCGCAAAACAGGTGGAAGGCAAGCGGAACACCTCGGTTTGAATCTTGGTTGGATCCACGTCGTTATATTCACCGTGGTTCTGCCAGAATTCAGAGGTCTCCGTGGCCAGCGGGTCGATGATCACCAGATACTTGAGCTTGGACAGCGAGCCCGAAATCTTGATTTTGCAAGGCGCGGACGCAAGCGGATTGAAACCCTGGCAAATATAGCCATTCATCTTGCCGTTGCTCATATCCTCGAACACTTGCAGGATATCGTGCACCTTGTCCAGTTTCGGCAACATGTCATACCCCCAGTTGTTCTGGGCCGTGGCTGCGTCCCCAAACCATGCCTTCATGGTACTGATGAAAAACTTGGGATAGTTCTGCCAGTAACTCATCTGCTTGGGTCGTAGCGGCTTGGGAGAGCGTTTTTCCAGATAGGCCTTGAAATCCTGTTCCTTCTCACCTGGGAGGGTCATGTATCCCGGCAACAAGTTGGAGAGCAAGCCCAGATCGGTCAAGCCCTGAATGTTGGAGTGACCGCGCAGCGCATTCATGCCGCCGCCCGCCACACCGATGTTGCCCAGCAGCAGTTGCAGCATCGCACCTGTGCGGATCATCTGTGTACCTTGCGAGTGTTGAGTCCAGCCCAAGGCATACATGATGGTCATGGCTTTGTCGGGTGCAGCAGTGCCTGCCATCATCTCGGCCACTTTCAGGAATGCGTCTTTCGGCGTACCGCAAATTTCCTCGACTTTTTCAGGCGTATAGCGCGAGTAGTGCGCCTTCATCAGCTGATAAACGCAACGCGGATTCTTCAATGTCGGATCAGTCTTGACGAAGCCATCCGCCCCCTTCTGATAGCTCCATGTGGACTTGTCTTCGTACTTATGCTTTTCCGCGTTATATCCGGAAAAAATGCCATCCACGAATTTGTAGTCCTCATGCACCAGGAACGAGAAGTCGGTGTAATTCTTCACGTACTCGTGCTGGATCTTGTCGTTGGTCAACAGATAGTTGATGACCCCGCCGAGGAAGGCGATGTCCGTACCCGTACGAATAGGCGCATAAAAGTCGGCTAACGCTGCGGAACGCGTAAAACGCGGATCCACTACGATCAGCCTGGCCTTGTTGTGCGCCTTTGCTTCTGTTACCCATTTGAAACCACAAGGGTGCGCCTCTGCGGCATTACCACCCATTATTAAAACTAGATCAGCATTCTTGATATCGTTCCAAGAGTTGGTCATGGCACCGCGGCCAAACGTCGGGGCAAGACTTGCCACCGTCGGACCGTGTCATACACGCGCCTGATTATCGAATGCAAGCATTCCCAGACTACGCACCACCTTGTGAGTGAGATAGCCTGATTCGTTACTGGAGGCTGAGGCGGCGAGGAAACCGGTACTTAGCCAGCGGTTTACGGTGACACCGTCCTTGTTTTTTGCTTCGAAATTCTTGTCCCGATCTTCCTTCATCAGCTTGGCGATACGGGTAAAAGCATCGTCCCAGGAAATGCGTTTCCATTCCTTGCTGCCGGGTGCGCGATATTCCGGGTGTTTGAGACGGTTAGGACTATGCACGAAGTCAAGCAGACCCGCCCCTTTAGGGCAGAGCGTGCCACGGTTGACCGGGTGATCCGGATCGCCTTCAATGTGAATGATTTCGCTGAGATTATTCTTGGCCTTGTCACCCTGGCTGTAGATCAGAATCCCACACGACACCGAGCAGTATGGACAGGTATTACGGGTTTCAGTGGCCCGCGCCAGCTTGAACGTACGCACCTCGGCCAGTGCCTCGGTCGGCATAAATCCCAGCATCGCCAAGCTGGAACTTCCTACCCCCGCAGCACAGACCTTGAAGAACTGCCGTCTTGTGACTTGCATATCATTTCCTCCAAAGCAAAATAAACTGTCACCCGGAATTGGATGCCAGACAATTTATTTATGAAAGCACAAACCATGCCAGATATAAATACAACGCAAAACCAGCATGTTAAAAAAATACCCACATTATTTTTAAGACAATTTGTCTCAACCTTCAGTTTTGATATTTTGAATGGATGGACAAAATGTCTCACCATAGTTGATAATAAAAATACAATTTATGGATAAAGTCCGAGACTTCATGCGCCTACCTTCCCAAGCTGCCGAATCTTCTGATATGCATGCAGCAGATGCCACCGTCCCCGACACTTTTGGCTCGTGGCCCCAATCCAGTGTACTGGTAGTAGATGATGAGCCGGGCATGCGCAGCTTTCTCACCCGTGCGTTATCCACGCGCTGTGGCCGCGTAGCTTCTGCAGCCAGCGTGGAAGAGGCCACCCGGCTGGTTGATGAAAAACCATTTGACCTGTTGATACTGGACATTGCATTGCCGGGAAAATCAGGTGTGGAGTGGCTGCATGAACTGCGTGCGCTGGGCTATCACCAGGATGTGATTCTGATTACCGCGTTCGCTGATCTCGATACCGCAATTGGCGCACTGCGAGGCGGTGCATCGGACTTCATCCTCAAGCCATTCCGTATCGACCAGCTGCTGGGTTCGATTAACCGCTGCTTTGACCGCGCTCAACTCAAACGTGAAAACTTCTTGCTCAAGCGAACCATCGCCGGCAATTACAATATCGAACCGGATCATTCGCGTATGGTCGGCGAATCACAAGCTCTGCAGGAAATTCAGACCCTGGTACAGCGGCTTGCGCCCTTGCCCAGCACCGTCCTCATCACCGGCGAATCGGGCACCGGCAAGGAAGTGGTGGCGCGCGCGCTGCATCAATACAGCCAGCGCGCTTCGCGCCCGTTTGTTGCGGTCAACTGCGGTGCGATTGCGCCCGAACTAATCGAAAGCGAACTGTTTGGCCACATCAAGGGCGCATTTACCGGGGCAACCGGCGTGCGTGAGGGGCTGTTCTTCTATGCGCAGGGCGGCACGCTGTTCCTGGATGAAGTGGGCGAAATGCCGCTCAACCTGCAAGCCAAACTGCTGCGCGTGCTGGATGAAAAGAAAATTCGTCCGGTGGGGTCAGATATTGAAATGCCTGTTGATGTGCGCATCATTGCAGCAACCAACCGCGAACTGTCCGATCAAGTTAAAAATGGCAGCTTCCGCCAGGATCTTTATTACCGGCTGGACGTGATGAACATTCACATCCCGCCGCTGCGCGAAAGACGCGAGGACATTGCCCCGCTGGCACAGCATTTCATGCGCTTATTAGCCGCAAAGATGACAATTCCTCCCCTCACGCTGGATGCTGAAATAATCAATAAAATGCGCAACTACCCGTGGCCGGGAAATGCGCGCGAGCTGCGCAATGTGATTGAACGTGCGCTGATTCTGGGGCATATTCCAGAAGGCTGTCTCGGCAGTGCAACTGCTGCGAGCCAAGAACAGCCAGCACTGGAAGATTCGCTGGAGGCCGTGGAAAAACGCCATATTTTGAATGTGCTGTCGGCAACCTCAGGCAATAAAACGGAAGCGGCGCGGCGATTGAATATTTCGCGAAAAACACTGGAACGCAAATACGCTGAATGGGGTATTCAGTAAAAAAGTTTTAACACTAAACCTGACCCTCATGAATCTTCTCGGGCATTTGCGCACTTCCGTCCGCACCAATTTGCTGGCGCTCGCCCTGCTTCCCCTGCTGCTGGCGCTGCCCACGCTGCTCATATTGGCCATTTACTGGGGGCACGCCTATTACGACCGCTTGCTGACCTTCAAGGTTAATAGCGATCTGGCTGTGGCCGATCAATACTTTCACCGTGTTGTGGAGCGCGTTGGCAAGCAAACTTCCGGCCTGGCACAATCACATATCCTGGTCACGCATATTGTCGAGAAGCGTGGTGATGCTCTCAAAACATTACTGGAAAAAAAACGTACTGAACTGCAGCTGGATTTTCTGCGTTTACACTCTGCGACCCAGCATGCATTTGAACCACAATGGCCGCTCCTGCGCCATGCATTCAGCGGTGAACCGGCGACTGGCATTGAAATCTTAAGTTCAGAACAACTCGCGGCAGTCGGCATCAATCCGCTAGGGAACGCTTATTTACCACTGGTGCCCACAGCCAATGCCACACCCACCAGCCGCACCGTAGAGACACGCGGAATGATCATTCATACTGCCGCGCCGGTTCTGGATGATGATGGCAAGCTGATCGGAGTGCTCGAAGGCGGCATGCTGCTCAATCAGAATCTCGATTTTGTCGACGACATCAATGCCCTGATCTATCGCCCGGATACCTTGCTTGAAGGCAGCCATGGCACGGCCACCCTGTTTCTGGATGACGTGCGCATCGCCACCAATGTGCGCCTGTTTGAAGGTCAGCGCGCATTGGGAACCCGCGTGTCGCAATCGGTGCGGGACCTGGTGCTTGGGCAAGGAAAAACCTGGTATGACCGCGCCTTTGTGGTGAATGACTGGTACATATCTGCCTACGAGCCGATCAAGAACAGCCGCAACGAAGCGATCGGCATGCTCTATGTGGGTTACCTTGAGCAGCCATACAAAGATATTATGCTGGCAGCTGTGATCACGATTATTCTGATTTTCACTGCGATTGGTGTGGGTGGCGGAGGGCTGGCCTGGCGCTGGGCGCGCACTATATTTAAACCGCTGGAGCAAATGAATTCAACCATTTCAGAAGTTGAATCCGGCGACATGAATGCCCGCACCGGCGCTATCGATTCGGACAACGAAATTGGCCGCGTGGCCAAGCACCTCGACAAATTGCTAGACCTGCTCAATCAGCGCAACGCAGAACTTAATGCCTGGGCAAGCGAGCTGGACCAGAAAGTCGCTGAACGTACCCGCAGCCTGCAACAGGCCAACGAGAAATTGCATGACACCCAGCGGCAACTGGTGATGGCGGAAAAACTCGCCGCGATCGGTGAAATCACCGCCAGCGTCGCGCATGAAATAAACAACCCTGCAGCAGTAATCCAGGGCAATCTCGATGTGTTGCGCGAGGTTTTGGGCAAACATGCCAAACCGGTAGCAGGAGAAATCAAACTCATAGACCAGCAAGTTAATCGTATTCAGACCATGGTCACCAAACTGCTGCAATTCGCCCGTCCTACCGAGTATGCCGGTTATATTAAAACAGTAGACGTGAATGCCTTGCTGGATGACTGTCTGATCCTGGTGCGCCATCACCTGAACAGGGCGCAAGTGGCAGTAGTGAAGGACGAAGCAGCCATACGCACAGCCAGTATCAACCGCAACGAATTGCAACAGGTGCTGATCAACCTCATCGTTAATGCATTACATGCCATGCCGCAAGGCGGCACACTCACCCTCGCCACTCGGGATTGGGATGACAAGGGCGTATCAATCACTGTCAGCGATACGGGCACAGGCATCCCGGCAGAAAATCTGGATCGAATTTTCGATCCTTTTTACACCACCAAACAGGGCGAAGGAACCGGCCTCGGCCTGTCGATCAGCTATACGCTGGTGGCACGCTACGGCGGTTCTATCACGGTAGAAAGCGAAGTCGGCAAAGGATCTTCTTTTGCCGTCAGGCTGCTTGGCGAAGTTGAAGATTGAAAAAAAATGTAAACTAACATGGCGCCCTGTTGTGATGCACCCTGCCACTCATGTGACGTCGCAATAACCTGACCATGCTGTCCGTTATATAATGGCGTGTATTTTTTATCACTGCCACCTCATGTCCGCTATCCGTCTATTACCCGACTTGCTCATCAACCAGATTGCCGCTGGTGAGGTGATCGAACGCCCTGCCTCTGCGCTGAAGGAGCTGATGGAAAACAGTCTGGATGCCGGTGCAACCGAGATCGTGGTGCAGCTGGAAGCGGGCGGCGTGAAGTTGCTGCGCGTGCGCGACAATGGCCGCGGCATTGCGCCACAGCAGTTGCCGCTCGCGCTGATGCGCCATGCCACCAGCAAGATCGCCTCGCTGGATGACCTGCAGCGCGTGGCCAGTATGGGCTTCCGTGGCGAAGCGCTGGCGAGCATGGCTGCCGTCGCGCATGTCGCGCTGATCAGCCGCAATGCGGAGGTTGAACATGCATGGAAAATAGAATCCGTGGATGGCACGCAAAGCGACGCTGTGCCCGCCGCCCATGCACTGGGCACCAGCGTGGAAATGCGCGAGCTCTATTTCAATACGCCGGCGCGGCGCAAATTTTTAAAATCCGAATCGACAGAATTTGCCTATTGCGAAGAAACCTTCAAGCGCATCGCGCTGTCGCGCCCCGACGTCGCCTTCAGCCTGCAACACAATGCGCGCATGGTTTGGCAGCTGCCTGCCACCAATCTTCCGGCGCTGGGAGATACAGAAAACGAACGTGCAGCAGCGTTGCAGCAACGCATCACCGCGATACTCGGCAAAGAGTTCGCGCTGAATGCAGTGCAGATAGAACGCCAGGCCGCAGGGCTGCATCTGTATGGCACGGTGACGCAGCCCGCCTATTCCAAGGCCACGCGCGACAGTCAGTATTTTTTCCTCAACGGCCGCTTCATCCGCGACAAGGTGGTGGCGCATGCGATCCGCCAGGCCTATCAGGACATTCTGCATCACCAGCGCCATCCCGCTTTCCTGCTGTTCCTCGACATGCCGCCCGAGCTGGTGGACGTGAACGTGCATCCGGCAAAGAGCGAGGTGCGCTTCCGCGAAAGCCAGGCGATGCACCAGTTTATTTTCCATACCCTGCAGCAGGCGCTCAGCGGGCCCATTTCGACGATGAGCGCTGCGATGAACGATGCGTCACCTGCCGCTGTTGCTTCAGGCATGAGTACTGCGGCGTGGGCAGGCTCCGGGCAAGGCATGACGATGCAACAGCCCATGCCGCTGCACATGGCAGCGCAGCCGCTGGTTTTCTACGAGACCTTGTTTGGTTCGCAAGGACGTGCTGACGAAAAGGACATGGGGATTGCTGTTGATACCCCGCCAGAAACTGCAGCCGGCATTCCGCCGCTGGGCTTTGCGCTGGCGCAGCTGGCGGGAATTTATATCCTGGCGCAAAACCAGCAGGGGCTGGTGGTGGTCGACATGCATGCCGCACATGAGCGCATCGTGTACGAAAAACTGAAAGTTGCACTGGACGGCCAGCAGATACCCAACCAGCCGCTGCTGATTCCCGTGACTTTCCATGCGGATGCACTGGATGTGGCCACTGCCGAGGAAGAGCAGGCTGCCTTGCACACGCTGGGCTTCGATATCGCCCCGCTCTCCCCCACCACGCTGGCGGTGCGCGCGATGCCCGCGATGCTCAAGCAGTCGCACGCCGAAGCCGCCGCCCGCGATGTGCTGCATGAATTGCGTGAATACGGTGCCAGCCGCGCGTTGACCGAGCGGCGCAACGAACTGCTCGGCACGCTGGCCTGCCACTCAGCGGTGCGCGCCAATCAAGCCCTGACCCTGACCGAGATGAACCATATCCTGCGCGAAATGGAAAATACCGAACGCTCCGGGCAGTGCAACCACGGTCGTCCGACCTGGTTCCAGATGTCGATTGGCGATCTCGACCAGATGTTCATGCGCGGCAAATAGAAAAAGGCATCAGCCACGGAGATCAGAGACCACAGAGCGTTGAGCGGGTTTTTTATCGGTGTACTCTGTGATCTTTGTGGCAAAAGCTTTCGATAAATATTTAATATAATCAATATGTTACAAAACTATCCTCCCGCCATCTTCCTGATGGGCCCCACTGCCAGCGGTAAAACCGCCGCCGCGGTCGAGCTCGCACAGCATCTGCCGGTGGAGCTGATCAGCGTGGATTCTGCGCTGGTGTACCGCGACATGAACATCGGCACCGCCAAGCCGGATGCAGCCACCCTCGCCGCTGCACCGCACCGGCTGATCGACATCATCGAGCCCACCGCCGTGTATTCCGCTGCGGCCTTTCGCAGCGATGCGTTGCGGCTGATGCAGGACATCAGCGCACGCGGTAATATCCCCCTGCTGGTGGGCGGCACCATGCTGTATTTTCGCGCGCTGCGTTTTGGTCTGAGCGACCTGCCGCAGGCCGACGCGGCAGTGCGCGCCGAGATCGAGGAGCAGGCGGCCAGTCTGGGCTGGCCGCGCCTGCACGACGAACTGGCAAAAGTCGATCCGCAAACGGCGGCACGCCTCAAGCCGAATGACGCGCAGCGCATCCAGCGCGCACTGGAAATTTACCGTGTCAGCGGCCAGCCCATGACGGCCCTGCTGGCGCTACAGGAAGAATACCAGCTGCCTTATAGACTCATTCCCCTCGCCCTGCTTCCGTCAGATCGAAAACAGCTGCATCAACGCATTGAACTGCGCTTTGCAGAAATGCTGAAGCAGGGTTTGCTCGATGAGCTGCAGGACCTGCAAAGAAAATATGTGCTGAACAGCGAGATGGCTTCGATGCGCTGCGTGGGCTATCGCCAGGCCTGGCAATATCTTGCCGGCGACATCGACAAGCCCGATCTGCTCGATCAGGGCATTGCCGCCACCCGCCAGCTCGCCAAGCGCCAGCTCACCTGGCTGCGCGGCATGCCGGACAATATTGAATTCGACTGCCTGTCGGCAAACTTGAATCAGCAGGTGCTGGCTAAAGTCCGCGAGCGTCTCGATGACTGAAACTGGCAGAGCAGGCAACACCTGCCCCCTCTGCGCCAGAACGGGGCCACACACGCCTCTTGTCGGGCCCAAGGCGCGTGACTATCTGCTGTGCCCAAACTGCCAGCTGATATTCATGGCAAGGGAGTCTCTCCCCGACCGTGCCACCGAAGAAGCGCGCTACAAGGCACACCAGAACGGGCCGCAGGACTCAGGCTATGTGCGTTTCCTGAACCAGGCCATTACCCCTGCACTACCCTATTTGAAGGAAAGCAAGCGCGGGCTGGATTTTGGCTGCGGCCCGACGCCCACGCTCAGCGGCTTGCTCAAGGCGCATGGCCTGCACTGCGACAATTACGATCCATATTTTTTTCCCGACTTGCCCGGAAATCAATTTGATTATATTTTTGCCACCGAGGTGGTGGAGCACTTTTATAATCCGGGACAGGAACTGCAGCGTCTCAGTGGCTATCTTAAGCAAGGCGGCATCCTGACGATCATGACGGAACCGTGGTTAACCGTGGAAGGCTTTGCAGACTGGCACTATGCCAAAGATATCACCCATGTCTGTTTTTACCACGCATCGACGATTGAGTATATTTGTAGCCACTACGGCTTTGCAGTTTTAAATAAAGACACGCCCAGAGTGACGGTGTTCAGAAAATTATGACGCATACAGAACCCTCTCCTATCCTCCCTTATGCCATATCCAGGGAAACGCTCGCTGCCGCGCAAAAAAATGTGTGCGACATTCTGGCGCTGGCAATTGAACATACACCGCAGCATGCCGCGGTGGTCGTGTACGACGCGCGCTGCGAACTCGCGGTGGCACTCACCGATGCATACAGGCACTGCCTGCCTGCAGCCACCTTTATCGATTTTGACGCGGTCACGCCGGAGTTTGTGCTGACCGCCTTCCAGCCGCTCGCGCCATCCGATCTGGTGGTGCTGATACAGTCCACCAGCTTTCGCCTGGAGGCTTTCCGCATACGCGTCGAGCTGTTCAAACGCTCGCTGAAGGTGATTGAACACCTGCATCTTTCGCGCATGCCGGGCGCGCAGGCAATCGACTACATCGCCTCACTCGCCTACGACCCTGCCTACTACCGCGGCGTCGGCAGCGCGCTCAAGCAGCGTATCGATCGCGCCAGTTGCGGCGTGGTCGACAGCGGCGGTGAGCAACTTTTGTTCTCTTCCCCTTTTGAATCCGCAAAATTGAACGTGGGCGATTACAGCGAAATGCGAAATGTGGGCGGCCAGTTTCCCATCGGCGAAGTTTTCACTGAAGCGCAGGATCTGGAAGCGGTAAACGGGCGCGTGCGCATTTTTATCTTCGGCGACACCTCGTTCATGATCAATCGCCCGGACAAGCCCATCACGCTGGTGATCAGCAAGGGACGAGTAATGGAGGCGATTGATTCGACGCCGGAGTTCGATACCGTACTCGCCAATATTCGCGCCGATGAGGGCGAAGTCTGGGTGCGCGAACTGGGCTTTGGCCTGAACCGCGCCTTTACGCAAGAACGCACGGTGAGCGACATCGGCACTTACGAGCGCATGTGCGGCATACACCTCTCGCTCGGTGCCAAACACGGCAGTTACAACAAACCCAATTTCAAGCGCAAGGACACCCGGCATCATGTGGACGTGTTTGCGGTCACCGAATCAGTCATGCTTGATGATGAGGTGGTGTATGGCAATGGCGCCTGGCTGGTTTGACGCAGAATCCCCCGAAGTACGGTGAGAAAATCAGCGCCTGCATAACATTAACGAATATAATATCGAATTCAAAATTTTGTAATATTCAGGGAGTCTGCTTTGTCTAAAGAAAAAATGGGTAGTCGCGAATTGGGTCTGGTTCTTACCCAACAAATACTGGGTGTGGACGATTTGCACTATGGCCTGTGGGATGATGATCTTGAATTAAAGATGACCAATCTTGGCATTGCACAGCAACGTTATACCGACAATTTGATTGCGGCCATGCCCTCCCCGCAACCGGGTCCCGTTAAAGTACTGGATATCGGTTGCGGCACGGGTCATGTACTCGGCCAACTCCTCTCACGCGGTTATCAGGCTGATGGTCTGGTCCCGGCGCCCAGCCTGGCCAAGCTGGTACGCATGCAGCAAGCCAAATATCCCGGAAAACAAAGCCGTTTGTTCGAATGCCGCTTTGAGGATCTGCCGTTTGATGAACTGTTGCATCAATACGATGTGTGTCTTTTCAGCGAGAGCTTTCAATATATCTCGATGGAAGCCTCGTTCGAGCTGTTGCAAAAAATCCTGAAGCCGGGCGGCAAAGTGGTAATTTGCGACTTCTTCAAGACCGAACATCACGGCGATGGCGGCCCGGGCGACGGCAGCTTCGGTGGCGGACATGCCATGGCAGATTTTTATCGCAAGGTAAAAGAATCCAAATTTGAGCTGATACGCGACGAAGACATCACCAAACGCGTCAGCCCGAACCTGCAACTGGTCAATGATTTTTTGCACAACACCATCAAGCCCGTCGGATTGACCCTCAATAAATACCTGAGCGACAACTACCCGAAACTGTCATGGATCGCACACAAGCTGCTGCGCAAAAAACTCGACAGAATGAACTACAAATATTTTGAAGGTCATCGCAGCAAAGCAACTTTCGAGCGCTACAAGACATACCATTTGATGGTGTGCCAGCTCAAGGCCTGAACCATTTTTAGGGTTTTGTCCGTCCTGGTCTGGCGGAGTTGAAAAATGCGCTTAGCGCCCCAAGCTTGCTTCAGTTGCCGGGGAACCGCATCTGGTGATAAATTTCGGGGCACACGCAAGATGTTTATGCATATGTTCATCCGCTTTGCATTTCAAGCTGGAACCATCCTATGACTCTGCAAGAGCTGCGCTATATTGTGGCGCTGGCTGATACCGGGCATTTCGGCAAGGCATCGGATGCCTGTTATATCAGCCAGTCCACCCTCTCCACCCAGGTAAAAAAGCTGGAGGACTTTCTCGGTGTATTGCTGTTCGACCGCTCATTGAAACATGTCACCCTGACGCCGGTTGGCCGCGAAATTGTATCGTCTGCACGCCTGATTCTCGACGAGGCCAACCGCATACGCGAACTGGCGCGCCAGACCGGCGACCCGATGGAACGCACGGTGCAACTGGGGGTGATTCCTACCCTCGGCCCCTACTATCTGCCGCATGTTCTGACTCTGCTGCATGGCAAATACCCCAAACTTCGCCTGCTGCTCAGGGAGGAGATGACACCCCATGTTCTGTCGCACCTGGCCGACGGCAAACTGGATGCAGGACTACTGGCACTGCCCATTAATGATTCCAACCTTGAAATTGTTCCCTTATTCAAGGAACCCTTTCTTGCCGCCGTGCCTGCCAACCATCAGTTGGCCAGTGCCACTACGGTGCAAATCAATGAACTGGCTCAAGCCGGACTGCTGTTGCTGGAGGAAGGCCATTGCTTGCGTGAACACGCATTGGAAGCCTGCCATCTGGACGGATTGCAGAATGAAGAAATCAGCGCAACCAGCCTGGAAACCCTGCGCCAGATGGTGGGCATGGGGCTGGGGGTGACACTGATCCCGGTGCTTGCCAGCGGCGGCGCGACAGCCGATGTCAGCCAGGTTGCGCTGCGCCCGCTCAAGGCTCCCGGCGCCTCGCGCACCATCGGCCTGGTATGGCGGAAACGTTCGCCGCTGGCAGCAACCATGGAACAACTGGCGCAGTCGCTTAAAGATGCGCTGCCACCCCATACGCTTCGGATCGACTGACTGGATTGATGGGTATCATTAATCCCTGCAGCCCGCTTCCCGGGAGAATACGGGGTAGCACAATACGTTGCCGCCCAAGGCTTTCCGATCTGCAGTGATCAATCCCCTCAAAATAGCTCAGCTATTGATCGATAAAATCGATCGCCATCATTGAAACAATCTGCTTTTCTCTATATTTCACAAGCCTATACTCGCCAGTGTGGTTTTCGACCACTTTGTTTATCACTCACTCTGGAGGTAAATATCATGAAATTAAAAGGCAGCAAAACCGAGCAAAATCTGAAAGATGCCTTTGCTGGCGAATCGCAAGCCAATCGCCGCTATCTTTATTTCGCAGCAAAAGCCGACGTGGAAGGTTACAACGACGTGGCAGCCCTGTTCCGCTCCACAGCTGAAGGCGAGACCGGCCACGCACACGGCCACCTGGAGTTTCTTGAGCAGTGCGGCGATCCGGCCACCGGCATGCCCTTTGGCTCTACCGGCGACAATCTGAAGACTTCAGTCGCTGGTGAAACCCACGAGTACACCGACATGTATCCGGGCATGGCCAAGGCTGCCCGCACGGAAGGTTTCGAGGAGATCGCAAACTGGTTTGAAACACTGGCCAAGGCTGAACGCTCCCACGCTAATCGCTACTCGAAAGCACTGACCGAATTTGTGGCTTAGACTCGGATTGGTTGTAAGAAGCAATGAGTTCGAGGGATAGATTTTCTGGTTGCTGTCCATCTCTGCGAGCTTTATTGCTTTGTAATTGATGTAGATTGAATTAATTATCTTTGACCCGATATTTTATCCGTCTGCCCTTTGCGCGGCCGGATTTGATCCACGCTTTAATGCAAGAACAGGAGACACTGCATGGCCGCCCCTACCCGTGAAGGAAATCTGGCTGCACCGACGCGCCATCCTCTGGACTGGCTGAATCCCGACTTTTACAACGAAAAATTGTTGTTTGACGAAATGGAGCGGGTGTTTGATATCTGCCACGGCTGCCGGCGTTGCGTGAGCCTGTGTGAGTCATTTCCTACCCTGCTCGATCTGGTGGACGAGTCCCCCACTATGGAAGTGGATGGCGTAAATAAAGCAGATTACTGGAAGGTGGTAGATCACTGTTATCTGTGTGATCTGTGTTACATGACGAAATGCCCGTATGTGCCGCCGCATGAGTGGAATGTGGATTTTCCCCACCTGATGTTGCGTGCCAAGGCATTCAAATTCAGAAACGGAAATGTAAAAACTCGCGATCGCATCCTGACCAGTACCGATACAGTCGGCAATTTGGCCGGCATTCCGGTAGTAGCTCAGCTGGTTAATGCAGCGAATAAATTCGCCCCCACCCGCAAGGCTCTGGAAGTCGTGCTGGGCGTACACGCCGGTGCCAAACTCCCCGAGTATCACAGCAATACCTTGCGCAGGCGTCTGTCCGGGCATGACAGTAAGGTCGTGGCACAGGCCGCAGGTCGCACACAGGGCAAAATAGCCCTGTTTGCCACCTGCTATACCAACCGCAATGAGCCGGGCCCGGGTGAAGATCTGGTGGCAGTTTACGAGCACAACGGCATCCCTGTGATATTGGCCCAAAAGGAGCGCTGCTGCGGCATACCCAAGCTGGAACTGGGCGATCTGGAAGCGGTTAAGGCCGCCAAGGAATTTAATATTCCAGTGCTGGCAAAACTAGTGGATGAGGGTTGGGACCTTACGGGGTTGATCCCGTCTTGCGTGCTGATGTTCAAACAGGAACTACCTTTGATGTTCCCGGATGACCCGGACGTGCAAAAAGTCAAGGCGGCCTTCTTTGATCCGTTTGAATATCTGATGCTGCGCCACAAGGAAGGCAAGTTAAACACCGATTTTAAACAGCCCTTGGGCAAGGTGGCCTACCATGCTGCCTGTCACCAGCGGGTGCAGAACATTGGCCCAAAAACCCGTGAAATCCTGTCGCTGATTCCCGGCACCCAGGTGGAAATTATCGAGCGCTGTTCCGGCCACGATGGCACTTATGCAGTAAAAAAGGAGTTTCATGCATCATCGATGAAAATCGTCAAGCCGGTGGTGGAACGGGTGAAGAAAGCCGAGGCTGCACACTATGGCAGCGACTGCGCAATGGCTGGCCACCATATTGAAAATGGCCTCAAGGATGGGCGCGCGCCGTCGCATCCCATCAGCCTGCTGAGAAAGGCTTACGCAATTTAACGTTGGAAGGAGAATGAAAATGTCTAATGAAGGCTATCACGAACCCAGAGAACAACTGAGCGCAAAGACCCTCGACATGCATCGCGCCATCGTCTCGCTGATGGAGGAACTGGAGGCGGTTGACTGGTATAACCAGCGCGCTGATGCATGTAATGACCAGAATTTGAAGGCCATACTGGCACACAACCGCGACGAGGAAAAAGAACACGCCTCCATGCTGCTGGAATGGATCAGGCGCAACGATCCCGGCTTTGACAAGGAACTGCGAGAATATCTGTTTACTGACCGACAGATTGCACACCAATAATAACGATTAGCAAAGGAAATACCATGAAGCAATTGACCCGCGATGATCTATTTAGCCTGGAAAAATATGCGTCCATCAAAACCGATTTTCGTGCCAAAGTAATGGCGCACAAGAAACACCGCAGAGTGCCTGTCGGAGACCATGCCACGCTCTATTTCGAGGACGCGCTCACCATGCAATACCAGGTGCAGGAGATGTTGCGTCTCGAACGCATTTTCGAACCGGAAGCCATCCAGGAGGAGCTGGATGTTTACAATCCTCTTATCCCCAGTGGCCACAACTGGAAGTCCACTTTTATGGTGGAATATGACGATGTGGAAGAGCGTAAAAAGGCACTGGCTAGACTCATAGGCATTGAAAATACCGTATGGGTACAAGTGGGAAATTTCGACAAGGTGTTCGCTATTGCCAATGAGGATTTGAGTCGTTCTGAACCGGATAAGACTTCAGCGGTTCATTTCATGCGTTTTGAACTGACGCAGGAGATGGTGGCTGCGGCAAAAAAGGGGGCGGCGATCAAGGCGGGTATCGATCATCCCGAGTATCGCACGGAAACAGTGCTGACGGATGACAAGCGCAACTCGTTGGTTACCGATTTACAATAAAACAGAATTCAGGGGGTGATTGAAGCACCCACTATGCTCATCACATCCTCCACTTGCATGTTGAGCAGGGCGCCAACATCTTTGTAATCATCCGGCAGTGCTGCATCATCCCAGCCTTGAGAGGAATGGCGCGCCAGTCTGTCTGCCAGCACGACGTTGCGAACCCGCTCTTGCTGTGCATTTTCAGCGTCCATCAGATGGAGCAGCAAGGTAGGCAGTTTCCATTCTTTAACCAGTTCTTTTTGCAGCACGACAAGCCTGAAACCGAACACTTGTTCCTGTGCATCCCCGCTACGCAATGACTTATCCTCTTCTTGCAGGGCTTTGATTTTGAGCATTTCTGCAGTTGCAAAACACCACATTAAAATCTCGGTCATGTTGCGCAACAATGCCGCAACACGCACTTCTTCAAAATGAAGATCACGGCGTCGAACCGCCCAATCAAAGGCATATGAGGAAGCTCGGTGTGAGCGGTGTACTACACGCAAAGTAGCAATTAGCGCGGGGAGTTTCGTGCCCAGTATCTCTTCGACAGAAACTTTGGGAACCACTTTATTGAACAAAGGTTCCATGCCGAGCATCAACAGAGCCTGCTCAACTTCCAGAACTTCGCTAGTTTGGCTGCGTCGCTTGTGCTGCTGCAAATATCGCAACAGCAAAGCTGTCATCAAGGGATCACGCGCAATGATACCGGCAATGGAGTAAGGGTTGGCTTTATCGCCTTCTCCCCGCAAGGCATGCAGATCACGCGCAGTTTGTTTGAGAGCCGGAATTTCTGCATTGCTGAGAAAAGCCACCCAGCCCTGCAAGTCTTTTGCACCTTGTTGCATCATCTCACCCAAATTGTTAGGACAATGAATTTAACTGCTGTTGCATGAAATTCTTGAATCAATCTGAGTTAAATCTGCACCGCCTGCATGCCGATACTGCCTTCCCTGGCGCGCATTGCGATTTCGTGTCGCGGTAAACTGGCAGGCAAACTTTTCGCGTAAAGCTCAAGCGACACAATATCATAACCCTGTTCCTTCCATCCCTCCAGCAACTGCTCGAGCACTGGCAGCCATTTACCCCCCTCAAACTCTGCCTGCAGGGTGAAAACATGGCCATTTGGCGGCGGAGTTTTTGTCATCTGCAACAGGTGCTGCGCCACATTCTTAAGGTTTATACCATCCCGATTGACCAGTTCATCCAGGGTTGGGAGTGTCGTCGGCAGTTGCGGGCAAGCAATAATCTCGGCATTCCAGGTAGGGATGTAAGGGTGGCTGCCGCGCGTATCTGAAGTGTAAGTAAAACCAAAACGCTGTATCAAACGCAAGGCATGACGGTTTAATTGCCAGCCGGCAGCAGCGTAGGACTTGGATGCAGTGCCAAATACTTCGATGAACCTGTCTGATGCCCGCTGCATTTCGCGTTTAGTCCATTCCATACCCTTGCTTACCACATGATCTTGCCACTGGATCTGGTTGTAACCATGGATGCCAACCTCAAAACCAGCGTCGCGAACCGAACGCATGACATCTGCACACTTGCGACCGATGTCTGGTGCCGGCAGCAATGTCCCGTACAGCAAAGTTTTTATGCCGTAGTGTCCCCAAATGGATATGCGTGATGCCTTGCTCAAAAATCCTGGACGAAATATGCGCGTGATGGCACGCCCCGTACGATCCTTGCCAAAGGTAAAGAAAAAACTGGCTTGCACCTTATGGCGCTGCATCGCTTCGACAAGACGGGGCACACCGACGCGAGTGCCGCGGTAGGTTTTAACGTCAACTTTAAGGGCTAATTTCGGCATCTCGCAGGCTTTCTGGCAAATATAACAGACTTATTCTAACTCAAATATCGATTGAGCCTTTTTACTTCAAACATTCCCCTGTGCAATATTATTTGCGCAGGTTGAACAGGCGCAACTGTCCGGGAACAGACAAGCCGAGGCAGCTGGCCAGCAGTAAAACTTTCATTAATCCTGTCCCGGGATAGACCTGATCAAGATCATGCCACAAGGACCACACCGCCCATACGGAAAAAGGAGTGACAATTACCGCGAACATACGCTGCGCCCAGATATTCAATCCTGAACGCCAGTAGTTGCCCAGCCACACCGCCAATATTGCAACAATCCAGCCGCCGGTGGCTGCGCCAAGCACATCTACTGGCCAGTGAACGCCGCTGGCGATGCGGGAAAAACCGACCAGAATTGCCAGCAGCAAAGTTCCAGATTTGATCCAGTCCCCGAGCTTTCCCCATGCATCAAGGCGCTGCAAACAGACCAATCCTGCCAGCACAAATATCGCCGTGGTATGGCCCGAAGGAAAGGCGTTATTCTGTAACGCAGGTCCGATGAGATGGAAGCTGTCCAAGCTCAAAGCACCGGGTGGACGCAATGTAGAAAACAACGCCTTCAAGCCGTGCACGAAAATACCGCCAAGCAGCATTGCGAGCAAGTATTGCCACACCACATCCGGGCGGCGTCCCAAAAACGGCAGTACAAACATAATCACTAACAGCCCGTCGCCCAGCAACGACAGATGTATCCACAAGCCATCGCTGGCAGAGGTCATGATCCGGTTCATAAAATAAAACAGCGCTACGTTGTCTCCCAACAGCAGTAAAAGTGCCAGAGCTAGCGCCGAGAACAGTGGCACACCCCAGAGCCATGGGCTACTGAGCGCTACAGCAGTCTCGGACAAAGGAAGATATTTTGTCGGATCAGTTTTTGTAGTCATCGCATGCATAGAAGGAGAATGTTGATGTCAAACGGGCATTGACCAGAATCGGCAACCTGTCTCGCAGTGTGCAAGATGCAAACTGCCCGCTGCCACCCGTACCGGGCCTGGCATTTTCATCAGGCCACAACACCAGAATGCCGCGCGCGCCGTTCTGCGGCGAACCAAACCAGATATCGAACTGGTTATAACGTGTGTCCAGCACCTGCACCGGTGTCGGCCTTGCATACCATGACAGACGGCTGGCAAGAGTCCAGTTTTCGGTGAATATCAGTGGCGCAGTGCCCGCTGTAGCGGCTATCCCGGCGCGCAATTGCTCTGCCTTTTTCGCGGCCTGACCCCAGCCATAAAGATCGCGCAAAAAGTTTTTATTTTCCGGAAACGGAATCCAGGGGGAAATAAGCTGGCTGAATACGACGCCAATGAATAGCACTGCATAAACAGTTGAGCTGCGAACGCTGACACGCACCCAGCGTTTATTCCAGGAGCGGATTATCCAGCGCGCAGCCAGCGGCGACAAGGCTACCCAGCCAAATGAAGTCCAGTGCGGCAGCGTCATTTCGTAGCCCGAGTTCCAGCCAAACAGCAACAGTAGCGGCAGCGCCAGCGCCAGACACAGCATCACGCCGCGCTCAGCCTGAACACCCGACTTTCTCAGCTCATTCACTCCTGCAACCGCTGCAATCATGCCAAAAAAATATACTCCTGGACCATAAACGAACAATTGCCCTGCTTGTGAGACAAGCACTCTCTTGAACTCCCAGCCCAGTTTTCCGGTGCCGTGGTGTATCTGATAAAGAAAGGAAATCCAGTCATGGCAGTAGTTCCAGTACAACACCGGCATGATTACAATCATTGCGATCATTAATGCCAGCCAGGGGCCGGGAGTGCGCAGTTGGCGCATTTGTCTGCTGAGCGACAGCGCCAGCAGTACCGTAATGACGAGCGAGATGGCGGTATATTTTGACAGCCCGGCAAGGCCGAGCAACAGACCGAGCCACAACCAGTAACGCAAACTGCCATCGGACAGCACCCGGTGCAGCACCAGCGCCACCAGCAGTCCCAACAGCAGCAATGGCCCATCCGGCAGCATGGCAAGACCGATCAATTGCAGCATGACAGCCGACTGCACGAGGGCGACGCTGACAAATCCCAGCCAGGGCGTTTCCCTCGGGAACAGCGTCATGCTGACTCTGTACAACACTAGGCTGGCGGCGGAAAACAGCAGAATAGGCACGACCCTTAGCGCCAGATCAGAGTCCGAGAACAGCAGCACGATTGCCTGCAGCCAGCCGATCAGCGATGGATGATCGAAATAACTCCAGTCCAGATGCAGGCCAAACAGCGCGTAATGCGCCTCATCCGTGGTCAGTTCAGTCGAGCCGGCAGCAACCAGACGCATCAGAGTCGTTCCGATTACCAGCAAAACGGTGGCTTGAAAGGGGGTCAGGCGATTAAGAAAATTTTTCATTCAGATTGGCTGCGGATGACAAAATGGCTGGCAGTTTTAATTTTTGCATTTTAACCTAATTAGCAGCGCTAATTAGCTAGCACTGCCTTTTTCCTTCACTTCTACTTGAGCCCAACCGCGCGCGAAGGTGACTTGCAGGGATGCACCCAAAGCCAGAGCCGCACTATCGACCACCACTACCCCCTTCTCGTCGCGCACCATGCTGTAGCCGCGCGCCAGCACCTGCTGCGGATCGAGGTGCTGCAAGTGCTGCTGCGTCGCAGCCAGGCGGTTATCGTAATGTCCCAGCGTGCGCTGCATTGCATCCTTCAGGCGGCGGCTGATTTCAGCATGGTGCTTGGAGAGTTGCATCAAATCAGGACGTGCCGCGCGCAAGCGTTGCTGCAAAGCCTGCCAGCGCCAGTCCTGATCTTTCATGGTATGGACCAGCGCGGACTGCAGACGCTGCTGCAACTGCGCCAAATGCTGCATTTGCTGTAGCGCGCGTTTCGCCGGATGCACCAGTCGGCGCTGCAAATAGTCGAGCTGCTGCATTGCCCGCTCCAAATGGCGCAGCGTTGCACGCGTCATGCGTTGCTCGAATTGTTGCAGGCGCTGCAGCAGTTCGCTGCGCTCGGGTGCGACTGCTTGCGCGGCTGCCGTTGGCGTGGCGGCGCGCTGGTCGGCGACGAAATCGGCTATGGTGAAATCGGTTTCATGCCCGACGCCGCATACGACGGGTATATGGCTGGCCGCAATGGCTCGCGCCACGATCTCTTCGTTAAACGACCACAGGTCTTCAATGCTGCCGCCGCCGCGGCACAGTATGATGACGTCGCACTCCTTGCGCTGATTAGCGAGGGTGATGGCTTCGGCCACTTTCTGCGCAGAGCCCGTGCCCTGTACCGGTGTGGGATATAACACCACCGGCAAACCCGGCATGCGCCTGGCCAATGTCGTCAATACATCGCGCAGGGCCGCGGCCTGCGGCGAGGTAACGATGCCGACTTGTGCAGGGAACGACGGCAGCACGCGCTTGCGGGATTCGGCGAACAAGCCCTCGCCTTCCAGTTTCTTCTTCAGTTTTTCAAAAGCCTCGTACAGTGCGCCCATTCCGGCAGGTCGCATCTGCTCCAGGGTCAACTGAAATTCGCCTCGCGCCTCATACAAACTTGGCAGCGCCAGCACCTCCACCTGCGACCCGCTCTTCGGCAGCCAATCGAGGTACTGGCTTTTGTGGCGAAACATCACGCAACGCACCTGCGCCTGCTCATCCTTGAGAGAAAAATACCAATGCCCGGATGCCGCACACACAAAATTTGAAATCTCACCGCGTACCCATAGCAATGGCAGGCCGGTTTCTATCAATTGTTTCGCCGCGAAATTCAATTCGCGCACGCTGAAAACTCTATTCCTGTCTGTCATATGTTCGGGGCCATCATAAATTCAGGGGGATGCAGTATGCAAATGAGACACAGGCAAAGCCACGCAAGCAGCATGTGTAATTGACAGGCCAAGGTGTGCTCACCATACTCTCAAGATTGCGCAAGTATACTGACTCAAACCCATTCGGAGAATCACCATGGTAGACAAAGACGACATGATTGAAACTTTTGAAGATCTTTACTCCAACCTGAAGATGGAGGTGATGACAAATAGCGCCGATGTCAAAGGCAACCGCCAACTGTTCGGACAAATACAGGGGTTTTTCATGGCAATGAAACTGGTGATGCCATTGGATATGGAAGAAATTCAATATGTTGAGCATCGCATGCGTATTCTGGAGGAAAGAATCCTTTAATTACCACATTCCCGCCGCACAACGCGCGACCTGCAAGCTATCGCCCGCTAACCGAATACTCCGCAGATTCACCCTCAATGCAGTTTTGTATCACGCAATAATCCACAAGCCGCAGCATCTATGGAGCTTTGCAGGGGCAAGCCTGTCGTCGCTTCAAAAACATAATACAACACACTGTTTTTATGAACATATCAAACGGCATAAAAATCAAGCAACAGAAAAAAGGGTTACAGCATAGAGAGTTAAGTAGATTCGCCATAGATTACGCACAAAGTTATCCACAGCTTTTGTGCATAATTTATAAAACTCTTTCCGCATTGAGAGCGAGTTCCTTAAAGCGATTTTCTAAGCAGAAATCTTGCCCAAACATGTTCGACAAGTTACAGTTCATGCTTCGGATTTCAGCCGGTCCTTGTTTATCAATACCAGCCTGCTGAATCAATTCTATTTATTATTACTGCCTGGAGAATTTTGAGTGCTCACTATTATCGAAGCTGCCGGTTGGCCAATCTGGTTCCTGATTATTGCATCCATTACAGCTGTTGCACTGATTGTGGAAAGATTGATGTACCTGCGCAGCAAAACGATTGCACCGGTCACCTTGCTCGGTGAGGTAGTTCAAGAACTCAAACAGAAAGGTGTGACCGATGAAATGCTGTCACGCCTGCAAGGCAGCTCTCCACTGGGACGCATTTTTGCAGCGGGCTTGAAGAATGTAAAAAGCTCGCCTGCGGTGATGAAGGAAGCGATCGAAGACGCAGGTAGAGCTGCAAACCATGATCTGGAACGTTTCCTCAATACCCTGGGCACCATCGCATCGACCAGCCCGCTGCTGGGATTGTTCGGCACGGTAGTGGGTATGATAGAAATTTTCGGCTCGCAAACCGCTGTCGGCAATTCCCCTGCGATTCTCGCGCATGGCATTTCGGTGGCGCTGTATAACACCGCATTCGGCCTGATCGTCGCGGTACCAAGCATGATTTTCTACCGTCACTTCCGCGCTCAGGTCGATAGCCTGACCATTGAAATGGAGCAACAAGCCATCAAGCTGGTTGAAATCGTGCATGGCGAGCGCAGGGAGTAAATAATGAACTTCCAAAAAGGACGTGCAAGGGAAGAACCTGAAATCAACCTGATCGCAATGATCGACGTGTTGCTTGTTATTTTGATTTTCATGCTGGTTACCACCACCTATTCCAAACATGCCGAATTGCAGATCAATTTGCCGCAGGCAAGCGGCAGCCAGGCTGCGGCAGCAGGCGACCAGATTAATGTCGCCATTGACGCTACCGAACATTATGCGATCAACAACAAGCCTACAAAATTCGATGGTGTAAATTCCCTGTCACAAGCACTGCGCAAGGCTGCAGGAAACCAAACTGACCCCACTATCGTTATCAGCGCCGATGCCAAGGCACCGCACCAGTCCGTGATCAACATCATGGAAGCGGCGCGTTTGGCGGGCTATGGCCGCATCACTTTCACCACCCAAAGCCAAGACTGACAAGGATGGGCATATCCGGAATACACGGACTGCAATGGCACTGGTACCGCATCACGCCCTTGCATCTGCTGCTATGGCCTGTCAGCCTGCTGTTTCGTTTCATGGTCGCGACCCGCCGCATGTTATTCCAAATCGGTTTTTTGCCCAGCGTCAAACTGCCTGTTCCTGTCATTATTGTCGGTAACATTACCGTGGGCGGCACCGGCAAGACCCCCCTCACCCTGTGGCTGGCCGAGCAGTTGCTGGCCAACGGCTGGCACCCGGGCATTATCAGCCGGGGTTTCGGCGGCAGCGGCGCTAAAGCCCAGGAGGTGCTGCACAGCAGCGATCCCGCCGCAGTGGGAGATGAGCCGGTGCTGATGGCGCAACGCCATCTTTGCCCGGTCTGGATTGGCCGGGATCGCCCGGCCGCAGCCCATGCGCTATTGGCTGCACACCCCGAGTGCGATGTCATACTCAGCGACGATGGCCTGCAGCATTACCGCCTGCAGCGTGATGTGGAAATTGCGGTGGTCGATGGCCTGCGCCGTTTCGGTAATGGTTTCCTGCTGCCGGCCGGCCCCTTGCGTGAAGCAACATCACGTTTGCGCGAGGTGGATGCCGTCGTGGTCAATGGCGGCAACGCGGCGCCCGGCGAATATTTGATGCAACTGGAAGGCGTGCATTTCTACAACCTGCTTAATCCCGAAATTACTGCCACGGCAGCGGATTTCCAGGGACAATCTGTGCACGCCATTGCCGGAATCGGCCATCCAGAACGTTTTTTCCGCCATTTGAACAAGCTGGGATTGACGCCAAAAACACACCATCACCCCGACCATCACCCTTACAGCGCAGCCGATCTCGCATACGACGATGCAAATGCGCTACTCATGACGGAAAAAGATGCGGTAAAATGTATCGAATTCGCCGATGAAAGATACTGGGTGCTGCGTGTGGACGCGCATCTTGATTCAGCGCTAACCCAACTTATTTTGGAAAAGATTTCCCCCTAAAATGGACGCTAAACTTCTCGATATCCTGGTTTGCCCGTTGTGCAAATCGCCGCTGATTTACCGCAAGGCTGAACAGGAGTTAATCTGCAAGGCGGATAGACTGGCCTTCTCCATTCAGGATGATATTCCCGTCATGCTGGCCGACGAAGCGCGCAAACTGACACTGGAAGAAATCGAGAAAATGTAATGCTGTCTTTCCACGTCGTCATTCCCGCACGCTTCAACTCCACCCGCCTGCCCGGCAAACCGATGCTGCTGATAGGCGGCAAACCGATGGTGGTGCGTGTTGCGGAACAGGCGGCCAAGAGTGGAGCGCAACAAATCTGGATCGCCACCGATCATCATCCCATCATGGCCGCGATGCATGAACACGGCTTCAAGGCTTGCATGACTAAAGCCGACCATCCCAGCGGCACTGACCGGATCGCCGAAGTGGTTGAACAGCATAATTGGCCTGATGACACGATCGTCGTCAATGTGCAAGGTGACGAACCGCTGATACCACCCCAACTCATACGCGAGGTAGCCCAGCATCTGCACGACCATCCTGAATGCGCGATGGCCACTGCCTGCCACCCGATCCATGACGAAGCCGCCATGCGTAATCCCAATATCGTCAAGGCAGTGCTGGACAAGGACGGCAACGCGCTGTATTTCAGCCGCGCTCCTATCCCCTATCCGCGCGATGCGTTTGCCAACAACACAGCGTTACCCGAAAATCTTGCGGTATTGCGCCACATCGGCATTTACGCCTATCGCGCCAGCTTCTTGCGCGCATACAGCCAGCTTGCTCCCGCAACCATCGAGCAAATCGAATCGCTGGAGCAGCTGCGAGTGCTGTGGCACGGTTACAAAATTGGCGTTACCATCACCCGGGATGCTCCGCCCAGCGGGGTTGATACAGAAGCCGATCTTTTGCTGGCACGCGAACAGTTCGCAGCACAGCTATCATCCATTTCCAGCCATAAAACTTAAGGAGAACCACGCCGAATCCAACCCAACCGCACCGCACTCAGTTTTGTTTAATGTACGACCTTCGTTTAACATTTAACTTCAGGGAACATAAAAAAATGAAAATTATTCTGCTCGGCGCCCCAGGCGCGGGAAAAGGCACTCAAGCTAACTACATAAAAGAAAAATACGGTATTCCGCAGATTTCGACCGGTGACATGTTGCGCGCGGCAGTCAAGGCAGGTAGCCCGTTGGGAGTGGCAGCGAAAAAGATCATGGATGCGGGCGGTTTGGTTTCAGACGAAATCATCATCAATCTGGTGAAAGAGCGTATCAAGGAAAAGGACTGTGAAAAAGGTTTCCTGTTTGACGGCTTCCCGCGCACATTGCCGCAGGCCGAGGCAATGAAACAGGCAGGCGTAGAGATTGACTATGTGGTGGAGATCGATGTGGCGGACAGCGAAATTGTGCAGCGCATGAGTGGCCGCCGTGTACATACAGCCTCAGGACGTACTTACCACGTTAAGTTCAATCCGCCCAAAGTGGCCGGCAAGGATGACGTCACAGGCGAAGACCTGGTACAGCGCCCGGACGACGCGGAAGAGACAGTTAAAAAACGTCTGGCTGTGTATCACGATCAAACCCTGCCACTGGTGGAATACTATTCAAAGTGGGAAAAAAGCGGCGTCAAAAATGCGCCACGTTGCGTAAAAATCGCTGGCGTAGGCAGTGTTGAGTCAATACGCGACAAGGTGCTTGCTGCGCTGTCGGCAAAATAATCCTTTTTTGTCGTTCAACACCGGGGGGCGCAGCAGTTGGCGCCCCCAGTTTTTTTAAGGGAAGGAAACTCTATTAATGCTTACAAAACCTGTCCTGACCCTGGAAGATGCAAAACGCATCGCCAGTGCTGCCGAAGCGGAAGCGCACGCCAACAACTGGAACGTGGTGATCGCGGTGGTTGATGATGGTGGTCATTTGTTATATTTGCAGCGCAGCCACAACACCCAGTTTGGCAGCGTTGAAACCGCGATCATGAAAGCCAATGCGGCGGTTGCCTTTCAACGCCCGACTAAATCATCGGAAGATGCAGTGTTGAGCGGTCGTTTAATCCATCTCGCTTTGCCCGGTGTGATTCCGGCTGAAGGCGGCATACCCGTGCTACAGGACGGCATGGTGATAGGGGGAATTGGCGTCAGTGGCGTTCGCTCCTTCCAGGACGGACAGATCGCACTGGCTGGCGTTGCTGCGTTCGCCAAACCATAGAGATGTGCACTATGGTAAACAGTAATTGTCTTGCGTTAGCAGGTCAATTCCACAGTCCAAACTTTCAACCCAGTCCAGAAACTCATTCACCATCTTCTTGCCCTTAAATATACGCCCATGCTGTGGAACGATTGCTTCCACATCCATTTGCCGCACCATGTTCACCCAGTACCGGCAGATTTTATTTGAAACCATATAACGGCGATGAAATCCTTCCATGAATGGAATGTGCGCCCGAAAATCCTCCACCGCTGAATCTGCTTCCGAATGAGCAACCATGGACGCGCCCATATCGCCAGTAAATAGAATTTTGCTGACAGGATCGTAAAACTGAAAATTACCTTCGGAGTGCATGAAGTGCGCCGGCACTGCCTTCAATGTGCAATTGCCCAATGAAATATTCATCCCCTGATCGGGTATACCCTGAATACGTCCATCCGTACTTCCAATGGTGCAAAAATGCGGCAGAAATTTGACCCAGAGTTGAGAAATTAATATCTTGCAGTCGGTGCTGATCAGCCATTTATTCAGAGAGGCGACAATATCCGGATCTGAATGTGAAGCGAGTACATATGCCAACTTCTTGGGCGGGAAAAAATAAGTCATTTCCAGTCGCAGACCGTTGTAGGTCATGTTGCCGCCCGGATCAATAATCGCTCCATGGCCGTTATCTACAATCAAAAACTGGTTGGACTGCACTGCATGATTATCAGAATCATCCACCAGATCATCAAACATCAGGCACTTATGCGTGCCATTATCAAACAATACAATTGCCATTACTTCCCACACTCTCCAAGGTAATACTATTTCATTCTCAAACAAGAAACCTTTTTAATTGTAGGGTATTAACACAATTTACACTTTGATCCACATCAAGCAGCGTTAAGAAATATATCTCCCATAAAAAACTGAGCATAAAGTAACGACGCTACTTGGTCTCTCGTCTGCGAGCGCGGAAATACGAGGTATTTTCATAATAAGTCGCATGCTCATTTTCTGGACTCCATCCCGGCACACCCAGCAACGGTACCGGATTCAGCTCGCGTGGGGAGAGACAATGCACGGGGTCATGCAGATACTCTGCCAGGCGCACATCCAGATAATGTAGCTGCGCTGCCAGGGCCAGGTTAAAAAAATCTTCCGACACATGCAATACCAGCCCTTGCCCGGTCATGCCAACGTAAGGCTGAAGGGTCTTTTCATATAGCCCATGTCCGAATATATAGAACCCCATTGCTGAACGCACTTGTTCACGGCGCTGCCAGAACAATTCTTGCCATTGAAAAGTGTGTAGCAATTCAGCCAACTCGGCATTGGCACACACCACGATCACCCCGGATTCATCCAGCAAGGTTGCCATGTCACGCACTCTTCCGCGCTGGCTCCCGCTCGCATCGGCCCCATGAATCAACGCTTGGTAATGGCGCGTATTGATAGCGGCTTTTGCCCTGGGAAAAGTCAGCCATACCAGCGCATTGAACAGGTCATGCCAATTATCAGAACGTGTCTGCACCTCACCGCTTAAATAACAGCGCGGCTCATATTGCGCCTCAAATCCCATCCTGCCTGATTCTTGCGGCACAAAGCGCAAATGGTGGCCAAGTTCAACACTTATAACAGGTTGGCAGCCCGCAAGCAGCCCGTTGAAATCATGCAAGGTGGGGAATTCGCCAGCTTCCAGGCGGGCAAGCACCGGGTGCAGAGGGACGAGTAAAGGTGATCGCAGCAGGTCTGCCGGTGCCCATTCATGGGAAATATTCATTTATACATTTTACTTGATATAGATCAAATTATATTTCCGGTTTTGCCTTAAGGTTTCATAAATTGAAAAATGGCGTAATATGCCCCCTGCAACATCTACACTTTTCCAATCTTTGTCCTTATAGAGCACTGCGGAATGTCGATAAGGTGCCAATGGCGGAATGGAAAATCGTTTTGCTTAACCGAACAACCACGGTTTCGTGGGGACTATCAATTCTTTCAGGGAGTGTAAGAGTATGGCAAAGAAGAACGCGTTTTATGCACAGTCCGGTGGCGTAACTGCCGTCATCAACGCATCGGCCTGTGGTTTAATTGAAACCGCACGCAAGCATAAAGACAAAATTGGCAAGATCTACGCCGGACGCAACGGCATCATTGGTGCTCTCACCGAAGATTTAATCGACACCGGTAAAGAATCCGCAACCGCCATCGCAGCGCTGCGCCATACACCTTCCGGCGCATTTGGCTCCTGCCGCTTCAAACTCAAAAGCCTGACTGAAAATCTTGCACAATATGAACGCCTGATCGAAGTCTTCAAGGCGCACAACATCGGTTACTTCTTTTACAATGGTGGCGGCGACTCCGCTGACACCTGCCTGAAAGTGTCGCAACTGGCCGACAAGATGGGCTACCCCATCCAGGCCATCCATGTTCCCAAAACAGTGGATAACGACCTGCCTATCACTGACTGCTGCCCTGGCTTTGGCTCAGTTGCAAAATACATTGCGGTATCAACACGCGAAGCGAGCTTCGACGTGGCTTCCATGGCCAAAACTTCAACCAAGGTATTCGTGCTGGAAGTAATGGGCCGCCATGCCGGCTGGATTGCAGCTGCAGGCGGATTGGCATCGGATGAGAAGTGCGAAATACCGATCGTCATCCTGTTCCCTGAAATTCCCTTCAACCAGAAAACCTTCCTCGCCAAGGTTGACTCCATGGTGAAGAAACATGGCTACTGCACAGTCGTGGTATCAGAAGGCGTGCAGGGCGAAGACGGCAAGTTCCTCGCTGACCAGGGATTGAAAGATGCCTTCGGCCATTCACAGTTGGGCGGTGCAGCGCCTGTCGTTGCCAATATGATCAAGGCTGCGCTGGGCTATAAATTCCACTGGGCGGTTGCCGATTACCTGCAACGCGCCGCGCGCCATATCGCCTCCAAGACCGACGTGGCGCAGGCCTATGCGCTCGGCAAGGCGGCTGTGGATCACGCGCTCAAAGGTGACAATGCTGTGATGCCGACGATTGTTCGTGTTTCAGACAAGCCTTATAAGTGGAAAATCGGCGTGGCCCAGCTTAAAAATGTGGCCAACGTGGAAAAAATGATGCCCCGTGACTTCATTACCAAAGATGGTTTTGGCATCACCGAGAAGTGCCGCACCTACCTGACCCCGCTAATCAAGGGCGAAGATTACCCTCCCTACAAGGATGGACTGCCCCAGTATGTGCGGCTGAAAAATGTGGCTGTCGCAAAAAAGTTGGACAGTTTTAAAATTTGAATCTAGCTATTAGGCACTTTTTTTAAAGTGCCTTTTTTTTGATTCAGCTTGTAGCATCGTTTTAGGCATGAGGACGTCTGTCCGGTCCTAATCGGACAGCTTATATAACAAATTTGGGAGAAAAATTATGTCAGCTGGACTATGGTTCACCCTGTCGTGCGCGGTTTTGGCACTTCTATATGGAGCAATTACAACCAAGTGGCTTCTCAGCAAATCGACCGGCAACGATCGCATGCGCGAGATTGCCGCAGCGATTCAGGAAGGCGCAGGCGCTTACCTGAATCGGCAGTACACGACCATAGGTATGGTCGGCGCAATATTGCTGGTGGTTATTTTCTTTTCTCCCTTGGGCTGGAAGTCAGCTGCCGGTTTCGCGATTGGTGCGATTCTTTCAGGCTTGACTGGCTACATCGGCATGAACGTGTCGGTACGCGCAAACATCCGCACTGCTGAAGCAGCCAATGGCGGCCTCAACAACGCGCTAAACGTGGCGTTCAAGGGCGGCGCCATCACCGGCATGCTGGTAGTCGGCTTGGCACTGCTGGGTGTAGCCGGATATTACGCATTCCTGACTGTCGGCATGCAGATATCCAGCAACGAGGCTATCCATGCCCTGGTCAGCCTGGCATTCGGCGGTTCGCTGATTTCCATCTTTGCTCGTCTGGGCGGTGGTATTTTCACCAAGGGTGCTGACGTAGGCGCTGACCTGGTCGGTAAAATTGAGCTCAATATCCCTGAAGACGATCCACGCAATCCTGCGGTCATAGCGGATAACGTGGGTGATAACGTGGGCGACTGCGCTGGTATGGCCGCTGACCTGTTCGAGACCTACGCGGTGACGATTGTCGCCACCATGCTGCTGGGTGGTCTGCTGATCACCGGTGCAGATGAAAAGGCCGTGCTTTACCCGCTGGTACTGGGCGGCTTCTCTATCATAGCTTCCATTGTTGGCAGCTTCTTCGTCAAGGCTTATGAAGGCGGCAAAATCATGAACGCACTGTATCGCGGCCTGATTGTCGCTGCAGTACTGGCTGCCGTTGGTTTCTATTTCATCACCAACAAAATGATGGGCGACGGCGTGATGATAGGCGGCGTGATGATAGGCGGCGTGATGGTGACATCGCTGAAGCTGTACTATGCCTCGCTGATCGGCCTGGGACTGACCGCCGCGATGGTGCTGATCACCGAGTACTACACCGCAACTGAATATGGCCCGGTGAAACACATCGCACAGGCTTCCACCACCGGTTCCGGCACGAACGTGATCGCAGGCCTGGGCGTCTCCATGCGTTCGACTGCAGCACCGGTGTTGACCGTGTGTCTGTCGATCTGGGGCTCTTACGAGCTGGCTGGTCTGTATGGAATCGCGATTGCAGCAACCTCGATGTTGTCGATGACCGGCATTATCGTCGCCATCGATGCCTATGGCCCGATCACCGACAACGCCGGCGGTATTGCCGAGATGGCCGGCCTGCCGGAAAACATCCGCAACATCACCGATCCGCTGGATGCTGTGGGCAACACCACAAAGGCAGTTACCAAAGGCTACGCCATCGGCTCTGCCGGTCTGGCCGCGCTGGTGCTGTTTGCCGACTACACACACGCCCTGTCCGGCAGCCACCCCAACCTGACCTTCGATCTGTCCAATCACATGGTGATCATCGGCCTGTTCATCGGCGGTATGGTACCTTACCTGTTCGCTGCGATGAGCATGGAAGCGGTCGGCCGCGCTGCGGGTTCGGTTGTGGTTGAAGTCCGTCGCCAGTTCAAGGAAATCAAGGGCATCATGGAAGGCAAAGCCAAGCCGGAATACGATACCTGCGTCGACATGCTGACCAAGGCTGCGATCAAGGAAATGATCGTGCCCTCATTGCTGCCTGTGGCCGTGCCGGTGATAGTCGGTCTGACCCTGGGCGCGCAGGCGCTCGGTGGTGTATTGATCGGCACCATCGTTACCGGCCTGTTCGTGGCTATTTCCATGACTACCGGTGGCGGTGCCTGGGATAACGCAAAGAAATATATCGAGCAGGGCAATTTCGGCGGCAAAGGTTCCGATGCGCACAAGGCAGCGGTCACCGGCGACACCGTGGGTGATCCGTACAAGGACACCGCAGGCCCTGCCGTGAACCCGCTGATCAAGATTATCAACATCGTTGCACTGATGATCGTGCCGCTGCTTTAATCCTCGTTTTATCAGTACCAAGGGAGCCGTCAGGCTCCCTTTTTTTACGCCTTCATCCCCGCAAGTCTGAAATGATATAATTCGGGTTTAGTTAATCCCCTGAAGGCAGTGCAATATGAGTTTGAACAATGTTCCATCCGGCAAAAATCTACCCGACGACTTCAACGTCATTATCGAAATCCCGATGCATGGCGAGCCGGTGAAATACGAAGTAGACAAGGAATCCGGCGCGATCTTCGTCGATCGCTTCATGAATACCGCGATGCACTACCCCTGCAACTATGGCTACATCCCGCATACTCTGTGCGGCGATGGTGATCCGGTAGACGTGCTGGTAGTCACCCCTGTTCCCCTGCAGACCGGTGTAGTGGTGCGCTGCCGCCCACTGGGCGTACTCAAAATGGAAGACGAAGGCGGACAGGACGCCAAGCTGATTGCGGTACCAGTGGACAAACTCTCGACACTGTATCGCAGCATGCAAAGCCATACCGACTTGCCGGAAATCACACTGAAGCAGATTTCCCATTTCTTCGAACATTACAAGGATCTGGAACCAAACAAGTGGGTCAAGATCCAAGGCTGGTTCGGCATAGAAGAAGCGCGTGCCGAAATCATGGACTCGGTCGCCAACTATCAGAATGCAGCAGAGAAACCAGCGTTCTAATGGCAAGAATCAGCGTTTTTTTACCCTAAGGAATTGCAATGACTGCTCGAATTATTGATGGCAAAACCATCTCGCAAGAGGTTCGCGCTGAATGGAAACTGCGTGCCGATGCGCTGAAAGCGCGCGGCATCACACCCGGACTGGCGGTGATCATTGTGGGTGAAGATCCTGCCTCCAAGGTTTACGTTCGCAACAAGATCAATGCCTGTGCCGAGCTCGGCATCTATTCCGAACATATTGAGTTGCCCGGCGACACCTCTGAAGCCATGCTTTTGGAACAGATTGCCAAACTCAACGCTGATCCGAAAATTCATGGGTTTCTGGTGCAACTGCCGGTACCAAAACACATCGACAGCAACAAGGTGCTGCTGGCAATTTCTCCGAACAAGGACGTGGACGGCTTTCATCCGATGAATGTGGGCGAACTGGTCACCGGCAATCCCCAGTTTCAGCCCTGCACCCCCTTTGGCGTGATGAAGCTCCTGGAAAAAAGCGGCGTTGAAATCGAAGGCAAACACGCGGTGGTAGTCGGTCGCAGCAACATTGTCGGCAAGCCGATGGCACTCATGCTGCTGCAGAAAAATGCCACCGTCACCATCTGCACCTCCAAGACTGTCGACCTCGCCAAGTTCACGCGCGATGCCGATATTCTGGTGGTCGCCACCGGCAAACCGCAGATGATCACCGGCGACATGATCAAGCCCGGCGCCGCCGTGATCGACGTCGGCATCAACCGCCTGCCCAGCGGCAAGCTGGTAGGCGATGTGGATTTCGACAGCGCCAAAAAGGTTGCAGGCTGGATTACACCTGTACCTGGCGGCGTTGGGCCGATGACCATCACCATGCTGGTAGCCAGCACGGTGATGGCTGCGGAACGCAGCAGCAAATAACACGCAAGCAAGCATCAAAAATTTTTTAACCCGTCCCTTGTTGGGATAAGCACAAAAAAAGGAAACACTATGAGCACGATTACGACAGCATCAGGTTTGCAATATGAGGACATCACTGTCGGCAGCGGCGCCACAGCCACAGCCGGAAATCTGGTTTCTGTGCATTACACCGGCTGGCTGACTGATGGCAGCAAATTCGATTCAAGCAAAGACAGAAATGAGCCTTTCGATTTCAATCTTGGCGCAGGCCAGGTTATCAAAGGATGGGATGAAGGCGTGCAAGGCATGCAGGTTGGCGGCGTGCGCAAGCTCACCATTCCGGCAGCGCTGGGCTATGGCGCACGCGGTGCAGGCGGCGTGATCCCGCCGAATGCGACGCTGGTGTTTGAAGTGGAATTTCTGGGCTAATATTTCCCGGCATCTTGCCGCCCGGCAAGATGCAGATCTGGATTCATGGGGCTGTATTTGTAATAAATTCCATCTACAATCTCACACTAATTTTAATCCGCACCACAATTTATGTCATTGATTAGAATCATATTTTTACGAGTATCGTTTCTTATCAGCCTGATTTTGAGTGGCTGCGCATCGACTTCTCCCAATACCAATCCGAAAGACCCTTATGAGGGTTTCAATCGGAGCATGTATCAGTTCAACGATACGCTGGACAGGGCTGTGCTCAAGCCTGTTGCACAGGGCTATAGAGCTGTAATGCCAGATCCGGGGCAAAAGATGGTGCACAATTTCTTCTCCAATATCGATGATATATTCGTCACCGGAAACGACCTGTTACAACTTAAATTTCACCAGGCTGCGTCTGACTTTACCCGTGTGTGGGTCAACACCATTTTTGGTGTATTTGGGCTGTTTGATGTCGCTCACAAGCTGGAAAAGCACAATGAAGACTTCGGGCAAACATTGGGCTATTGGGGGGTCAGCAGCGGGCCTTACCTGGTATTGCCTTTTCTGGGGCCAAGCTCGGTGCGTGACGGAGCAGGTTTGGCAACAGACAGCTATTTCGGTGTGATTGAGAATCTTGATGACATCCCTGTGCGCAATAGCCTGTGGGTAACCAACAAAGTTAATTTGCGCGCAGAATTACTCGACTCGGAAAAAATCATCGAGGGCACTGTAGTGGACCGTTACAGCTTTATCCGTGACGCCTATATGATGCATCGACAAAGCCTGGTATATGACGGCGATCCTCCGCGGGTAAAATACGACGATGAGGATGAATAGCCCAGGAGTGATAGCCCGAGTCGTTTAAAACGGAAAACCAGTTGCCCCTCACGTGTGAGATCAACTGGTTTTTTTGTTTCAAACCTGCATGCTATAAACACCTAATGCAAGAACCAGCAGTCAAGCCTGGGACTTTTTGACCAACAGAGACTTGAGATCCGCGAAGGGCTGAAAAGTCGAACTGCCTGAATCAGCGCCACTGGATGTGGCAGCTAGAACAGCTGCCGCATCCAGTTGCTTGGCATGCTCATTTTCATGGCAATAAATACACAACAACTCCCAGTTGCTGCCATCGGGCGCGTTGTTGCTGTGGTTATGATCGCGATGATGAACGGTTAACTGCTGCAAATTGGCGTGCGTAAATTCACGCGTGCAGCGGCCGCACACCCAAGGATACATCTTGAGCGCACGCTCGCGATAACCCTGCTCACGTTCTGCCGCAGTGCGTCGAGCTTCTGCAACAATACGGTCAAGCTTGGCATGGTCAGGTGTTTTATTTACCGGCACAGCGTTTACATCCCTAATATGCTCATAATTGCAGTTTAACGGCCCTCGCGCAACGCTGCAATACGCTCATCCAACGGCGGGTGCGTCATAAACAGGCGCGAGAAACTGCTGCCGCCGGAGATGCCAAAGGCCGCCATCTTTTCGGGTAGCGTGACCTGTTCATGGTTAGCCTTCAAACGTTCCAGCGCGGCGATCATCTTGTTGCGTCCGGCCAGACTGGCGCTGCCTGCATCGGCACGGAATTCGCGCTGACGCGAGAACCACATCACGATGATGCTGGCCAGCACACCCAGCACCAGCTGGGCTATGATCTCCGCAACAAAAGCGCCGATACCCGGGCCATTGCGCGGATCATTCTTCAGCAGGATACGGTCTACCAGTATGCCGAACAATTTGGCAAAGAAGATGACGAAGGTATTTACTACCCCCTGGATCAGCGCGAGCGTCACCATGTCGCCGTTGGCCACATGGGTGATCTCATGCGCCAGCACCGCCTCTGCCTCGTCACGGCTCATGCTCTGCAACAGCCCTGTGCTCACGGCAACCAGCGCATTGTTGCGATTCCAGCCGGTGGCAAAAGCGTTCACATCCGGCGCATCGTAGATGGCCACTTCCGGCATGCCGATTCCGGCCGCCTGCGCCTGACGGGTTACGGTCTCCACCAGCCAGCGCTCGGTCGGATCAATCGGGCTGGTGATGACCTGCGCCCCCACCATACGCTTGGCCGACCACTTTGACATCAGCAGCGAAATAATCGAACCGGAAAAACCAATCACCATCGACATGACCAGCAGCGAATTGAAATTGATCGCGCCGCTCTGATCCACTACCCTGTCCACGCCCAATAAGCGCAGGGTGATATTAATCACCAGCAATACAGCCAGGTTGGTCAACACAAACAGCGCAATTCGTTTCATATAATTTTCCCCATTTAATTGAATAAGTAAAGCGACAATTTACCACCAAACATCTTTGTCAGCGCAAAATGGGGGACGTATGCGCCAATTTCAAGATGTCTTTGTGGCAATCGCTGCAAAAACACACGGTAAATTTAAATATTCTGGACACACAAACCCGATTACGGCGAAAATACATGCCTTAACCTTCAGGAACCCACCATGACACTTGCAGAACTCAACCAGCAATTCGGCATTAGCAACCATCTAAAGTTCAGTGAAATCGCCGGCGGCTTGATTGCTGCGGAAGTCAACAACGCACACGCCAGCGCCAGCATCGCTCTGCAAGGCGCACATTTGATGACGTTCCAGCCACACGGGCACGAGCCGGTCATCTGGTTATCCAAATATGCCAAATTTGCTGCCGGTAAATCCATACGCGGCGGCGTGCCTGTCTGCTGGCCATGGTTTGGCCCGCACGCCACCGATACCAAGCTGCCTGGCCACGGCTATGCGCGCACCGTGATGTGGAAAGTGCTGGAAGCGAAAGCCCTGCCGGATGGCGCGACGTTCATCAGTTTTGGCCTGATTGAAAGCGAGGCAACCCGTGCGCAATGGCCGAATCAGTCCCCTGTAAAAATTGAAATGACCATCGGCAAAGCCCTGCGCGTAGAACTGGTGACAAGCAATAGCGGCAAACAGGCGTTTACCCTGGGCGAGGCACTGCACACCTACTTCCACATCAGCGATGTGGCGCAAATGACTATCCGTGGCCTGGAAGGCTGCAACTATCTGGACAAGGTAGGCGAGCCAGCAAGCAGAACACAAAAGGACGGCATCGTAATTGAAAGTGAAGTGGACCGCGTCTACGTGAACACCACTGCCGACTGCATCATTGAAGACCGCGGCCTGAAGCGTGCAATCCGCATCGCCAAGCAGGGTAGCCGCTCAACCGTGGTGTGGAATCCATGGACTGAAAAAGCCGACAAGATGGGCGACTTCGGCCATGAAGGCCATCGCGGCATGGTCTGCGTGGAAAGCGCCAATGCCTTCGACAACGTGGTGAGTGTTGCTCCCGGCGAGACGCATCGTCTGGTGGTGGTTTACAGCGTTGAAGCGTTGAAGTAAGTGAATGTTATGAAACGCCAATATTTATTACTCACCCTGTTATTGTGCATGTCGGGATGTACCACGGCATTCGAAGTTGGAGAAGCGCTTAATAAGGCCACCAGCAATATAGCAAACAATCCAAAAACGCTTTGGGACACCGCTGAGCCCGCCTCTGCGCCTGTGCCAACCACCACCCTGGAACCCAATGTGGCGCCCCCGGAAGAGGCAAAATAAGCTGTTGTTTTCACCATAAAAAAAGCCGCTTAACGCGGCTTTCTTTATATTGCATAAACGGCTCTTGATTTAAGCTAATACGCGCTTCTTGAATTCATTGGTGCGGGTATCAATTTCAATTTTATCGCCAATCTCGATAAAGGCAGCCACCGGCAACTCAAATCCGGTATTCAACTTGGCCGGCTTCATCACCTTGCCTGAGGTGTCGCCGCGCACGGCTGGCTCGGTGTAAATCACTTCGCGCACGATGGTGTTTTCCAGTTCCACGGAAATCGCCTTGTCGTTATAAAACACCACTTCGCAAGTCATGCCGTCTTCGATGTAGTTGATTGCGTCGCCCAGATTATCTTTTTCCACTTCGTACTGATTGTAATCAGCATCCATGAACACATACATGGGATCAGCGAAGTAGGAATAGGTGCAATCCTTGCGTTCCAGCATTACCTGCTCGAACTTGTCGTCAGCCTTGAAAATATTTTCACTGGGCGCATCGGTCAGCAAGTTCTTGAATTTCATTTTAACCACGGAGCCACTGCGACCGGAGCGGCTATATTCGGCCTTCTGGATGACCAACGGGGCGTCACCAACCATCACAACATTACCTGCACGGAGTTCTTGAGCGATTTTCATCTGTATTCTGCCTAAAGCTAAATTTCGAAAGGGGCGATTCTACCAACTTTGTGCGAAAAATCCAGCAAATTCAATGCAAGATTATTGCCGGATAACTTCTGTGCCCATAAGTTGGCATGCCGCAGCAACATAGACTGGTGCAGCAGAAAATGGTTCCATGCCTGTCCCGAGCCTGCCGAAGCGGCCTGCCTGCCAGCTTCTCCGGCATTCCATGCTTCCCAGAGGGTGCGCAATGCCTGCGCGACAGCAGGCTCCAGCCCGCTGCAGTACAACTCCAGCAGGGCACGCATTTTCTTGATATGCACCCCGTCATGTTGCGGATAGATATGCCAAACGAAGGGTTTGCCCGCCCACTGCGCACGCACGCAGGAATCCTCGCCGCGTACAAAGTTGCAGTCGCACGCCCACAGCAAGCTGTCGTACTCCTGCTGCTCGACGAATGGCAGCACATGTACGCGCAGATTGCCTTGCTGCAGCACATCGCCTGTAACTAACTGTTGCCGCCCGAAGAAACCGGCCACTTGCGGCAACACTCTGCCTTCCGGAACCAGGCAGGTCAAAGGCTGTTCAGATGTGGCCCAGGCAGCCAGCAAGTCCTGCACAGCCGGATTTTCATAGCTGAATAGCGACACACGCACCTCCCCCTTTTGGCGTGCCGGCACGCCCAGTGCCTGCCAATATTTATCCTGTGCAGTAGTGTCAGACAGAAACTTGTCGCGCCGCGCCAGCAGATCGCTTTCCAGCAGCAGACCGCCTGTCTCTCTGGTAAAACCCGGAAAGAAAAAATACTTGATCAGCGGCAAGCGCGGATGAGGCGATGGCAGGCCGTGACAGCCTGCCACCCAATCTTCGGCACTGAGGTACTCCAGATTCAACCACACCGGCTGCTGTATCTTCTCCGCCATTGCCAGCACATAACGCTCCGGCAATTCGCAGGCGAATGCCTCGATCACCAGCTGTGCAGGGATGATTTCAGCAAAAGGTATTCCCCAGTGTCTGATCTCAATCCCCTGCCACTGCTGGATGGGATGGGTCGGATTTACCCCATTACACAGCTTGTGCAGGCTTGCCAGATCATCCACCCACAACCGAACCGACATCCCCTGCTCGCTGGCCAACTGCCTTGCCAGGCGCCAGCACACACCGACATCGCCGTAGTTGTCCACTACGGTGCAGAAAATATCGCAACTAATTATTTTTTGTCGATTCATCAATGTTTGTTTGCGTGAAAATCACTTAAGTAAGCCTCATCTTGACGGAACCGGATTCATTTTGTCATTTTACCCGCTATCATCAATATTTAAGCAAAGTTCAAACGGAATCATCATATTGACGCTGCTACGTGCACTCGACTATGATCGCGCCAACTTAATCATTCACCGGGCATCAACCTTGCTACATAATCGACTGTTTCTACTATCCATTGTTGCCTTATCAGGATGTGCAACAGTTTCACCACAGCACGCAGCTAACGAAACTTTACCCAATGCCAACATAACTGCTACCGGACAGGCCGCAGCCGGACCGGAAGTTGTCGCTCTCCAGCAAGCAGTCGTCGCACAGGCTGCCGAGACCACACCAGCAGCCCCTGCTACACAGCCGGCACCCGCCGGCATCCTTGCTGACACGCCCACCCCAACCCCACTCTTGACACAGGCGCAACCCAACGCCGAGATCGATGTATGGCAACGCATCCGCAACGGTTATGCGATGCGCGAACAGGACAGCAAACTGATTGCGCGTTTCGAGAGATGGTACGCCAGCAAACCGGATTATGTGGAACGCATGACAGAACGTGGGCGCCGCTATCTGTACTTCATCGTTGGCGAAGTTGAAAAACGCGGCATGCCGATGGAAATTGCACTGCTGCCCATGATTGAAAGCGCATTCAACCCTGGCGCTTATTCCACTGCGCGTGCCTCCGGCATCTGGCAATTCATCCCGTCCACCGGCAAACATTTCGGCATGGAGCAAAACTGGTGGTATGACGGGCGTCGCGACGTCATCAGCGCAACCAAGGGTGCGCTGGATTACCTGCAAAAACTGCACGACGAATTCGGCGAATGGGACTTGGCTCTGGCCGCCTACAATTGCGGTGAAAATTGCATTACGCGTGCACAATCCCGCAACCGCAAACGCAAATTGCCAACCAATTATGCCAGCCTGAAACTCCCGCGTGAGACAAAACAATACGTGCCCAAGCTGATGGCTGTCAAAAACATCATCAGCTATCCCGAAAGTTTCGGCCTGGTGCTGACTGATATACCGAACAAACCCTATTTTTCCGAAGTCACCACGACACGCCATATTGACGTGGAGGTTGTCGCCGAAATGGCAGGGATCTCGATGGAAGAATTTGCGGCGCTTAACCCGGCGCATAACCGTCCGGTCATTCTTAACCAAGAAGATGAAGTCTTGCTCTTACCGGTAGCAACAGTGGAGACCTTCCAAAATAATCTGGAACATGCCAGCCACCCGCTGGTTTCCTGGCAGGCTTGCCCGACCAAGAAAGGTGACAATCTGGATGATGTCGCATCGCGCTATGGCATCACCGCTGAAAAGCTGAGAACCGTCAATGGCATACACCGCAGCGTCAAAGCCAGCAACGGGCAAACCCTGCTGGTACCGCTGAATGGGGAACAGCCAGAGAACGAATTCACTGCATTCAACACCCATCTGCCGCCAACTGACGGCAGCATGCTGAATGCAATCAGGCACACAGTCCGCAGAGGCGACACAATGAGCGCAATCGCGCGTCGCTACCATGTGAAACTAGCCAGCCTGAAAAGCTGGAACCGGGGTGTCAAAATTCTTCGCCCGGGCCAGCACATTCTGGTCGCCCAGCCAACGCAGGGAGCATCAAAACCTGGGCGCAATATCAAAAGAGTTTCGACCAGCAAGAAAACAGCACACCCAACGGCAAAATCGTAAAACATCACCTGTTCATGCACAGATCAGCAACATCTCAATCTGTGCATTGAGTTCTGCAACTCACTTGAGTCCGTCATAAAGATGGCAATGCACCACATGTGTTGCACTCACCTGGCTTGCAACAGGATAGGCTGCACGACATGTGTCCATTGCCTGCGCACAGCGCGGATGAAAATGACATCCCTGCGGCGGTCTGGCGGGTGATGGCATCTCGCCAGACAGTCGTATCAGTTCGCCTCTGTCGCCATCGATACGCGGCACGGCGGACAACAAGGCTCTGGTATAGGGATGTTGTGCATTGCGCATGACTTCCTCTACCAGACCGCGTTCTACGATCCTTCCCAGGTACATTACGCAAACCTCATGCGCGATGTATTCCACCACCGCCAGGTTGTGCGTGATGAACAGATAGCTCAAGCCCAACTCAATCTGCAACTCTTTGATTAAATTCAATATTTGCGCCTGAACTGACACATCGAGCGCGCTGGTAGGCTCGTCGCAAATCAGCAGTTTGGGATTGACTGCCAAGGCGCGGGCGATCGCGATGCGCTGGCGCTGGCCGCCGGAAAACTCATGCGGGTAGCGCCACTTGGCGGCCTGCGCCAGGCCTACCTGATCGAGCAGCACATCGATGCGGCTTTGCCGCTCCTTGCCGTTCAAACCAATCGCCAACGCATCCATGCCCTCCTGCAGGATTTCCGCCACGCGCATTTTGGGGTTCAACGATGCATAGGGATCCTGAAATACCATCTGCATGCCGCCACGCAATTCGCGCAACTGCTGCGACTTCAAGCCGGTCATTTCCCGCCCGGCAAAGCGCACACTGCCGGCTGTGGGCCGGATCAACTGCAACAGCGCCTTGCCCACCGTCGTCTTGCCGCAGCCGGATTCCCCCACCAAGGCCAGCGTGCGTCCAGCATTTATCTCCAGCGATACGCCATCGACCGCTTTTACATGGCCAACGGTGCGCTGCAAAATGCCTTTGCGGATAGGGAAATGAACTTTAAGGTCTGCAACCTTGAGGATGGAAGATTCAGCAGCGTGGCGTGCAGCCTGTGGCGGACTGGGGTTTGCTTGTCCGTTTACGAGCACTGATTGCTGCGCCTGTTTGCCGGATTCTGTTGTCGTATAAAGATGGCAACGCACGCCCCGCCCTTCACCCAGGCTTGTCCATTGCGGCGTCTGGCCATGGCAAAGCGCCCAGGCATGGTCACAACGCGGTGCAAAACGGCAGCCATTCGCCACCTCCCCCAAAGCCGGCACGCTGCCGGGTATGGCGGCCAGCATCTGGCCCTTGCGGCGTGTGTTTGGCAATGCTGCAAAGAGTTTTTGCGTGTAGGGGTGCGCGGGTTTTGCAAACAACTGCGCACGCGGTGCTTGCTCGACAATCTGCCCCGCATACATCACCGCCACTTGATGCGCCATCTGCGCCACCACACCGAGGTCGTGCGTAATCAGCAGCATCGCCATGCCGCTTCTTGCCTGCGTATCGCGCAGCAGCTGCAGTACCTGCGCCTGTATCGTCACATCCAGCGCGGTGGTCGGCTCGTCTGCGATCAGCAATTTTGGTTCACCCGCCAGCGCCATCGCAATCATCACGCGCTGCTTCATGCCGCCGGAAAGCTGGAACGGATATTCATGCAGGCGTTGCGGCGCATCGGGAATGCCCACCTGTTGCAGTAGCTCTGTCGCGCGTGCATCTGCCGCCGAATTCTTAATTTTGTGATGCAGCGCCAGCACCTCGGAAATCTGCGCGCCGACTGTCATCACCGGGTTCAGGCTCAGCCCCGGCTCCTGGAAGATCATCGCCATCTGTCCGCCGCGCACTTCGCGCATCTCGCGTTCGGGCAGGGCCAGCACATCCCTGCTGCCCAGAGAAATTTCACCGCGTTCGATGGCGATACCAGCCGGCAGCAAACGCATCAGGGACAGCGCTGTCATCGATTTGCCGCAGCCGGATTCGCCGAGCAGCGCAAAGGTTTCGCCCGCCTGCACCTCGAATGAAATGTCGTCAACAATACGTGCGGCGTTATGCAAACGGGTAACCAGCCCCTTGACCTCGAGCAACGACATCAGGCGTCCCCCGTCCGGTTCAGACGCGGATCAAACGCATCGCGCACCGCATCGGCAAACAGATTGGCGGCCAGCACCAGCACCAGCATGAAGCTGAATGCCGCCGCCAGCGTCCACCACACCATGGGCTCGCGCCCCATCTCCAGGCGCGCGTTGTTGATCAGCGTGCCAAAACTGTTGGTGGAAGGATCGACGCCGACCCCTACATAGGACAACACCGCTTCGGCCAGCACCAGCGCGCTGAAATCCATCACCACCGCGATCAGCACGATATGCATCACATTGGGCAGGAGGTGCCGCGTGAGAATGCGCAGCGACGACACGCCGAATGCCTGAGCGGCCTGGATGTATTCCAGCTCGCGCAATTTCAATGCTTCGCCGCGCAGCAAGCGGCACAGGCCGGTCCAACTGGTCACGCCCAGGATCAGACACAGGAACAGCAAGCGCAGGTCGGCGCGCTCGGCCGAGGAAGAAAACCATTCGGCATGCTTCTCTATCGTCACCTGCATCATCAGCACCGCGGCGGCGATCAGCAGCACGCCGGGAATCGAGCTCAGTACGGTGTAGACGTACTGGATCACATCGTCCACCCAGCCGCGGAAATAGCCGGCAGCGATACCCAGAAACAGCGCAAACGGCAACATCACCAGCGTGGTCACCGTGCCGATGACGAGACCGGTGCGTATGCTCTTCAGCGACAGATACAGCACATCCTGCCCGACCTTGTCGGTGCCCAGCACGTGATAGGCTCCTGCCAGATTCACCGTCAGCCCGATCAGCATCGCCAGCAACACCAGCGTTGCGAGCATCGCATTCAGCGGTGTGTGCTGGCGGGCTTCCACCCATACGCGCGCCGAAGTGCGGCTGCGCGCTGCGGCAAAGGAGACGATCAACAAGGCCAGCAGGACGCCGCCCAGCCAGCCTGAGAACACGCCAAACAAGCCACGTTTGATTACGTCTGATACATGCTCGCTCTGCGGATCACTCAGATGTGCACCACCGTATTTGAGACGAGGGTAATCGCGCAGCGTTTTGCCATCCGGCGTTTCCATGCTTTCCTTGGCATAGAGATAGACGGCAAGCGGCGCCGAATAGGTTTTTTCAGTACGGCTGCGCAAATCAGTGGCGAGGGCATCGAACAGGCTCAACACTTCCGCCGCATGCAGCGCTTTGCCATTGCCATTACTATTCTGCGGCAGAGCCACACGATAATGCAGCGAATCGAGCAAGCCCACGGCTACAAACAGGGATAACACCAGCAGCGACACCATGCCGACACGACTCTTGAACAAACGCTGCCACGGCAACAACAAATGCGGACGTCGCCTGATCCAACAGGCACCCGCAATCGCCACCGCAAGCAGCAGGAAGATCATCACGTCTGTCCACAGCATCACCAGCTTGAAACTCATTGCAGCCTCACTCTGGGATCAACCACGGTATAGGAGAGATCGGTGAGAATCAGCCCGACAATGTAGAGCGCCGAACCGAGGAACACCATCGCCCTCACCACGCCGAAATCCTGTGCCTGGATCGCGTCTATGGTGTAGCTGCCCAGCCCCGGTATGCCGAAGAAGGACTCGGTCAGCAGGCTGCCCATGAATAGCAGCGGGATCACCGCCACCACGCCGGTCAGAATCGGGATCAGCGCATTCTTCAGCACATGTTTGAACAACACGCGCAGTTCGGACAAGCCTTTGGCGCGTGCGGTCCGCACGTAATCGCGCCCCACCTCTTCCAGAAAAATCGTGCGATACCAGCGGCTGCTGGAACCTATTCCCGCCACGATGCCGATCAGCACCGGCAGCAGAATAAAGCGCAGGCTGTCCACGCCGCCGGCATAGCCGGAGATCGGCACCCAGTGCCACAGCTTGCTCACCAGAAACTGTCCGCCGATGATGTAAAACAGCGAGGAAATGGACATCAGCAGCACGCACAGCGTGACCCCGGCCAGGTCGAGCGCGGTGCCGCGAAACAGGGTCATCAGCAGGGCGAAGGTCACATACAGCAGCAACCCCACTGCAAAGGTCGGCAATGCGATCACCAGACTGGGCAGCATGCGCGTAATGATTTCGCGGCTGATGCTGCGGCCGTCATCGGAGTAACCAAAGTCAAACACGAACATGCTGGCGGATTTCTGGAAGAAGATCGTCTCGCTCAGCCTGCCCATACCAGACAAATTATTGTTTATAATTAATGGCTTATCGTATCCGCGCTGCTGCTTCCATTTGTCTATGGCTTCGGGCGTAACACGCTTCATGCCCAGTTGCATGCGCGCCATATCGTCCGGCGTGTTGACCACAAAGAACAGCGCGAAAGTCAGCAGATTCACGCCGATCAGAATGGGGATTGCATACAGAATGCGGCGGATCAAATAGGCGATCATCTGGCTTCCTCTCTTTGCCGCAGTGCGCGCCACAACCACCAGCCGGATAGCAGCAGGGTGATGCCGCCCAGCCACAGCGGCCACAGCAGCGGCTGGTTCCATTGCTTGCGCAGCTCGTCGCGCCGCGCCGCATCGATGCGCAGATATTTTAAATTATTATTCGCCATCTTGTTGGGCTTGCTGTTGTGCAGCCAGCTGTGGTGCAGCACATAATCCTTTGGATGATAGCCCCACAGCCACGGCGAATCGCGGCGCAGGATCTCCAGCATGCGGTCAATGATGAGTTGGCGTGATGGGCTGTTCGGCATGTTCTTCATCTGCTCAAACAGGCGGTCGTATTCGGGATTGCTGTAGTTGGCCGCATTCTCGCCACCCTTTGCCACCTTGCCCTGCGCACCGTGCAACAGGAACAGGAAGTTTTCCGGATCGGGATAGTCGGCATTCCAGCCAAAGTAGAACATCTGCGTATCGCCGCGGCGAATCTTGTCCTGGAAACGGTTATAGTCGGTTGCGCGCGGCACCAGCTGGATATTGAGTTTATCCAGCTGCTTGCGCAGCCAGTCCAGGCGCGATTTGCTGCCGACACCCGTGGCAGTCGTATCAAGATAGATCACCAGCGGTGATCCGGTTTTTTCATCCAGCCCGTCTGCATAACCGGCCTCCGCCAGCAGCCTCTTTGCCTCGGCGATGGATTTGCGCGCGGGCGTACCATTCACCCAGTCATACACATAGCGATTCAGACCGGCCTCGCCTTCGCGGTAGCCGAAGATGCCGGGAGGAATCGGCGACTGCGCGCTGACCCCGCGCCCGTTGGCGAAGATGGAAACAAACTCTTCGTAATCGACTGCAATTGCAATCGCCCGGCGTAGCTTGCGTGCACGCTCGGAATCGCCGCCCACGGTCGCATCAAGAAAATTGAAACCCATGTACATGGTAGAAGTGGCAACCGAGGTCGACAGGCTGATTCCCTGCTTATGCATTTCTTCCGTGACGTTGGCTTCGCCGCCCACGCTCACGGACACGGCCTGGTCGAAACTGTCCGAACCGATGCCGGCTGCATCGTAATAGCCCTGCAAAAACTTGTTCCAGTAGGGGATGGTTTCCTTCTCCAGGCTGAACACCGCCTTGTCGATCAAGGGCAGCGGCTTGCCGGCATCGGCCAGCAAGCCGGTCTCCCTGTCGCCCGGCTCGCCTTCAGCCGGATAATATTCACCGGAAAAATTGGGATTGCGCGTCAGCACCATGCGCTGGTTGGGATTGTTCTCCGACAGATAATACGGCCCGCTGCCCACTGGCCACCAGTCTAGGGTCAGGTTATTCTGCTGCATGCCATCCTGCGCATAAAAATGTTCCGCCTCCACCGGCATCGGCGAGAAGAAAGGCATCGCCAGCCAATAGGCAAACTGCGGGTATTTGCCGTAGACCTTGATGCGGTAGGTGTGCGCATCGACTACCTGCACGCCTTCCAGCGCATAATCGTTCAGATCGAGGAAGCTGGTGGGCGCTGCCTGCTGCGCCCTGTGCAGGGTGGCGGCATACTCCTTCAGTCCGACGATATATTCGCTCATCAAGCCGCTGATCGGCGTATGGATGGCGGGATGCACCAGGCGCTTGATCTGATAAGCATAATCGGCTGCCGTCACCTCGCGTGTGCCGCTATGCGGGAAATCATTCAAGGTATAACGCTTGCTGATTTCATCCTTGCCGAGTCCTTGGTATTCAAGCCTGCCCTGCGCATCGCGTGCAAAGGCGGGATGCGGCTGATACTTCAGATGAGGCTTGAGATGAATTTCATACAGGCTGTATGCAACACGCCCGGCAGGTGCGTCATCAGGCAGCACGCGATTATTCTTGTCCAGATACACCAGCTTCGGCATTGCGCTGGCCGCCTGCGGCATCAGGGTGTAGGGGCGCTTCAGGTAGTGATATTGCAGCGGCGGCTGATAAATCTGCGCCAGAAAGATATATTCATTCTCGCTGTAGGCTTGCGCAGGGTCGAGATGCTTGGGGCGCTCGGTGAAGACATTGTAATAAACCGACTTGCCCTTATCACTGGCGGGATAGGGGTTATTCCACAAGCCGCCGTCGCAGGCGGTCAGGAATAACAAGGGGAACAATATCAGCCAATTCATGGGGGTAATTTTATCCGAAACCAATAATCTTTTTCGAAAATATAGCTTCACTTCACGGTAAGATTGCGGAATACAAAAACTAGGCAATGAAATCATGAACCAGGACTGGCAAGATTTTTTAATGCAGCAGGGCGCGCAGCCGCAAGAAGGGGTGGTGCAGCACTTTGGCGATTTGCCGGCGGAGCTGCTTGCCAGCCGCGATCGCACCGTGCTGTGCGATTTAAGCCAGTTTGGCATCCTCAAGGTGTCGGGCGATGAAGCGCAAAAATTTCTGCAAAATTTATTGAGCAACGATATCACCGCAGTCAACGCCAAAACCGCGCAGTTAAGCAGCTTCAACAGCCCCAAGGGACGCATGATGGCGACCTTTTTGATCTGGCAGAACGGCGGGGATTATTTCCTGCAACTGCCACGCAGCCTGACCGCTGCCATGCTGAAGCGGCTGTCGATGTATGTGATGCGCGCCAAGGTCAAGATCAGCGATGCAAGCGACGAAATGGTTTGCCTTGGACTATCAGGCAATGATGCAGCAGACCTGGTTAAACAACATTTCAGCGCGGCTCTGCAACAAGACTGGGAAGTAGCGCAGCATGATGACGTGAGCGTTATTCGCATCGCATCCAATCGCTTCCAGATTTGCACCACTGTCCAACATGCCAGCGTGTTGTGGAGCAGCATGGCTGCAGCAGCAAAACCGGCAGGCTCGGCCTGCTGGGACTGGTTGAATATTCGTGCAGGAATCCCGGTAATAACGCCAGCCACACAGGAGCAGTTTGTGTTGCAGATGAGCAATCTGGATATATTGGGTGGCGTAAGCTTTAATAAAGGCTGTTATCCGGGGCAGGAAATTGTCGCTCGCACGCACTATCTGGGCAAACAGAAACGCCGCATGTTTCTGGCTCATATCGAATCAGACAGCGCAGTTGCAGCAGGTCATGAGTTGTTCAGTCCCGATATGCCCGGACAAGCCTGCGGCATGATAGTCAATGCCAGCCCCGCACCTGGGGGCGGTTTTGATCTGCTGGCCGTGATGCAGATCAGCAGTCATGATACACAGAGCGTTCATTTTCAGTCCTTGCAAGGAGCAAAACTCAGCTTCTTGCCCTTACCTTACCCCCTGCCCATCGGCGAATGAGAATGATACGGTGAAGCTGAAAACTAGTTTTTCAACTTCACCGTAGTCACCACGCTATTGCCCTTCCCGAGATACTCCAGATGATCGAAGCTTAGTCCGGAGGACATTGCAATTCCGCGTCCATGCAAATCGAATGCCCTTGCGGGATCGAAGTCCAGGTATTTTTTCCAGTCGAATCCCTGACCCTGATCAGTGATGGTGACGGTAAAGGTATCAGGCCCCTTATCCATAACCACTTCTACCTTCTGATTGGAATACTGGGGAGATAACTGACGCTGTTCAATCTCGTCAGCCCATCTATCTTCGGACAGCAACCGACCTTTTTCCGCGTAGGTGATACCGAGATTGCCGTGCTCGACAGCATTGATAAGTAATTCGGAATACCCTGAAACTGTTCGTTCCGGGCTCATGCTGACTTCGGACAGCAACAAAGCAAGATCTTTTGCTTCCTTAAGCGTGCGAAACGAAAAGACTGCACGTTGCAGCAAGCGCAGATTATTTCTTTGCTGGCCGATACGCTCCTGTAATTCACGCTTTCTCAGACTCTCCTCCAAAGCGCTCTTTACAACACGTGACAACACGTCCTGCGTGGCAGGTTTTACAAGATAGTAGTAGGCGCCCGCTGCCAAGCCCTCGACAATATCTTCCGGCTTATCAGCACCAGTCAGCATGACCACGGGGAGCCCGGTCATGCGGCTGTCGGCCCTGATCCGCTTCAACAAGGTTATGCCATCCATTCCGGGCATCATCTTGTCCAGCAAAACCAGGTCATATCCTTTTGGATCAAGACTGATTTTTTCCCATGCCGCCCGACCATCATGGGCAATATCGACTTCATATCCCAACTTGGCCAGGTTTTCGCCGATGACGAGCTGGATAAAATCGTCATCGTCAACTAAAAGTAATTTGGGTTTTTCGGACATCAGGATAATCTCTCTAACCAGAAATAAATCAGACTCAGTATTCAGCACTGCCTGCTAAAGCAACACTGGAAACCGCGCAAGACGTTGAATGCGCAAGCAGCGTGCAAATTATAATCGCTATTTTCCAAAACTGCTTTTGATCAGTCCTGCGGCATCCTGAAAGGCGGCTTCCAACGCTGCAGTGCGGGAATTAATCGTGTCAATATCGTCCGCACGCCCTGCAGATTCGAGCTCCTGACACAGCTGCCCCAGCCGCAACGCACCCACCGTTCGTGCCGCTGATTTCATTTTGTGTGCCACTCCCACTACAACATCCATATCACCTGCTGCAACAGCACTCATAATAGCCGCCACCTGCTCTTCCGCACCTGGCAGAAATTTATCCAGTAAACGTCGATGCATTTCCGGGTGGTCTCCCACCATGCGTGTCAGTGTACCGGCATCCCAGACCACTTCTGCCGCCGCTTGCTCCGCAGGAACACTGGCGGACCGAGATTCATTGGCTGCCTCTGGCACAACTTTGGGCTGCTTCAACGGCAACCATTTGGCTAACTTACTCCCCAGATCGCTCAGTCGTAACGGCTTTGCCAGGTAGTCGTCCATGCCATTTACCAAACAGCGTTGCGCTTCACCCTGCATCGCATTGCCTGTCACCGCAATGATACGAAGGCGCTCGCCTTCCGGCTCTTCTTTGCGTATCGCAGCAGTGAGACCAAAACCGTCAAGATTGGGCATATGGCAATCGGTAAACAACAAGCTGTAACGTCCGCGTCCTCTGCGCCACTTTTCCAGGGCTACACGTCCATCTTCGGCAGACTCGGAGGCATATCCCAAAATGCGCAACTGTTCCTGGATTACCTCAAGATTGGTTTCGTTATCTTCAGCTACCAATATAAGCTGGCCGTTTGCCACCGCTTCTTCTACTGTTGGGGCCAGCTGGCGCGGCTGACTGCGGCGTTCTGTAGTCTGAACGATATCCGTGATAGCGATGCGCTTTGTGGCAAGGGCGAGTGTATGCATGAGATCATCCAGCATCAGCGGATTGGCCAAAATAACTAATTCGCCCTTGGGTGAGCTACTGATACGGCGCGAAACCAATGGCACAATCGGCAATCCAGGCAGTAGTGTCCGGATCGAGTTAGCGATTTCCGGTTCTGTGTCCGACTCACGGGTCATATCCAGCAACACTTCCCAGCCCTTTTCTCCAGACTGGTGGATTACATTCAGCGCTGCTTGCTGGCTGGGCACAACCTCAATTTGCGCCCCCACTGCATTCAAGTAAGCAGAGAGTATTTCTTCATAAACAGGCTGATCGGTCACTATCAACACTTTCATGCCAGAAAGGTCGGACAATACTGCAGTAGCGTGACTTGCAGGCGCCACTTTAAGCGGTAACTCCAGGGTGAATTCCGAACCGCCACCCAAAACGCTGCTCACATAGATCTGCCCCTGCATCAGTTCTGCCAGGTTTTTACTGATGCTCAAGCCTAGACCTGTGCCACCAAAACGGCGGGTGGTAGTCGCATCTTCCTGCGCGAAAGGCCGGAATAACTGCGCCATAGTTCCCTGGCTCATGCCTATGCCATTGTCGATGATACGAAAATGCAGGACCTCACGGTCATCGGGCAGCCTTTTCATCTCCACGCGCAACATGATCTGGCCACGCCAGTTCTCTCCACTCTGCGTAAACTTCACTGCATTACTCAACAGGTTAAACAGTATTTGCCGCAGTCGTCCCGGATCAGTGCTTACCCAGGCGGGAATCTCAGGTGGCAAAAAAACAATCAGATCCATATCCTGATCGGCGACTGTGGGAGCCAATAACTGAGCCACACCTTCCACCAGTTCACGCAGATTGACTGGGATCTTTTCAATCTCAAGCTTACCCGCTTCAATCTTGGAAAGATCCAGAATATCGCCCAAAATCCCCATTAATGCCAGCGATGAAGTGCGTATGGTGTGGACCATGCGTTGTTGCGCCGGAGTAAGCTGTGTTTCCTGCAATATGTCTACGACACCCACCACACCATTCATGGGGGTGCGTATTTCGTGGCTCATATTGGCAAGAAATTCACTCTTGGCACGGTTTGCCGCCTCCGCAGTTTCTTTGGCTTGCTTGAGATCAAGAATTTGCTCTGCAACCAGCTCTTCCAGATGATCCTGATACAGTATGAGTTCTGTCTCGACTTGCTTGCGCGCGGTAATCTCCGAGCGCAGGGAAATGTATTGTTTTGGTTTTCCCTGATCATCAACTACCGGCACTATCGTTGTCATCACCCAGTACAGATGGCCGTCTTTGGCTCGATTGCATATCTCGCCCTTCCAGACATCGCCTGCCGCAATGGTGCGATACATATCACGAAAAAATTCTGTGGGATGCTGACCTGACTTGAGCAAGCGGTGATTCTGACCCATTAACTCTTCGCGCGAATAGCCGCTAATGCTACAGAAGCTGTTATTCGCATAGGTGATATTGCCTTGCACATCGGTGGTGCCGACAATGGAATGCTGATCGATTGCGAACTGATGAAATACCAATTCATCCATCGCGTCGCGCAGGTTTTTCTTTTCCAGCATCAGCGCTGCTTCGGCTTTCCCCCTGGCCTGGCTGTCTTCCACAGCCAGGCGCATCTGAATGACATGCAGAAAGGTGTATGCCAGGAGTTTGCCGGCATGAGCCATCATGGTGAATTTTTCAAACGGCGAGGTGGCATACAACATGAACAAATCGGAGAAAAACAGCAACACGCTCATCCATGCCAGACCTTCAAACAGGGAGCTTCTGTGGCGTTCTCGCCAACAGTAGGCTATGAGCACAAGCAATAGAAACAGGGCGGGGATTTGAGTTGGGCGCTGTATGCCCAGCACACCCGTATCAAAATACGGCGGAAAAATGAAGACCAGGACGTACAGCGAGAAAGTGGCAAGGCCCATGCCTGCTGCAAAGACGGCAGGCCGCATTGCAGAGTTGCGCCGCATCAGCCACATCGCCCATACCAGGGAAAGCGGCAATATATAGGTGGAAGGCGGCCATGTAGCTGCCCGTAGCGTAGAAGAATTACCTGATATCCACGAAAACCAACCCTCCCACTCTATCCCTACAAAGGCGTGAAACAGCTCTGAAGCGGCAGCAAAAGCAAAACCAATAGCCAGATATTTTCGAACATTAGGCTGGATGTTGCTTTGCTCTGCGAGGAGGAACAAGGCCAACATCAGGGAAAGAATGCCATTGATGGTGTCCAGCAGCAAATGGAGGTGATCAAATATGATGCTGTCCGAGCCAGACAGGGCGAAAACAATCGCGGCGTACAACAGCAGAAAAACTGAAACAGATTTTCGGTATACAAGCTGACTATATTTAATTTCGCTGGCAAACATTTTCAACATAATTGTCTCTTGGCTGGGCGTAACGCAAAAATATGCCTGCTCATCTATCGGTCTAAATATTACAATTTACATATGGTGTATCGATGGATATCTCTTAAGCGGCGCCTCTGTGTTTCAGTTGCAGGGTCATTTTTCGGTGCGGAATATTGGCATCCATAAACTCATCACCCTCCACCTCAAAACCGAAGGTTTTGTATAGGGGGATAGCCTGAACCTGCGCATTGAGCTCAACCTGCCCGTAATTTTGCGAGCGCGCGTAATCCACCAGCAATTCCAGAATTGCGCTGCCGATATGTTTGCGTCGCCACCCCGGCAAAACGGCCATGCGGCCAATATGGCCGTATGGTGTGATGCGTCCGCAGCCTATCGCGTCGCCATTGGCACTGAGCGCCAGCGCATGATGGCAAACATCATCCAGGCCATCCCATTCCAGCTCGACCGGAACGTTTTGTTCCTGCATGAAAACTTTTTCGCGTATGGCGCGCAGCAGTGGTTCGCCATCGTGCCAGGAAATAAGATGTACCGTGAAAGGATTGCCCATATTGCCTCCCTTATATTTTTTCGCATGCTTGCCGCGCCTGCGTTTGACTACGCCACAAAAATTATCAGCTGCGCTGTCTGACTGCTTCAAACAAACATATCGCAGCGGCTGCTGCGGCATTCAAAGATTCAACTTTACCCGGCATCGGTATGTTGATGGGCACGGTCTGGCTGAGCAAGGCATCTGTCAGGCCAGCACCTTCATTGCCGATTGCAAAGGCGATCTTGCCGCTCAAGTGACTATCATAAAGACTGGAGCTGGCTGACAGTGAAGCGGCGAATATTGTCCCTGGAAACAGGCTAACCACATTGGGCAAATCCGCATGCTCAAGCAAGTCCAGCACGAAATGTCCACCCATCGCCGCGCGCAAGACCCTGGGCGACCAAGCATCCGCACAGCCCTTGGACATAAACACCGCATCGCATCCAGCCGCTGCAGCCGAGCGCAACATGGAGCCCAGATTGCCCGGGTCCTGGATATTTTCCAGCAACAGACAGAAGTTTACATGTTGCGGAGAAGTTTCAGCTTGCGGCACCGCTATCAACGCCAGCAGACCGCTCACTGTTTTGAGTTCAGAGAGCCCGGCGAACAGTGCATCATCGAGCTGCGTCAAAGGCACTTCAGGCAGCTTGCTTATCAGTGCCGCTATTTCAGGGTCATGCAGTGCCACTTCGGTGACAATGAGGTGCAGCGGGCGATTCCCGCTTGCCAGATAAGCAGCCAGCAAATGCGCGCCATCCAGCAGGGTCTGCCCGGCCTTGCCGCGCTGGCGCGCCGAACTGGAGAGTTTGCCCAGCTCTTTGTAAAACGGATTATCCGCTGAGGTAATGTGCCTCATCATCCCGCGAGCCTGTCGGGCTTGAAGAATAAATCACAATTCCGGGCATCAGACCGCATCGGGTGTACCCTGCTCCAGCAGGCTGCCCATTTCTTCCAGCTCGGGCAGTTCGTGCAAGGAGCGTAAATTAAGGTCGTCCAGCAACTGCTGCGTGGTGGCAAACAACTCCGGCTTGCCCGGTACATCGCGGGTGCCGATGACCTCTATCCAGTTGCGTGCTTCGAGTGTTTTAAGAATCGGTGATGCAACCGCCACTCCGCGTATGTCTTCGATATCGCCGCGTGTGACAGGCTGGCGGTAGGCAATAATGGCCAGGGTTTCCATCACCGCCCGCGAGTAGCGCGGCTGTTTTTGCGGATTCAAACGACCCAGATAAATCTGCATTTCAGGGCGCGCACGGAAACGCCAGCCGGAAGCAACCTGGGTCAGTTCAATGCCGCGCGTGCTGTACTCTTGCGCTAATTGCTTTAATAGCTGTTCAATCAGCGCACTGCCGGGCGCGACCTCAAGCAGTTTCTTCAGCTCCGCCATGGACAAGGGCTCTGGCGAAGTAAGCAGTGCCGCTTCCAGTATATTTTTGAGCAATGCTTCGCCGATAACCGGCCCTGTCACTTCCGAAATGTCAGCCATTTCCGCGATGCCAGTCGCTTCCACCATGCCCGTTTCTTCAGAAGTCACGAGTTCGCCTGGTGTCACAATTTCACCCGTGTCTGCAATTTCCGTTGCCGGCATTTCTTCACTCTGCGTTAACGGTGTTACTTGTTCTGACATAGATTTTCCCCAGTGTTTCGGTTTGGGTAATTTCGACCAAAGACTCCTTGGCCAATTCCAGTATTGCAATAAATGTTACAACCAGTTGCGGAATGCCGCCGCTCACGTCAAACAGGTTTTCAAACGCTTCAAACTCACCATGACGTAACTGCCGGATCAGGCGCGTCATCTGCTCGCGCACCGATACGCCATCGCGCCGCACTTTATGGTGGCTGTGCAGCTTGGCACGCGTCAGCAGCCCCAGCCAGGCCAGTCTTAAATCCTCCACGCAGATGTTGGGCAGCCGCTCTATAACCGTTTGCTCGATGATGACCTGAACCAGTTCAAAATCGCGTCCGGCTTGCGGCAGCTCATTAAGCTTCTGCGCAGCGAGTTTCATCTGTTCATATTCCAGCAGGCGGCGCATCAGTTCGACGCGGGGATCTTCGCCTTCCTCCTCTGTGGCTTTGGCCAGGCGTGGCAGCAACATGCGCGATTTAATTTCAATCAGCACGGCCGCCATCAGCAGGTATTCAGCAGCCAATTCCAGACGGCCTTGCCGCATCAGCTCAATGTAACCCATATACTGCTGGGTAAGCTGCGCCATCGGGATATCGAGTACATCCAGGTTGTGCTTGCGGATCAGGTAGAGCAGCAGATCGAGCGGCCCCTGAAATGTTGCAAGCACCAACTCCAGCGCATCCGGCGGAATATACAGATCCTTCGGCATCTCCAGCATCGGTTCGCCGTGGACATGCGCCAGTGCGACTTGCGGCGGTGGAGCTTCCTGATCTGTTACAAGCTGAATAGTTTCTTCGCTCATGGCTGTACCGCAAATTGTTTAAGCGCCAGCAGCACGCCATAGCAGGCTGCTGTGACAACAACTGCCAGGGCGAGGCTCGGCCAGAATCCCCAGCCCATTTTAAGCAGCAGCGGCAACAGCAGAAATAATGGCAGAGAGGGCAGCACCAGCCAGAAGATATCCGACGACAGGCTGGCGACTTTCTGCACATCGCCGGTATCCAGATACAGCCACACAAAAGCCAGCAGCGAGGTTAGCGGCAATGAGGCAAGCAGCGCCCCCAGCATGCTGCTGCGTTTGGCAATTTCACTGACAGCCACGATGATCAGTGACGACAGCAGAATTTTTATTGTGTAGTAGAACATCAACCTCCCCCTTAAAAATTTAAACCTCTAAGCGAGACAAGGCGCGCGTAAAAATTAAAGGGCGCAGCATATGCATATATGTAAACGTTTTAATTTTTAGGTGCAACGCCGTATCGCGACGAGATTTGCATTTTTAACTGTAGTCCAGACCCATAGCTTCCCGCACATCGCGCATCGTCTCGTTTGCCAGCTTGCGCGCTTTTTCACAGCCATCGGCAATGATGTTGCGCACCAGGGTGGGATCGTCCAGATATTGCTGGGCACGCTCGCGCATCGGATTCTGTTCCAGCAACACTGCATCGATTACCGGCTGCTTGCATTCGATGCAGCCTATGCCCGCACTGCGGCAGCCCTGCTGTACCCATTGCTTCGTATCCGCGCTGGAATAAACCTGATGCAATTGCCACACCGGGCATTTATCGGGGTCCCCCACATCGGTGCGGCGCACGCGCGCGGGGTCGGTTGGCATGGTGCGGATTTTTTTGCTGACGCTGGCCGCATCTTCACGCAAGCTGATGGTGTTGTGGTACGACTTGGACATCTTCTGTCCATCCAGTCCCGGCATTTTGGAAGCCGCGGTGAGCATGGCTTGCGGCTCGGACAAAATCATCTTGCCGCCGCCTTCGAGATAACCAAACAGCCGCTCGCGGTCACCCAGGCTCAGGCTCTGCTGTTCGTCCAGCAGTGACTTTGCGGATTCCAGCGCCTCGTCATCGCCCTGCTCCTGATAGCGGGTGCGCAGCTCTTCATACAGCTTGGCTTTTTTGCTGCCCAGCTTCTTCACCGCGGCCTCGGCTTTTTCCTCAAAGCCCGGTTCGCGCCCATACAGGTGATTGAAACGGCGCGCAATCTCGCGCGTAAATTCAATATGCGGCACCTGGTCTGCGCCCACCGGCACCTGCGTCGCGCGGTATATCAGGATATCTGCACTCTGCAGCAAGGGGTAGCCCAAAAATCCGTAAGTGCTTAAATCTTTTTCGCTGAGTTTATCCTGCTGATCTTTATAGGTAGGCATACGCTCCAGCCAGCCCAAGGGGGTGATCATCGACAACAGCAAGTGCAGTTCGGCGTGCTCCGGCACCCTGGATTGAATAAACAGCGTAGCGCGCGCAGGGTCCACCCCTGCGGCCAACCAGTCGATCACCATATCCCAGGTGCTCTGCGCAATCATTTGCGGATTGTCGTAGTGAGTGGTGAGTGCGTGCCAATCGGCCACAAAAAACAGGCACTCAAATTCGTGCTGCATTTCCACCCAATTTTTTAATACACCGTGATAATGTCCAAGGTGCAAACTTCCCGTGGGGCGCATTCCGGATAAAACTCGATCAGCAAACATAAATTTTTATTCTATAGTCCAAAAATAAGTTGAATAACATAGTAAACAATATTCATAAACGGTCTGAGTATCCACCACAGCATCGGTGTGACTGCCAGAAATATCAGGATAAACATGCCATAGGGTTCGACCTTCGCCAGCTGATATGCCTGGCGGTGCGGCAACATGCTGATCGCGATGCGGCCGCCATCCAGCGGTGGCAGGGGCAGTAGATTGAGCACCATCAGCACGACATTGATATTTATTCCAATTTTCGCCATTTCCAGCAGTGGTGCCGAATAATAGTTTTCCGGAAATTCCACTGCAATTTTGGCAAATAATGCCCAGCACAATGCCATGAATAAATTCGACGCAGGCCCGGCCAATGCAACCCACAGCATATCTTTCTTGGGATTGCGCAAATTCGCAAAATTGACCGGAACCGGCTTGGCCCAGCCAAACAGGATGCCGCCCATCCACAATGTCAACAGGGGCAACAGGATAGTGCCCACCGGATCAATATGGCGTATAGGATTAAGACTGATGCGCCCATACTGCCAGGCAGTCATGTCGCCAAAATGGCGCGCCACGTACCCATGCGCCGCTTCGTGCAGGGTGATGGCAAACAGCACTGGGATCGCAGCCAGGGCGATGGTTTGTATTAATTGCTCTAGTGACATTTATTCCTCTGTTAAAAATATGCCGGCATCGCCTTTGCCGCGTCTTAGCAGCACGGGAGTTTCACCGGTCAGGTCTATCACGGTAGTCGGCTCCAGCCCCACCGGTCCGCCGTCTATCACCAGGTCTACCTGATTGGCGAGGGCGTCGTTGATTTCTTCTGCATCGTGCATTGCCACTTCTTCACCGGGCAGAATCAGGCTGGAACTCAGCAGCGGCTCGCCCAATTCTTCCAGCAGCGCAAGCGCGACGGGATGATCCGGTATACGCAGGCCTATGGTGCTGCGCTTGGGGTGCTGCAAACGTTTTGGCACCTCCTTGGTCGCATCCAGAATAAAGGTGTAGCTCCCCGGTGTATTGCTCTTCATTAATCTGAACTGCACGTTGTTCACCCGCGCATAATGTGCAATCTCGGACAGGTCGCGGCATACCAGCGTCATGTGGTGCTTGTCATCCACATTGCGTATCCTGCGGATACGCATCAGCGCATCTTTGTCGCCCAGTTGACAGCCAAGGGCATAGCCCGAATCAGTCGGGTACACGATCACTGAACCTTTACGCACCAGCTCTGCAGCCTGCTTGATCAGGCGCGCTTGCGGGTTATCCGAATGAATAATAAAGAATTGTGACATAATTGAATCAGAAAATAAGTGAGTGCTTCATATGGCGGTGAACAAGCCCCATGCGAGGGCTTATTGCGCAGTCTCCCACGCCTGCCAGATCGGGCGGCACTCCAATGGCAAATCCGGCAAACGCCCCAAGTCCCGGTAGCTTTCGCCGGGTCCGTGAAAATCCGAGCCGCATGATGACAGCAAACCGAACTCAGTCGCGTAACGCGCAAATTCGGCATATTGTTCAGGGGTGTGGCTGCCGGTTACCACCTCGATCCCCCTCCCCCCCAATTCCACGAACTCAACCATCATTTCGCGCAAGGTCTTGCGCCCCATCGGTTTTTTTCCCGAGGTGTAGCGCCCGGGGTGCGCTATCACGGCGATGCCGCCGCTACCCACGATCCAGCTGATCGCATCAGGCAAGGCCGCCCATTGATGCGGCACAAAACCGGGCTTGCCCTTGACCAAAAAATTCTTGAACACACTGCGCACATCCTTGGCATGACCCGCCTCCACCAGAAAGCGGGCAAAATGAGTACGGCCAATAATTTCCGGATTGGCCGCATATTGATAAGCCCCCTCCAATGCGCCGCCTATGCCCGCACGCGCCAGTGATTCGGCCATTAGCCTGGCACGGTTACCGCGCCCTTGGCGCACGCTGTGCAAACCCGCCTGCAAGGCTGAATTATCAGGATCTATGTGCAAGCCGACAATATGCAGCGTATGACTGCGCCAGCTTACCGAAATCTCTACCCCGCTAATAAATTCCATCTCGTGCAGCACAGCCGCATGTGCTGCTTCTGCCAGGCCGCCGGTATCATCGTGGTCGGTCAGGGCCATAATCTTGACGCCACGGCCGGCAGCCCTGGCCACCAGCTCGGCTGGCGGCAACAGGCCATCTGAAACGTTGGAGTGACAATGCAAATCGTAATCCAGCATCTAGGCGTCGCCTCCTCCCTTTTTCATTACTTTTCCTTCTTCGGCACGCTTGCGTCTGACCTCTTTTGGATCCGCGATCAGGGGGCGATAAATTTCGACCCTGTCCCGGTCGCGCAACACGGTATCAAGCTTGCTCAGCTTGCCGAAGATACCAACCTTGTTACTTGCCAGATCGATATCCGGGTGCTTTTCCAGAATGCCGGAAACCTTTACCGCATCACCCAGCGTGGTGCCTTGCGGTACTTCCACGTTCAGCAAAGTTTGCTCATGCGGCAAGGCATAGAGAAGTTCAATTTTTATCAAATTGTTTACGATTGGATCATTCATTTATTCAAATTCATTATTTTTTATAAATAACTTCAGCACGCTTGATAAAGGCTTCGACAAAAGTTGAGGCTATGTAATGGAACACAGGCCCCACCACCTTTTCCAGCAACTTGTTCGAGAACTCATAATTCAGCCGGAATTCTATTTTACAGGCAGTTGGCGTTAAAGCGATAAAATGCCAGCTACCGTCCAGACTTTTAAACGGGCCATCAAGCAGGGTCATATCAATGCGCTGCGGTACCAAACGCTCATTCTCGGTGGTAAAACTCTGTTTGACATGGTGATAATTGATGTGGACCGTCGCCCTGATCCTGGTGTCATCCAGCACAGTGACGCTCGTCCCGCCGCACCACGGCAAAAACTGCGGGTAATCCGCAACGTTATCCACCAGCGCAAACATCTGCTCTGCACTGAATGAAAGCAATACTGATTTTTCAACTAAAGCCATACTGTACCATTTAGAAATTTCAATGATCGCATTTACGTTAACGAAAATGCGCAAGCAAGCAAAGCTGGTAGAATATACGAGATATGAGCATCGTCCAAAACAAAAAAGCATTTCACGAATACTTCATTGAAGAGCGCTACGAAGCAGGCCTTATGCTGGAAGGCTGGGAAGTCAAAGCCATACGCGCCGGCCGCGTGCAACTCAAGGAAGCCTACATCACCATAAAAGACGGCACGCTGCAGCTATTCGGCGCGCATATCAGCCCTTTGCTGAATGCGTCTACCCACATCCATCCCGATCCCACACGCACACGCAAGCTGCTGCTCAATGCCCGCGAAATTGAAAAACTGATCTCTAAAGTTCAGCGCGCCGGTTACACCATCATGCCGCTTGACATGCACTACAAGGGCAGCCTTATCAAGCTGAATATCGGTTTGGCAAAAGGCAAAAAAGAGCATGACAAGCGGGCAACTGAGCGTGAACGTGACGCAAAGCTTGAAGTTCAACAAGCCATGAAAAAAGCCCGTACCTAAAAATAGCCCGCTTGCGGTGTAAGCTAACGTGAGTGCAACGAACGTTAAGCGAGCTTTGCGAGCGGCCGTAGCCAGCGTTCCATCACCGGCATGTCGGGCTCAAGCCCAACCTACGCAGCTGTATCGGGCAGTCCGTTGCCGCACTGCTTGCAGAATTTGGCCGCTGTCTCATTGCTTGCACCGCATGCTGCGCACACCTTGGTTTTTCCCGCTATATTCATACGCTCTGCTGCGGAGGTAAAGGCTGCAGTCAATGAAGCGGACTGCCCAAGCACCGCCATTACCACCCAGGCGGCGCAGGCCAGGATAGCGATGATAAACACCCAGTTATAGATGTTATGTAGCGATGCATTCATCATCGGCTTCATCACCAGCAACGCGATCGAGTTGGCCGAAGCGACGACAATCAGAGTGACCACGGGCAGAAACAAGTGCTGCATGAAAGACCAGCGTCCGCCGTGCCGCTGCAAGGCCATGGTCGCACGCCGACCCAGCATCCACAGCGCGCCCAGTGCTGTGCTATAGCCCAGGAAGCGCACCAGATGAGAAGCGCTGAGCTTGCCTTCAATCACGAAAGTTTTTTCGAACAGATCCATATTGCCAATGGCGGCAGCCAATATCAGTGAAACCACGATCACGGCGACATAGCGCCCAACCCAGTTCCAGTTCTGATTGATGTGATTGCTCATTTCTGCCCCTTTTCAAAATTCTTTGTTAATTTGTGGCTAGCGCTTTTTGTATGACCGCCAGTATCTCGGGCGTGTAATTGAGCTTGAGTGCGGCAGCATGTCCAGCCTCGGACATTTTCCGCCAGGTCTTGCGCAGGATGCCGAGCAGCTTTTCTTCGTCGTAATGACTGTATTTAACGACAAAGTCAGCCAGGTAATATTGCAGGAACACCAGATCGACCACGTCTTCCAGCATCTGCGTTTCCGGATTGACCTTGAGTTTTTCCTTGCGCAACAGCGCCTGCACCCTGGCAATCATGTCTTCGTCATAGCCGATTTCGCGCATGATTGCGCCGGCGGTTTCGCCGTGGAAGTTATACAGATTGGTGCGCCATTGCTTGTAGCCCACGCCATCCATCGGATAGTCTTTGCGCGGGCGCATCCAGCGGCAGATATGCTGGCAGCGTGCAGCCAGCTGCACCGCTTCGGTCGCATCGGGTGCGAATTTTTCCAGCATCGCCGTCATGCGCTGCGCGTAGATCAATTCCTTGGGATAAGATTTTCCCTCGAACATTTCCTGGTTCGGGTCCTGCGCATTGGCGGCGTCAAATTTTGCAATCGTTTGCTGGAAGCGTGGGGCATCGGCTATCATGTTAATTTATCCAATATAATCAAGTAATTAATATTTCAAACCCAGCACATCCTGCATGTCATACATGCCGGCTTTATTGGCCTTAAGGAAACGCGCGGCGCGCAGGGCGCCCAGCGCAAAGGTGGCACGACTGCTGGCCTTGTGCGTAATTTCAATGCGTTCGCCGGTGCCGGCGAACATCACGGTGTGGTCGCCCACGATATCGCCGCCGCGCACGGTGGCAAAACCGATGGTGGAAGGGTCGCGTTCGCCGGTCACACCTTCACGGCCGTACACTGCGCACTTTTCCAGGTCGCGCCCCAAGGTTTTGGCGATCACTTCACCCATGCCCAGCGCGGTGCCGGAAGGCGCATCCACCTTGTGGCGGTGATGCGCTTCGATGATCTCGATATCATAGCCATGCGACAGTACTTTGGCTGCCATTTCCAGCAGCTTGAAAGTGAGGTTGACGCCCACGCTCATATTGGGCGCAAACACCACGCCGATATGCTGCGCCGCAGCGCCCAGCTGAGCCTTCTGCTGCGCATTGAAACCGGTGGTGCCGATCACGATGCCCACGCCCAGTTTCTGGCACACCGCAATATGCTCCAGTGTGCCCTCCGGGCGGGTAAAGTCGATCAGCACATCCGCGCCTTTAAGCGCTGCGCTCACATCTGCACTTATCTTCACACCGCATGCGCTGCCTACCAGTTCGCCCGCATCCTTGCCCAAATATGCGCTGCCCTGATGATCCAGCGCAGCGTGCAGCGTCAGATCATCGGACTGAAATACACCCTCCAGCAAGGCTTTACCCATACGTCCGGTACACCCGGCAATCACGATTTTAATTTTGCTCATAATTTTTCCTAGTGAAGCTTGTTACTTATTTTGCGGAGCGACCTCTGCGGGCTTACTCTCTGCAGCCTTGTTTTCTGCAATCTGGCTCTCATCGATACGCGTGACGAAATCGCCGTCGAAATACAGGGTCAGGCGCTGCTGCTCGATCAGCTTGCCTTTTGCTTCGAAGCGGTAAATATAGTCCCAGCGATTGGCATGGAACACATCGCTAACCAGCGGCGAGCCGAGTACGCTGGTGACCTGCTGCCGCGACATGCCGACCTTGATTTTATTGCGCATCTCCGGCGAGATATAGTTGCCCTGGCGAATTTCCATCTTGTAGGGCGAAAACGAAGAACACCCGCCGCATGCAAGCGGCACAGCGGATATGGCAAGCAGGATGAGTTTATTGAATATGGATCGGTAAATTTTCACTAGCAAATAGCTTTCTCAAAACAAGCGGCTTTTAAAACAGGCGGCATCATACCTCTAATAGCCTCTCAAGACAGCCTCAAGCTGGCATGCCAAGCATTTCCGCCGCATGTTTCAGGGTGGTATCGGTGATTTTCACCCCGCCCAGCATGCGCGCAATTTCTTCGACGCGTTCCGCCGGCTTGAGCACCCGGATATTGCTCAATGTCACGCCATCTGCCGCCGCCTTGCTGACCTGCCATTGTGCGTCCGCCATTGCCGCCACCTGTGGCAGATGGGTCACGCACATCACCTGGTACTGCTTGCCCAGTTGCTTTAGCAGGCCGCCGACGATTTCCGCCACGCGCCCGCCGATGCCGCTGTCCACCTCGTCGAAAATCAGTGTCGGCACGGTCGCGGCCTGGCTGGCGGCAACCTGGATAGCCAGACTGATGCGGGACAGCTCACCGCCGGATGCGACCTTGGCCAGACCGCGCAATGGCGCACCGGGGTTGGCGGCGACCTGGAACTCCACTGTCTCCAGGCCATGCGCATTACCCTCGGCCAGCGGCAGCAAGGCCACCGCAAAGCTGCCGCCCTGCATGGCTAACGTCTGCATGGCGAGGGTAATTTCCTGGGACAGCTTTTCCGCCGCCTGCCGGCGTGCAGCGCTCAATATTTTGGCTGATGCCAGATAAAGTTCGTGGGCCGCCTTGTCCTGCCTGGCCAGCTCCTCGATATCGGCATCGCCGCCCAGCTCATCCAGCCGCGCAACAATGCCTTGCAGCGCCTGTGGCAAGGCTTCCGGGCTGACGCGGTATTTGCGCGAGGCTTCCACGATGGCCGCCATGCGCTGCTCCTGCTCGCGCAGTTGCTGCGGATCTGCATCCAGATCCTGCTGGTAATGGCGCAGCGCGTACACCGATTCCTGCAGCTCGTTTTGCGCGCTCTCGAGCATGGTGAGGGTTTCCTGCAGCTTGGGATCAAATTCGACGCCGGCACGCACCCTTGAAGCCAGTGCATTCAGTTGAGCGAGGCAGGAAGTATCGGCTTCGCTCAGCACCTCCACGCCGAATTGCGCGGTCTCGAGCAGGCCCGCCGCATGCGACAGACGCGCATATTCGGATTGCAGTTCAGTCCACTCGGCACCGTTGAATTTCAGGCCTTCCAGTTCGCGCCGCTGAAACAGCAACAGCTCGCGCTCGGCCAGCACCGTGGCGGCGTTTTTTTCCAGCAGCGTGCGGCGGTTGTGCAGGGTTTGCCAGTCGCGGAACAACAGCCCAACAGCATTGGCATCGCGCGCCAGATTGGCGTGGCCATCGAGAATTTCACGCTGTGCATCCACGCGCAGCAAGGATTGATGCGCATGCTGGCCGTGGATATCCAGCAAAGATTCGCCCACCGCGCGCATCTGCTGTTGGGTAGCGCTGCTGCCATTGATGAAGCCGCGCGAGCGACCGTTTGCATCCAGCACGCGGCGCATCAGGCACACGCCGGCATCGCCTACCAGGCCCTGCTCCAGCAGCCATGCCTGCACCTGCGGCAATTTTGTTATGTCGAATTCCGCACTGATTTCCGCGCGCTCGCAGCCATTGCGCACCATCGCCGCATCGCCGCGCTCGCCCAGTGCCAGCGACAGCGCGTCGATCAGGATAGATTTGCCCGCACCGGTCTCGCCGGTGAGTGCGGTGAAGCCTGCGGCAAAATCGAGTTCGAGTGACTCGACGATAACAAAGTCACGGATACTTAAATATTTCAGCATTTATAAAGACTTATTCCAGAGTAGTTTTTCGCGCAGGGTGTGATAATAGCTATGCCCTACCGGATGCAGCAGGCAAAGCGGTTCAGGATAGTGCGTCACCATCAGCCTGTCCTGCAGATGTAAATCAAAATAAGTATGGCTGTCGAAGCGCACCCGCACATCTTCAGTGCGATGCATCAATATCTCGATCACCGATTCCCCGGCAACCACAATCGGGCGGTTACTCAAGGTATGCGGACAGACCGGCACCAGAGAAATCACGTCCAGCGAGGGATGCACAATCGGGCCGCCGGCGGAAAGCGCATAGGCCGTTGACCCGGTTGGAGTGGCCACGATCAGGCCGTCGGCGCGCTGGGTATACAGGTATTCACCATTGATGCGCACTTCAAATTCGATCATGCTGCTGACATTGCTGCGATGCACCACCACCTCGTTAAACGCCAGGGAACTGAACACCTCGTTGCCGTTGCGCAATACGCGGGTTGCCAGCAGCATGCGCTGTTCGGTGACGAATTCCCCCTTTAACATTGCAGCGATGCTCTGCTGCATCGATTCTATCGACAAATCTGTCAAAAATCCGAGGCGCCCCTGATTCACCCCTACCAGCGGAATTTTAAAAGGTGCAAGGGTGCGCGCAATATTCAGCATGGTGCCATCGCCGCCCAGCACGATCGCCAGATCAACCTCCCCGCCCATTTCCTCCAATGCCAGAACACGGTAGGGATGCTGCTTGATATGTCCGGCGGTCAGGCTATCCACTAACACCATCACGCCTTTTTCCGCGAGAAATGACGCCAGTCGCAGCAACGGCTCGGCTATGCCGGGGGTCTTGTATTTGCCGATCAGGGCAATGGTTTTAAACGAACGTTCCATAGACTGCGATTAAACCATAACGAAGGTTTAATGACAAAGTGAAATGCCTTAACTTTTGCGAGCCCAGTCCAGCTTACCCAGCAAATCTATATGGGTTAAATAAAGCCGCAGGTCAAATTCAATCTGGTGATAATCGGGCTCCATGCTGAGGCACAATTTATAAAATGCCTTGTTGTGGTCTCTTTCCTTCAAGTGTGCCAGCTCGTGCACCACGATCATTTTCAAAAACTCGACCGGCGTCTCCTTAAACAGCGATGCTATCCTGATCTCGTTTTTCGCCCTTAGCCTCCCGCCCTGTACCCTGGAAATCGCGGTCTGCAGACCCAGGGCACGCTGAATCGCGCGTATGTCGTTGTCAAATAACACCTTGCTCGGACTCTGCGCATTGCGGATAAAGCTGTTCTTCAAATCCATGACATAGCCGTATAGCGCCTTATCTGTCCGGATATCGTGTGCAGCGTTATATTTCTGCAGCAGCACTTCCGATAGCCTGTTCTGGCCGATGAGCAAGCGTACCTGCTGTTTAATTTCTTCTGAATAAGCAATAAGATAATTCATTTATCAGCCTTAAATCGGCCATCTTAAAATTTAGTATATTAATAAACTTGCATATTTAATTTATCATATGCTAATATACTTACATGGATGATTCGTCATCCCCCGTTTCTCCTCCCTGAGCGGGAGTCTTGACCAAATCGGCGAGACTTTTCTGCCCCTGACCTCCCCCTTTGGATCAGGGGCATTTTTTTGTCTCTTTATCCAGAAAGTTCATTCCGGATAATTCCAGATTTCAAGCCCCGCAGGCTACACGGCGCCTATCGCTCACGGGCTGCTGTGCGAGTGAAGGATTGCCGGCCAGCTTATTTCTTGTTGAATTTCTCAATTGACTCCTTGAGCACCTGCATGCGATCGCCCGGCTTCTTTTCAGCACTTGCCACTGCGGCCGCTTTGGCCGGCTCCGCTGCCGTATTGACAGCTGCCGTCGTTGCACTTGCATCGGCAGGGGCGACAGCAACTGAAGCCTGATGCATTTGCTGTTCCAGGGTGGGAGAAATTTTCATTTTGATTTGCAGCCTGCTCACGCTCGGAATTATCTGCGTCACACGCTCATCCTGCTTCTGGTGGATGGCTTCCTGCAGTGTTTTTTCCTGCGCGATGGTGGCTTTAAGCTTTTCCAGCTCGTCTTTAGATGCCAGCAGGCTGGCATTCATGCTGTCTAACCTGGCAGCATACTGGCTGAGCAGGCCAAGTTGCGCCTGGCTGCTTTTATTGCTGTTAACCGCAATCACCGCAACAACAAGGGCGGCGACCGCGACAAATGGCGCAAAACCATCAAGTATATAACCCCCATAGCGTTTCAGCTTCAGGCGCAGCAGCATACGAAAAAGCTCTGCATTCGACGGTTGTCTGACATCTTCTGCAGCCTGGCTGTCAGATGATTTTTCGCTATCGTGTTCCGGGTTTGTGCTCATGATTTTCTTCGGGAGAGAATTAATTTAAGACTGCAACAAGTGACAAAATTTATCCAGCCGTTTTTCAGTTTACCACCATGAATGCGCGGCGAGGGAGAGATAAATTCGAAAACAAACCCAATGACTACGCGTCGAACAGTGCTGACTGCACCACAAAAAATCAATTAAAACAGCGGTAAAATCACGCGCAAATAAAGCTGCTTTTCACCGCCCTGATCCACGCCGCGCGCAAAGCCCAGTGTTGTGGCCAGATGCAACAGATCATAGCCAACAAGCGCTTCAATGTTCCACTCGATACCAAGTCCTGTTTTCAACTCGACTGCTTCGCCCTGATTCCACGCATCACCGCTATCTGCAAACAGGGAAAGCGATTCGCGTCCTATGCCCAGGGGCGGAACAAACCAGCCGTCGTAATGATAGCCCAGCGGGATTTTCCATTCTGCGCTCGCTACGCCAAAATTACTGCCGCTGAGCGCAGCGAGCCCTGCGGGGTAGCCACGCAGCGGAAAATCGCGGCGGCCCAAACCTGTTTCACCACCAATTTTGCTTAAAGTATCGCTCACGCCGCCCAGATGGTAAGGGCGTATTCCGGCATCCCCCTGAGCATGCAGCGCCCTGAAATGCAGCGCGTGGTTATCAGCCAATGCGATGTATTCGTTCCAGTCTACTCTCCATGTTTTGCCGCTGTAGTCGCTGCCGCCCAGCAGGTCATAACTTTCGCCAAGCCACTGTACTTGCCGGCCATCAACGGGGGAGATTGAGCGTTTATATAATCGGCTGCTGTCATACTGCGCGATGGTTCCGGTAATCTTGTTGTTATATGTTTGCTCTATGCCGGCGCCCGTGTACACCCGGCTATTGATCAACTCGCTGGCAACACCGCCGGCAAGGTACACGCTGGAATCCAGTGTGTTAAATGAATGATGCAGCAAAGCCTGATACCGCACCTCTTCGTCGCGATAGCGCACTGCTGCATACGGGTTTCCCATAAAAAATTGACGCTGCGCTGACAGGGTCATGCTGTTATAGAAGCTATAGCTTGCCAAGCCGCCGAACGTTCTTTGATCGTAGTAATAAAGCGGAATCGCTCTCCACTTATGGAAATCCAGCGCATCTGAACCACTCAGCATCACCCCGACAAATGAGGTTTGATCGGCACTGCTGTCGAGCAACGGAAACCATGAGTGCGGCTTGAGCGTGTTCAGCGGCGAATAGTCTGTTACCGCGGCATAGGGATAAGGCTGGTAGTCGGCTGCATTGCCTATCGCGTCGACAACCGGCACGGCAGAAGATTGTGGGGCGTAGTCATTTCCGGCCGTCTCAGCCGCTGCCTGATCTGCAACTTCCAGGGCAATGATAGCCTTGCCATTGGGCGTGAATTCCACCATGCGAAAGCTCTTGTCAGGCATGACCACCGCTTCAGTAATGGCTGAGACAGTGTTGCTGATGGTGTCGATTTTATTGCTGTCCAATTTAAGGCGGCGCAAGTTCCACACCTTGCCATGATCCGACAGAAAATAAATGTCGCCACCATCTGCGGAAAACTGCGGTCTTTGCACCAGGTCGCTGCCGGATGTCAGCGCTTGCCAGAGATGCATTCTCACATCGAGCAACTCCAGATTCCAGCCTGTCCTTTTTCTCTGTATTGACGCCACCAGCGTTTTTCCATCCGGTGACCAGCCAATATGCCCCAGCGTGTCTCCCATCGGCAAATCAGCCAGCACGCTGAGCATTTTTCCTGTGCTGTCCAGCAACACCAGACGGCTCAAACCGCGCTCTGACTGTATGGCGGCAATCGCCTGCCCATCGGGCCGCCACGCTGCGAAGCTGTAGCGGCCGCAGTGCGTCAGCCGGACGGCCGATGACATGCCCTGCTTCCACAGATAGAGGTCGGCATACACATTGGTGTTGTCGCACACGGCAAACTTGCTCAGCAATAAGCCGGACTCGTCGTGCCAGGCGATATCCTGCACTCCCCTGCCATCCACCACAGCTGTATTTGTGCCATCGGCGCGCATACGCCTGATTTCCGGGCTGGATGATGCATCATCGTGCAGAAAATAAAGATCGCCGTTTGCCGCCGCAGCGAGCGCAGTATTGGTGAAGGGAGCGTCATACACGGTGTGGGTGACGACGCGGCTTTGTTGCCGGATGGCGGCTAACTGCGGGTCAAAGCGCCGGGTCAAATAATCCTGAAATTCTGCCCAGATTTCCTGCGCAGGTTTGCCGAAAATCTGCATCGAGCGTTTGTCCATGCGGAACGGAATGAGATTGCCGCCATAAACCCGAATGTAGTTTGTGACTGCCTCGCGTCCATATCGCGACTCTATAAATTTAAAGAAATACGCCCCATACAGATATGCCTGACCGTAGGGCCAGCGATACCCCGCATTGAAACTGACTTCAGTTAAAGAGCGCAGACCGCGCTGCACCTCCATGCGCATCATTGCTTCATATAATGCGCTATTCAGGCGGCCATAGCCTGAGGCATTGTCCGACTCGCCGTAAACCGCTATGCCTTCAGTCACCCAAGTGGGGGAAAAAATCTGCGGGAAATCAAACAGGGTGAATAAATCCATCGAACGTCCAAACACATTGCGCATCGCCTGCGGCGTTCCATAGGCCATATCAAGGTGCAGGATGTGCACATACTCATGGGTAAACACCATTTCCAGCCACGGGGTTTGACCCATCAGTTCCCCGTCTGCCGGCGTCGGCATATAGATGGAAATACGGTTGTACGGCAGCGGGGTGGCGCTGCCATTGGACATATCCACCGTGTCCAGGATGACCACTTCAGTCGGCTCTTGCGGCAGCCATGCCAGCCAGCCGGAGAGCCGGCCATGCACGCGTTCGGCAATGGCCGCCATGTATTGCGCGTATTCCTTGTGGGCTGCTTCGTGATGAATGCGGAAATGCGGGGTTTCCAGGGTTTTCCAGTCCTTGGTGACTTCCGGCATCAATAAATTTCTGTCGCTCAGCACCTGCGCCTTCACGACAGGCATTGCACCTGTCCATATGAGCGTTGCCAACATCAAAAAACGCACATATCGCCGCATATTTTCCCTTTTCGCCGAGCTGCAATGATGCAAATAATACGCGCCTTCAGCGCACAAAGAATGCAGCTTTTTAAACCGCATTACATTATATTTTATGTAATAAAATCAAAATGTTATATTAACTCGATAAACTCCAGCGCATTATCGTCCGGGTCGCGGCAGAACAAGGCACGTCTGCCAGTCTGGCTCAGATTATAGGGAATACCCGACCCTTCGAGCCTGCCTGCCAATGCGGACAGATCGTCTACCCCAAATGCGAGATGACGGTCGCGCCCGCCGTTCACAGGTCGCCGCAACCCGGCTTCCGGATTGGGCAGCTGCATCAGATGCAGTTGCTGGTGTACAGCCAGGTCATACCATACGCCGTCAAAACTCATTTTTGGGCGGGATGGGCTTGCGCTGAAACCCAGCACCTGCTCGTAAAATGCGCGCGCTTGAACCAGATCCTGCACCAGTATCGTGGCGTGCAACAACTTTGAGATGTTCATTCCTGATAATCCTGTGCGATTTCAGTTTCACTGCTTCCCATCTTGATCGTCTTCCAGAATTCATCATTCGACAGCGCCTGCCTGTTCATGCGGTTGAACTCTTTTTTTGCCGTATCGAGTTGCGTATTCAATTGGGATTTTGTCATCTCGCGCACGCCATCCCGCACCACCTCCAGCGTATGCCCCACCAGACTTCCGGTTCTTGCTTCTATGACCACGCTTTCGCCGCTTGGCGTGTCAAACACATAACCGAGAATGTCTTCACATAAGGCAACCGCTGTGGAGGGGTACACTTCAATATCGGTACACAGCGCACGCGATGCTGCATAGCGGCTGCGCTCTATGGTCCAGATGGTCAGCGTAAGTGCAGCTTCGTTTGCTATCTCATCTTCTATCTGCCTGACAACCGCTTCAGCACGAGCCGCGTCAGGTTCTGCCCTGTTCTCGCTGCCAAAAATTCGCTTTAACGCCGAACGAAAATCAAGATTAAATAAATTCTTCATCGCCACTTACCCTTGTTTCATCACGCCAGCTTAGCGACCTACTCTCGCTAGCCCCGCGTTACGCTCTGCCCGGACACGGGTAGCACCAGGCTCGCTGCCAGTTTGGCTCTTGTCCGCGCCTCATCGGTATCCTTGCCATTCGCCAGCGCCACACCCATGCGCCGACGCGCAAATGATTCCGGCTTGCCAAACAGGCGGATATCGCTTTGCGGCACGCGCAAGGCCTGGTCTACACCGGTAAAGGCAATCCCCTTCTGCTCCAGTTGGCCGTAAATCACAGCGCTGGCACCTGCTGCGCGCATCGCAACATTCACCGGCAGACCCAGTATCGCACGCGCGTGTATTTCGAATTCATTCTGCACCTGGCTGCACATCGTTACCATGCCGGTATCGTGCGGACGCGGGCTTACTTCGCTGAACCAGACCTCATCGCCCTTCACAAACAGCTCAACACCGAACAGGCCGCGCCCCCCGAGGTTGTCAGTGACTTTCCTGGCAATATCGCGCGCGCGCTGCAATGCGAGTGCGCTCATCGCCTGGGGTTGCCAGCTCTCCACGTAATCTCCATGCACCTGCACATGGCCGATCGGATCGCAGAAGTGTGTTTCGATTTCGCCATTGGCATCCAGCGCACGCACGGTGAGCAAGGTGATCTCGTAGTCAAAACGAATCAACCCTTCGACAATAACGCGCCCCTGATTCACCCGGCTGCCGCTGGCAGCGTAATCCCACGCGGCTGCGACCTCGGCCGCGCTATCCACTTTGGATTGCCCCTTGCCGGAAGACGACATCACCGGTTTGATGATGCAGGGATAACCAATGCCGCCATCAATGGCAGCCTGCATCTCTGCCAGGCTGCTGGCGAATTTGTATGGCGAAGTGGCCAGGCCCAGCGTTTCAGCAGCCAGGCGGCGTATGCCTTCACGATTCATGGTCAGCTGTGCAGCACGTGCAGTGGGGATGACCATGGCCAGGCCATCGCGTTCGATTTCGACCAGCATATCGGTGGCAATGGCTTCGATTTCCGGAACGATAAAGTGCGGTTTTTCTTTTTCCACCAGCGCGCGCAAGGCCGCGCCATCCGCCATGTTGATCACATGAGAGCGATGGGCAAGCTGTTGGCCGGGCGCATCCGCATAACGGTCGACCGCGATGGTTTCCACGCCCAGACGCTGCATGGCGATGATGACCTCTTTACCGAGTTCACCGCTGCCGAGCAGCATGACTTTGGTTGCAGAGGGTGAGAGTGGTGTACCGATGCTGAATTGTTTTTTCATGATGGGGAATTATTGGGAATAAAAAAACCGAATGATCATTGATAATGTCCGAATCCTAACATTTTGCCCCCTGTTTTCACAGTCACGCGTTTTCCCGGCAGAAGCAGAGCCATCACGTTTGGCAATTGACGGGGGATTAAAGAATTCTGTCGCTTGCAAAATATCGTTCCCGCCCCGTGTACGGGTCTTTAAAAGCAATAGAGCGCGCCAGCAACTGCAAGGGTTGTGAAAAATCATCGCCTTTTTCCGCAAGCAGCCGCGGATAGAAGCTGTCGTGAAGAATGGGAATGCCAAGCGCGGCAAGATGCACACGCAACTGGTGTTTTTTTCCGGTGACAGGGTGTAATCGATACAGCGCAGCATCCCCGCGATTTTCCAGCATCTCTATATGAGTTTCAGAATTAGCTTCACCGCTCACTTCCTGCATGCGGAAAAAAGGTTCACCCGCTACCATGCGGCTGCGATATGTCAGCGGGAATTGTTGGCCCGGCAGGATTTCTGCGACAGCCTCATATACCTTGTTCATTTCGCGCTTATTAAACAGCGACTGATAGTCGCCGCGACTAGCCGGATTATGTGAAAACAGCATCACCCCGGCGGTTTCCCGGTCCAGCCTGTGGATAGGGGTCAGATGCTGAAGCTGCAATTTTCGCTTCAGTCGTACCAGCAGGGTTTCATGCAGATAACGGCCGGAGGGGATGACAGGCAAAAAATGCGGTTTGTCCACAACCAGCAAATGTTCATCCTGGAACAGGATATGTTCCGTAAACGGCACCGGTGTCTCTCCCTCCAGTTCGCGATAGTAATAAATCTGCGCGCCTGCTCGGTACGCATGCTCAGGCATGATGCGCATACCTTCCGCATCCACCACCTCTCCCTTGTGCATGCGCGCTACCCAGATTGCGGCGCCCACGTCCGGAAAAAACTGCTGCAGAAATGCCAGCATTGAGGGCCAGCTGCCCGCTGGCAGATGCTGTTTGCTCGCGGAGACCCCATCTCGTATTGGTAACGGTGAATTCAAATTTACCTCGAATTGTTTTTTGTCGCTGCAATCTTCATCGCCCAGTTTCGGCTTCAAAAAGTGGCACAAGCATAATAAATATTGAAACTGGCTGGAGAAATTATATGCCCACCATATTTCCAGCTGGAATTTAGATTGCCTGTGACAATTTCCCTACAACTTTGCCTGCAGCCGCAATAATTTGTAGCTCAGCCAGGACTTATAAAGTATATTTATTACCTCGACAGGAAAAGTGGCCCGATATTGATTCAATGAGAGACAAGCGTTTCTACATATTTTTACATCGCCAGATTCCGGTGTTCATTGCACTGTCTGTACTCCCCGGCCTGGGCTATCTCTTTCTCGGCTGGCTGAACAGTATATTTGCTCCCGCCTTTATCTGGTATCTGCTGGTCATCGCTGCCTCGGTCTGGGGCTATTCCCTTTACCACGGCTTCAACTTTGACTCGATGAGCGAGAACCGGCGTGAGCGCTGGTACCACCATTGCACCTGGTTTTTCTATGCGTTCTTTGCGCTGTGGACCCTGATTTTCCTGCTCTATGCCGGGCAGAAGGATAACCATCTGCATTACATCGCCATCTTTACCGAAATCGGCGCCTCAGTAGTTGCCTCTTCACTGCTGTCCTCGGATCGGCGACTCTACAGGCCGACCATCTTCATCCTGATGGTGCCGCTGATTATCTACTTTTTTTTCATCGGCGAGTGGTATGGCTATATCCTCACCCTCTTTGCCTGCACCCTTACCTGGGTTTTGCTTTATGCCGCAAACAGCAGTTACCAATTGCTGCAGCAGGCTAACTACCAGGCCACTCACGATGCACTCACAGGTCTGCATAATCGGCAATACTTCATTGAGCACCTGCAGAAACGGATGAATTCCCTGGGCGAAAGCGGCGCCTACTCCTACCTTCTCCTCATCGACCTCGATCACTTCAAGAACGTTAATGACTCCTTGGGACACGATGTTGGCGATCGCTTGCTGCAAAGCGTGGTATCGCGCCTTAAACATAATTTACCATCAGGATGTATTGTCGCGCGCCTTGGCGGCGACGAGTTCATCATTACCGCGAGCGATTTTGCCGAGCGTAACGCATGTGAACGCGACGCATTGGAATTATCAGAGCAACTCAACGCCAAACTGAAAGAAACCTATATCGTCGATCAGCATCATCTTTACATCAGCGCCAGCATCGGCGTCAGCGTGATCAGCGGTCGCAGAGACAACGCCAACAGCTTCATCAAAGAAGCTGACATAGCGATGTACGAAGTAAAAGCAAAGGGACGTGATGGCGTTTTCATGTTCAACGAAGAAATCTCCAACCGGGTCGAGGAACATCTGGAGATAGAACGTTTGCTGCATTTTGCCCTGCCCAACAATGAAATAGCGCTTCATTTCCAGCCGCAGATCGACCGTAATGGAAAAGTCATCGGTGCGGAAGCGCTGGCTCGCTGGCACAATCCGGTACTCGGCGAGGTTTCACCCGAGCAATTTATCCCCATTGCCGAGCAGACTGGACTGATTATCGAGTTTGGGAACTTTATTCTTGAAACAGGATTCATGACACTGCGCGAGTGGCGCGATGCGGGTATCAACCTTGATCAGTTCTCCATCAACATCAGCATGAGACAGTTAACCCATCACAACTTCGTGTCACAGGTCGAAAACCTGTTGCAGCGCTATCTCGACAGCGAATTGTGTCATAAACTCATGTTCGAGGTCACCGAGTCTATCGTAGCCGAGGATATCAATCGCGTGATTTCGGTAATGAACAGGCTTAAAAAGTCGGGCATCCGTTTTTCCATGGACGATTTTGGTACTGGCTACTCATCCCTGAGTTATCTGAACAAACTTCCACTCAACGAGATCAAAATTGACCGCTCCTTCGTCAGGGTCCTGGACCAGAACGAAAGCGACAGAGCGATGGTGGTGACTATCCTGAATATGGCAAATATTCTCAAACTGAATATCGTGGCTGAAGGCGTGGAGACTGCCGGACAACGCGACTTCCTGATGAATCATGATTGCCAAATATTCCAGGGATATCTCTACTCGAAGCCGCTTCCGAAAGAGCAGTTCATCACATACTACCGCGCCTGACTTGATACTATGTGCGAGAACAACAGCAGCACGTACGATTCGGTATTTAAAGAACTGCCATGACTCTAATGCCTACCAAGCAGGTCATTATTCGCATCGCTGCCATCATTGCGGCTGTGGAATTTCTGGTGATGCCGGCTTTGCATTTCATTCCTTTCGAAATTGATACAATTGCAGAGGCGGCTCTGGATGGCGCTTTGCTGGCGATTGTTTCCACCCCCCTGATTTACATCTGGATTATCAAGCCTTTTGTAAATGACAGGGATGAAGCGCTTGCTCAAGTCAGCCATCTGGCGTTTACCGATCTCCTGACGCAACTCGCCAACAGACGCCACATCATGCAACATCTGGAAAGAGTGATCGCCGGCGGATTCAGGCATCAGATTATCGGTGCGCTGCTGGTAATCGATCTGGATGGATTCAGGCAAATAAACGATACCCATGGCCATGATGCGGGTGATGCGGTACTCGCTGAAATCGCCAAACGATTTGTCGCCTCCATCCGCGCGGAAGACATCGCTGGACGCATGGGCGGCGATGAATTTGTAGTGTTGGTTGACCACCTCGATATTGATGAACGAAGTGCAGAAGACAAGGCTTTGAGAATTGCCGATAGATTGATCAATCTGGCAGGCAAGCCATTTGATTATAATGGTCAGGCCTTGCGAGTCGGCGCCAGCGTTGGCATATGTCTCCTCGGATTAAAGCATCTGGATGTGGATGCGGCGATCAGCAAGGCAGACATCGCCATGCATCGCGCAAAGAAAATGGGAAAGGGATGCGCTATATTTTCCGAATAGAAAGCGCTGCCCAGGCAACACATAACATCCTGTTATTTCAAATATAATTCAAATGTTTGAACATTTAAATAACGCTTCAATCACGCGCTTCGTGGTGTACCCTGCCCGACAGCAAACTCGCTGAAACAATCAGCACTGCACCGACAAACTCCTGCATACCCATCTTCTCTCCCGCCAGAAAGTACGCGGCGATGGCGGCAAACAGCAGCTCGAACAGCAGCAGTACAATGGCCTGATTCGCCGGCAAATGCGTCAGGCCGAACTGCACAGCAAAACTGGTCGCGCACAGCACCAGCCCGATCAATGCCAGCAACCACCATGACTCAAAGCTTATGCCGGATATTTGCGCTGTAAGACCTCCGCTGTAAAGCAGCATGATGCCGGTTAGCAGCACCGTGCCGAGCCAGACGGCAGCCGATTTGAAACCGACGCTCAGGTGTTGGGTATGGCGCACGATCACATTGGTCATCGCGAAACTCATGCCTGCCGACAAGCCTATCCATTCCGCACGGTTCTGCGGCACGGGCAACCCCAGGTTGGGCTGCCATAACATCACCAGCGCCCCGCCCAGCGACAGCACGATAACGGCGTAGCCATAGCGGTTCAATCTCTCGCCCAGCAAAAAATGCGCAAAGAATACGGTCCACAACGGTGCCAGGTAGAACAGCAGCAGCACGCGCATCACCTCGCCTTCGATAATTGCCTGCACATAGCCGAAATTGGTCCACCCCGCACTGAAGATCAGCAACACGCCCCACCATCCGGCTATGCGCAACTCGCGCCAGATGGGCCCAGAAATGGCCAAGCCAATCATCAGCGCGATGGCATAAGTGAGAAATGATGACACCATGCCGGAGATACCCGCATGCTCCAGTATGCGGAACGGATACCACACCATGCCCCACACTGCCGCACCGCTGAGCAGCCCCGTCACTGCCGTTATTTTTTGTTTTGATGACACGAGGTTAACCTTTGATTAATAATTTTTTAGCCTACTAAATTGTCTGAGGAAACACTGATTAGGTCCGTTTTGTCGTTGTGGCGAAGCCGGGAACCCATTCAAATCAAAGAGCTGGATCCCAGCCTTCGCGGGGATGACGACTTAATCAGCGTATCCCTGACATACTGAATTCTGGCATGACATTATCGGATAGCAAGCCATGCAGAAAGATCGATCCGCGCGCAGATTGAACGCTTCCTTTATAATTCTGCCTGTTATGCTTCAATCTGAATAATATGAATCCGCTGCTCGACCTTTTACAACCCTACCCTTTTCAAAAACTCGCTGCGCTGTTTAAAGGCACTCAGCCAAATCCAGCCTATACGCCGGTCAGCCTGCATATTGGTGAACCCAAGCACACGACGCCGCAATTTATCTGCGATGCATTGAGTGCCAACCTCAACGGACTGGCGAATTATCCCACAACGGTGGGCAGCGACGCGCTGCGCGAGAGCATTGCCGGCTGGATACAGCGCCGTTACAAGATCCCTGCCCTGGATGCAAAAACACAGGTTTTGCCGGTGAATGGCAGCCGCGAGGCACTGTTTTCCTTTGCCCAGGCCGTGATAGACAGCAGCCGCGAGCAGCCGGTCGTGGTGTGTCCCAATCCTTTTTACCAGATTTACGAGGGTGCCGCGCTGCTGGCCGGTGCGACACCGCATTTTTTCAATACCCTGCCGCAAGATAACTTCGCACTGAACTTTGACCAGCTAAGCGCGCAAGTCTGGCAGCGCACGCAGCTTGTTTATGTATGCTCACCGGGCAATCCCAACGGGCATGTGATGCCCCTGTCAGAATGGAAGACGCTGTTCGAGATGTCCGACCGCTACGGTTTTGTGATTGCTGCGGACGAATGTTACTCGGAAATCTATTTCGACACCCCGCCGCTGGGCGCACTGGAAGCCGCACAGCAACTGGGCCGCAGCGACTATCGCAACCTGGTCATCTTCTCCAGCCTGTCCAAGCGCTCCAACGTGCCGGGCATGCGCTCGGGTTTCGTGGCGGGCGATGCCAGGGTGCTGGAAAAATTTACCCTGTACCGCACTTACCACGGTTGTGCGATGAACCCAGCGGTGCAGGCCGCGAGCGTGGCCGCCTGGAACGACGAGGCCCATGTGGCCGAGAATCGCCGGCTATATAAGGAAAAATTCAGCAAAGTCGCCGATATTCTCAAGCCGGTGCTGCCTGTCACCCTGCCGGATGCCAGCTTCTACCTGTGGCTGCGTGTGCCGATAGCGGATACCACCTTCGCGCAAGCACTGCATCGCGACTATAATGTCACTGTTCTGCCCGGCAGTTTTCTTGCGCGCGAAGCGCGTGGCATCAACCCGGGTGAAAATTTTGTGCGCATCGCGCTGGTGGCGTCGCTGGCTGAAACAGTGGACGCCGCACACCGTATTGCAGAATTCAGCAAGAAACTTAATCTCAATTAAATTTAATAGTCAGGAAAAAAAATGCCACAACTACAGACAATCATCGATGACGCTTTTGAACGCCGTGCTGAAATCACCCCGCGCAATGTTGATGCGCAACTCAAGGAAGCCATCAACACGGTAATGGAATATATCGATCAGGGAAAACTGCGCGTAGCTGAAAAAATCGATGGCCAGTGGGTCACGCATCAATGGCTGAAGAAAGCCGTATTGCTGTCATTCCGCATCGAAGACAATTCCTTTATCAAGGGCGGTTTCACCAATTACTACGACAAGGTGCCTTCCAAGTTTGCCGATTACAACTCCAAGGACTTCCGTGACGGCGGCTTCCGCGTCGTGCCGCCTGCAGCCGTGCGCCGCGGTTCGTTTATTGCAAAAAATGTGGTGCTGATGCCCTCCTATGTCAACATCGGCGCCTATGTGGATGAAGGCACCATGGTCGACACCTGGGCAACAGTCGGCTCCTGCGCACAGATCGGCAAGAACGTGCACCTCTCAGGCGGCGTCGGTATCGGCGGCGTGCTGGAACCAGTGCAAGCCAACCCGACCATTATTGAAGACAACTGTTTTATCGGCGCACGTTCGGAAATCGTTGAGGGCGTTATCGTTGAAGAAGGCGCGGTTATTTCGATGGGCGTCTACATCGGCCAGAGCACCAAGATTTTCGACCGTGAAACAGGCACCGTGACCTATGGCCGCGTACCAGCCGGCTCGGTGGTGGTGAGCGGCAACCTGCCTTCCAAGGACGGCAGCTACAGCCTGTACTGCGCTGTTATCGTGAAGAAGGTGGATGCAAAAACCCTGGGCAAGGTGGGCATCAACGAACTGTTGCGCGGCATCTGATTTCAAAACTATCTCACCGTATGACAACAAAGTTTTCTATTTGAGGAATACACGATGATCATCACGCCGCTGCTGCAACTGGCCGCACAAAAGCATGCTTCCGATCTGTTCCTCTCGGTAGGCGCGCCGATCAGCATCAAGATTGACGGCGTGACGATGCCGGTGAATGCGCAGAAACTGGACAGCGATGCAACCAGGCGTATCGCTTACGAAATGATGACACCCGCGCAAATCGCAGCGTTCGAGGCGCATATGGAGATGAACTTCTCCTTCCGTGTGCCAGAGGTAGGCAACTTCAGGGTTAACGTATTTCGCCAGCGCGGCAGCATCGCCATCGTGATTCGCTATGTGGTGGGCAAAGTATTTGAAGTTGAACAGCTCAACTTGCCGTCGGTGCTGAAAGAACTGGTCATGTCCAAACGCGGACTGGTGCTGATGGTGGGTGCAACGGGCTCGGGCAAGTCGACCACGCTGGCTGCCATGCTGGAGCATCGCAATGCAACCTCCACTGGCCATATTCTGACCATTGAGGATCCGATCGAATACCTTTTCCACCACGACAAGTGCATTGTGAACCAGCGCGAAATCGGCGACGATACTGAGTCATACGAAGCAGCGCTGGTCAGCGCCATGCGCGAAGCGCCTGACGTGCTGATGATCGGTGAAGTTCGCGATCGCGACACGCTGAAGCACGCGCTTATTTTTGCACAGACCGGCCACCTGTGTTTATCTACGCTGCACGCCAACAACAGCTATCACGCGCTCAACCGTATCATTAACTTTTTCCCGTACGATGCCCGGCAAAGCGTTCTGTCCGACCTGTCCATGTGTTTGCGCGCAGTCATCTCTCAGCGATTATTGCGCAGTACCGCCGGCAAGCTGGTACCCGCTGTGGAAATTCTGATCAATACGTCGCATATCGCCGAGCTGATCAAGAATGATGAAATCGACAAAATTCGCGATGCCATCGATCAGAGCGTTTCAGCCGGATCGCAAACCTTCGAGCAGGCCCTGTACAAGCTGTTCAAGAGCGGCCAGATCACCAAGGAGGAAGCCATGCGCAATGCCGATTCCGCCAGCAACCTGTCTGCCCTGATAGACTTCTCGCAGACCAACAAAACCAAGGCCTTCGACCCCAATGCGCCCCATGCATCAGCACCCGCCACGGCAAGCTCGGCCGCTGACTTTGGCAGCATTACCCTGAACCTCGATGCCCAAGGTTCCTGAACATGAAGCTGTATGGAATTCCCAACTGCGACACGGTCAAGAAGGCGCGCAACTGGCTTGCCAGCCACAATATCGACGTTGAATTTCATGACTTCAAGAAACAGGGCATCAGTCCAGAAACGGCACAGGGCTGGCTGCAGCAGGCATCATGGGAACAGCTGATTAATCGCAAGGGCTTGACATGGCGCGGCCTGAGCGAGGAGCAAAAAATGGCCATTACCAGCAATGCCGCTGCACAGCAACTGATGCTGGAAAAAACCAGCGTCATCAAACGCCCGCTGCTTGAACAAGACGGCAAGCTGCTGCACATCGGCTTTGACGAAGCGGCCTATGGCAAACTTTTTAACCTCTAATTTTATTTATTTTTATGCCCAGAAATACTGAGTCAGATACGCTGCAACTCACGCAACAACTCATCGCCCGCCCTTCACTAACGCCACAGGATGAAGGCTGCCTGAATATCATCGGACAGCGCCTGGAGAAAATCGGATTCAAGCTGGAAATGATACGCAGCAGCGAGGTGGACAATCTGTGGGCGCGCCGCGGCAACAGTGGCAAGCTGGTGTGTTTTGCCGGCCACACCGATGTGGTACCCACCGGGCCTGTCGACAAATGGGTGAGCGCCCCCTTCACCCCCACCATCCGCGACGGCATGCTGTATGGGCGCGGCGCGGCGGACATGAAAGGCTCGCTCGCCGCCTTTGTCACTGCGATCGAAAAATTTGTCGCCGCACATCCCAAGCATGAAGGTTCCATCGCGCTGCTGCTCACCTCTGACGAGGAAGGGGTGGCGACGGACGGCACGGTGCGCGTGGTAGAAGCCTTGCAGGCACGCGGCGAGAAGATGGATTACTGCATCGTGGGCGAACCCACCGCGATCAGCAAAACCGGCGACACCATCAAAAATGGCAGGCGCGGTTCGCTCTCGGGTGATCTCACCGTCAAGGGCGTGCAGGGCCATATCGCTTATCCGCACTTGGTGAAAAACCCCATACATCTGGCCAGCCCGGCCATTGCCGAGTTGGCTGCGACCGAATGGGACAGGGGCAATGAATATTTCCCCGCCACCTCGTGGCAGGTCTCCAATATCCACGGCGGCACCGGCGCGACCAATGTCGTGCCCGGCACGGTGGAGATCACCTTCAATTTCCGTTTCTCCACTGCCAGCAGCGTAGACAGCCTGAAAACCAAGGTGCACGCCATCCTGGACAAGCACGGCCTGGAATACGAACTGAACTGGTCGTTGTCAGGCAAGCCCTATCTCACCCCGCGCGGCAATCTGGTCGATGCCGCGAGCGCCGCCATCAAGAGCGTCACCGGCATCGCTACCGAGCTGTCCACCACCGGCGGCACCTCCGATGGGCGCTTCATCGCCGACATCTGCCCGCAGATCATCGAGCTTGGTCCGGTCAACGCCACCATCCACAAACTGAATGAATGCGTGGCGGTGGCAGACCTTGATATCCTCTCCGACATCTATCGCCTGACCCTGGAAAATCTGCTGGTAAAATCCTCATGAGCACTATCCATCGCTTTGCCAACACTTCCGAACTTCACACCCTGCGCGACTGGCTGCGCTATGCGGTGAGCACCTTTTGCGAAGCCGGGCTCACCTTCGGCCACGGCTCGGAGAATGCCTATGATGAAGCCGCCTATCTGGTACTGCACACCTTGCATTTGCCGCTGGATACCCTGGATCCCTTCCTCGACGCCAATCTGACTGCGCAGGAAAAAGCGACGCTGCTCGACATTCTGCAGCGCCGCGTCGAGCAGAAAGTGCCGGCCGCCTATCTGACCCATGAAGCCTGGCTGGGCGAATTCAAATTTTATGTGGATGAGCGCGTCATCGTGCCGCGCTCCTTTATCGCAGAATTATTGCGCGAGCGCCTGTTCCCCTGGGTGGCGGATGCAGACAACACCACTGCGGTGCTCGACCTATGCACCGGCAGCGGCTGCCTGGCGATACTGGCGGCGCATGCCTTCCCCAATGCGACGGTGGACGCGGTAGACCTGTCCCCCGCTGCACTGCAGGTCGCAGAGCGCAACGTGGCAGATTACGAACTTCAGGATCGGGTAAATCTGATCCAGTCGGACCTGTTTGCGCAATTGTCCGGCAGGAAATACGACATCATCATCAGCAACCCCCCTTACGTCGATGCAGAATCAGTTTCCGCCTTGCCGGCCGAATACCTGCACGAGCCCAAGCTGGCGCTGGGCAGCGGCGCAGACGGACTCGATGCCACGCGCGAAATCCTCAGGCAGGCAGCAGACCACCTCACAGAGCACGGCATCCTGATCGTGGAAATAGGCCACAATCGCGACGCACTCGAAGCCGCCTACCCCGACCTGCCCTTCACCTGGCTGGAGGTTTCCGCGGGCGACGAATTCGTCTTCCTGCTGCACCGCAACGATCTGACTTAAGCACATGGCTGTCGACCATTACGAAAATTTTCCGGTTGCCTCCATCCTTCTTCCCAAGCATATACGCCGTGCGGTGGAAATTATTTACAACTTCGCGCGTCAGGCGGATGACATCGCCGATGAAGGCGACATGCCCAGGGAGGAGCGCCTCGCCAGGCTGGCCGAATTCCGCGAGGAACTGAACCGCTTTGGCAGCGGAGAGCCGGCGCAATCGCCGCTGTTCAAAGCGCTGGCTGCGATCGTGCAGCAATTCCAGTTACCCGTGCAACTGCTGCATGACCTGCTCGATGCCTTCTCGCAGGACGTGGTCAAGAAGCGCTATGCAAATTACGACGAGCTGCTCGATTACTGCCGCCGCTCAGCCAACCCGGTAGGCCGGCTGCTGCTGCATTTGTATGACGCGGCCAAGCCGCAAAACCTGGCCTATTCGGATGACATCTGCACCAGCCTGCAGCTGATCAACTTCTGGCAGGATGTAAAAAAAGACTACGCCATCGCCCGCATCTACCTGCCGCAGGATGAAATGGCGCGTTTCGGCGTGAGCGAGGAGCATATCGCGCAAGGTCATGCCGACAAGGCATGGCAGGAATTGATGCAGTTTCAGGTGCAGCGTGCCCGAGGCATGATGAGACGCGGCGCACCGCTCGGCAGCATCCTGGGTGGACGCATCGGGCTGGAGATGCGCCTGATTATCGCCGGCGGCAACCGCATCCTGAGCAAGCTTGAGGGTGTTGATTACGACATGTTCCACCATCGCCCCGTGTTGCGCCCGCATGACTGGCTCATCATGCTGGCGAAGAGTGCGCCTTTTGGCTTTTAACAACTTAAACGCTTGCCAAAGAGAACACAGAGGGCACAGAGAATGAAGAGGCATGACTGGATTTTATTTTATTCTCTTCACTCTTATGCAACTCAGCGCCACAAGATATTATTTCCAGGGATATGCTGATTAAGTCGTCATCCCCGCGAAGGCGGGGATCCAGCTCTTTGATTTGACTGGGTTCCCGCCTTCGCGGGAACGACAAAATGGACTTAATCAGTGTTTCCCTAGATGCGGCCTCTGTGTACTCTGTGGCTAATTGGTTTTTTGCAGTATAGATAAATACAGATATGACTCCAGACCAATATTGTCAAAACAAAACCGCCGCAAGCGGCTCGAGCTTTTATTACAGCTTCAAGTTTCTGCCAGCCGAGCGTCGCCGCGCCATCACCGCCCTGTATGCCTTCTGCCGCGAGGTGGACGACGTAGTGGACGAGTGCTCCGACGAAAGCGTGGCGCGCACCACACTGGCCTGGTGGCGCGGACAGGTTTCCGCCATTTACGGCGGCACGCCGCAACACCCGGTGGCACAGGCGCTGGTGCCGCTGGTCAGGCAATTCAACCTGCCACAGGAACACTTGCTGGAAATCATCGACGGCATGGAGATGGATCTCAACCAGCATCAATATGCCGATTTCAAATCGCTGCAGCTTTACTGCTACCGCGTGGCTTCTGTGGTCGGCCTGCTCGCCGCAGAAATATTCGGCTACAGCGACCGCAAGACGCTTAAATATGCGCATGACCTCGGCATCGCCCTGCAATTGACCAACATCATCCGCGACGTCGGCGAAGACGCGCGGCGCGGCCGCATCTATCTGCCGCAGGACGAGCTGGCGCAATTCGGCGTGCACACAAACGACATCCTCGATGCGCGGGAAACCGAGGCATTCAACAAACTGATGCAGTTTCAGATCGAGCGTGCACAGCATTACTACGAACTCGCCCTGTCAGAGCTGCCTGTTGCGGATCGCAAATCGCAGCGCACCGGCCTGATCATGTCCGCCATCTACCGCGCCACCCTGGAAGAAGTGGTTTACACCGGCTGCCATGTCCTGCGAGAACGCGTCTCGCTTCCCCCCTTGCGCAAGCTGTGGCTGGCGCTCAAGACGTGGATGAAATACTAGCCAACACCATGAATGTAAAAGAAATTCAGCGTATCGCCATCATCGGCGGCGGCTACGCCGGCATGGCAGCAGCAGCCACCCTCGCTGCCAACAACATCCCCGTCACCGTGTTCGAGAGCGCCAGACAGCTCGGCGGCCGTGCGCGCGGCGTATGGCACAACGATACCCAGCTCGACAACGGCCAGCACATCCTGCTTGGCTGCTATCGCCACACACTCGGCCTGATTGAACTGGTCGGTGGCAATATTGAGCAGGATTTTCAGCGCCTGCCGCTGCAGCTCACGCTGCACAAGCGCTTCGAGCTCAAGGCAGCGCGCCTGCCCGCCCCGCTGCATCTGCTGCTTGGTTTTATCAACGCCAAAGGCTTGTCCTATGCAGCCCGGTGGCGCGCTGCGCGCTTTATGCTGGCGATGCGCCGCGGCAAATTCAAGTTGCCCCACGACATCAGCGCACTCGAATTGCTGCAGTCTCATGGGCAGGATGATGCAACGGTGCGCCTGCTGTGGGAACCGATCTGCATCTCTGCGCTGAACACCCCAGTGCACAAGGCGTCGGCACAGGTTCTGCTCAACGTGCTGCGCGACAGCCTCGACGGCTCGCGTGCAGACAGCGATATGCTGTTACCGCGCATGGATTTTTCTGCACTGCTGCCTGAGCGTGCTGCAAAATTTGTCGAAAGCCGTGGCGGAAAAGTGCTGGTTTCATGCGGCGTTGAAGCGATAAAAGTCGACGGCGATGAATTCGAATTGACCACTGCAGAGGGCGTACAACGCTTTGACCACGTAATCTGTGCCGCCTCGCCCAGCAGCACCACAAGATTATTCAATAAAATTACCATATTGAATAAAATAGCATCACAGATAGAGGCCATCCCCTATCAGCCCATCTACACCGTGTACCTGCAATACCCCACCCATGTGCAACTACCCCATCCCATGCTGGGCCTGGATCGCTGCATCAGCCAGTGGCTGTTCGACCGCGGGCAGATTGCGGACCAGCACGGGCTGATCGCAGTGGTCATCAGCGCGGAAGGAATACATCAGGATCTATCACAGGAGCAACTTGCGCAACAAGTCGTGCAAGAATTGCGCGAGCAGCTGGGCATGACAGAAACACCGCTATGGCACAAAGTCATCGCCGAGAAACGCGCCACCTTCTCCTGCGAGGTCAATCTCACCCGCCCCGCTCACACCACACCCGTTGCCAACTTGCTGCTGGCCGGAGACTTCACCGCTGGCGACTATCCCGCCACGCTGGAGGGCGCGGTGATGAGCGGCATACGCTGCGCCAATGACCTTGTGCACGTTGTAACGGGTGACAGCAGCCAGAAGCAAAGCATGGCTGATCCGAGCACCCGCCGTTAAACAATGTATGCACATGATTATATTGCATATTTAGTAAAAGCAAAGCTGCCCTCTGCAACGCTTCCCGCAAGATCCGATCGCTGTTGAAATCAGCCAAAGCATGGCTGCGTTGCCGGTTTTTCAAAGCCTGTTTCAATCATCATGCGCGGCGCCATTGCGGCTTGTCCCTCAAGCCTTCACAAACGAGTATCCTTCCACAAAGTCTGGCGCATCAGCTGGCCCTGCAATCAATTTCCGGTTTCACGCCGCCTGCGATTGCCGCGGATGCTTCTGAATCGAGCAAGGCAAACGAGATGCACTGTGACATGAACTGATAGCGTTCCACGCCGGGGCTGCATGGCGGTGTGAGGCGCGCCCCAAACACTTGTGCACTGGAATACAAGGAGATGTCGGCATGACCTGGCTTACGATCGACGGCAGCTATGGCGAGGGCGGCGGCCAGTTGAGCCGCTACGCCATGGCCTTGGCCGCAATCACCGGCCAGGCGCTCCACCTCCAGCACATACGCGCGAAGCGCGCCAAGCCCGGACTCATGGCACAGCACCTCACGGCGCTCAGGGCGGTGGCCACGCTCAGCGGCGGTGAGTTGGAAGGCGCGGAGCTGGGAGCAAGCGAGATCCGCTTCCGGCCGGGACGCATCAGCGGCGGCGCCTATCACTTCAATGTCGGCACCGCCGGCAGCGTCGCGCTGGTGCTGCAGGCGCTGCTGCCCGTGGCCCTGCACGCCGACGGCACTGTTCGGCTCAGCATCAATGGCGGCACGGACGTGAAGATGGCGCCGCCTGTGGACTACCTGCGCCTGGTGTTCCTGCCCTGGCTTGAGCGCATGGGGGTCAGCGCGAGTATCGAGTCAGTGCGGCATGGTTATTACCCAAAAGGCAATGGCATGCTCAGCCTGATAGTCAGCCCGCGCAAACATCTGCTCCCGCTGGTGGCGGAGCATCCCGGCACGCTGCGCATCATCCGCGGTATAGCCCATGCCGCCCACCTGCCGCTGCACATCCCCGAACGCATGGCAACGGCGGCCCGCGCGCATCTCGCCGATCTCGGCCAGGTGCACATCGAGACAAGGGTGCTGAGCGAGGACGAGGCTTTCGGCACAGGCGGGGCGATGGTGCTGGTAGCCGAGACCGAGCATAGCCTGCTGGGAGCGGCGACGGTGGCGCAGCGCGGCGTGCCGGCCGAGCGGCTGGGGCAGGAGGCGGGTCAGGTCTTGCGCGCCGAGCTTGAAGCCGGTGCGGCGGTAGACGTGCACGCCGCCGACCAGTTGCTCATTTACGCGGCGCAGGCGCGCGGGCCGTCCCGCTTCACGGTGCGCGAGGTGAGCCAGCACGCGCGGACCGTCATCTGGCTCATCGAGCAATTCCTGCCGGTGCGCTTCAGGGTGGAGCCGTATCAGGGAATCCAGCGCATCGAGGTCGTGCATGGCTGACACCGGATATCTACCTCGCTGCGCGCGGCTGCCTGTGGCAGTGATTGGGCATAGCCTGCAAGCATCGCGTTCAAGCCACAAGCTGCAGCAACTTGCTGCGGCCGGCGTCACCGCAGCGGCGCGAGCATATCCGCGGGGATGCGTTTGATGCGACCCGTGATCGACCATCCCTGGCAGCTGACGCCCGCCGAGGCGGTGGCGTTGCAGAATGCATTGCGGCAGCGGGTGGAGCGCGCCGACCGCCTGCCGCTCATCCGCTACATGGCAGGGGTGGATGCGGGTTATGAAGAGGGTGGCCGCGTGGCGCGCGCCGCTGTCGCAGTGCTCGCCTTCCCCAGCCTGGAACTGGTGGCGACCTCAGTGGCGCGCCGCCCTGTCAAATTCCCTTACGTGCCTAGGCTGCTTGCCTTCAGGGAGCTGCCGGCCATCCTGGCGGCCCTGGCCAATTTGCACACGCCCCCCGACCTGATTCTCTGCGACGGCCAGGGCATCGCTCACCCGCGCCGCTTCGGCATCGCCATTCATCTTGGCGTGCTGCTGGACGTGCCCACCATCGGTGCAGCGAAGACCCGGCTCAGCGGGCGACATGCCGAGCCGCCGAACGTGAAAGGGGCATGGACACCGCTGCTCGACGGCGCAGAGACCATCGGTGCGGTGGTGCGAACCCGTGTCGGCGTGAAGCCTGTCTTTGTCTCCATCGGCCACCGCGTGAGCCTCAACACCGCCATCGAACTCACGCTGGCCTGCGTGACCCGCTACCGCCTGCCAGAGACCACACGCCAAGCCCACCATCTGGCCTCGGCAAAAAGAGAAGACACAGGACAACAATAAAATAGATCACCGCGTAAACGCAATCGATATATGATGATTTCCATGAAGATGCGGCCCACAATTCCGTAGGTCGGACTTCAGTCCGACAACTCTCGGGCTATGCACCAAACCAATGAATTGCAGGTCTGGCTTAAGTGCAAGGGGTACAAGAACCCGGGCCGTCGGACTGAAGTCCGACCTACGCGCGAGTGGATCATTTTTGGTTGAAGGAAGCACTGAATAAATTTTAGCTTCGGCGGCGCATGGCTGCTGTGCGGCGAGGCAAGGCGCAAAGGCTTCCCGCAGGGATGGGACTACATACCGCTCCATAAATATTTAAGCAACACCTGCATGTGCAGGCGAGGGTCGACTGATGACCAAGCTCCTGATTATCGATGCCGAGGCCCGCAGAGTGCTGGGCAGGCTGCCGCTGCCGCGCATGCAGGCGCTGCAGACCTCCCTGAACGCGCTCTGTGCCGCGGGCTGGCCAAAGCTGCGCGGGCCCGAGCCGACCACCCGCCTCGCCAAGGCCCTTTGGCACATTCCGCCTCACTGCGATGACATCTTCGAGCGTCTCTATGCCATCGCTGACCCGGCGCTGCTGCAACTCCTTGAGCACCTGACCCCGGCACAGTCCCTGGCATTGCAGGTGCTCACCGAAATCGAGCGCGGTGACGCCGAGGGTGCGCGCAGCGCCTTTGCGGCGATGCGCCTGTTCGAAACACCTGCGGCAGCCGCTGCCCACGCGCACGCCCTGCTGAGCGCATCCGCCGGGCATGCGCCAGAGGCCGCACTCAGGCACGCGCATCGCCCTGCCCTGTGGCGTGCGGTAGTGGGCCTGGCGGTACAGACCGGGCGCTGGGATACGAAGGCAGTGCTAGAGAGCATCAGACTGGTGGCACAGACCCAGGCCAGCCCTGCCGGGCTCACAGACGAGCCTGACATGCAGCGCATCCTGGAGATGCTGCGGCAGCTGGGGGTCACCTTCCTCGGCGTGGAAGGGGACCGTCTCAGCTACACTGTGCGCGGGGAGGAACGAGAGCCGGTCCGCTGCAAGCAGCTCGCCGAGATGCTCGCCGAGGGGTCGCAGACACGGGGGATTGCGCGGAAAACCCGCTGACCCCGAACTTCACCTCACGCCCATCTGTAACGATGTACTTTGGGTAGACGTGATTTTTGACCATTTAACACCTCCGTTTTGTTAGGAAGAGGTGTCAACTAATTTAGGGGAAGTTTACAGTCCCGCTTGAGCGAATATAAATGGACTTCCCACATTCGCATAGCGGCTATGCCGCACGGCATCTGATGTGCCAAGATTGAATTCCGGTCAATCTAAATACGAAGGAGAAGCCCAAATGAATATTACGACAGTTGGTATCGATCTCGCAAAGG